>JAGWGB010000009.1:51612-74656 GCA_028867595.1 Nitrososphaerota archaeon | reverse complement strand
CAGTAAGATCTCCACCGCAGCCAAAACAAAAAGACGACTTGCAAAATGTCATTGCAAACGCCAGTCCTGAAATGTTGCAGGAGATGCTCAACATGTTGGCATCTGCAATCAAGTCAAAGATGGGCTGAGCAGCAACAAAACAAGAGCAGTTCATGCAAAACAAAAAAGGGTTACAAAAATTTGTTCATCAAACTACAGAGTTTGGACAGAAAGCAGTCTGCAAAGACTGGCTATTCAAATCGCAGGCCTGTTCGAAAAGACAGAGAAAATGGGCCGGGAGAGATTTGAACTCTCGACCACCTCCGTGTCAGGGAGGTATCCTAACCAGACTAGACTACCGGCCCAATAAAGTACGACCCTGTCGCACATGTTATTAACGTTTAAGAAAACAAGAGTAATATTCAATGTTCTAAATGAATAGTCTATGAATGGTGATTTTTCACCAGAAGAAAAAGATGGCTTTTACAAAGCAGTCTTTTCAAGACGAGATGTAAGGTCACACTTTACTTCAGAGCCAATAGAAGACAAGGTCCTGTCCAGAATCCTTAACGCAGCACATCATGCACCTTCAGTAGGCTTTTCACAGCCATGGAACTTTATTCTGATCAAAGACAAGAAGACGAGGCATGAAGTAAAAGATTCTTTTGACAAAGAGAGGTTACGCTCTTCCAATCTAATCGAGGATCCTAAAAGATCCAAATATCTTTCATTGAGACTTGAGGGAATCTTGGACTCGGCACTGAATCTTTGTGTTACTTATGATCCTTCAAAGTTTGGGCCTTTTGTGATAGGAAAGTCCAGCATACCTGAAACTGGTCTGTATAGTGTTTGCTGTGCCATACAAAACCTCTGGCTTGCTGCAAGGGCTGAAGGCATAGGGGTTGGATGGGTCAGCATACTTTCAAATGAAACACTCAAAAAATGTCTTGACATACCAGAGCATGTAGTTCCTGTTGCGTATTTGTGCCTTGGACACGTTACAAATTTTGCTGAAAAACCAGATTTAGAGTCTGCAGGTTGGCTCAACAGACTTGCTTTGAAAGATGTTGTGTATTATGAGAGATGGAATAATGCAAGCGACCCTAACTGGCAACAAATTCAGGAAATGATCATTTCCAATCTCGATTACGCTTAAATTGTTACCAAGTCTGATTTTTTCTGGGCTCGTGGCGCAGAGTCTTAAATGACGCGAAACATGGATAGCGCGGTAGCCTCCTAAGTTACAGGTCGAGGGATCGAAGCCCTCCGAGCCCGTTTTTTTGTCTTCTTCTAGGTTTGAGTACCACTAGATGTAGAGTTTACAACATACTTGAAAATTTCAACAGTATAATCTCCTTCAAAAATGTTGTAAACATGTCCATTGATAGTATTTGCAACTCTAAAGTATTTTTGATACGAGCCGTCAGAAGTTACGTTAGCTTGTGCAAAGTAAACTGGTTTATTATTTTTGTAAATTTCGATATCAACAGGATATCCAGGTGCTGCATTTTGTACTGTACCCCAAACACATCCAAATGGTAACTTGGGACTTGGAGGAATATTCATCGGAATTACAGTTTTTTGCATTACAACATCGCTTTCAGGTACTAGATTTTGTGTTGGAATCATTGCTTGAGCAGGAAATACAAGGCCTGCAACTAATATTGTCAAGGCCATCATTGACAACATGATGTACTTCACAATTTGTGATTTTACATCGTTAAATATTAAGATGGCGTATGATTCTCATTAGCTAGTTGATAACAGAAGAAAAACTAAACGATGGATGCGTGTGTGATTGCCACTATGGAGGAGCCATTAGTTGTCCTTCTTGTAAAGAAAATCATGGAAAGCACAGCTGTCCACACTGTAAATAGAAAAGAGATTATTTCTTCTTGGCACTTTCTTTTGCAGCAAGTGCTTTGAGATTTGCCAATTCTGCTCTTAATTTTTCTATCTCAACAAGAGTGTGAAGGCTCGCAATTTCCGCCTTGAGGTTTTCTATCTCTGTGTCTTTGTTTTTCAGCGAGCTTTGCAATGTTTCCAAGTCAGCGCTAAGCTCTGCTTTTGCATGGTCTAATTCACTTGAACTGAGATGAACTGTTTGCTGTCTTTGGCCGTAGTTAGTTGCTAGCTTTTTTTTTTCATCATGTCCATGGCCTCCGAGGTTGTGCATATACTGAGTACTTTTCAGAGCTAGCCAACATACGGCTACTATGAACCATGAGATTGCTGTAAAAACTAGGAATATCTGCTTCCCATTATCTGGTACTATAAAATAACATATAGTCATAGCCACTGCAAGACAGGACGTTACAATAGTTGGTATGTCATACTGTCGGCCCATGAATTTATTCTTAAAATAGTTGAATATAACAGTAATGGAAATTTCCAAACTAGAAAATGTATTTTATAAAAATAGAGGGATTTTGCTAGTCACTGCTTTCTGTTGTCTTTGAAGTACCCTCTAATTCTGGAACCTCAGACTGCAAAATCTTAATTTTCTGTAAAAGTTCGTTTCTAAGATCTCTTGCAACCCGCCTTACTGTTGGTCTTGGAACTCCAAGATCTTCTACGACTTTGGTGTAGATATCTTGCTTATCTGTCAAACCTTTGTCAAGCAGATTGTTGATTGCTTGTTTGATATTTGTGCTCTGGGTAGTACGATTCACGTTTTTTATTTTTCAGATCTTCTATATAAGACTGTTACTATGTTTTTGGAAGCAGTATGTCACAATTGTAAATTTAGTTTTGTGTTTTGCCAAGTCGCGAATTAGTATGTTTGTATCATAATTTTCAAAATTTTTCAGAGTTTTTCTGATTAATTTTATTCTAGATAAAATGCTTTTATCTCACTTTATTAGTTACATGGATAATCCAAAGGATGACCTTACTGTCAAAGTAAAATTGCGTAGAAAAGTTCTTATGATAAAATGATGGCTTGTCAAAGGTGGCACAGGCAACTATAGAGACTAACTTTGGAAGCATTGTCTTTGAATTATTGCCAAATGTTGCTCCTGAAACAGTACGAAACTTTACAAAACTTTCAAAAAGCAATTTTTACGATGGAACTCTCTTTCACAGAGTAATACCAGGATTTATGATTCAGGGAGGCGATCCCAATACCAAAAAGCCAGACAAGAGCAAATGGGGCACTGGAGGACCTGGATATTCTATAAAAGCAGAGTTCAATTCAAAATCACATAGAAGAGGCATAGTCTCAATGGCAAGAGCAACAGACCCAGATAGCGCAGGTTCACAGTTTTTCATAGTAACCACAGATAGCACATTTCTTGATAGACAGTATACGGTATTTGGAGAAGTAAAGGAGGGAATGGATGTTGCTGATAAGATAGTAAACCTTCCAAGAGACAAAAATGACTGTCCTAACCAAGAAGCTAAGATTTTACGAGTGACCGTCTCGGAGTAAGATGTACATGTTGAAACTTTTAGCTCTTGTAGTAATCGTAACAGTTTTCTCAACAACGGTAGCGTTTGGCCAGGTATCGATGGGAGGGCCGCCAAATGAGGATATCAAAATTTCAATTGACGGCAATGGGACAGCTCATGTAGTACATGTAGTAGCAGGAAACGCCACTAGTGCAATACATGTTGAAACGGTTTCAGGTACTATAGCTAACTTCACAGTCAGTGATCAGGCAGGAAACTCTGTACAATATTCTACAATCAATCAAAACCCACTGACTATTTTGTTGCTTCCGACTCAAAGAAATGCAACACTAGTCAAGTATGACATACCAAATGCAGTGTCTAGTAACAACGGCACTTGGCAATGGAATTACCGCGAACCAAGTGATTCTGCCTATACCGATTTTTATTTTCCTAAAGGAGTAGATATGATTTGGTCGCATGACAGGCCAGTCTATCTCGGAGGAAAAGGACTCAGACAAGTTGGAAATGGCATGGATCTTGCATATATCATCAACGAGCCTGAAACTATTCAAACTGTACAATGGCAAAACCAGACATTCAATGTTGGAATAAGGACTCTAGTGAATGCAGGATCTCCAGTTTTTGATCAATCATCAAAAGCATATGCTTTTGACATTGATAAAGCAAATTCCTATGTTACAGTAATAATGCCAAAGGCACTGCTATGGGGTCCATACCAATCAACAATAAATACAAAATCGATACTTACCAATCCATTCAATGATAATGGCACCTATGTTTGGATAGGAATGAAGCCTAATGAGACTGGCACTTTACAGGTTACAGGTACAACTGCAATTCCAGAGTTCCCAATGTTTGTCCCATTGGTAGTCGCAATCTCCGCAGTTGTTGCTCTACGATTCTCAAACAAGCTAAGTTTCAACTAGATTATTAATAGTGAAAACCCAGAAAATTCTATGCAATGCGGATGCCATTGTATAAAGTGTGGAAGTATAGAATTACAGTCTAATCGTGTGGGCAAGGTCGAAAAAGATGGCTATTTTGACATGCATCATACATGCCTAAAGTGTAATGCTCATTTTGACCACCTAGAAGGAGATGTATTTGATTCCTGTGCTACTTGTGGCTATAAGATCAGTTAAGTTCCACTATCTTAGCAATAGAATAGTAGCTGCGTTTCTCTCTCAAGTCCTTTTGGAGTTCATTGCTAAAGGCCATGTCTGTTAGGACTTTGGATACATCCAATGGAACAGCCGCCCAGCCATATTCATGCAGTTGGGCAACCACCTCTGAGACGGTTCGTGGTTGATCAAAAAACGCATCGTCTGCAAGTGTTCTAATCTTGCTCTTTATCTGCTTCTTGTCAAGAAATGCAGGCTTTACAAATTCAGGCTCGTGAATCTCAGCATCGTCAAGCATGTTTAGCACCTCATTTCCCTGAGAAGGTTGGCTGTAGGAATAGTCATACTGAAGCGTACCGGGATTTTGATCTTTTACGTATACAGAAAGGTTGTTTATTATCTCATCTGCGCTTTGGTTGTCTATATAGAAGTCCTTTGACTCGATCTCTATCTCATTTTGCCCATACTTGATTCTGATTTTGGCCATTTGTAACATTCAATCTTTCCATTTTGATTTATTCTGTTAGCTCTAAGTAGCTTCAAAAACAGATCAAAAAGTTTACACAAGTTATTTGGATTTTTTTTTCTACTTGTGCTAAAAAGGAATTTTATCATCCCAGTTATGGAAAAACGAACCAAAATTGTAGTTATAAGCATTATAGTTGCTGCCGTAGGCATATTTGGTTATGTTCAATACCTATCAGTTTCCGATCTTCATGTTTCTATTGTTCAAAGCACGGTTGTGCAGAAGACTGATCAAGGAACGCTATACAATTTACAACTCCAGTTCAATAATCCTTCATTGCTTATTCTAAATGTTGGAAAAACTAACTTTATGGTATCTGCAAATGGAGAGAATCTCGGTACTGGAGTACTACCACCATCAGTAATTCCTGCCATGGGAAAAGCAGTCTCTCAGACTCCATTTCTTGCTGACAATTCAGTATTGAACAAGTACAACAAGAATGACAACGTACCAAGTCTCAAATTGACAGGAACGAGCCAGTATAACATTCTCTTTACAACTGTAAGCGTCCCATTCACGTACTATCCAACCCAAGACGAAGCTAGAGCATTTATAGACGGTGTATAAAATCAGCAAAGTATGCTGACTGTTTTTGGATCTGTTGCCATAGATACCATTAGGACTCCCTCTAGAGTTATCAAAAATGCATTAGGAGGAGCTGCTACATATGCAGCGATTTCCTCCAGTTTCTTTCAGAAACCTGGTCTCATTGCAGTTGTTGGCAATGACTTTCCTAAAAGATACCAAACAGTACTTGACAAATTTGTAGATACCAAGGGTGTGGTACATGCAAATGGCCAAACTTTTCGATATGATGGAAGTTATGACCAGACATTGAGTTCGAGAACTACCAATAAAACTGAACTAAATGTACTAAAAGATTTCAAGCCTATAGTTCCTGAAAAGTATAGAAAATCCGAATTTGTTTATCTTGCCAACAATGACCCCGCTCAAAATACAAAGATAATCAAGGAATTTGACAAGGTCAGATTTTCAATGTGCGATACCATAGATTTTTGGATTTCAACAAAAAGAAGCGATGTAATAAAGATGATGGGAGTGGTAGACTCTGTTGTCATAAATGATGAAGAAGCTAGACTACTAACAAAAACTCACAACTTGATCAAGGCCGCAAAAAAGATCATGGAGTGGGGAACAAAGTTCGTAATCATAAAGAAGGGAGAGCATGGTTCCTTACTATTTTATGATGATGTTGTATTTCCTTCACCTGCCTTTTCGCTTGAAAATATAGTAGATCCTACAGGGGCAGGAGATTCTTTTGCTGGTGGCATGATTGGATATCTGGCCAGTAAAAAGAGCACAAAGCTTCCAATAATCAGGGAGGCTGTCATATATGGAAATGTAATGGGCTCATTTGCGGTTGAGAAATACGGAACTGCAGGGCTTGTTAACTTGAACAGGTCACGCATACAGAGCAGGTTCAATTATTATAAAAAAATGGTTCATTTCTAACAAAGGTTATAGATATCAATGGAAAAATGAGTCCATGGATGACAAGCTAGACACGATTTTCACATTACAAAAAAATTTAGAGAGAATGATGAATCTAGAACGCTACCCAAAGGATACACAAGGAAAAATTTCTTCATTATGTACTGCTATCATTCATGAAGCGGTAGAATTACAACGAACAACAAATTGGAAATGGTGGAAAAAACCAACAGAGTTTGACGAGGCTGCAGCAAGAGAGGAGCTTATTGATATATGGCATTTTGTAGTCCAGGCATCACTTGAGCTAAACATGACGCCAGAGGACATACTAAAAGAATACCAAAAAAAGCATCAGATAAATAAACAAAGGCAGATCGACGGTTACTGAATTTTATTGATGATCTCTGATCTCAGATTCGAGATATTGATTTCGCCCATTCTATCTATGATTTTTACTTGATTTTGAAATTTTATTACTTCGTTATTTCTTAATGATAAAATTGGATCTGGACTTTGAGAGCCAATTATTTTTCCATCTTTGTCTATCCCATTTTTATGTAAACAAAGTAGCGAATAACCTGGTTTGTGTCCCACTGTATCTTTGCCGCACAGTATGATAACAGAAATTTCTGGATTTGATATTACATGCCTTACAAGCATATCAATTCCTTTGTTCTCTGACAGTAGTCTTCCGGCAACATTAACTTTGGATATGAGTGAAGAGTTTACGATCTCATCGAGCAGTTTCATGCTAGATAGAGTGCACACCGCCACAGTCGACTTTGGATTTCCAAAGTAAATCCTATCCTCTATTGGAAGTAGGATTTTGCATAATTCTCCTGCTATTTCTTCTATTAGATTCATTTTCAAACCAATTGATGCATGGTTTTTGAGATATAATGAAGATCATTTTCCGTAACAAGTGGATGCACAGGCAAGCTAAGAACAGTCGAGGCAGCCCATTCGGTCATTGGTAAAGCTGTCTTGCTATTGTAAAATGGGGTTTTGTGAGCGGGAATTGAGTAGTAAGCAGTTGCACCAATTCCTTTGGCGTTTAGTTGCTTTGCTAATTTATCACGATTCTTTGTAGAAATGGTGTAAAGATACCAGTTCACCTTGACACCGACTCTTTCAATAGGCAGTATAACATTCAAGTCCCCCAAGAGCTCGGTTAAAATTTTGGCGTTTCTTTCTCTTTTTTTGAGAAGTGCAGGAAGTTTTTTCATTTGTATTTTAGCTAGAGCGGCCGATATTTCAGGAAGTCGCAGATTGAGTCCTAAAATTCTAGTATCATAACCATGAAGCATTCCGTGGTTTCTTATCTTGCGAAGTTTTTCATACAATCCTTTTTCATTTGTAACAATTGCTCCACCTTCTCCTGCTGTCACTACCTTTGCAGCATACATACTAAAGCAACCCAAGCGAGAAAATGTTCCCGACTGTTTATTCTTGTATTTTGTTCCAAGTGATTGGGCGGCATCTTCAATTACATCCAGATTGTGTCTGCGTGCTATTTCAGAAATTTCATTCATATATGCAAAATTTCCGTATAGGTGAACTGGTATTACTGCCTTTGATTTTTTTGTGATCTTTCTTTTCAAATCTACTGGATCCATGGTATAATTGTTTGATGTTATATCAACAAACACTGGTTTTGCCCCGACAGATACGACTGCATTTGCAGTTGCTACAAATGTAAATGACGGCAGCAATACTTCATCGCCATGTTTTATGTCAAGTGCATAAAGGGCGGCTTGTAATGCAGCAGTTCCTGAATTTACTGCTATTGCGTATTTTGCTCCCGTATATGTTGCAAGTAGTTTTTCAAACTCTTGAACTCTTTTGCCACCAGCGCTTGCAGCGGTTGTTAGCGATTTTTCTAGTAAAACAGATCGTACTTCATTGATTTCTTCCTTTCCTATCACTGGAACGTTTATAGGAATTTTCAACTACAAATTACCAAATTTTACACTATAATTAAACTTCGTGAATGAAATTAAAACCAATTTTTATATTTCAGGTGGGAACAATCGTGCTTGATGAAGGTTCACCTGCATGAGGATCAATCTGGATATAGAATATTTCTGTACATATTCTACATATGTGGATTCATAATGCTGTCCATAACCTTCTACGGAATTTATGAGATGTATCAAGAATGGCAAAAAAATGGAACATATGTCATGGGTGAAATATTAGAAAAAACTGAATTTCCTACGAATCATTTTGCCAAGTTAACGTCATGGTTATTTTTTTCTTCAATAATTGGTTGGTATTGTGTCACTAGAATTGGATGGAAAAGAACAGTCTCGGTTCCTTCATGGCAAATTACGTTAGTGCAGCTGATGTTGGCAAGTCTGGCAGCAATATGCCTATACGAAGTGATTTACAACTTTATTGTTCTTGATGCACAGATTACTGCTGGAATTGTAAATGGAAAGGTGCCAGACATAGACTCTTTGACAGTGGCTTACCCTGATCCTACAAGACCATGGAACCTGAACTTTGCTACAAAAATGTTCCTTGCTGCCTTGGTCATAAGCTCCCATGCATTATATCTCAGCACAAGACCAAGAAAGAAGACAGATGATATTGACGCGTAACTTTATAGGATCACAAGGGAAGATTTGACTTGCAGTGGATGTTACAGAAAAAGTCAATCTGGTTACAAGAGACCCTACTGAAGAAGTAGTTACGCAGGAAGAATTAGTCAATCTGTTCAATACAAATTCCAATCCCAAACATTACATCGGATTAGAAATTTCCGGATTTTTACATCTAGGCAGTCTGATAGTTACCGGTTTTAAGATAAATGACTTTATCAAGGCAGGAGTAAAGTGCACTGTATTTTTGGCAGATTGGCACACTTACATAAATAACAAGCTGGGTGGCGATTGGGACAAGATTAGAATGGTTTCAAAATATTATGCTGATGCTTTCAAATTATTTTGCCCAGGTGTAGAAATTGTTGAAGGCTCTGATCTCTATGAATCACGAAAGGGGTATTGGATGGACTTGGTTAAATTTTCAAAAAACATGTCGCTTGACAGAACCATGCGTTCGCTTACAATAATGGGTAGAAGTGCAGACAAGGACAAGATTGAGTTGGGTCAACTCTTCTACCCTCCCATGCAAGCTGTAGATATTCACTCTCTGGATTTAGATATAGTGCACTCTGGAATGGACCAACGAAAAATACACATGCTTGTGCGCGAGATTTTTCCTAAAATGAAGTGGAAAGTTCCCATAGCAGTTCACCACCACATACTTGCAGGGTTGAGCGAACCTGAGACTGCAGCTGATTCGGATTCACAAATTATTGCAAGTAAGATGAGCAAATCCAAGTCAGCGTCTGGAATATTCATTCATGATACAGACAAAGAAATCGAGGCAAAATTCAAAAAAGCTTGGTGCCCCGAGGGGATTGTAGAGAAAAATCCTATTTTGGAGATCTTCAGATATGTTGTATTTCACCAATTTAATGAAATAACCATTGAAAGGCCAGAGAAATTTGGCGGTAACGTAAGCTATACCAGTTATCAACAACTAGAGAAGGACTTTGCAGAAAAGAAACTGCATCCATCTGATCTAAAATCTGCTGCTGGCAAGTACGTATCTGACATAATCAGGCCTATACGAGAAAAGCTAGTCTTGTCCCAAGATCTTTACGAATCAATCAAAGCTACTACCTAAGAACAGGAATTACTTTACTTGAAAATGTTGAGAGCATGGCAAGTGATCTTGATAGGCCTATGAAATTTACTATAAAATAGCTGATACCAATTTGCTGGTATCGCTTGAGATATTCAGCTACCTCATTTGGCGTGCCTAGAGCAATACTATCCTTTGAGCGAAGAACAAAATCTGCAATTGATTCATTTTTTTTCTTCAAGCCTGAAATGATTTGTTTTACTTCGTCATTGTCTTTTCCTACTAACACCCGCAATAGAACAGAGTTTTCTATTTCATTGTGATTTCGCTTTGCCAGCTTGCATTTTGCCTTTAATAGACTAATTTTTTCTTTTAATATCTCAGGAGTGCCAAACGGATGATTATACCTTGTAGCATGTCTTGCCACAACCTCCATCAATTTACTTCCTGCTCCCCCTACCATTACTGGAGGATGTGGATTTTGCATGGGTTTTGGGTTGCAGTTTGCATTCTTGATTGAATAGTGCTTTCCTTTGAAACTTGATTTTTCATTTTTCCACATTTTCTTTATGATTGTGAGAGATTCATCTAGTTGCTCTATCCTAGATGCGGCGTTGACAAATTCATAGCCATAAGAAGTGTATTCATGTTCAAACCATCCTGCACCGATTCCAAATTCAAGTCTTCCATTGCTGATTGCATCTAGAGTAGATGCCATCTTGGCCAAAAGCGATGGATGCCTGTAAGAATTACATGTTACTACTTGTCCAATTCTAAGTCTTGATGTAACTGACGCAATGGCAGAAAGTAGAATATAGGCCTCAAAAAATGGACCATTACTATTGTTCCCATAATACGGAATGAAATGATCATACACATATCCCGCATCATAACCAAGTTTTTCAGCCTCTAGTGCAACATTTTTAGAAAAAAGGAATTGTTCATGAGGATTAGATGTAGGAAATTCATCAAGCCATCCTTGAGGCAAGGTAAGGCCTACCCTGACTGGTTTCATTTGTTTTTATTTTTTTGTGGCTCTACTATGTTGTATTTTGACGTGTATCCACGAGGGTTGATCATCATATCTTTGTATTTGTACGTAGAAGAGTTGCCTATTATCACGGTGGTTATCATTCCCAATTTATCTTGGAAATTTTCCATGTTTTCCAGATCAGTGAGGACAACCTCTTGTGATTCTCTGTATGCACCCTTGACTATGGCTACTGGAGTGTTGGGAGTTCTGTATTTTAACAAAAGTTTTCTTGTATCTTGTAGCTGATGAATTCTTTTTTTGCTTGCTGGATTGTATATTACAATTACAAAGTCTCCCTGTGCTGCAGCTTCAACTCTTTTTGTTATGATTTCCCAAGGGACAAGCAAGTCGCTCATGCTAACTACAGCAAAATCAGTCATGAGTGGTGAGCCTACCAAAGCTGCACATGAGTTAAGAGAGGAAACTCCAGGAACAATCTCTACATACAGACCTTCTTTTCTGTCCCAGCCTTCTTCAGCAAGAATCTCATATATCAAACCGGCCATGCCATAAATTCCTGGATCTCCACTTGAGACAAGAGAAACTATCTTTCCTGCCTTTGCAAGTTCAATGCATTGATGTGCACGCTCAACTTCTTGAGTCATGGCATATCTATGAACTTCTTTTCCATCAATGAGATCCTCTACCAAGTTCACGTAGGTTTCATATCCGACAATAGTATTACTTTCTTCAATTACCTCTTTAGCTCGAAAAGTCATATGATCATGGTGTCCCGGTCCAACACCAACAATGTACAATTTGCCTGCCATTATTACTAAGAATTTTTCAGAGTAAATTTATCCCTTTTCATGAACCGTTTTTGGGAATCTCAATAATAGGGCAATCAACTAGATAGTTGTTACTGTATACAAGTGCAGGTTGTACAGTTATGCTTCCTTGAGATTTTTCAAAGTTGATGTCATTGACATTTTCTAACAGGGTTGCATTTCCAGCATCTTGCCATGTTACCATTGAGATCTTACAAATCGGAGAGTATGATGTATCACCAAGTCCTGCTCCAGAAATTCCTTCCTGAAATCCAAATGGGCCTCCGCCAGTTATGCCGTTGGCAAAATGATAGAGATCTCTTGCAGTTGATGAGAGTAATGAGAGTGCTGGCGTATTCATCAATCCCATCATCTTTGCGGGGCCTTCAGGCGTACCACTTGTAATGATATAATAGATTGTCTTTCCATCAGGACCCCATCCCCTATGGGCTACAAATGTGACAAACTTGGATGCATTATCAATGTCAAGTACTTGACCGCCCGTGTAAGATGTTTGATCTGATAATTCCTTGTTGTCTCTTACAGTTAGTTGTCCGCCAGGCCAAACTACCTGCGGCATGTTCATAACAGTGCCAGTAGTGGTAAGTGTTAGCTTGCCTGTTGCATTTGCAGCAAGAATGTCTTTTGTTGAATTGAGAACTTGGGGCGTTCTTCCAACAGCCCATTTTGCTTGTATTACTAGATTAATTGGAGTATAGTTGTTACCTAACGGTGAATCTGAGAATACATTATTTTGGTATCCCTTGGTTCCATTTCCAGATATTCCGTTTGTAAATACATACACCTTACTTAGCAATTTTTGCGGTGATTGTGCCAAAAGAGGGGCTGCCTGAACTTTCCAGTTTTGCTTTGTTGATATTTGAGCAGCATCGTCGCTGTTGCTTGAATCAGTTATGATATAGTAAACCGACTTTCCATTGTAGAATCCTTCATTGAGAGGTATGGTTACAGGAATTTCTGCCCTGGATAACTTTAGGTTGTTGACAGAAAACAGAGTTGCATTCTGGAAGAGTGGTGGTGTAGTGCCTCTTGTCCACCCGTCAACGCTTATCGTAGCTACAAACTGCGAAGAATTAGTAGAGTGAAGTCCTATTGCAGAACCTGCAAAGTCAAGGGTTCCACCATTAGAGTCTGAATTAATTATGGTTTCAGCATAAATTGTATTGTTATCAACTGTCCAGACAGGCTGGCCTTTTGAATCACTTTTATCTATTTTATGAAATATTATGACCTGAACAGGTTCGCTTGAAGTATATGTCAATGTACCATCGTAAAGTGTTCCATTATTTGGTGCCAATACCATTGCAAGTTGTTCGTCACTATGGCCTTGACCAGGATCCTGCGAAGATGTCAAAGTTTGAGTAAATTGTATTTTTTTAATAGTTCCTGCATTAGCCAAATGGTCAGACAACAACGGGATGGAAAATATGACTCCTGCAACTGCTGCAATAATTCCCACAATAAGGAGTCTTTTCATATACTACGAGGGCTTGATTAGCATAAATATCTTTTAGTGAAATTATCTAGTTACTTTTTGCAAGTTCAAATTCATCATGTAATGCCTGTACTGCTGCATTACAGTCTGAATCTTTTACAACAAAGGCAATGTTGAGTTCAGATGAGCCTTGCGCAATCATGATTACATTTACTCCCCTTTTTCCAACAGCAGTAAATACCTTAGATGCAACGCCTGCAATTCCTCTCATTCCAGAGCCAATTAATGCAATAATGGAAACATCTACAGTAACATCTACTTTTTTTATTATTTTTCCAAGCAAGTTCATTTCTAGTGCATTGACAGCCTTGTCCATGTCATTCTTTTTTACAATAATTGAGATACTTGATTCAGACGGGCTCTGAGAGATCATCATGACGTTAACTCCAGCCTTTGCAAGGGTAGAAAATATAGTGGCAGCAGTCCCAGGAGCGCCAACCATGCTTCCGCCTCTTACATCAATTAATCCAGTATGCCTTATTGCGCTTACACATTTAACCGTCTTTTGAGTATCAGGTTGCGGATCTGCTGTTACAAGCGTTCCAGGATTTTTCAAATTGAATGTATTTCGTATTCGCAATGGGATTTTTTTTGCAACTAATGGTTCAAGTGCTCGCGGATGAATTTGCTTTGCACCAAAAAGAGCCATCTCCATTGCTTCAATATATGATACCTCTTTGATGAGTTTGGCATTTTTCACAATTTTTGGGTCTGTTGTCATCAATCCATCCACATCACTCATCAACCACACTTCATCAGCCTTTATGCTAGATGCAATTATTGTGGCGGTGTAATCAGAACCTCCTCTACCAAACGTAGTTATGTTACCATGCTGATCTGCACCTGCAAAGCCTCCTATCACTGGCATTATCTTTTTCTGCAAAAGACTTTCGATTTTATGAGATACATGTAGTCTTGTAGTATCCATCAATGGTTTTGCCTCACCAAAACTCGAGTCGGTAATGATTCCAACATCTTTTCCTGTCAACGGGATTGCCTTGACACCTACGTCATTTAACGCAAAAGCAACTAGATTAACAGATAATCTCTCCCCAAAAGAGATTAGGTAATCAGAAGACCTAGGAGTAACTTCTCCGATGAGAAGCATTCCATGTAGCAGCTCTTCAAACTCATCAAGATCAGATCTCATTTTATCTACTAGTTCTTTTCGAATCTTTGGATTTTTCACACATTGGTTAGAAGTATCCATGTGCATTTTGATGATTTTTTTTGCAATCGAGTCTGCTGCTTTTTCATTTTTATCTTTAATCTGAGTTGTTATTCTAATCAGATCATCTGTAACTCCGCTTATCGCTGAAAAAACCGGTATTATCTTGTGTTCTTTTGAGAGTGATTTTATCAAGCTGCACACGTTTTGCACGTTTGCAGCAGAAGAAATCGATGTTCCACCGAACTTTAGAACTAGCTTCAAATCAGTAATACCTGACGTTAATGTCCTTAAATGCTTTTAACTTTCAACTCTTGGAGCCAGATAGAAATGAATTCTTCCCACGTTTGCTACTTTAAATTCCAGTCTTAATGGCATCTTGGTGGAGTATTCACATGTCACTGTTCCAGCTACAGCTCCCACTGCTTTTACAATACTGTTAAGATATTCCAAGCTATAAGTGGCTGTACTGTCTTCTTTGACTTCAATCTCTGGCATTTCAGGCATCCCTTTCTCCAGCGTAATGACGGCTTCACCAGAGTCTCCCCTACCAGAGAATTCTGCTTTACTAGTGGTAGCACTAATTGATAGATATTCTGAAACCACTTGAATGTCACCTAGAATTTTATCAAACTCAGTTGATGTTACAACGACCTTTGCATTGTATGTTATTTTTGGCAAAGGAGTATCTGTAGCAGAACTTTCAATTAATCTCATTTTGTATTTCTTGTTTTTTCCAATTGTAACAAGCAATAATTTTTCTTCTGAAATACTGATCTCAATGTTATCTTTTTTATCGGCTCTTTTGATTAGTTTGGCAAATTCATCTATTCTTACACCAAACTTTACGTCCTCATCACATACATATTTTTCAAATGCAGAGTTTGGCCATGCAATATCAATTAATGCAACATGAGATGGATCCATGCCACGAAAAGCAATTCCCTCCCCAGTTGCTTCAAAAGTTGCTTCTTCAACTAGAGTAGAGATAGCAGATATCACGGCTTTCCATTCATCAGAACCTCCAGTCTTTGCAGAAAATACCAAACTTATTCACATGTCTAGCATCTCAAAGTTAAACGTTATGGGAAATGTGTTATGGGTCTATAGTTCTAAATTTTAGAACCTTTACGCATAGTTTCGCCATGTATAACTGCATTTGATACAACGGTAAAACTGAGTTGTAGGCTCATCAGCACTTCTAGTTTGAAGCATCCACCAAACCGCTTCATTGTTGCCACATTTTGCACAATCAATCTTTATGACTGGCAGTGCCTCCTTTTTCTCGCTTTCATCAAGAACATTAATTGTGGAACCGCCTTCTGCCTTCATTTGTTTTGTTGCCTTGGAACCTTTTTCACTATGACCACATTTTGGACATACAAATTCAGACTCTGAGTTAGATAGCTTAAGCCTAGCTTCACATTTGGGGCAAAATTTCATTTAAGCACCTTTAATTTTTGAATTAATTGCTTTTTTTAGTTCATCAGAGTATTCTATTGCAGCTTTGGTAGCCTTTTCAATTTCCTTGATCGGGTTACCTTTGGATGTATTTACACGCATTGCATATTCCTTAGTAAGTGGATGTTTCAGAACTACACCGGCAAATTCCACTGTTGGATCCTTTAGCAGTTCGTGCTGGACGATATATAGCGTGCTTATATCAGATTTCCTTATGTCTAATAGAACTTCTTTTGGAGAAGACTTTTTGATCTGGACGTCCATGTGTAAGTCAAAAAAATACTTATTGAGGATATAAATCATTATGACGTGTTGACTAACGAAAAAAACACAATTGGTGAGGTTTTGTTGGAAAAATCTGCCGATAGGTTTGGCATGAATGATAACATAACAATAAATGTGAAATTCTCTGTCACCGGAGGACTACGTGAAGCATTCAATGAAAAAAATTGGGAGCGTGCATACAATAAGCATGATAATGTATTCAAGCTGAAATATGGCGTAAAACTCTATTCAGGAGGGATTCGAAAACACGAAGTTGGGACACCGCTTGATTCATACAAAAAGGCTGCTCTTTTTTGGACAAGAAATCCAAAGCTTACCCAGATGGCAGAAAAGAAAGTCTGGGTACAGATATCCAAGAATTTTGAACCGCATATTCCAATGAATCAAGCAGAAGCACAGCAACTTTTGCTTGATTTTGATGAAAAGATGGAGATCAAAGCATCTGATCTTGGTGCAGGAAAACATAAGATTGGCGCAGAAGTTTATGTTTCTTGGTTCAAGCATGACTATACTGAAGAAGTTGATACCAAATCAAACTCTAAAGAAATAGAGATTGAAATCACCAAATAGAATTAATCCATAAAAATTCATATGGTTATGGTCTGCCAGCTGCATTCCAATACTTGATCCAATCAGTAGCAATCTCATTTTGTGCGGTCTGCAGATCTATGCTGCCAGAACATACCTGATCATGAAGATAATTCTCAAACCCATCTTTGTCATAGGAATTTGGATCAGTGTAATGAGGTTCAGGCCACAGATTTCTCACATCTGTAGGGGAACCACCAATCTCAAGTGGAATTAGATGATCCAGCTCATAGTTGCTTGCAGAATCTGCATAACCATAAGCATCCATGAGTTTGAATTTTAGCGGTTCTGTATAGGAGACAGGCGGTCTAACCGATGAAGAGTAACCAGAAACACAAATAGTAGAATCAATGTTGTCTTGAGTTACTCTTGGATCAGCTACACCTGGAGTACAAGTGGGATCAGGTAATGTATCATTAACTGCTTGACATGATGTTGGTATTGTATCTTGATCAGTCTCCGGATTTATGGGGGTCATACTCTCGGTCTGGTTTACTGGTTGCGATAGGCTCACCTGAATTATGCCCACTTGAACAAGATATCCTATTCCTTTGACAAACTCCGAATCATCAACCATGCTATTTGCCCACCATCCAGCAGAGTTTTTTATCCAAGATGGTATTTGCTTTGAATTTTGAAGGTATTTCCCTGGAGATGGTGGAACTTTCACTATACCATTTTGGACTAGGTATTGAATACCTTTGATAAAATCAGAATCACTGATTGTACCATCTGACCACCATTTGGCATTGTTCTTTATCCATTGAGGAATTATTGGTCCTGAAACCTGAGCAGGAGCAGCAAATGTTGGATGCAGTAATAAAATTGGGATCATAATGGTTATGACAATGAATAGATAATATGATTTCATTATTCAATTAAAAATTCCTCATCTTGTAGATAAATTCTAAGGTAAATAGGTGATAAATTAAAAATAATTATTAATGGAAAGATCAGAACGGCATTATGGCAAAATTTGATGGCATTAGAGGACAGGAATTGCTTGAGGTCGAAGACAAGTCTGAAAGCAATGAGATAACCTTGATCTTCAAGGACAATAGATTCCTCTTCATTAAGCTTGAAAACGGAAAGATGGTAACTACATCAATACCAGAATAGCTACAGTCGTGTGTGCTTGTAATACAAGCCGATGGCTATTTCCTGAGATTCAGATTGAATCGAGCCCGGTCTTTCTTTTCGCACTTTTTCTATAGCGTCCTTTGCAGATAATTTGTGATATTTTACAAGATAGCATGCCAGAATAGTTCCAGTTCTTCCTATGCCTGCAGCACAGTGAACCATAACAGGCTCTTCACTTTGGAGTCTTTCATGAATAAATTCTACTGCTTGATCAATTTGTTCCATATCAGGTGCGGAAAGATCCTCAGTAGGTACATGCAAGTACTTTACATTTTTTATCCACGATTCTGGCAGAGGTGCTTCTGTCATTGTAACAATTGATTTTACTCCCTGCTTTTGCACCCAAGTTATCTCCTCTATTGTTGTTGGCATTCCACTGCCTGCAAGTTTGTTATCAATTAGCCAACTAAAGTTCGTAGGTTTCTTTGTAATCTTACCGTGTACTCTTCGCCAGAGATTTCCTGGTTTGCTCAATGTTTAGAGATTATTGCATTCCATATATGTAGAAAACGAAGTTTAGGTGATAGAATAATAAAAAGGAGTTAATTGTCAGACCTATTCTGCTAGCTCGGTCCAACCTTTGACGAATACAGAGTTTCTGTATAGTGGGACTGGTTGTCCTGGAGTAAAGTCCATTGGTCTCATCCAAAAGATTGCCTTTGTTGGGCAAACGCCGATGCATGCACCGTCTGAGATGCATCTTTCTGGATAAAATACAAATGCTTTACCTCTCTTCCAGCCTTCTACTGGTTTTACTCTTAATACGTCTGGGCCTAGTGATGTACAAATCTCTACGCAGAGTGCACATCCTATGCACATTTGTTCGCCTATATCTGGAATAATTCCAACTGGCATGTTCAGTACTGCGATAAATGATCTTAATATAACTTGCTGAAAAAATCGATGTTATAACGGCGTTTGAGAATTTTATAACAGCGTTTGAAAAAACTTTCTCATTCTAAAAAGTTAGAATCAGCATTCAATTTGCATCCCTAAATTTTTTATAATTTGTTATTGATTTGTGATCACATGGTAACCAAGATTCATTGCGCCCACATACTAGTAGAAAAACAGAGTGTTGCACTTGAGATCAAGGCAAAACTATCAAGTGGCGAAAGTTTCTCAAAGCTTGCTCAACAATATTCAATTGATGTTTCAAAAAAGAGGGGTGGAGACTTGGGACTTTTTGGAAGAGGAGTAATGGTAAAAGAATTTGAAAAAGCCGCGTTTGCACTGGAAAAGGGACAAATCTCAGATGTGGTAAAGACACAGTTTGGATATCACATAATTAAGAGACTGGATTAAAGCTGGATTGAATTAGCTGGCAGTAGAATTTTATCGGAGCCATTTAGAGGATTTACAATAATTCCGTCTTTTCCATATTCAAGTAGAATCTTTTTGTTGTTTTTTGTCTCAATGAGACGTTTCCCAGTAGGTGATAGGACCCAACCTTCTTCTTTCTTGTATCTTGCCATACTAGCTATAACAATAGAAGAATTTGTGTGGCGGACAATGCTTGCAAGCAACATGATTATCGAAGCCACTGTCTTTCCAACTTGTTTTTTGTAATTTAACAGATTGTAGAGACCGTTGATCGAGTCTATTATAACTAGTACCTTTGACATGCTTGCTTTGACTAGCACCTCTGTCAAAATGTTATCAATTGTATCCTCAGAGGGTTGATACAATGTGAGGCTCTTCTGCGATTTGAGCGCACCGGATGCAACGTATCCACTATACAGTAAATCAAAGTCAATATACAAAATGTTAGTTTCTGTTTCGCTGACAAGTTTTGATACAAAGCCAGCTTTTAGGAAAGGATCCGAATACAGAATAAAATTGATTTGTTTTTGCGAAATAATGTCTTTTAATTTCGGAGTCAAAGCTTGGGATTCATTATCATGATTTTTAAGCAATACAGTAGGATAGTAGTTGTAATATAATAATGAACTTGGATTTTGATTTTTCTCAAGAATTTCCCTATAAGGATAGAATCTATCTAAATAATGCATCCACAGCCAGGATGCCAAAAACAAGCATACATGCAATGAATGATTTTCTTTCCAGATATAACGAGTATGGGCCTGATTCAGAGTTATCGGATAATTATGTAAAAGAACGTCTTAACAATCTGCGCAAAGCAATTTCTCAGTTGATCAAATGCAGGCATGAAGAAGTTGTTCTTACACAAAGCGTGACTGATGGAATAAACATTGTAGCAAACGGTATAAAGTTCAAGCCAAAATGTAACATCATTACACGTGGTTCAAACCACGAGCATCCTGCAAATCACTACGCTTGGGTCAGAGTTGGCAAGAAAGTAGAGATAAGAGACATGCCGATTGATGAAACTGGATATTTTGAATTTGATTTGTTAAAAAAGGCAGTAGACAATGATACCCAACTTGTTGTACTTAGCCATGCCTTGTTTAACACTGGGGCTATACTTCCAGTCGAGGAGATAGGCGAGTATCTTGCACAAAAGAACATACCTTACTTTATCGATGCAGCACAAACAGTTGGATGTATTGATAATGTCGATGTAAACAAGATTAGATGCGATTTCATGTCTTTTAATGGATCCAAGTGGTTATGCGGTCCTATGGGGATGGGAATATTTTTCTGCAAAAAGGAATCAAGTGAGATGATAGAGCCCTTGCAGGTTGGTGGAGAATCTGCAATTTTTCATGATAACAAGTTGGCCTATAAAGAGATGCCAGCCAGATTTCAGGCAGGATTTCGCAATTGGGTTGGAGTGGCAGGACTTGAGGCATCTGTCAACTATCTACTCAAGATAGGAATTGACAAGATAAGGAATCAAAATGTCAAACTTGCAAATTTGATGCGCGACGAGCTATCAAAAATACCTGGCATCACTCTGCTTGGCCCGCAGGAAGATAAGAAAAGAACGAGCATTGTATCGTTTACCATTCAAGACAAGAAACCCGAGGTGGTGGTCAAGAGGCTTGAAGAAGCAAATATGATACTTGCCGTGCGGGAAATCTTTTCTAAGAAGATAATCAGGGCGTCACCGCACTTTTTTAACACAGAATCAGAGATTTTACGGGTAGTTGACGCACTCGGAAAATAAGCTATTTTTCCTGTTCTTCTATTACCATCATTGTTAGTGTAGAGTAGACTTTGTCTATCTTTCTTATTTTATTAGTAATAATGCTTCTTAGACGATCCATTGAATCAGCAGTAATCTTGACTATAATGTCATAGACGCCATAAACTCCTTGAATTTCATATTTTACGGCAGCTTCGTTGTTCAGTATGTCTTTGATTTGCTTAATTATCTCCATATCAGAACCCAAATCTGAATTTATCAATATGTAAGTAGTTGGCATGAGATAATTCGAGTCGCACAATATTTAGCCTTTGCCTAGCAAACTCAAAATTGATTTATGACCAATTCCAACCAACTTGATGGAACCAATTGACCTAACACTTGAAATTTCTAACAAACTTCCAAGTTTTCCCGGCTCTCCGCGGCCGCAATTCATTTCTTGGGCAGACAAAAAGTCAGACGGGTACAACCTTGAATTGATTTTCCTGAGCTCGCATTCTGGAACTCATCTTGATGCTCCGTATCATTTTATAGAAAAAGGGTTGAAGATAGACAAAATACCTCTCAATCGATTGATAACCAATGCTTTTCTGTGTAAGATAAGAAAAGGCCCCGATGAGCCAATTACAAAAAATGACATTGCCAGATTTGAAGCAAAAAACGGTAAGATTCCTCAAAATTCAGCCATAATTTTTGGTACAGGCTGGTCAAAAAATACATCAAGAAAGGACTATTTCGCAAGAAACCCAGGCCTTTCAGCAGGCGCTGCAAGTTATCTATCGGAAAGAAAACCAAGCCTGATAGGAATAGACTCGCCTAGCATTGATCTAGGCAAAGACCCAAAGTTTTCAGTTCACCACTTGCTGCTGAAAAAAGATGTCTTGATTTTAGAAAATTTGTGCAATCTTGATAAAATTAAGAAAGTTTCCTTTAGGCTTATAGTATTGCCACTCAAGCTAAAGGATGCCACGGGGTCTCCTGTTAGGGCAGTAGCAGTCTAGACAACAAACTGAAATCTATTTTGCTTGTAATTTTCTGCCAGCTGTCCTGTTATAGGTATGCTGTTGCCACAGAATTTGCAGTTGTTGTCATCATCAAGATGCCACCCTTGGATGTCAAAGCCGTATCTTTTTACCACGACTTTTTTGCATTGTGCACAATACGTATGCTCAAGTGGATGGCCCGGTACGTTTCCCAGATAGGCATAGTTTAGGCCCACTTTTTTTGCTATTTCATGATGCTTCTCAAGTGTCTTGATTGGTGTTGGTTCAAACTCCATCATCTTATAATCTGGATGAAATCGTAAAAAGTGAATTGGCATGTCAGGACCAAATTCATCATAAATGAACTTGCAGAGTTTTGCAGCATATTCCAAATTGTCGCCTACTTGTGGAACTACCAAATCAGTGATCTCTACGTGAATCTTGGTCTTGTCTCGAATTTCTTTGAGTGTGTCAAAGATTGGTTTGGGATCTGGAACGCCGATATATTTTCGCGTAAAATTAGGTTCAGCGTTTCCTTTGAAATCAACTGTTATGCAATCAAGAAACTCATTCATCATCTTTACAGTTTCTGGAGTATCATAACCATTTGATACAAAAATATTGAACAAACCATTTTTCCTTGCAATGACTCCACAGTCCCTAGCAAACTCGATAAATATTGATGGCTGATTATATGTGTAGGCAATCCCCTGAGAGCCAGATTTTATGGCCAACTCAACTACCTCCTCGGGGCTCAAATCTGTGCCTTCTGTCTTTCTTCTCTGACTGATATCATAATTCTGACAATATTTACAAAGCCAGTTACAGCCTGTGGTTGCAATAGAGAATATGCTCGACCCAGGTCTGTAGTGGGTTACAGGTTTTTTCTC
>JAGWGB010000009.1:0-51603 GCA_028867595.1 Nitrososphaerota archaeon | reverse complement strand
ACAAAGCCAGTTACAGCCTGTGGTTGCAATAGAGAATATGCTCGACCCAGGTCTGTAGTGGGTTACAGGTTTTTTCTCAATTGGATCTACATGACCGGTTATTACCTTGCCATATACCAAAAGATTGAGCTTACCATTGATGTTTGATCGAATGCCGCAAAGACCAATCTGATCTTTTCCAATCTCACAGTATCTAGCACATGCCGTACATCTTACCTTATCATTTGGCAGTTTTTGATAAAGAATTGCTTCTTTTGTCGTCATCGATATTTTCTTCATTTAATCATATAAGTTATGATGTGATGGCATGTTGCGGTTTGATTTTTTCTGGTTGCAGTTTCTTGATTGCATTTTCAAAGTCTTCTTGTGTTATCTTTATCGATTTGACAGACTTTTCTTTCCTGTCAACATATCTCCTTATTGCACTCATTGCTGCCCTGTTGCAAACACCCTCAATCTCTGCGCCACTAAACCCATCAGTCATCTCTACAAGTTTTGCAAAGTCTATACTGCTTGCAAGTGGCTTCTTTTTTGTGTGTATTTCAAATATGTTTTGGCGTCCCTTTGAATCTGGTTTTGGTACTTCAATTATTCTGTCAAATCTTCCCGGTCTGAGCAGTGCGCTATCTATCAGGTCTACCCTATTAGTTGCTCCAATCACTAACACATCATGTAGTTCTTCAAGACCATCAATCTCAGTCAAAAGTTGAGAGACAATTCTTTCTGTTACATGTGAGTCTGAGCTTCCAGAGCTTCTACTAGGTGCAAGTGCATCCATCTCATCAAGAAATATAATGCAAGGTGATGCTTGACGCGCTTTTCTGAAGACCTCGCGTACTCCTTTTTCTGATTCTCCAACCCATTTTGAGAGCAATTCCGGTCCCTTGATACTGATAAAGTTAGATTCTGTTGTATGCGCAACTGCCTTTGCGATCAAAGTTTTTCCAGTGCCTGGCGGGCCATACAAAAGAATTCCCTTTGGAGATTTGACATCAGCGTGTTCAAATGCTTCTTTGTGTTTTAGTGGCCATTCTACTGCCTCATGAAGTTCATTCTTTAATGATTCTAAACCACCAACGTCTTCCCATGTGATGTTGGGTACTTGGACTAGAACTTCGCGTAATGCAGATGGTCTTACTTCTTTTAGCGCATCTTTAAAGTCGCTTTCAGTTATCACTATCTTTTGCAAAACTTCTGCCGGAATCTTTTCTTCTTTCAGATCAATGTCGGGCAATATCCTTCTCAAAGATCTCATTGCAGCTTCTTTTGCAAGAACTTCAAGGTCAGCTCCTACAAAACCGTGAGTTACCTTGGCAATTTGTTCCAGGTTTACTTTTTCTTCAAGCGGCATGCCTCTGGTGTGAATGTCAAGTATCTCTTTTCTTCCAACGTTGTCTGGGATTCCTATCTCAATTTCTCTGTCAAATCTACCCGGTCTTCTCAGAGCTGGATCAATCGAGTCGGGTCTATTGGTAGCTGCAATTACTACAACTTTGCCTCTTGATTTCATTCCGTCCATTAATGTCAATAATTGCGATACAATTCTTTTTTCAACCTCGCCTGTTACTTCTTCCCGCTTGGGTGCAATAGAGTCGATCTCATCTATGAATACTATGCTTGGTGAGTTTTCTTCTGCCTGTTTGAATAGCTCACGCAGTCTCTCTTCACTTTCGCCATAGAACTTGCCCATTATCTCAGGACCGCTAATTGAAAGAAAGTGAGAGTTGGTTTCTCCTGCTACTGCTTTGGCAAGCAGTGTCTTTCCTGTTCCCGGTGGGCCATACAACATAACACCTTTTGGTGCTTCAACTCCAAGTTTTTCAAATAATTCAGGATGTCTCATGGGCAATTCAACCATTTCACGGATTTTTTGTACCTCGTTTTTAAGACCTCCCAAGTCGTCATATGTAACTCTAGGAACAGAGTTGTCAACGGTCTTGGTAATAGAGCCTAGTTTGAATTGTGTCTGAGCTGTAACCATGACAGGTTTTCCAGATGGCGCAGTGTTAGTTACTACAAGCTGAGTCTTTCCGCCAAGCTGTGTAGTTACCATGAGCGTATCTCCTGCAGTCAGTACATGCCCCATGTAGTTTGCTTGCATGTATTCCTGCAAGCCTTCAGAACTTAGCTTTTCAATTGGAGAAACTGTCACTTGTTCCGCTTCTTTTGCATCAACTTTTTTTACAGAAATTTTTTCGCCTATGCCAGCACCGATGTTTTGTCTTGTAATTCCATCTATCTTTATTATTCCAGTACCATATTCTTCGATAGAACCTGGCCACAGCTTGATGTGACTTTTCCTATTTCCTGCCAGTTCCAAAATGTTGCCTGCTTCCCAATTGTTATCTTCTACAATCTTTGGATCAACTACAGCAATTCCTTTTCCTACGTGTCTTTGCGACGCCTCTGCAATTTTTAATGTAATTTCACTCATAATCTTATCACCATAAAAAAAGTGGATTTATTCGACCTCCACCTTTTTTCCTTTAGGTCGTTCCTCTTCCTTTAGATTGAATCTCACTTCAAGAATTCCGTTGGCATAGGTTGCCTTGACAGAATTTTCATCTACTTTTTGTTTGATGGGTATTTTGGTATGATACTTCCTTTCTCCACGTTCTGCATCTAGCAAAACGGTGCGCCCCAATACTTCGATCTTGATGTCGTTCTTTTCTACTCCGGGCATCTCGGCTACAACCTTGAGTAGCTTTTCCTTATCATCTACGATGACATCTACAAAAGGTTCTCTTGTTTCTGCAGTTGGAAGAAGGTTTTCTCTAACGTTTCCATATTCTTTTACCACTGGCTTACCATCTGGACCTATTGTTACAGAATATCCGTAATAGTATGGGCCAGATGTATGCATGTTAGCTGAGTCTTTCATTTCATTCCATACATCGTCCAGTTCTTTGAAAGGTCGCATCATTCTTTGGAAGAGTCCATCAAACTCATCCCATTCGGTTATGTCATATTTATCCATAGACTGTAATAGTTATGACATTATATAAAGTTTAAGGGAAAAATAGAGTAAATTCTTACATAAACTAATATAGCTGACAACCATAAGTTTCCCTATGCGAGCGGCCAACCTCTCTGTTCCTGATGCAGTACGAGAGATTATCACAAGAAATAGGTCAATTTATGACTGTATAAAGATGGATTTGGTAAACTATACAGCGCTTGCTGTAAAGATCCAAAAGGAGGTCGAGGTCCAAGTCGGGGGTCCTGTAAATCTTAACACGATTGTGGTAGCAATCAAGAGATACGCAGATTCTTTTGAGAAAAAAGATGACGTACAAAATGATCCCGTATTAAAAAACGCCAGATTATCACTTACTGATGGAATTTTAGATATCAAGTTCTCTTCCCAGGATTTTGAAATGAAAGATGCAGTTTCATTGATGGATAGTTTTACTCGAATAGACCCAGATTATGAATTCTTCAGGCTTACAGACTCTTTTAGGTTCCTGACTGAAGACATCAGCGATGTCAGGAAGTTGCTTGAGTCATTTTCCTCGCACAAGAATTTTTTCCAGTCTGGGCTTGCAAAGATAAGCATCAGCATGTCACAGTCTGAAAATAGCCCAGACGTCGTATCGCATGTATCAGAGATTCTCCACAATAGCGGAATTGAGCTTGTCAATGCCTTTTTCGGGCAGGATAACATTGTTCTAGTATTGCATGAAAAAGACGCTGCAAAAGCGTATGAAATACTACGTAGTGAAATTTCTAGGCAAAACTAGTCTTAAATTCCAAGAGACTCGGCTCTTGTTAGTTCGAGATATACCTTATCGCCCACAGATAGGTTTAGCTCTTTGTATTCATGCATGTCTAGTTTAATTGAGGTAATTCCACTACCCATGCCGCCCATTCCTCCGCCTGCTAACATTTTGTTAAGGCCTTTTATCATGTCATCCATATTGGTAAATCCCATAACACCGGAGCCAAAGGGAGACATTGGAGTAGTATTTTGTTCTTTGAAATCCTTTGAAGAAGACAATGAAACTACCACGTATGGTGCACCGTCTGGAGAACCTTCAATTCTTACTACAATATACTCCTTCTTCATACTATAGTTCTCTAAATCACTGTATTTTATCTTTCTCTCCATTCTTTGAAAAAGCAAAAATTCTCAGAGTTATATTTATAATAGTTCGTGGGTAGGTTTGAGGCTCATTTCATTTACTACAATTGTCTATTATAGAAAAGGTTGTCAGATCTTTATGCTACACTGCGATCTTTTTGTGAATGGCTCTTCCTTCTTCTAATTGCAATTGCTGCACCCACTACTAAAGCGCCTCCCACTATACCGATTGAAACATAATCAAACAGGAATGACATGTCAGTGTTTTCAAATTTAATGGAGTTTAGTACTTGTTCATAATTTGGCAGATCGGAATCAAAATTGCTTGCAAGATTTGCATATGTTATTGTATAAAATTTTTCATTTGCCAATACAATATATTGTTTGAATTTTATTGCATTGCTATTGCCTTGTGAAGTAAAATTTTCCTCAAGCAGCAATGTTTTTGCAGCAATGCCATTTATGGTATCATCCTGCTCTGACAAAAGCGTTATGTCATTTAGTTTGTCGCTAGACACAAGCTGGCTTTTTTTATTTTCAAAATAATTATCAAGTGATGTTCCATTTGCTTTCTCAACGCTAAATGAAATTGAAGCGGTGAATCCATTTGAATAAGGAGCTATTACTGCAATGTCAGGCGCTCCAGGTTGTGAATTTTTTGGTTCTTGAACTGTCCATCCAGCAGGGGCCTGAAATGTTACCCCAAGGGAGGGATTTGCATAGTTGCCTTGTGAGTCCAGTGTAGAATTTTGTGTGCTTGCAAAGGAATTTGGGACAAGAGTAACTAAAAGTAAAAAGAAAGAGATCGAGATAGTTATCCTACTGTTCAATAATGAAAGAACTCTATTGGCAAATAAAAGCTAATTGCGATTTTAAATCGTGAATTATATTGAACATTGCAAGAGATGTTCTAATGGGAAAGGTTTTTGCAGTTGGGGTAGGACCTGGCTCACCAAAGTACGTTACAGATATTGTTAAGGAAATTGTTACAAATTGCGATATAGTGATAGGCTACAAGTACACACTCAAGACAATAGAGGAGCTAATCAAAGGCAAAGAGATTCATGAAATTACAATGCAGAATCAAGAAGAAGTTTATCAGAAGGTTGCCAAGTCTATTGGAAATAAAACATGTGTAGTACCATTTACTGGAGATGTGAATTTTTCTGAATCTGAAGTAGTTGATAGATTAATTGAAATTTTTGGAGATGTTCAAGTGATTCCGGGCATAAGCTCGATACAGGTTGCAGCATCAAAGGCAAGAGTGCCACTAGACAAAAGCAGGGTCATAACCATGCACATTTCAACTAGCATAGAAGAAAAAAAGCTTGAACTCCAAAAAGCATTGATAGATGGATTAAGTGTGGTGCTTGTGCCTAGACCTTGGCCTAAGGAGCCTTCAAAGCACTTTATGCAGTCAGAAATTGCGCTGTATTTGAAAAATCATGGATTTGATACCATGAAGATGAATGTGCATGTCTTTGAATTTCTCACAACTGAAAATGAAACGCATTTTGTAGGAACAGTAAAAGATTTGGAAGGAAGACAGTTCTCTGATCTTTCCGTAATGGTTTTTGATCAGACAAAACTAGAATCGTATATCAATTTTAGATAATTCTAGTGAAGTGTGGGAGTGATCAGATTGCTTGGTGGAGTGTTGTTGTAGACGTGATTTTGTGTGGTTGGAAGCGATACGATTATGCCATTCATCCAAGTATAGGAAGGATCGTAGAATCTTATCATTCCCGTGTCATTGATGGTGACCTCAAAGGTCTGGCCCGGAGCTATCATGCCGCTTTTTATTTTGCCATCGGGAACATATGGGTTAGTTGTACTAAATGTGGCAGTTCCGCTAAATATTGAATGTGCAATGCTGTCATTGTTTGTCCAAATTATTGTAGTTCCAGGAGAGATCTGGATTTGGTCAGGTGAATAATATCCATTCACATAGTTCAGATTTTGTTGTGAGGCAGATCCTTGAGCTAGGGATGAACCGGGTAGAATGCTTACTTGTACTGGAGGTGTTTTGGATATTTGTGAAACTGAAATAATGTTTCCGTTTATCCATGTATTAGAAGGATCGTAAAATGAGAATACACCAAGGCTGGATACTGTGTACTGAAAGGTTTGGCCTGGAGCTATCATCCCACTATCTATTCTTCCATCAGGTGTGAATGAGGGTGCTGTGACAACTGAAACTCCACGGCTTCCAGTTGTTACTAGTTTTGATTGACCGCTCAAAATTCTATGTGCTACAGAATCATTATTTTTCCAAATAACTGTTGAGCCAGGTGTAATCTGTACAGAAGAGGGAGATAGGAATAGAGTATTTGTGGCAGTGGCTGCGCCTTGTAATATGTTGATCTGGGTTGTCATGGTTGGAGTTGCAGAAACCGAAGACGGACTTATCACTCCTAACATCCAAGTATAAGTTGGGTCAAAGAAAGTAATGTCTCCGGCTGTTTGTTCTTGTGGTAAATTCAGATATTGTGCTGCTGCGGGGCTAAGATAGGTTTGAGAATTAAAATTAGTTATTGTATATTGAAAAGATTTTCCAGGTGCAATGATTCCGCTGTTAATCATTCCATCAGGGGCAAGTTTTGGAGCAGAACCGTTTATTCCAGTGGCTGATGCTACTCCACTCATTATTTGATGAGGTACACTGTCATTGTTGGTCCAAATTATTGTAGTTCCAGGAGGTACATTAGAAAATGATGGAGAAAAGAAAAGTTGATTGTTACTGTTTGATGCTCCAGCAACTATGTTTATTCTTACAACATTTGTAGGTTGATTTTGTTGTGTTTGTGAAGTTGATGTCTGAGTGGTAGATGATCCAGATATAGTTGCTTTTGCACTGTAAATAACTCGAAAGGTTTCTGAGCCTGTAATTTTACCAGTAATGCTGTAAACTATGCCGTTTTGAGTGCTGTCTATCTGTCTTCCAAAGAGGTTAAGTTGTAGGGTGTTTCCGCGTTGATCTACCGCATTGCCTTGAAGCAAAAGATATTTTCCATCTCGCAGCAGAGTCACGGTCCAATTGCCGGTATTAAGATAGCTATCGCCACTAATTGTAACAAGACTGTTATCCAGTGTAGAAAGTATGCTGGTACCACTTTGAGTACCTGTGGTTAGTTGTATATCAAATGTGGAATCAAGGACATCTTGCGTTCCCGCCACAAAACCTGTCGCTTGTATTAGATATTTGTTATTAGATGAAAAATCTGAATATGCATTATGAGGTAAACAGAATATAATCAAAAGTCCAGCAATTGCCATTAGGGGCAAGAAACGATATGCCATTTGATTAGCTAACCCAAAAACTCGTATTTAATCAGTAGGTATAATTTAACAACGCAATTAGGCAATTCCCGTTTGATTGTCTTTCCAGTTATTTTATGATAAAAATAAAAATGAATCTAGTGCGATTTTGGATGAACTAGTGAGGATCCAAATTCTTGGATCATAGCATATTCAATAAACGCTGCAGCAAGTAACAAGCCAATTACAATTCCAATTTCAATTGCAGTTGGACGTATCTCTTCTTTAAGACTGGTTTTCCTTTTAAGAATTATACTGATGAGTAAAAAGCTTCGAGACATTCCAATAGAGTAAGCAATGAGTTCCATTACACCAAAAGGTGAGAGGTAGATGATGGCAAGTGGTGGAAGTTTTGCAAGTGCTGGCGTGGTCGATACGAGAGCTTTGAATGCTAGACCAGTTGACCATGCAGCAAAAGATCCCCAAGCCATACCAAAGCCTGGTATAAACATTGGAAGTGCGACGGATGCATTATGTGTAAAAATTCCTATTGCATCAATCCCTTCTACGGCTTGCTCAAACTCTTTGATAAATGACTTGGAATCTTGCTCTGACATGTTGCTTGCACTACCTATTGAATATGCAGTTGAAAATATTCCAATAAAAATCAAAAATACTAGAACTCTTTTTTTTGCCAACAACGAATTTGTTTTGAGGAGTTATTTGAGGGTTGACAGTCTGAACAGATTTAATTAAAAGCTATATTATGACAGTTTGTGAAAGAAGAGGTATCCTCTGCAATAACATATGCGTTAAGCAAGGGATTTCAGATTCATCCGGATGCCTTTAGAATTTTAGAGAGGATAGATGTAAACGAACTTCAGAATATAATCAAGCAAGTTATTCGCGAAAAAGCCAAACAAAATTTGTTTTTGATAAACCAGAGCGACCTCAAAATGTTCGTAGAGTCAGAAGTGGATGGAAGTGTAGAAGACAAACATACCATACTGTTTGATCCTTCGAAGAAAGTCACTTCTGCAGAAGGGATAGACGGTTTTATGACTTTATTTTCTGATAGGTATTCGAAATTGCTTAAAATAATGATGCAAAGGTCTCAGGCAAAAAAGCTTACATCAATTAGCAATGTGACTGGAGGTAAGTTAGGCGAGGAAACTTTTGTTGCAGGTCTTTTAATGGATAGAAAAAGTGAGCGAGATGTCACCAAACTTGTGATAGATGATCCTACAGGCTCTCTTGAAATGTTAGTATTCAACCAAGAATTGCAAGAGACTGCAAACTCGCTCTTGATGGACCAATTTGTAATGGCAGGCATTACAAACGGCAAGAATGGCGGGTTTATTGTAAAGGAGCTTGTGGTGCCGGATATTCCAGACCACATATCGAATCGCTCAAAAACTGAGACGTATGCAGTTTTGATATCTGACATTCACATTGGTAGCAAGTATTTTATGGAAAAAGAATTTGCAGAGTTTATCTCATGGCTTTCAAGCCCTGATCCGATAGCAAGAAAGGTTCGATTTCTTTTGATATGTGGGGATGTAATCGATGGGGTTGGCATCTTTCCAAACCAAGACAAGGAGCTACTCTTGACTGATATTGATGAACAGATGGCAAAGGCAGCTCAAATGCTTGACAAAGTTCCAAAACACATCAAGACTTTCATAATTCCCGGGAACCATGATCCTGGCAGAAGAGCCCTTCCACAGCCTGCCATACCAGAAAAACACAACATGAGTTTGTGGAATAGAGAGAATTTTTTCATGTTAGGAAATCCTGCGTTTTTAGATCTTAATGGAGTAAAGGTATTGATGTTTCATGGCCAGAGCCTTGATGACGTGGTTGGAACCACTCCTGGCTTAAGCTACGCACAACCGGCAAAAGCCATGCGTGCATTATTGAAAACAAGGCATCTTAGTCCAATTTACGGAAAGCGAACTCCAATTGCTCCAGAGCGTGAAGACTTTATGGTGATAAATGAAGTTCCAGATATTTTTCATTCTGGTCATGTTCATGTGGTTGACCTTGATATGTACAAAGGAACATTGATTGTCAACTCTGGAGCTTGGCAAAGTCAAACAGGCTATCAGGCAAGTGTTGGCATCACCCCAACTCCGGGAATAGCTATCATTGTCAACTTGGCTACAATGAAGGTTTTTACAAAAGACTTTACTGAAACAGCTTAAGTTACAGAAGATCTTCCAAGACCAAGTCTTCTTTGAACGCCTTTTTTACAGTCTCGGGGTTTAGTGTCAAAGCAAACTTTTTTGTTCGTCCATGCATGCCTTGATGTATTATTTTGCCTGAGATTAATCCGGTCATCTCAATCTCACTTAGCATTTGTGTAACTCGCCGTTGTGTGAGTTCTTTCTGTCTTGTGGTCTTGCAAAGATTCTTGTAGGATTGGTATATCTCGCCTGTAGTGCTTCCATTTGCCTTCATTACTGCAAGGATAAGCAGTTTTTCATGGAGTGGATATGAATTAAGGGCGGTGGTCTCCTTGTCCTCTTCCATCTTCAGTGAGGCTCGGCGAATATGGTCTTCTTTTACCATATCGGCTTGTTCGCGTTCTGCTATCTCTCCTGCTACACGAAGCAGGTCAATTGCACGCCTTGCATCACCATGTTCTTGACCTGACATGGCTGCACATAGGTTCAAGGCCGCCTGATCTACGACATTTGGAATAAAAGCTTCTTTGATTCTCTCTGTTAGGATTTCCTTAATCTGGTTAACTGTATAGTTGGTAAAGACAATCTCTTCCTCACTTAGGCTGCTTAGGACTCTTGGGTCTAGCCTTTCCTTGAATGTTAGGTCGTTTGATATTCCAATGAGTGTCAGTGAGCCTTTCTTTAGTCTCTCGTTTGCTCTTGTTAATGAATAAAAGACATCTTTTCCTGTTTTTGATACAAGTTCTGCCAGATAGTCAATCTCATCGACCACAAAAACCGTATTGAGTGTGTTCTTCTCTATTGCTGCAATCAATCTATTGAAAACCTCACTGATTGACAAGCCAGTTGTCGGCAACTCTTTTTGTGATGCAAGTCCTAACTGACGGCCAAACTTTACCAATAGGCCATACAATGTGGTCTCCTCTTTTGCATTTGCGTAAAGTAGTTGAATTGGAAATGAGCCGTCTTTAACCCGTTCCTGTATTTTACCTAGTACTTTTTTTACAACCAAAGTCTTGCCTGTACCAGGCTTTCCGTATATCAGTAAATTAGATGGTCTTGCTCTTTTCAGTAATGGTATGAGTGATTGAGTAACTTTTTTCTGTTCGTCATCTCTATGCAATACCAAATCTGGCATGAAAGTAAAGTGAAGTACTTCTCTGTTTTTGAATAGAGATTTGCCACTTGCTGCATCGTCTAATAATTTATCTATAGGATCTTTCACTAACCCACACACCACCATTTCTTCTCTGTCCACATATGGACTCTACCATACTAATCAGATTAGAACAGAATAACTAATTCAAATTTAGTATATCATTAATTATTTTTATTTTCTTAAAAAAAATTTTTTAAAAAAAGCTAGAGTGGAAGGAAAGGTGTGTGGGTCTTCCTAAGTTGAAGTTAACAACTAGTGAACATAATGTTAACTTGGAGCAGGAAAAGGCCGAAAATGACCCCTTTATTTCCACTCTAGGCGTGAATTTGGCTCTTAACATTGTTAATATGCCCAGGATACCCCTTAATTTCCACTCCAGGCATGATTTTAGGCATGGGCAGACCTGAAATCCAACCTAGACTGTTAAGGTTGGGAATAGGGCTGTTCGTGAGTTACGCAGTGAACGTTAACAAACCCACTTGTTAACAATTCTTCTTTGATCTGTTCAAGTGTTAAGGTGTTAACCGGATCGATCACAATGGCCCGAAAACGAATACGAATAGACTTGGAAGATACGGATGGTGCCAAATACAACTTTAGCCTGGAAGGCAATGTTACCCGTGACAAGATGCTAAAGATATTCGAATTAATGGATTTGATGAATATTGAAGAGCCTGAAGAATCGGCACAATTAGATTCTATTGGGGCCAAGATCTGGGGCATAGTAGACAAATACTATCCATTAGGAAAGTTCACCTCTAACATGATCCTTGAAAAATATGAGGATGAATACGAAGAACCCATCAAACTAAGCATAATCTCAACATATCTCTCTAGATTTGCCCTTAAAGGCAAGGTAGGTAGGGAGAGAAAGGGCAAAGAATGGAACTACCAGATTCTCAAGCTAGCCCAAAGAGAAAGAAACACAACTTAGGAAATTATTGCCTTTTTAATCACTAAACGATCCCCTTCAACTAGGACCTTAACATAATCTCCTTTTTGTAGGTCTAGATACCTTCTAAAGTCCTTGGGAATTGATATTGTACCGGCAGATGTTATTTTTATGAGCTGTTCTGTCTCTGACATGCTTCGTATTATAAATTCATGAATTTAAGATTTTATTATAAAAAAGAATTAATAATTTATGCTAATTTTTCTTATTTTGGAGGGAAAATTGACCTGACAAATCATCTAACAACCAGAAAAATAACTAAAAAACCAAAGATCAAGTGCATTGGAAACTATGAATTGATTTCAATGGACTTGGTCAACCATCATGTTGTTGGAGCCTTTAGAACCCCTATCCTGGTAAGGCCTTTTTCTGTAATCTTGTAAGTAAATGGCTTTGTCTGCATATTTCGTTCGACCAGACCTTCTTCAAACAACTTTTTCATCATCCGTGATGTGTGCTCTCGGGTTCTTCCTATTGTGACCTGTATGTCACGTGATGTCATAGGCTTTTCTGTGATTAATCTCAACACATACTCTGTCGCACTTCCAAAATTCATGTTATGTGTTCGCTCCTTAACCTTCTCTTCTTTTACCTCAGCTACTACCTCTGGCTCGTATTTCTGCTCCTTTGGCTTTGGAATTTGTGCCTGGATAGGTTCTTCAGATTCTTTAACTAATTCTAATGAATCTAGCCTAATTTTCATATCAATTAGTAGATTTTCATAATATTGTACACGTTCTACCAAAATTTTTAATTCATTTGTCTGTGAACCTAGGCGTGGCTTGATCTTGTTATAGACAATTATGCTTGCAAGGCCAATCACAAATGACGCTATCACACCTAGAATCATCCCTACATCAATGTCTACTAACATCACTACATAACATTACCAATGTGATTTATCATGTTTGAGTAAAATAATTTTACACAATACACATCAATCACGAACACATTTTATCACGAATTGCCCATGCAAAGCACGCCTAATCACGGAAAATCACAGTTTAGACATTCGTTTTAGTAGCTCTTGTATCACAGTCACGACTTGTTCCTCGCGTTCGGGGAAAACATCACTGTTTTTTATCACAGAAACCTGCTCTGAGAGACGATTTATCACATCAATATCCTCTTCACGAATGACTCCTATGGCCTTGAGTAATATCCATGAGTAACACAAGGCCTCAAACTTTTCCTGACACTGACTAACTTGTCTGTAGAAAGCCCCTTTGCTTATGCTAAACTGGCGCTCCATTAGGTTCCGCCTTTTTAAAATAATTTCAATTTGGCGCTCTGTAAATAATGATTTTTTTATAATTTGCCTTATTATATTATTCAAATTATCTTCTGGAAGGTTGCTCAAAGCTATACAGATTTGTATAGCTTGATTCAATTAAACTTTTAACGAATAGCTATAAACCAGTCATATGCAAAATGTAGAAAATTATCTTACGACCTCAAGAAAGAACAAAGGAGCATTACTTTTCGTATTAATTGATTCAGAAAACAACGGAACTCAATCTGCATCAACACTTGCAAAAGAAGCCGAAAAAAATGGTGCCTCAGTCATACTAGTTGGCGGCTCGTCTGCAACAGATCAAATGACCATGGCAGATACAGTAAAAGATATCAAAAAATCTGTCAAGATCCCCGTAATTCTCTTTCCAGGAAATGTTACAGGTGTTGTTCCTGGGGCGGATGCGATATTATTTAGTTCACTTTTGAACTCTGACAATCCATATTTCATCTCTCAAGCTCAGGCATTGGGAGCCCCAAACGTACTTAAATTTAGACTGGAGCCACTACCCACAGCCTATATCATAATTGGTGAAGGAACAACAGTATGGCATGTCGGTTCTGCAAGAACCATACCCTTTGACAAGCCAAGTTTGGCTGCAATGTATGCCTTGTCTGCACAGTTTATGGGAATGAGGTTTGTATATCTTGAAGCAGGCTCTGGCGCAAAATCAAATGTCAGGCCAGAGATGGTGGCAGCCGTTCGGAAACTCTTCAAGGGATTTCTCATAGTAGGTGGTGGAATTAAGAATGCCCAGACTGCCGCTGCAATTGTAAAGGCAGGTGCAGACGCCATAGTGATTGGCACCTTTATAGAAAAAGGTGGAAGTTTCAAAACCATAGCCGATATCGTAAAAACCATCCAGTCCGTAAGGAAGTAACATGTCTGAAAACGTAGCATTGAGACTCAAAGAGGTCCCAATGCCAGAGTCATATTTTGATTATTACAAAACAATATCCAATGAGGTCTTTATTGTCTTTGAAAAGGCAGCAGCTGCCAAATCTACCCTTTGTGATTCTTCCGGGATGGTGGAGCCCAAGATAGCATTTGACCTATCTGATCGTGTATCAAAAATGCACGATATCGATGTCACAGAAAACCTCAGAAAACTCATTCAGACAACAACAAAGGAGCTTGCAGCACTCAAACTAGCAGAAGAGATAGCACAAGGCAAGTATTCAGGCCCTGATACAACGCTTCAAGAAAAACTTGATCTGGCTGTACGTGTCGGGCTGGCAATAGTTACAGAAGGTGTAACCATAGCGCCGCTTCAGGGAATAAGTGAGGTTAAGATAAAGAAGAATGCAGACGGCTCTGAATATCTCTCTGTCTCATTTGCAGGACCAATACGCTCCGCAGGAGGAACTGAAGCCGCATCTACAATGCTTATTGCAGACCATGTGCGCAAGATTGCCGGACTTGGCACGTACAAGGCAAACTCTTACGATGATGAAACAGGTCGATTTGTAGAAGAATTACGTCTGTATGAAAGGGAGGTAGGAAGCTTTCAGTTCCATGTTCCAGACGAAGATGTGGTCACAGTCATTTCTAATCTAGCAGTTGAGCTTGACGGCATAGATACCGACCTAGTTGAGATTGTAAGCCATAGAAACATGACAAGAATAAGCACAAACCGAGTCAGGGGCGGGGCACTTCGTGTACTCAATGATGGTCTCATTGGCAGATCCCGCAAGCTGCTAAAACTGATTGATTTGTTCAAGCTAGATGGCTGGGAATGGCTCAAGGACCTAAAAGGTGCTATTCAGACAGGAGATGAGGATGCAGCAGCCCATAGGATGAGGGAAGTAATTACAGGCAGGTCAGTTCTCTCAATGCCAAAAAAACTCGGTGGATTCAGGCTCCGATATGGGCGCGCATGCAATACAGGCTTTGCATCTATTGGAATACATCCAGTTGTTGCAGAGATTTTAGATCATGTAATAGCAGTAGGCACCCAAATCAAACTCGATATACCGGGAAAAGCTGCAACCATTGCATTTGTTGACTCGATTGATACTCCAATTGTCAGGTTAGATAACGGAAATGTGGTTAAGATACGAGATACTGCACATGGAATTCATCTAAAGCCACACATTGAAAAAATTCTGCATCTTGGAGACATTCTCATAAGCTATGGTGATTTTCTTGAGAACAATGCCGAACTTGTACCCACTGGGTATGTAGAAGAGTTCTGGATTGAGGAGCTAAAGGAAAAGGTTGCAAAATATGAGCCAAGTGATCTTGAGCTGCTAAGTTATACGGATAAAATACCTGATCTTGAGGAAGCATTTAGAATATCGCTTAATTTTGGAATAGGCCTTCATCCACATTATCTATACTATTGGGACCAAATAACTGCAGACGAGCTAGAAAAACTCCTTATCCCAATCAAGCAAGAATCTGAACTTGTAGTTTATCCCGTAACTACAAAAGAAATTCTGGAAAAACTTGGCGTCCCACACGAGTTAGTAGATGGTACAATCATGCTAAAAGACACAGAAGCAAAAATTTTCTTCCACCTGCTTTTTAGAAAACCTATCCAACTTGACAAGACGATGTCTGTTCCAGAGATAATCTCAATATCATCTGGAATCAAGATAATGCCCAAGTTTTCTACTGCTATAGGTGTAAGAGTTGGTAGACCTGAAAAAGCAGCACTCCGAAAGATGAAGCCACCAGTGCACACACTATTTCCTGTGGGAAGTAAGGGAGGCGCGTCTCGTGACCTTCTCAAGGCATCAAAACAGCCAAACTTTTACTGTAACATCAACAACAGGACGTGCAAAAACTGCAATCTGCCCTCAATTAGTATAGTGTGCCCACGGTGCAAAACAAAAACTGTCACGATATTTATCTGCCCAAAATGCCGTAGTGAACTAGAAGAATCACGCTGTCCCAAATGTAAGGTCAAAGCATTTGCTCATTCATATCGTGCATTTCCTCTCAAAGAACTACTCTATTCTGCTCAGGAAAGAACAGGTATTCGTGCCCAAGAACCATTCAAGGGAGTAAAGGAGCTAATCAACCAAGATAGAGTCCCCGAACCAATGGAGAAAGGACTCATACGACAAAGCTTGAACCTCAATGTATTCAAAGACGGCACTATTAGATTTGATGCAACCAATGCACCCCTTTCTCATTTCAAGCCTTCTTGGATTGGTACAACACCTGAAAAGCTTGTCGAACTTGGATATACACATGACATAAACGGCAAGCCACTTGAAAACCAAGATCAGCTAGTTGAGCTAAAAACCCAAGATGTTATCATTCCAAAAGAATGCGGTGACAGTCTTGTACTTGTTTGTCAGTATCTTGATAAAGAACTTGCAAAATTATTTGGCCATCCTCCATACTATAACGTAAAAAATACGGATAACCTAGTTGGCCATCTAATTATTGGCCTTGCGCCACACACTTCTGTTGGCATTGTAGGAAGGATAATTGGATATACAGACACCCAAGTCTGTCTTGGTACTGCAGTATGGCACTCGGCAAAAAGAAGAGATGCAGACGGTGATGCAGACTCGATCATGCTACTGATGGACAGCTTGCTCAATTTTTCAAGACTATTCCTGTCTGACAGAATTGGTGGGCTGATGGATGCACCATTACTTGTACAGCCAATTGTTATACCACAAGAGGTCCAAAGACAAGCCCACAACTTTGAATTGGTAACCAGTTACCCTTTGTCATTTTTCCAAGCTACGATACAAAAAGAAAAGGCAAGTGAGATTAAAGGAGTTGAAATTCTAAAATCAAGGCTGGAGACTGAAAAGCAATTCTACGGTTATGGATTTACACATAGCACTAGCACTCTTACTACATCAAAATCTCGCAGTGCGTATTCTACATTGGGATCAGTTCTTGAAAAACTTGACATGCAAATTAGAACTGCTGACATAATCAACGCAGTAGATCCAAGTGAGGTAGTATCTATGGTTATGACTACGCATCTCTTGCCTGACATTATGGGAAACCTAAGGGCATATTCTGGCCAGTCGTTTAGGTGTACATCATGCGGTGCAAGCTATAGGCGCGTTCCACTAGCAGGAAAATGTCTAGAATGCCAAAACAAGCTAATTCAAACAATGACAAGACCATCTGTCCAGAAATATCTCAAACTGGCAAGAAGAATGCTTGGCAAGTACAGGATTGAACCATACCTGAAAGGTAGAGTTCTCTCTTTACTAGATGAGCTTGAACTTGTATTTGGCAAAGAAGATGGTAGTCAGGCATTGCTTACAGATTATGCCTAACGAAGCTTGACATAATCATATCCGCCCATCTTGCTTTCAAAGCAATAGCGGACCTTTTGGAATTTCTTCCTGAAATGTTTTACCTCTTTTGCAATTTTTTTCTTGTCTTTTTTATCTACCACTACACTCTTGATAAACTCTGCAACTTGTTTCATTTCCGATTCTTTCATTCCAAGTCTTGTTAATTCAGAAACTCCAAGTCGCATGCCACCTGGATGGAAGTAGTTACGTCCAGCCTTGATGTCTCCTGGAATAAGCTGTCTGTTTACGATAATGTTTGCCTTTTCTAGATCAGCCTCAATTGTTCCCCCATCACCAAATGAAAGAACATTTACTACAATTTGATGTGATTTTGTAAATCCTCGTTTTTCACCAAGCACTGTAAAACCTGCTGAGCTTAGATCTTCTGCTAAAGCTTTTGCATTCTTGACTACTTGCACTGCATACTTTTTGCCAAATTCCAACATTTCTGCAAATGCAATGGCCTTTCCTGCCATGTGATGCAAATGGTGATTGCTTGTCATACCTGGAAATGTTGCCCTTTTGATCTCATCCCCATACTTGTTAAATGAACAGATCATCCCTCCCTGAGGACCAAACAAAGTCTTATGAGTACTCATAGTCATTGCATCAGCACCTTCCCTGAGCGGATCTTGGAATTGACCTCCTGCAATAAGTCCTGCCACATGGGCACCGTCATAATTTACAAACATCTTGTAACTTTTCAGAAAATCAGCAAGTTCCTTTACTGGATGAGGGAACAAAAAGACCGAACCTCCAAACATTGCAAGTTTTGGAATCCTGCCTGCCTTTTCTAGTTCCTGCACCTTCTGCTTTGTCTTATCCACATCAATTGACATTTCTTCTGCATCAAATGGATAGAACTCTATGTCTAATCCATGTACAAGTCCTGCCGTGCCAGCATGTTCTTTTTTACCATGTGATATGTGCCCACCTGAGGGAATAGACGGTGCAAGCATTACATCACCTGGATTGGTAAATGCAGAATAGATTGCCAAGTTAGCGACAACACCCGAAATTGGCCTTACATCCACAAACTCTGCCTTGAATAGCTTTTGGGCAAGTTCCATACACTTGAACTCCACCTTGTCAATGTAGATGCATCCCGCATACACCCGTTCTCCGGGCCAACCTTCCGCATATCTATTTGCAAAGTCCGAAATAGTTGCTTCTCTAACTGCCGGACTTGGGATATTCTCGCTTGCAATTAGCGGAATCGAATCTGCAAACCATTGGTTATGTGTCTTGAGCATAGAAAGTACTTCCTTGTAAGCAACACGTGGAGAAGTGCGTGACATGCCTTGTTCGACCAGTTTTCCTAATTTAAAATATCGTTAACTATCATCAAAAATTTAATTCCATCTGCTTTGGCCTACATAAAGAATAATAAGGGAAAATTGGCCTCAGCTAAAACATGTCTCAAGCTTCTGCAGGAGGAATTCCTGTTGTCATACTAAAAGAGGGCGCAAGCCAGACTAAGGGTCGGGATGCTCAAAAAAACAATATTACAGCCGCAAAACTGATCGCTGAAATTGTTCATACTAGCCTTGGTCCAAGAGGAATGGACAAGATGCTTGTTGATTCTTTAGGTGATGTTACAATTACAAATGATGGTGCTACAATTCTAAAAGAGATTGATGTCCAGCACCCAGCTGCAAAGATGTTGGTCGAAATATCAAAGGCAACCGACAATGAAGTTGGGGACGGAACAACATCTGCTGTGGTCCTAGCTGGTTCGCTCTTGGAGAACGCCGAATCTCTCATTTTACAAGATGTTCATCCAACAATAATAGTTGATGGTTATAGAAAGGCTGCTCAGAAAGCAAAAGAGTTCTTGGCAAAGATAGCAGACAAGGTTACTGCAACTGACAAAGATGTACTTGAGAGAATAGCAAGAACATCAATGCAAACAAAACTTGTCAGAAGAGACTCTGCAAACTTGGCAGATATGATAGTAAAGGCAGTAGTAGCTGTTGCAGAAAAAACTGACGATGGTTATCAAGTAGATATTGATGACATCAAGGTGGAAAAGAAGGCAGGCGGCTCTATCAAAGATTCTATCTTTACTAAGGGAATAGTACTTGACAAAGAAGTAGTACACAGCGGAATGCCAAAGAAGATTGAGAAGGCAAAGATTGCTATAATCAACAATGCACTTGAGATTGATAAAACAGAATTTGATGCCAAGATAAATATCCAAAATCCACAACAGATGAAGTCATTTCTTGATGAAGAAAACAGAATGATCAAAAACATGGTTGACAAAGTCATTGCATCTAGTGCCAATGTTCTGTTTTGTCAGAAGGGCATTGATGACATGGCTCAACACTATCTAGCAAAGGCTGGAATTCTTACAGTTAGAAGGGTAAAAGAAAGTGATATGGCAAAGCTTGCAAAAGCAACTGGCGCAAGAATAATAACAAATCTTGATGATCTTTTTGAAAAAGATCTTGGCATTGCTGAAATAGTAGAAGAACGAAAGGTAGAGACTGACAGATGGGTCTTTGTTGAGGGATGCAAACATCCAAAGGCCGTAACACTTCTTGTTAGAGGAGGATCTCAGAGAGTTGTTGACGAAGTTGAGAGATCTGTTCATGACGCATTAATGGTTGTCAAAGATGTAATGGAAAACCCCATGATTGTAGCTGGTGGCGGTGCTCCAGAAACTTATGCAGCAACAAAATTACGAGAATGGGCAAAATCACTTGAAGGACGAGAACAACTAGCAGTAGAAAAATTTGCAGATTCTCTTGAGGTAATTCCAATCACGCTTGCAGAGAATGCTGGAATGGATCCAATAGACACTCTTGCTTCATTACGATCAAAACAACTCAAAGGAAACAAATGGACTGGCATTGATGTTATGAAAGGCCAAGTAGCTAGCATGCATGCTACAGATGTTTTTGAACCGTTATCAGTTAAAAACCAGATAATTTCATCAGCAACAGAAGCCGCATCTATGATTCTAAGAATTGATGATGTAATTGCAGTGGCCAAAGGTGCCGGTGGACCTCCACCTGGAATGGGCGGCGGTATGGGCGGTATGGAAGGAATGGGCGGCATGGGTGGTATGGGTATGCCACCTATGGGCATGGAATAAACAATCCATCTTCTCAAAGTTTATTTGACTAGTACAGATAGGCAATTCTATGCAGCTGGGCAGCAACAAAATTTTAGCTGGCGCAAAATACATCTATCTGATTGTCTTTTTTGCGTTGCTTTCTGGAGTCTTTTATCCAGTCATTACTCATAGTGCTTGGGATCCAGTTGTAGTAGGAACACTAGTTCTCTTCATAGGTCTAGCAGGAGCAGTATCTCTTTACAAAGGGGGAACTGGCGATAAGCATAGACAGGCCTATCTCATTATGGGCCTTGCTCTTATGGCAGCAGCCTTGTTCTTGGTATACGCAGTAATAGGTAGAGTCTAGATATCAAAATAAAGATAAAACTCATGAGGATGGGGTCTTATTGAAATTTCATGATCATCTGCCCTCTCTATCTCAATTATCTTGTCTATTGTATCGTTTGAAAATATTGGATTGAGAAACTTTCTGTCGCTCTCAAGCTCATCAAGTGCCTCTCCTAATGTACCTGGCAAATCCTTTATTCCTTTTGCATCTCGTTGAGTCTTGGTCATCTTGTAAATATCCTCATTTACTGGATCTCCCGGGTCTGTCTTCTTTTTGATTCCATCAAGTCCTGCAGCAAGAACTGCAGCAAATACAAGATATGGATTTGATGACGGGTCAGGTGCTCTAAACTCTAACCTCTTTATCTTGGAAAATCTTTCTCCCTTGAAATGGGCCGGAATTCTAATTATTGCAGATCTGTTGCTTGCACTCCATGCTATATACACAGGAGCTTCATATCCAGGAACCAACCTGTGATAAGAATTTGTTGTAGGTGCAACAATTGCAGATAATGCTCTTGCATGATTCATAATTCCTCCGCAATAATATCTTGCAGCTTGGCTTATTTCCTCTTTGTCGTCTTTATCATAAAACATGTTCTTGCCGTCCTTCCATAGGCTCACATTAGTATGCATTCCAGAACCTGCATCCATGGAAATTGGTTTTGGCATCATAGTGGCCACCTTGTCATATTTTGTTGCGATGTTTCTTACGACATACTTGTAAGTTTGTGCACCGTCTGCAGCATTAGTCAAAGTATCATATCTAATATCAATTTCACATTGTCCTGCGGTTGCTACCTCGTGATGATGATTGTCACACAAGATTCCAAAATATTCATTCAAGCATTCGACACAATCATTTCTATATTCTGTAAGAGTGTCAGCAGGAGTACTGGGATAGTATCCCTTCTTCAATGCCATTGGGTATCCCTTTCCTTCTTGGTTCCATGGTGCCTCCTTTGACTCGATTGAATATGACTGACCTTTGTATGGAGTCAAGACATCCCACTGAATTCTATCAAAAACAAAAAACTCTACTTCTGGACCCCAATAGCTAGAGTCAAAACCTTGCGTGGTGAGATACTTTTCTGCCTTTTGAGCTATCCCTCTGGGATCAGCTTCCAACCTGCCCTTTCCCCAGCCCCAATATACGTCACATATCAGTCTGGCCGTCTTGGAATTTGTCATCCATGGAATTACTGCATATGTGTTGGGATCTGGTTTTAGTACCATGTCAGAATCCTGTATGGAAGCAAATCCCACAATTGAAGAACCGTCTAGCTTTGGTAAACCATCTTGCATTTGCTGGGGAGTAAACAAATTAGCTGAAATTGTTGTGTGATGAAACCTTCCTCTAAGACCTGTAAACTGTAAATCGATGAATTTTATCTGGTCGTGTTTTATTTTTGCAAAAACCTCATCAGCAGAGTACGAAGTTGATACTGGCTCCCCACCAATCACTTTATATGGCAATTTTGCACCTTGATCATAAAACATAGGTGTCTATGATTTAAGTATTGTTGGGTATGTAAATGTCAGAAACAAAAAAAATTGATGCAAATTCACTGTATGCACTGCTTCTCCGAGAAGTAGAAAATGATTCAGTACAAGAGTTAGATTCTAAACTATACAACAACATCGCAGAATTTCTTGGAAATTTGAAAAATCAAGATTATGATGGGGTAGAGTCCAAGATCAAGGACTCGCTTGTAAAAATGATAACTGACATGACATCACTTCTCTTAAAAATTAGAATTGAAAAGGCAATTGGTTTTGAAGAACTTGACTATTCAAATCTTCTTGACGAAGAAAGATTCATTCTTGATTCTGAAGATGAACTAAGACAAAGAAAAGAAACTATTCTTTCTGCCACACTAAATGGAAGATTAAAACTTCTTGAAACTGTAGCAAAAAACCACAGGTCTAGGACTATTGTTGTAAGGTTTCTCAAATCAATAGACCAAATTGTAGGAACGGATCTTCAGACATATGGTCCGTTTGAAGCTGAAGACGTTGCAACATTGCCATTTGAGAATGCGCGTGCATTGATTGCAAAAAAGGTGGCAGTGAAGATAAGTTGGGAAGACTAAAAATTGGGCAACTGTTAGGTAATATCATATGCATAACGGCATAGACCTTGACGTCTACTTTGAGATAATAATCTATCCTGTTGCAGCATTGTTTATTATAGAAATGGTCAGCAGAGCTGCCAAGATACCTAACTGGATTAAACTCTTAACTCAGGCCATATCCTGCATCGGATTTGGAGTAGCTTATCTTCTCATGCATGTAGCTCACTGGCTTACTGCTGGTGTATTGTTAGCATTGGCAATTGCTTTATTCTATCAGGCAAAAGTATCAAAACTTAACCCGCAAAAAGCTCTTTACTGACCAAACTTGCCTAAAACTCGCTTCATAAAACCCTGTCTTCCAATACCACTTCTTCTTTGAACTTTATTTTCTCCAAACCGCTTTGTTCTGATCTGGTGTAGCTTGACACATCTATGATCCTCTGGTAATCTATGTTCTGCACAAAACTTGTCACTGCAATAGTTACACTGGAAAGGAAGATCAGTTTTTTCTCCGCAGTATGCGCAATCAACAGTTTCCATAATTTTAATCGCACTTGATCCTAAATCAATGTTAAGAAACAAAGTTAATCCCTATAATTATTGGAATTAATTGACAAGACTTAATTAAGCAAAAACCTCTTTTGAAAAATGATTTCTAATATGATAAAGGGAAATGTTGCTGTAGTAACTGGTGCAAGCAGCGGAATTGGCTATGCTACTGCTTTGGCAATTGCAAAAGCAGGAGCCAAAGTTGTGGCAGCTGCACGAAGAAAAGACAAGTTAGACCAACTACAAAAAGAAATTGAAAAAATTGGAGGCGAATGTATTACAGTTACATGTGATGTAACAAAACGCAGTGATTGTGAAAATCTAATTGATGCTGCAATAAAAAAATGGAACAGAATTGATATTCTAGTTAACAATGCCGGCTTGATGCCATTGAGTTTTGTAAAAAATCTCAAAGTGGATGAATGGGAAAAAATGGTTGACGTAAACATAAAAGGTGTGCTGTATTGTACTGCAGCTGCAATCCCTCATTTACTCAAGCAAAATTCTGGCCACATAGTAAACATCTCATCAATTGCAGGAAGAGTCGTATTTCCCGCAGGAAGTGTATATTGTGCTACAAAATATGCCGTAAGAGCATTCAGTGAAGGACTACGTCAGGAACTTTCAGCAAGAAATAACATACGAGTCACAACAATTGAGCCAGGAGTGGTTGATACTGAACTCACAAATACAATTACTGATAAATCACTTGAAGCATTTGTAAAATCTACCAAAACCATGCAGGCGCTCAAATCAGAAGATATTGCAAATTCAATATTGTTTGCAATAGAATCCCCTTCACACATGAATGTAAACGAGATAACAATAAGGCCGACAACTCAAGAAAGATAAGAGGTGCCTTGGTATTAGGCCAACAAATATAGTAATTTTAGGCGGAGGATTTGGTGGCCTTTCGGCTGCAAATGAGCTACGAGAAAATCTTACTCAAGATACCAGAATCACAATTGTAGATAAAAAAGACTGGTTTATGATGGATCTTGTCAAACTTTGGATGATTGCAGGCTCAAGAGAGTTTGAAACCTCAAAACGGTCTCTTACAAATATTACAAAAAAAGGAATTGAATTCATCAATGAAAATGTAACCAAAATAGACTTGGAAAACAAAATAGTCAGAACAAGTTATCGTAGATTACACTATGACTATCTAATAGTTGCACTAGGAGTTGAGCTTGCACCAGAGCAGATTCCAGGTCTAAAAGAGAACAGTCTAGTGTTGTATGACCTAAACGATGTCCCAAAGATTCGCGATGCTATTCGCAGAATACAATCAGGCAAGATAGCTATTGCCATCACCGGACTTCCATACAAGTGTCCACCTGCACCATACGAGGCAGCACTTTTGATAAGATCAGTCCTTGAGGAGACAGGAACCAGTAATTCTATACAAATGGATTTTTACAGCCCTACTCCAATTACGCTTCCAGCTGGAGGGCCTCAGGTGAGCGAGGAAATACTACAAATTCTGAGATCAAAGAATATTGAATTTCATGGAAACCACAAGACTGTAGCTGTTGAACAAAACAAACTCAAGTTTGAATCAGGAGAGACCAATTTTGATCTGCTAATCACAGTGCCTCCACACAAAGTACCACTTGTTACAATCGATTGCGGGCTTGCCCAACCAGGTAAATTTATTGAAGTAGACAGAACTTGCAAAACTAAAACTGATAATGTTTACGCAATAGGTGATGTAAACCAAATAATGGTAACAGACAAGATTGCTGTACCAAAGGCTGGAATATTTGCTGAGGGCGAAGGAGCTGCTGTTGCAAGGAACATCATTTCAAAGATAAAAAAAGAAACAGAAAATGCAATCTTTGATGGGAAAGGAGGATGTTATCTTGAGACAGGAAAGAAAACTGCTGGATACATCAGAGTAGATATGTATGCTGACCCCTCACCTGTGACTGAACTAAAATCTCCAACGCCTGATTATTTCTTAGAGAAGGAAAAATTTGAAAAAGAACGACTAGAAAAGTGGCTCTGAGTATTTCCAGATCTGATCCTACCATTTAATAATTTCATTACTGGCCAGCAACTTGAGGGACCGTAGTCTAGCTTGGTATGATGCTAGCCTGGGGTGCTAGAGGTCGCCGGTTCAAGTCCGGCCGGTCCCACCATTGTCTCATGAAGTTTGTCATAATTTTCAATGCAGAAGCTAATGTCATTTTGTCAACCCGTCTTTTGAGGAAAATTACCGTTTAGATAGACATGGGAAAAAGGAAATTTACCATAGATCTCGGCAATGAGAAGATAGAGGTAGAAGGCCACCAACACAAGAACGTGGCAATCAAGTATCTCATGAAGAGACGAAGATCCCTTCTTATGACACGCGATAAGGACAAGGTCGAAAAGCTGTATGCTGCAGTACCCAAGACTATTGCAATAGTTGGAGGACACGCAACAAAGACCTATCAGGTAAACTGGGAACGAGAGGGAACAACAGAGTTTGAGGGGTCACGGTTTGTGTTTACACTGACAGAACTCGAAAACCCAATTCAAGAGATCGCGTGCTAGTTTTTCTTTTTAGACAAGTATGAATTTCATGCAGATTCTCTGTAGCTTGGAAATCCTAAAACATCATAATATGCTTTAGGAACCATTGACTTGCATTGGTATAGCAAATCGTTTGCTGCCTCATCAAGCACATATGTTACTGCCCAATCTTCTTCATTTCTAATAGACCTACCAAATCCCTGTAATAGTTTCACAAGTGTTTGAGATTTGTACCACAATGGAAACTTTTGCATCTTGATCTTAGTTCGCTTTTCACTCAGGTTAGGATACGGGGCCTTTGCTATAATCTGGAATCTGGACAGATCATCTTTGAGGTCAACCCCCTCCCACAATGACGATGACAATAATACACCACTTTTGTCCATCGCGTGCTCTTGAATTATCTCATCTTGCGTCATACCATTCTCATTTCTGCTATGACAAATCCTAATTCGTCGTTTATTTTTCTCGGAAAGATTGTTACGAATATCTATGCAACGTTTTTCTGACGAAGTAAGTATGAGACCTCGTTCATTCTGGTGTTCAGACAAAATCTCATCAATCTTTGATATTACTGCACGCTCGTCATTCCAGCTTGCTGAATAGCTAAGCTTTCTGATATTGAGAAAGTTGATTCTTCTTTTGTCTGGAGGAAATGGTGATTTTGGCGTATCGACAAACGCAACCTTTGAAGGGTCAAGACCCGTATTTTCGCAAAAACTTGCCTTATCAATAGTGGCAGACATGAACAGCTGAGCGTCAACATCAAAAAATGTCTTGACATACTTTGAAATGTCAAGAGGTTTGATAGATAAAGATCTCAGGTTTCCTCTCTCATCAAAGTAGGGGTCATTTATGACAAAATTTTCCTTGTTTAATTCTAACTCTACCTTGGCATTTGACATTCTTTCGTAACGTGATTCAAGCCTAGCAAGTGAGATGTAATCTGGGTTTATTTGAAATGCTCTGCTTTCTTCCAAATCTTTGATCTGCTTAGAATATGACCTTGCAAGGTCATCAAGTAATTGAATTACAAGATCAACGTCATCAAGTGAGTAACTTTTGATATCAATACCGCATTCTGTTATGTGCGTACTATAGATATCAATGCCAATGAACTGAATTATTTGGTCCTCTATCTTGTGGGCTTCATCAAATATTGCAATCGGTTTATTGATGTAATCTGAATAAACCTTTTTTCCAAACCTCATCAACTGGAAATATGCTGCATAATTCCAGATCGAATGGTCAGAAACTAATGCGCGGTACTTTTGTTCATAGTAAAAACAATAAGGATTCTTGGAGTTTGGTTCAAGCTCTCCAATTCTAGGCTTGAACTTGCAAAACTCTTTGACCTCCTTTCCTTTGATTTTTACAGTTTCTTCACACAATCCCTTTTCACACGTCAGTCCCTTTTGGACTGCTCTTTTGGTCTCTGTTTTTGGTATCCCCTGATGATCCATAAGCTTGAGACAAGCAAAATTAGATTTTCCCTTGGCGGGATTGAAGAACTTGAGGTCTTTTGAATACTGGTCTTGAAGTTGTTTTGAAGCAGTAATGACAAATGACTTTCCATAGTATTTTGCTAATGTTGCCGCAATGAGGGATTTTCCAACTCCTGTAGGTGCGGAAAGCACTACAATCTTGTAGCCAGACTTGAGTTGTTCTTCTATCAAGTGTAGTATGTCTTTTTGTATTTGTCTTGGTTTGAATTCTTCTGGGAAATATTCTAAAACATTACTCATTTTTTCTCAGGTTTATGAAATTGTGCTAGACTGGTACCTACTTAACTCATTGGAATTATTCAACACGATGTTCTTGCTAGCTTTTAAGATACAATACTATTATTCTGTACATTATTTTCTAATTGATACAATTAATTTTCCATTTGCTTTATCTCTGACATTTATTTGCTGAGAATGAGTCTGAAAATAGACGTAACTATAGACCTCTGTCATATCTTTATCTGCATTAGCTTTTCCGTTTGCAAGAGCCACCAAATTTTGCATTGCAACTCTAGTCTTTGGTACTCCATGTTTTTTGATAAAATTATCTACAGTATCACTAGTGTAGAACTCGGCTCTACGTCGTATGGCCTCCTCTGCATCAGGATTGATCGACGCCGTGCCATACTAATGTTCATTCTTCCTAATAAGATCATCCTATTTTGTCGAATTTTTGAAGACTCTTCCAGAGATACCACGTTGCTATACTTCGATATGGCTTCCATCTCGCGCCTATTTTCTCAACCTCACTTGGCTTTGGAAGTTCATCCAATGAAAATGCCATTTGTACACCCTTTTGCAAGCCAAGATCATGAACAGGCAATACATCCTGTCGGTTGAGTGAAAAAATGAGAAACATCTCTGCTGTCCATCTGCCTATTCCTTTCACCTGTGTTAGATGTGAGACCACTTCCTCATCAGTCATCTTTGATATCGTTCTTAGTCTGATCTTGCCTTGGTCTACATGTCTTGCCAAGTCCTTAAGATACTCTATCTTCATGCTTGAGAGCCCTACTGAGCGGAGCTTTGATTTTTTTGTAGCAAGAACCTCAGCTGCAGTTGGAAATGTGGGATAAAGGTCCTTGAATCTACGAAAGATTACCTCTGCTGCCCTAGTTGCAAGCTGCTGTGATATTATGGATTCAACCAAGACTGCAAAGTGATGACTTCTTTTCTTTAGTGTGTAATCTCCTACGATTGCTATGATTTTTCTCATCTTGGGGTCTCTTTTGAGAAACCTTACTCCATCATGTTCTGTCATGTCAGTTTGGCTCAGGGTGTATGGTTACTATGGCATTTTTAATTTGGTTCTTGATCTTGTATTCTATTTCAGAAATAATATCATGGACTTGCTCTATTGTTAACTTGCCATCAAAAGAACAATCAATGTCTACCTTGAAGATATCTTGTAATTGGAATGTAATTACTCGTCCTATCCTTTTGACACTTGGATATTCCTTGATAATGTTGGAAACTTGTTCCTCAATTGTAAGATCTTCAACAGGTATACTTTTTGGAATTGATACGTGTGGTTCAAGGTGAATCGTAATGTGGTTTACATTATCTACAGATTTTTTTATCTTATCTTCTATCTCATCTGAAACTTTGTGGGCTTCTTCAAGTGACATGTTTCTATCTACCATCACATGCAAGCTGATAAAGATCCCATCCTTTGCAGTGGAATAACTGACATTGTGTATGTCTTTGACCCCAGGAACTAACAATGCTGCATTACTAACTATGTAATCAACTGGTACATCTTTCCAAGTGGGTTCAAAATGTACTGTAACCTTACTATTTGCAATGTTATCTCGGATGTTTTTTTCTACGTTTGCACTTATCTTATGAGCTTCTTCAAAACTTGAAGTGCCTTTCAGAGATATTGTGACCTCGGCAAAAACATCGCTTCCAGATTTGCGCATCTGCACAGATTCTGTCTTCATTACCCCTTCTGTACTATTGACAATGTCGCGAACTGTTTTTACCATACTTTCAGGAACAGCATCAGTCAGATCCATTGCATTTCTGTAAATAAGCTTCAGACTCAATATTGCAAGAAGTATTCCTAATATCAACGCGGCAATAAAGTCGCCTTGGTAGAATCCAACCATGACAAGCACTATGCCTACAAGTGCTACAGATGTAGAACCCATGTCCATGAATGCATGATAAAAGTCCACTCTAAGCCCAGAACCTTCCGCCTTCTTCAGTGTCTTGCCCAAAATTCCAATCCTTGCTACATCTGAGCATAACGTGTAAACTGCAGCACCTATAGCCATCATACCAGGCACCACTTCGGGGCGCGGTTCTTGTAATCGCGATATTGCTTCAAAGATGAAAAAGCAAGATATGATGAGTATTATGATGCCTCCAACAAAGCTTCCCATAGTCTCTATCTTGCCATGTCCATAGGTGTGTTCCCTATCAGGAGGTTTTGCAGCCCATCTTGCAGTTAGAAGCAGTATTGCAGTGACGACAGAGTCTAGCACTGCATGAACACTATCAGTAACTAGTGCAAGACTGTTTGAAAAGATCCCGATGAAAAGTTCGACTACAAAAGCAGAAAGTATTATCCCTAGAGAAATTTTTAGCGCATTTGCTTTGATGTCATACAAACTCAAGCCTTGTTCAACCTCAAAATTCCCAGTATGTCATCAAAGTTCTCGCGAGACTGGTTGTGCTTGTATTTTTTCAGAGATTCTATCATCTGTTTTCTATTTGGAACTTTAATAATTTTTTTAACAATGTTTGAAAGACCGGAGCCAATGAAGATTCCTTGTGTTGCCGAGGTAACATTAGATGTCCTTCTGTTTACACTTGAACTTTCAAAATCAATTATGCATGGAGATCTTCCAACAATGACATGTTTGTGTATATAGCTTAGCTCTCCATGATCAAGATGTGCCTTGTCCAAGCTATAACAATCCTCTAGAATTTTGCGTACAACGGTTTTGAGTTTAGCAGCACTACCTTTACCTTTCAGTTCTCCTACCCAGTCAATTATTTTTTTTCCTTCTACGTAATCCATTACTATGAAATTTTTACTACTTTTGATTACTTTGGGACCAACATTTACTTGGTTTGCAAACTTTAGAAGTTTTGCTTCGCTTTCCATCTCATCTCTGCTAGAATCTATCCTGCGTATCTTCAGTGCAACCTTGTTCTTGCCTAGTTTTGATAACACCACAACACCCACGTAGCCTTTGCCTAGGACTGGGATATTGTTTAGGATGGTATGGCCAGAAAATGTAACGCTCTTTATTCCAAGTTTTTTTAGCTCCGAGACTCGTTTTGCTAGCTCTTTCTTTGTAGCCTTGGGATATCCCAGAATGTGAGAGTATGGTTCTTGACCTAGCTTACTTACTGGTACTGAAAACGAGTCCATCAGTAGAGGTAACGTCAGCCAGTGCCTTTTTAATGGATTTGCTTAGTGGCTGGTCACCGTACAATACCCTAGAACTACGCTTGATATCTGGTATTATGCCGCTAGGGATACCTGCGTGCATTGGATTTTTTAGTAGATGTTCTAGAAACTTTTTTGCATCATGTAACTCTCTTTGCTGCATTGATAATATCCGCCCGTCATCATCAACCCAGGTCATAATGTTCTTTGAATTTTTTAAAACAAAGCTCTCCGAGTCTGACTTTCTGTAAACCTCTGGTCCATTTTTTACAACAAATTTTTCAATTATGGGAAGACGTAAAAAGAAAAGCATAGCAGCCTCTGATGTTTCATCTGTTATGGAAGTTTTACGTATGACTTCAAATCCTCCAAGCTCAAGCTGTCCCGCAAGAGAAGTAGTGCCGCGCTTTACCTGTCCCCAAATTATGTCAGGACTTCGCCATTTGTAGGTAAACCTTACAATTAGAACATTTTTCAAAATTTTTCTATTGAGTTTACTTTGTTTTCCAACAAAGAATGTCATTGACGGTTTTTTCAAAAATGCTCTTGCAGCAAGAATAAACTTTGCTACATTTTGTGCAGAGATGGCAGTGCCTAAATTTCTATTACTATCTATGGGATCAATTAGAACTAGAGCCGTTTCAAATTTTTTACTAGGATTTCCAATCTCTTGTCCCTGAGTAAAGTTGGATGCAGCCTCAATAACCCCCAAAAAGCTTCCATAGTTGTGTATAAGAACTTCTGCAACATATCCTCCAAAGCTCTCTTTTGCAATCTCGGCACCATAAATCCCAACGCCTTTCAAAAATTTCTTCAATAATCTAACTTCGTTTTTCTTGGTGTCATCAAATGTTTCAAGGACAAATTTTGTATGGAATGGTGATCTATCTGCAGCGCTCTTCCACTGACCCTTTTCTACATTATAACAAGGAACAACATTTACCCTAGTTCCTTTAATTTCTGCCTCAACATATGGATGCTCAGAATATCTGACATGAGGTTTGAAATTCTTCATCGAGTCAAAACCAATGTTTTTCCCAATCTCTTCAAAACTTTTTTCATCCGTGTCAGTTTTTAGCTTGACAAATATATCAAAGTCCATTTGGCCAAGCCATGTTCCCTTTGCAAAGGATCCGCCAAGCTCAACACTTACTACTTGAGGGTATTTGGTAGCTTCATCCTTTACTTTTTTCAAAAGGAAATCTGCAAGCTGCCTTGTCTTTTCCTCTTCCTTTCTTGTAGGAATTGAGATCTTCTTTGCCTGCTCTAAGACGCGATTCATGCTGCCTTTACCACCAATAAATCAGAATATATCGGCCCATTTGAAGTTAAGACGCTTTGTTTGAACTTGAGTTCAGTCAAAGTATCTGTTCCCAGATTTACATTGCTAAATTTTGCAATCTTGCCTGAAATGTCGTCTTCCTTTCTTTTCACTCTAAATATGGTAAGATGAGGCTTGAAGGGCTTGTCTTGCTTGAATCCAAGAGGTGCAAGCTTTTGCTCAACCTGATTGGCAAGTTTCACTAACTGTGTTGCAGCAGTTTCATCCACTCCTATCCAAATTACCCTTGGAAATTTGGGATTGGGAAATGCGCCAAGTTGAGTAAACCTTGTAGGTATGGGCTGAAAAGCAATGCTGGAAAGAGCCTTTTTTACATCTTCTACCATTTTTTCCTCTATCTCACCTAGAAAAAGCAATGTAAAATGCATATTTTGTTTACCTACCGGACTTGCCTTTATCTGTAAATCAGTCTGTAATTTTGCAATCAAGTCCAACGTTTCTTTATTTGATACCTCAACTGCCACAAATGTACGCATCTAATGAATTCAAGTCCAAGCAGTCTATAATGATTTCCGGTAGCTTGATAGACTGGTAGAATGAGTCTGACTTTGATGAAACTTATCGTTTGTTTAACTGGTATGCCAGGAGCAGGCAAGACCACAATAGCTGAGGCCCTCCGATCAAAGGGATTTGATAAAATAACTATGGGTGATGCTGTAAGGGCAGAGGCGGCAAGAAGAAAGATTGACCCTACAGGAGAAAATCTAGGGAAGCTTATGCTTGAACTCCGAGAAAAGAACGGTCAAGGAGCAGTAGCTGATCTGATTAAAGATCAGATACTAAACTCAAAGTCAGATGTAATTCTCATTGACGGTGTAAGATCGCTTGCAGAGGTTAATGTGTTAAAAAAAATTGGTATAGTGAAAATTCTTGCAATTCATGCATCAGGAGATACTAGATTCAAGTTTCTGACAGGACGAAGCAGGTCAGATGCTCCCTCTGATAGAGAAGATTTTTCAAAAAGAGATTCAAGAGAAATTGGAGTTGGAATGAGTGAATCTATTGCACTTGCCGATGAAACAATCTCAAACAACAACTTGACAATACAACAGCTTGTAGATAATGCCTATAACATCATTAAAGGTTGGATGCAGTGAACGCACCTAATATTGCATGCAAGATAGAAGCATATGCGGCAGTCAGCCCATCTGAAGACCCTGAAAAGATCAGGACTGCAATATCAAATGTAATTCTTGATGCAAGCTATGAATACAAAGAAGGAAGCATAAAGGCTGTCTCAAGAGACCTGAATTCTCTTTCAAAAATTCGTGAGACTATACGTAAACGTAAAGTAAACAGAGTTTACAGAAGGCAGATGAGATTTAACACAGATGATGATACTACTTGGTTTTATCTCAATAAACAGGCTGCATTTGTGGATGTCATAGCCATTTGTGATGAAGCAGAAGAGTCGCCATTGGGTCCAATTAAGGTGATTCTGCACTCAAAAAATATAGAAAAGATCGCTGACTGGCTTGCTCCAGAATTTATTGAATAGTTACCAACAATCTCATTGCAAAACTTTCCGTCGTATCAATTTCGTAGAAAAATCAGAAAGGGTTTGATGGCGTGGCTCTGTATAGGCAAAAGCATTCTCTTGCCACTCGCGCACCTTTGTGCGCTCTACCATGTACTCTTTTTCGCAGAGCCACGCAAATTCAGTCGCCAGAATTTGCGTATATTTTCATTAATTATTGTATGTTTTCATCATATTTAACAATTAGTTATAATTATCACACTTGAAATGTGATTTTTCAAAAATAATTTGTTCATATTTGATAATTTAGTGCAAACATTGTCCATGTTTTTTGAAGGATTTTAACAAAATTACCGCTGAAAGACGGCAAGCAGGTTGGGCAGAGCCTTTGCGGCAGAGGACCGAATGGACAGATCCATGTCTGCCGACATCAAAGTTTCCTCTGGATTTACTTCGACAAGAGTTGCTCCATTTTGTTTTGCATACACAGGTAATAGGTTTGCAGGAGATACAGCAAGAGAGGTACCAACAACTACCATGACATCACAAGAGCTTGCTTGCTGCATTGCATCTTGCCAAATATCTTGGGGTAGTGGTTCTCCAAACCATACAACATCAGGCCTCAAGATATTCCCACATTTGCAAATTGGTGGAAGTTGTGAAAAACTTGTTGTTATAATATCTTTGAAATCACATACAGTACACTTGATTGTAATGATGCTTCCATGAAGTTCGTAAACTTGGGTACTTCCAGCTCTTTGATGTAAACCATCTATATTTTGTGTCAATACATGAACGGACTTTAATTTTTCAAGCTCTGATATGGCAAGATGACCTGCGTTTGGTTTTGCAGCCATGATGTTGTTTCTTCGTTCCTCATACCATTCCCACACGAGTTTAGGGTTTTCATAGAACGCCTCTATTGTTGCAAGCTTCATAGCATCATATTTCCTCCACAGACCATCTTTTCCTCGGAATGTTGGTATTCCGCTTTCTTGTGATATGCCTGCTCCTGTAACAAAAACAATCTTTTCTGCTTGACGTAACCTATCCGCAATTATATCAAACATATCACTTGATCTCTATCTCTAGAAGATCCTTTGCGGCAGTCACAGAACCATGTATGGTCTTCGCTTCTTTTACCAGCTCCTCTGCATCATCATATCTTGCAGAAAAGTGTGTTAAGATCAAGTTTGATACATTTGCCTTTTTTGCAAGCTCTGCAGCTTCCTTTGCAGTAGAGTGATAATTTTCTTTTGCCTTGTCACGTAGGGAATCAGAATATGTGGAATCAAATGTCATGTAATCGCAATCTTTGAAGAATTCCTCAAGCTTTGACGTAGGCCTGGTATCACCAGATATGCCTATCTTTCGTCCCTTTCTCTTCTCACCCATAACATCTGATGGCTTTACAGTCTTGTCTCCAATCTTTACCTCATTGCCCTGCTGGAGTTCATGCCAAAGTTTTCCTTCTGCAACACCTAGGTTTCTTGCCTTCTCAGGGTAGAACTTGCCTGGCTTGTCCTTTTCAGTAAATAGATAGGAATAGGCTGGAATGGAATGCTCTGCTTCACATACGTGAATTGTGTATGCAGGGTCGTCATAGACTAGACCCTCCTTTATTCTCATTACTCTAACGGGAAAAGTGAGGCCAAAGTTGAGTATCTTGAGGTTTGCTGCAAGAAATTCGTCAATTCCTTGAGGGCCAAATATGTCAACTGATTCTGTTCTGTTTTGAAGTGACATTGTCTGCAATAGACCAAGTATTCCAACACAGTGGTCTCCGTGTAGGTGTGTGACAAAGATCCTAATCTTTTTGTTCCATCCAAGCTTGACCTTTTGGAATGCAATCTGTGCGCCCTCTCCTGCATCAAACATCAGAATCTCCTTGTCCAATACAAGACATATGCATGTCATGCCGCGCTCTGCTGTTGGCTGGGCGGCCGATGTTCCCAAAAATACCAATTTCATCTTACTGCAATCACCCTTGTGAGGCTCTTATGTCGGTATACCTCGTATTTCTTTGCTTTGCCAAGCTCATCAATATCCATTCCTTTCTTGTATACCATTACCAATCTCTTCTTCTTTGGTAATATGGAGATAAAATCTTGAATTAGCTTTTTTGGTGATGCAGAGGATCTTGAGGCAGTGCCATATGGCACATCAGTAACTACTGCATCAATGTCATCTTTGATCTTTTGGATATAGTCAAAAGATGAGTTGATTATTCTTGATTCGTATCCGTTTTGTACCAAGTTTTTTTCCGAGATGTTGCACATTTTTTCATCAAAATCGATTCCTACAGAATGTATTCCCATGGATTCTGCTTCAAGCAATATGGTACCTGTTCCACAAAACGGATCACAGAGGGTCTGGCCTTCTCTTAGACTTGATAGATTTACCATGCATCTTGCAAGCTTCCATTCAAGTTCATGTGGATACTTGAATATCTTTTCTGGCCTTTTTGGTTCAACTGGCATATCTGAATAGCCAATGTATCTCTTAGTATCTGTTAGGATAAGGTATACTGTGAGAGAGGGGTTGGAAAGAGAAACTTTCGAGCTCCATTTTTTCTTGAGTATTGCTCCAGCTTCTCTTTCTAATGCTACACCGTCTACTTTTTTTGAAGAGAGATTGATTGTCCTGCAAGCAAACGCATCTGGTCTTGGGATCTCTAGTTCAATTTTGTTTACATCATCAAATACACTAGAAATATTTCCTGCAACCTTGACAAAAGCAGCTCTCTTGACTATCTTCTCAAAGGATGCATTAGATTTTGTTATGACCAGTCTTGATTCTGATTCATGTTCAGTATTGCTGTCATAGCTTTTTGATATCGAAATAATTTCATCTTTTGCAAGCTCTATCTGTTCACCAGATAATACAAAGAAATTCTGCAACATTCAGCTAATTGCCTTGACTATAACAGGTGAGACATCAATGATGCTTGTCTTGCCTGGTATGGTATTTGTGGAAATTATCTTTGTAACACCAGCTTTTCTGATTCGTTTTTCTGCATCTCCAATCAAAAGTGCATGTGTACATGATGCATAGATTTTGCCACATTTTTGTCTTTTTAAAAACTCGGCAGCCTTTACTATACTACCTCCTGTAGAAATCATATCGTCAACCAAAATTAGGTCTCTTCCTCTGACCTCATGATGCTCTGATGATTTTATTGCAACTTCGCCTGTCTTTCTATCCCTGTGTTTTTCTAGTGCAATGTAATCGACACCTAAGAGATTTGCAAAGTTTTTTGCCCGTTCAATACCTCCCATGTCAGGTGATACCACTAGAGGATCTTTGAGATGTAATTTTTTAAAATATTTTACAAGCTCCTCTATTGCACTGACATTTTTTGCAGGAATTGTAAAGTGCTTTAATGCCATCATACTGTGTATGTCAACTACAACTATCTTTGAAGCTCCAGCAGTCTTTAGCATCTTTGTCACAAGTGACATTGTAACTACCTCGCCTGAGAGGAACTCTCTGTCTTGCCTTGCATATCCCATGTAGGGTATGACAGCATAAACATGAGACGAATATTTCTTGGCTTGCGATATTATAGCCAAGGCACGAACAAGGTTGGAATCAACAGGTGGATAGACAGATTGTACCACGATTATTCTTCCTTTAGGTTTGCCATTCAGTGTAATCTTGCTTTCACCATCTGGGAAGAGTCGTAGTTGGCAGCCAATGTATTTTGAATTTAATTTTGATGCTACCTTTCTTGCAAGCTGTTCAGACGATGGTCCTCCTAGAACTGTAAAGCTTGTCATCAGAGTTGACGACTCGTGGGCTATTCTTAAGTTTTGAGGGAGTGTGAACATCCATTCTCTAATTCTAAAAAGTTTAACTATTTCTTAGTTAGGTTCTCTTGAGAGGTTTGCAAATAGTTAGATTCCCTTTATTTCGTTCGAGTTTAGTGGATATAAAACCTAATTCTTCAAACTCAAAATTTTTACCATTTATTTCCATTTATTATAACAACAATTTACAAAAGACGTTTAAAGGAATCATAATACCAGAATCGCATGTCAAACCGTATAGTCTCATTTCTCCCAAGTGCCACAGAAATTCTGTACGACCTTGGAGTAGGAGATCAAGTGCTGGCAGTAACACACGAATGCAACTATCCTACTGCAGCAAAGACCAAGCCCAGAGTAATCCATTCAGTCTTTGATCCACAGAAGATGTCAAGCCGAGAGATTGACAGCAAGGTTGTAGACCTGATGAAATCAGGCAAGGATATTTACGTGCTAGACGAACAGGTACTAAAAAAAGCAAATCCTGATCTTATTGTTGCGCAAGGAATCTGCGAGGTCTGCTCGCCTTTTACAAAAGAGATCAACAAGGCAGTCACAATACTTGGAGGCAAGCCCGAGGTCCTAATACTTGACCCAAGAACCCTTGACGATATACTTGACAACATAGTAGAGATTGGAAAAAAGGTTGGCAAGCTAGCTAGAGCAAACGAGTATGTAGCAGGCTTGAGAAAAAGAATCAAGACCATCCATAATATACCCAAGGGAGCAAGACCAAAGGTTCTCTGCATAGAGTGGCTTGATCCGTTATTTACAGCAGGTCACTGGGTTCCGCAGATGGTCGAGATTGCAGGAGGAATCAATGGAATAAGTACAACGGGAGAAAGTTCGCGAAGAATGGAATTTGATGAGATAATCAAGTTTGACCCAGACATAATTGTGCTCATGCCTTGTGGTTTTGATATAAAACGAATCATGCAAGAATATGAGCGAATTGCAGACAAGAAACAGTGGAAGTCGCTAAGAGCAGTAAAACAAAGTGAAGTTTATGCAGTAAATGCAAACGAGTACTTTAGCAAACCAGGACCAAGAACCGTTGTCGGACTTGAAATATTATCCAAGATAATCAATCCAGATACATTCCGAGATTTGCAGCTTCCAAAAAATTCCATCCTAAAGATAGAAAGCGAGATATGAAAAACTCTTGTGACTAGTATAGAAGATTCTCGCTGATAACTTCTTCCCAAGTCTTATTAGTTATGAAACGAAATTTTTCTTTAGAATTGAAAAGATTTGCCATTTTTGCGTTGGTGGGGGTAATGGTCCTACCACTTCTAAATTCCGTATATGCAACATCGGATCTAAGCACTTTGGCAAGCCCACAAGTTACCATATCGCCAACATCAGGTCCTCCTGGAACTCAGATCACAATAACAGTATCAAACATTCCAGACATTTCAAAAGAATCCTATCCATATCATGATCTTTACATTTATCTACCATTTTCACAGCCATTTGGAGTAACTCCGCAGAGTCAGTGTGGAGGCCAAGACTGTTTTCCAATTTATACTCATGACGAAGCAGTAAATCACGACTTTGCAGACAGGACAGTCACCTTTTCACTATTTAGTACAACAAACCCCAATCCTACCTACCTTGATGGTTTTGAAAATTCTGTATGTGATGTTGTAGTAAATGGTAAGACTCTTGAAAGATATTCCACATTATGTAACACAAAAGACCAGCCTATTGGCACATATGACATTAAATTTGGCTGGGCAGAGGAGAACGCTCCACAGATAAACTATATTGTAAAAACAGTGCAATTTACGGTCACACCAGGTTCTCCACCTGCTACGCCACAAGAGACTGACAATGGTAATTCAATCATACAAGCATATCAAAATGGGCAGATAAGCGAGTCAGTTTTTTACGGCAAACTATCTGCACTTGGATGGAATTCAGAGGAGATAAGGCAGGCAATGGCGACAATTGGCAAGCTTCCACACCAGATGGGCGCACCAGTTCCAGATGAGATGCAACAAATTCAAGAGGGAATACAAAAGGCATCTCAACAGTTCAATGCCCAACAATCGCCACAAACAACACAACAACCATCACAGTCTACACAACAACCCGCAATTACAGATGTACAAACAGCAGAATCTCTTACACCATATAAAACAGATTCATCACCACAGCAGGCCTCTGTCAACCAAGTTCAAACTAACACAAATCCACAAAATAACATGTGGTCCATGATCACAATTATTGCGTCTATAGGTGGTGCCACTTCTGCGATAGGTGGAAGCGTTTATGCTGTAAGACATGCACGAAAAGTTACAAATTAGGTCAAGTTTCAAACTAGTCTATTGGATCTAGTTTTTTCTGATATTCACGCAGACATTGATGCTTTGGATACAATCCTTGGCATGGTATCAAGCCAGGAATTCAAAAAGAGATACGGCGAGTTTTCTCGAATAATAAATCTAGGCGATATTTTAGAGAGAGGAGTACATCCAAAGGAAGTACTTTCAAGACTAAAATCACTTCAGGAATCATATCCTCTCTATTCTGTTATGGGCAATCATGATGAAGGATTTTTGTACAATCGCCTTGTTAGTGCAAGTTCACTTGAAAGCATGGATGCCCATGCAAAACTAAACTCAGAAGACATGTCATTTTTCAAAGAAAACAAAGATGGTACCTTTGGCAACCAAGAGTTTATCGATAAAAAATATGGCCTTTTTTGTGTACACGGAGGTCCACTTGACCCTAAAAACATAACTCCAAAAAATGCTCAAAATGACTCTTGGCTATATCAAAGGTCCTGGCAGAGACTGACAGCGGAAGACTTTGAGTTCTTCACTTATGCTGGATATCACTACAAAGCGTCCTCTGCTTTTGACGAAGCTAGAAAGCACGTGAAAAATCATATTATTCTGTGTGGGCATCAACATCAGGAAGAGGCTATAATGCAAGATGGTATTATTCATCGTCTTTATCCAGATCTTAAACCCATAAAAGAAAAAATCTCAGGCCATATACTTGAAAGAAAGGAAATTGAAATCAACTCTTCCAACAATTATCTTATAAGATTGGGGATAGGTGGGCCTGAGGGACATTATGTAAAAGATTCTGAAGTTCCTCATTTTGCTATCGTTCAACATGATACAAAAAAAGTAATCTTGTTTGCAATATATCCAACGGACTAATTAAACATGAGTGCCACAAATACACTGCGAAATGAACATGTACAAATGCGTCGTCTCGAAAAAATCATTATTCGATGCTATATGCGACTCTATGCTGGATTAGACATACCCTTTTCTGATTTAGAAAAGATGGTTACGATAATGTCCGAATTCCTTGATACTATTCATTATTCAAGAGAAGAAGACGCATACTTTCCTTGCGTTGGAAGTTATGGTTCTTTAAAAGAAGAGATACGGGCATTTATGATAGAACATGAATTTAGCCGTCGCATTGCAAGCAACATTTCAAAATATTTGCAGAAATGGAAATCCGGGGAAAATGGAAGTGAACCCGTGGCAAGATTTCTTAAAACTTATGCAATATATCTAAATGATCACATGGCAAAGGAAGACAAGTTTTTTGATATTGCTGAAAAGGATGTGCTATCTCCTGAAGAAGAAAAATTGATGTATGAAGAGTTTCGTGCGGTTAGTGCTGTTACAACAAAGATTGATGAGATGATCAAATCAATAGATTATCTTGAACAGACTGAATGGATGAAGAGCTAGTTGTCTTCAAAGATCGATTTTACCTTAGGATAAAACGAGTTTTCATTTTGGTCTAGTTTGTATTTTTGTTGCATGATGTAGGTATGAAATCACAATTATTATATATCATCATCTTAGTATGCAAACTATACATAATATCATGAGTATTGTAAATCTCCGAGTACATATTGCCCCTGTAGGTTTTGAGATAGACAGAATTGCCATTCCAGCAAGGCAGATGAAGGCAGACAGAGTTTGGCTTTTGATGCACGGTGAACCCACAAAGGACAGGGCACAAGGATACATGGAAAAGATAAGGACACAATTGAAAAAAGAAAAGATTGAAGTTCATATCGAATATTCTGATAGGTTCGATCTTTTCAAGATACTAAAATCAGTCAGAGACATTGTAGAAAAAGAACAAAACAATGACATATTCATAAACTGTTCTTCAGGTTCAAAAATTCAGGCAATTGCATGTATGATGGCTTGCATGATGTTTCAAGGGAAGGCAAAACTTACACCATATTATGCAGAACCAGAAAACTATTCTAGCGTAAAAGGAGAACAACTTTCTTCTGGATTAAAGACTGTAGTCAAACTTCCTGCATATGAAATTCATACACCAAAACCTGCTTTAGTTCAAGCATTAAAAATAATAAAACAACATGGCGGTAAAATCACGAAAAAAGAAATGGCAAAACTTGCAGAAGAGAAAAAACTAATTGTGGTAAATGCTAAAGAAGAAAATTTTCAGCAAGCTAGGTTTGCAAGTCTTGACAAAAATATAATCCAGCCGCTTTTGAATGACTGGAAATTCATTGAGGTTGAAAGAATAGGCAGGACGCGCTGGATAAAAATTACTTCAGAAGGCAACGGTGCAGTTGAGTTTCTTAGCTAGAGCCTCTAGTTGCAAGCTCAGGCTTTAGCGTCCAGACAACTCCCATGGCTATGAAGGGAATGGAAACTATGCCTGCAATCTCGAGGTACGTCTTGTATTGTTCTGGATGTTGAGGATCAGGATTTGCGCCCATAAATGGCACCGGCAATGCTGCAGCAAACCAGACAATTGCTAATATGATAATTATCTTAAGTGATCGCTTTCTTTTAGGATCCATGCCCTGAGTAATTTGGTGGTTCTATTAATTTTGTATGGCTGATTACTTTACTGATATGCCGCCGTCTACTGGTAATATGGCGCCTGTAATCCATGATGAATCCTCTGTTGCAAAATATAGTATGGCCTTTGCAACGTCTTCTGGGCTGCCGATCCTTCCCATTGGATGTTCGGCCACAGCCATGTCTCTATCTGCCTCTGTTCTAAGGTAAGGTTTAGTCATATCTGTCTCGACAATACCTGGGCAGACACAATTTACGCGTATCTTGCATTTGGCATATTCTATTGCCCATGCTTTAGTTAGGTGAATCAAGGCGGCTTTTGTGGCTGAATATGAATCTGCTTCAAAATTTTCAAATGACTTGAGTCCTGCATCTGATGAAACGTTTACTATGCATCCGCCATTTTTCATCATGTGCGGAATAACTGCCTTTGTAAAACGATATTGTCCGGTCAAGTTTATGTCAACTACTTCAGTCCATTTCTCTTCAGGAGTCTCATGTAGTGGCCATGTCTTTGGAAATATGCCTGCATTGTTTACCAGTATGTCTATTTTGGAAAATTTAGCCAAGGTTTTCTTCACAACTTCTTCAACATCTTCCATTTTTCTAATATCTCCAGCAAAACCAATTACTCCTAATTCGCTAGCCGTAGATTGAAGTTTGACATCATCTTTTGCTGTAATTATAACACTTGCGCCTTCTTTCGCAAAAATTTTAGCTGTAGCTTTTCCTATTCCTCTACTGCCACCTGTTACTAATGCTACTTTGCCTGCTAGTTTCATTTATCTAGAATTTTGTTTTAAATGTTATATGTTTATTTAGAATATGGTTTCTCCGTTAAATCATAAAAACAAATGCATTAGACAGGAAGACCTTATCAATTATTTGCAGAGTTATTTGATCTATAATATCGTAAGCACCTAAAATTACACTAGTGGTTTTGTCTTCGGCCAAGTTATTTTTTGAATTTTTATAAATATTGGAATATCTAGTTTGTAAGTTGCATATTGGATAAATTATATTTTAATAAATTTGATAATTATCCTTTAAAATATTAAAAAATACATATAAAGTCATAAATACTTTGAGCTTCTATATGAATTGATGCAGAAAGATGTAAAATCTACTGCCAGATAAGCGTGGCTTCGCAGACTTGCATGTATTCCGCCTGGCGGAACCTAAGAGGTAATCTCTAAATGTCTGCGACTGGGGCCACGCCCCTTTGTTTTACAATCTTTTTCAAATATTCTTTATTTGCCTGGTAAACATCTTGCAATTAATTTTTTGACAAGTTATTTTCTTGCCTGTAAAAGATATCAATTACAAATTTGATTTTAAAAAAATTTAGAGCTTTAGGGACTCTTTTAATCCCTTGTATCTATTTCGTATTGTTACTTCCGTTACTCCAGCAGCCTGTGCAACATCTTTTTGTGTTTTATTTTCACCGTTCATCACACAAGAAAGATACAATGCAGCAGCAGCAAGTCCCATAGGGTCTTTGCCTGCAGAAATTTCGATCTCTGCAGCATCTTTTAGAATTTGCAAAGCTTTTCGCTTTGTTTTTTCACTTAATCCTGCTTTACTTGCAATTCTTGCCACACATTTTATTGGATCTACCACAGGCATCTTGAGATCAAGCTCTCTAAGCAAAAGCCTGTAACATCTGGCAACATCTTTTCTTTTGATGTTGATTCCACTTGCTACATCTGTCAGAGTTCTTGGAGTTTCTGTATCTCTACATGCTGCATAGAGTGCAGCAGCTACTAATCCTGGAATTGATCTTCCTCTGACAAGACCTTTGTCAAGTGCTTTTCTATAGATATAGGCAGTTTTTTCTATTACTGCATCAGACAATGCAAGCTTATCTTTTAATCTGTCAAGCTCACTGAACGCCTGTCTAAAGTTTCTATCTACTGGTTCGTGAACTTGGCTTCTACTATCCCATGTTCTAAGTCGTTCAATAGTGCTCTTCATAGATGCAGAAAGTGGTTTTCCTGATGCATCCTTGTCTGCTGGGCCGATGATAGTTGCCAATCCCATATCATGCATTGCAAGTGATGTTGGAGTTCCTGTTCTGCTGCGGTCTTCATGCTCTTCCTTAGAAAATGATCTCCATTCTGGTCCAGATTCTTCGACACGTTCTGTCATAACAAAACCGCATCCACCACAAAACATTTCGCCTGTAGTGCTATCTGTAACCATCGGACCTTTTCCACATCGAGGACAACGTCCGCCAGAACCAAACGATTCGCGAGTCATATGATATCTTATAAGAATTTCGGTTAACATAAATAAAAAGGTTTAACTATAAGTGGAATTCAAAAAACTTGAATTTAGTTATGAATTATTTAAATTTTTTTACTTTTTCTCCCTTAATTACTGAGAAAACTTGAATTGTATGTATCAATCATAAAAAGCCTGGTTCCAGACCTACAGTTTCGAAATTTTTGCCATATGAATTTAGAAAATAACTTTCTGTTTGACTGAACAGCTTTTGACTTGCTTTATTTTTTCAAAAAATATCTTTTGTCTCATTCTTTCTGAAACAAAAAAAAGATTTTCAAAAAATTGATGTTTGAAAAGTTGTCAAAACGGTCTGAGCAAAACCTTAAATACATTAGTTTTGGATGACAGGCAATAAATAAAATGGAAAAATGTCCACTTTGCTGTGAATCGCAACCATCAAGCGGTGCACTTGCAATTCACATAAAGAAAATCCATCCGCAGAGAAACGTTGCAATTCAAGTAATGCAATAGATCTCTGTAGTGTTGGTGATTGTACGAGGATATATCCAAATTAGGTTATCCAAAAATTTTGATTTTTTCACTATCAAACAGGCCTGTGCCTTCTCAGGCACAAGGTTTTGTTAGCTAAATTTAGTATACTGTGAACCACATTTTACACCTGAAATTAATAATAGATTTTTTCAGTCGTATGCATGACAACATTTGCTAATAACTGGCAAAAACCACAGACACCAAGCGTTGGTGAACGAATCAATGATGCGATTAGACCAAAAGGTCCTTTGAAGCCAAGAATGGAGCAGGCAGTAAAAAGACTGCAGACCCAAATTGGAAAACTTGATGGAATGATTACAAAATTAAAACAAAGAGATGAAAAGTTATTCAAAAGAATTGTAGTTGCTACTCAACAACATGATCTTACTGCGAGTAGAGTTTTATCAAAAGAATTAGCTGAAGTTAGAAAAGTTACTAAACTTCTCGGAAATGCTAGAATTGCACTTGAGCAAATAGAGCTTAGACTTAGCACCTTCCATGATCTAGGTGATACAGTAGTCACAATCATGCCAACAATTGGCTTGATGAAGAGTCTTAGATCATCATTGGGACAGTTTATGCCTGAAGCAGATCGTGAACTAGCCGGAATGACAGATATGCTCAGTGGATTAATGACAGATACGTTCCACGGTGGCGACTTTGGAATTGATTCTGGAGTTACTGATGAAGAATCAGAGAAGATCATTCAAGAAGCTGCAGCAGTTGCAGAGGCAGCAGTAAATGACAAACTGCCTTCAATGCCTGCAAGCGGCCAATCATCTTCTGCACGCTACATCTAGGCTATCTTGTGAGATAGTCTATAGCGGAAATATACCGCAAATAAAACTAGGGAAGTAACCAATACTGCTGCAGAAGAAAAAAACAACACTGAATAACCAAATGTCTTGGTAAATTCGCCGGTTGCAAGAGAACCTGTAAAAACACCAATTCCAGTCACAGCACTATTAACTCCTAGGTATTTTCCTTCAAACCCTTGTGGTATACTTCTAAAAAATATGACAGAGCTTGATGTGCTAAAAATAGAAAATCCGATCACAAGAAGACAGGATGAAATAATTGCTAATACAGTACCAGAACTTCCAATCATCATGGAAACTGCAATACCTGGAATTATTATGGCCAGTATTCTAGGCATAAATGCTACTAGAGTAGATCGTTCTTCTCCTATCTTGGAAATTATCTTTGGTGCTACAAAAAATACGAGTAACATAGTTGATGTTTGAATTAGGTAGTTTAGAAAAACGCCTGAATTTGAAAAATGACGACTTATGAGAAAAGGGCTCCAAGCTGTTGAATACATATTACTTCCAAGATTAAAGCAGAAAATTGCAATGTAAAAAATTCCAATCTCATTACTTATCTTTCCCCTAAATATTGTAATTATGTGTTTGAAATCATAAATCTCAGGAATTTTAGGGAAGACAAAGTGATGATGACCTATAGTATAACGTAAACCCTGGATGGAATGTGCTATACTGCTTCGTTCAATATGAAATCTAGCCCCCTTGACCATCATACTAAGCATCATTGCTACTCCACTTGACGCTGCGCAGATGAGAAAATACGGTCTTAAATCAAAATAATGACTAAAGGCAGTTCCAATTGCCATGGCGGTCAACATTCCAAGAGTACTAATTATTGATGTTCTTGCAAAAAGCCAACTCCAGAGGTTCTTCTGTACAGACTCCATCACAAGTAGCTGGGTAACAGGATTTCTACCAACAATAAAAAATCCAAGTATGGGCGAAATACAATAAAGTATACCGATTGACGTGGTAAAGTATATTTCAAGACTACATAGGAAAACAACAAAGAACGATATCAAAAGTATAAGCCGTCTTGTGTGAAACCTGTCAATTATCTTACCCCAAAAAATAGATCCACCAGCTATTGTAGCATTCTGAAGAGCAGTGATTATTGCAACCTCTCCTATTCCTCCACCTAAAAATATCACATACAAGGGAATTACAATATTCAAACCCTGATTGGTAATCTGGCCTGGAAGAATATACCACATCCACTTTTGTGATTGTATGGGCTGCACTCAAAAAATTACACCAATGCCATATTATGAGTTAACTATAGGCTTGCCAAGCAACTGAATTATTCATTTCATATACCTGTTTGGACTTTTTTTATATTGCTGTAATTTGGGAAAAATTTTATCATGCAGACGTGTGAGATTCACACGCCATGTGAGAATGCATCGCATTCAAAGACATGACGACCATTGTCATCATTTCCTTAGGATTTCTCCTTTGGTGCTTTTACGGAAGGGATCTCCTTGGCCGTATCACATGTTTGCTGCATGATGCCTGTCTTGGGAGGATATTCCTTTGGCAGGGACAATTAATACGCATGCAAATTATTTAAGTATTGTGACTAATTTCTATTTGAAATCTTTGATTTCTTACAATAGTTAAAGTTGTTACATAGTAACAAGGAATTTCTTGAAAATTGTCTATGAAAGCTTTTATGATACAGATACGTATAGCAATCGTGACAAATAATACAGAAATTTACCAACTGATTTACGAATCCAATTTAGATACTAAACTTGAGCAAATTTTAATTGGATTAATGAAAGACAATCCATCACCTAAAATTGAGACAGTAATTCGAAAGTTTCTGCTTTATGTACAACATTCGACAGAAAATTTCTGGACCATCTATTACAACGCAAAAACCTATCAGGAAAAATTAGATTGTTATTATCAGTTTTCAAAGAACCAATGTTTAGCAACCGAAGTTCTAATCAGAGATCTTGACTCGCTGTCATCAGAAGAAGAGATAAAAGAGAATCTAAACAGCATTATGAAAGAAGGCTTTACCTTCTAGCTGAAGGAAGAATCTGATCTAGGTCTAGAATCTTTAAATTTTTCTATCTTATTGCCTTCTTCGTTTACAATTCTATCAATACCAAGCAGCTTTTCACGCAGATTATTGATAATTGTTGCAACATCATCTGCCTCTTTTTCTACATCTCCTCTTTTCTGCTGAAGGGCTTTTATTCCCTGTTTTTCCTCTTCAATATACTGACCGACTTTAACTAATTTCTCCTTGAGATTCTTAATGTCTACAGATTCGTCCTCTATACTTTTTTCCAGATTGGTTCTTTTATCCTTCAAATTCTTGATCATTAGGCCCACGTAATCAATTGCTTCTTCAAGTTTGGTTCGTTTATCCATGAGAGCCCTAATTCCTATGTCTTCACCACTCATTGTTCTTTGTTGCATAGGTTCCGGTATTTTTACCTGTTCAGTAGGGGCAGGTTGCTCAATTATCCTGGCTGGCTCTGGTTTAGGTTGTTCGATAACCTCTACATTTTCTTCTGACTGCTCATATTGTGTAGTTGTAAAATCTTCTTTTTTAGTAGAATCTGGGTTAAATTCGTCTTTTTTCTTTCGGAATTTTTCAAACATATTGCTTATGACTACTGTAATGTGTAATATATAAAAAGTTAATAGATGTATTACTCACTCGTCGTTAGACCAGAGAAAAGGCCTTTTTTAGGCCAGATTCAGCGATCATTTTGCTATAAACTAAGATATATTTAGAATCCAATCATTGTTTTTCGTTAATTGGAAAAAAGCAATCGCAAAACAAATCTCCTACCTATAGTAGAGGATATCTTGGAACTAGATCCGATGATGCGATTTGCTGCAATCATAGATCTTAAGGGAAACATATCTGAAGCCATAATGAAAGAAGGCAAAACATCCCTCAAATCACAAAAGGAAGAAGAATATTTCTGTAAACAGGTAGCCATAAGAAGAAAAATCCGCAAGCAGTTCGATAAAAATCTAGGACCTGTCAATTATGTACACATAGAACGTCAGAGGGTCACCCAAATAGTTGTCTATCCGAAGCATAAAACAGTCTATGTTACAATGGAACCTAGAATGAATATAGCAAGAAAATTGGAAATTATAGAGAAGATAAAAAAGAAGACTAGTAATTTGTAAGAAATCAAAGAATGCCCCTTTAGGCAACCAGTTTATTCTGCTGCTGGTTGTGGGGTTCCTTCGCCTACTAGATCAGCAGTAGCAAAGCGTCCGCCAACTTGCGTAATCTTTACTTTTGCGTTCTGGCCTACTTGTCCACCTTTGACGAATATTACAAAACCTTCTACTCTTGCGATACCGTCTCCCTTTCTGCTGATTTCTGTTATGGATACATCATATTCCTTACCGGTTTCTACTGGTTTTGGTCTGTTATCATCAAAGCGTCGTCCTCCACCGAAGCGTCGTCCGCCGCCGAATCTTCGACCTCCACCATAACCTCTATTTCCACCATTGTATCCCTGTCTTGGACTTTCTCCAAAACCAGAGTCGTTAAAGCTCACCGTTGCACCTCCTTTGTTGCTAGGCATATGATATTACCCTATAAAATCTGTTCAACTTACTCCAACAACGCCTTCTCCCCCGCTTCGTAAATGTGACATTTTTGACTATTTCAAAGCATGAAACACCCGTTCCGCTAGGCGTTCCGCTGTGATGTTTCATGCTGTACCTGATAAAACATCGATTCTATAAGATGCACATGTCAAAACAACAATACAGGTCGGAAATGGGCATAATCGCCGATATCCTTGGCGTGACCATGGATGGCGGAATACAGGGAGTGATAGTCTCTGCTATTTCTAGAAGAGCGAACCTTTCTCACTATGCAGTCTTAGAGAAATGCCAGAAGCTAATAGACGCAGGATTGGTAGAATCAATGAAGGCAGACAGAAACAGACTGTTTAGGATTACAGAGAAAGGCATCAGATTCTTTCAGGAATTTCAGAGATTTCAGGGCGTAGTCCAGGGACTTAATTTAAGGTACTAGAGAATGTATCCAGAAACCCTGGCAATCCCAACAGAAGCGCAAGCAGAAGCAATGCTTTTTGTAAGGATTGCCTATATCTTGACAGCAATGCTGAAGGTACCAATAATTGCAGTCTGCCTTTTTACACTAGCCTTTTCCTCTTGTATACAGTACGCATTAAGCTCAACTAAAGCACTTGAGTTCACCATTTATGCCGATGGCACTACACATGTCTTCTATCAAACTGATGTTGACCCTCAGTCTCCTGATTTTATACTTGGCCTATATGGCAATACTACTGATAACCTTGTCATACAAGACCAGAATGGCACACTACTTTCAAGCAAAGATAACACAAATAATTTAGACATTGCAACTCTTGGAGCATCTACAATCAAGGTGGATTATGACACATCTGATCTTGTATCAAAAAATGGAAAGACGTGGACATTTCATGTGAATTCCCCTACTGATTATTCTGTACTTTTACCTGCAAATGCTGTAATTGTGGGCATGAGTGCGACCCCAACAAATTTGCAAGTTGTAGATGGTCAGTCTCTGATCTCATTTTCAAGTGGCCCTACAGATATTAATTATGTATTTGGAGTATTAGGTACAAGCCAGACTGCAACTTTGGCAATTCAAAAAGCCCAAGATTTTATAAATACAGTAAATTCAGAGGGTATCAAGACTCCTCTTGCTTCTGAAAAACTCGATGAGGCAAACACAGCATTTAATCAAGGAAGATATTCTGATTCGGAAGCACTGGCCAATAATGCTAAAAACTTGGCTGTACAAGAACAACAAACAGTCCTTTCTACACCGAAACCCTCTACAGACAATAACACAACTCCAATTCTGATTGCAGGTGGGGCTGCTGCGGCAGGAACCACTGTATTCATTTTACTAAGAAAAAGCAGAACAGCAAAAGAAGTACCGATACCTCAGATTCCAAAAAGTGACTACATGCCTCCAGATAAAGAAACAATCTTTAGACTCAAACCAGAGCTGCGCCAAGAAGACAAAGATATCGTAGCATTTGTATCTGAAAAAGGCGGGCAAGTTTTTGAAAGTGAACTTCGTAAAAAATTCCTTTTACCACGTACTACAATGTGGCGTGCAGTAAAACGATTAGAAAGGGAGGGGGTTGTTGAAATAGAAAAGGTAGATCAGCAAAATCTCATAAAACTAAAAGTTGAGGAGGATCAACAATGAAAGTACTAACAATTCTATTGATGCTATTGGTCGGAACAATGATTTCTGGCATGCCACTGAAATCTTACGCTGATCCACAATTGGATACTCTACTCAATATTGCAACCCAAGCTAGGGATAACCTTGGTGCTACAATATCTCAAGTTAATAATGTTCCAGACAAGATCAACCAGCTTTACAAACAAGGTTCCAATGAAACTGATGAATTGGCACAGGCAGTAGACCAACAAGATGTTGGCTCAGCTAAGCAACACTTCCTTGCAGCCATGAAGTTTTTCAAGGAAACAAATGATCAGATAAATGCACTTAACGCAACAGCAGCAAATGACCAACAAAAAACAGAAATCATGCAGTTACGGGGAGAAATAGTTAGACTAGGAAATATGGGGAACCTTCTAAAGTCTATTGCATTACAAAATAATTTGGATATTAATTTTACAAACCTTGATGTTATGCTTCAAAATGCAACTCAAGACATAACTTCAGGAAACCTTGACGATGCATCAAAACAAGTTCAAAGCGCAAATGACTTTGTAATTGCTACACATAATTCACTAACAGAAGCTGCACAAGAAAAAAATTCTGAAAGAGCAAAAGATTTTACAGAAAAACAAATTGCACAACTAAATGTTAACCAAAGTACTAATCAAAATGTTACCAGCTATTATTC
>JAGWGB010000099.1 GCA_028867595.1 Nitrososphaerota archaeon | reverse complement strand
TGAAGGAATTTCATCAGATTTTATAGTGTCATAGATTCTTTTGACGTCTGCAAGTGCATCAGGTACGAGTCTTTTTTCAGGTATCTCAAATGAACCTAATTTCATGAATAATGATAAGTAGCGATGCTTATTAATATTACTCGTTTTACATGTATAATCATTATCTTTATGCTTATGATGTTATCCCATGTAATTGCCTGTAATACAGTAATTTACATCGTTTGAATGTAATACTTACTAAAATTTAAATAGTTGACTCACATAATCTAAGCATGAAGAATTATTGCCCGTGGTCAGAACGTGCCTTGTCTACTAAACTGGGACACTGGAGTGCGAATCTCCACACGGGCTTCCCCTTCGAATCACCAAAGGAGGGTTACGTTGGATAACGTAGATCTCCCTTTTAAGGATTATAGTCACAAAGAGCCACGCCAAGAGAAAGGTGAACAGATAGCCAGTACACAAGACCAAATTCGAAGGATTGATGCTCATCATTACAAGGTAAAATCACAGTCAGGCAACGGCGAATATGATGTTATTTCCACAGAATCAGGTTGGAATTGCTCTTGTCCTGACCATATTAACAGACATGTATGCTGTAAGCATATTCATGCAGTAGAGTTTAGCCTGAAGATTAGAGATCAGGTAAAGAAGAGTGTAGTAATCCAACCGATTGCAATTCACATCTGCCAATTCTGCGATTCAGATAAGCTAGTCAAAAATGCTATCCGACATAACAAATACGGCGATATTC
>JAGWGB010000098.1 GCA_028867595.1 Nitrososphaerota archaeon | reverse complement strand
TTGGAATTGCTATAAATAATATGTATAATATCTGTGGGCTCATGCTGTTTTCTATACTTCCTATGTCTGATTGTGGAACTATTCTGTAAATCGTTCCATCTGACAGCGATGTGACATATAATAATCCGTCTGGCCCTGTAACCACGTCACTAATACAGCCAAAATTTGTTGCAAATACTATCTCCTTCATGGAGTCTCCTACATTTACTTCATTATCTTTGAGTTGCGGACTATTGAACACAAAACCATCCCTGTTTTGGTTTAATTGAAATCGGTATAGGTTGCCATTGTTACAATCTCCTACAAATACACTATCTTTGTATTTTCCAAATCCTTGTGGTGCCGTAAATGCAATACCTGTTGGTGCAACTGGCTTGTACCATGAAAACTGTGGATCATGATATGTATAACCTGGAAATCCTGGAAGTTGTCCAATCTGGGTTTTGTTTGCAGGGCCTGTTATTACATCCCATCCGCTGTTAAAGTTTGGCGGCACCATGTTAACCTCATCTCCAAAGTCTGGACCATTTTCTGTATCCCACAAGGTTCCTGTAACTGGGTCAGTTGTCAGACCAAAACTATTTCGTATTCCAATGGCATAATATGGACCTGGTGGAACAAGCCTGAAAATGACGGAGGTATCGTCTGGTTCGCCAGTTGGATGATTTTGTAGTTTACCAAATCTACCTGCATCACCTACTACTAAATACACTGAACCATTCTTGGCTGTAGTCATAGCACCACCATTATGATATGTCTGTGTTTGTGGCA
>JAGWGB010000097.1 GCA_028867595.1 Nitrososphaerota archaeon | reverse complement strand
TTGCAAGCATATCCACGCTGTCGAATTTAGTATTGGGCTTCAAGAGCAAGTGAGAAAAGAAAACGCTGTAACAATAGAACAACTGAATGTATCAGTTTGTCCAGATTGTCAATCAGATAAAATAGTAAAGCATGGAATAAGACGAAATAAGAATTACGATATTCAAAGATACTACTGTAACGACTGTAAAAAATGGTTCAGTTTCAATATTGGATTTGAAAAGATGCGAGCAAATCCACAGGCAGTAACATCAGCAATGCAACTATACTTTACTGGTGAATCACTAAGATCAATTCAGAAATTCTTGAGATTGCAAGGTGTAGAAGTATCACATCAGGCTATTTACAAGTGGATCAAGAAATATGTCAAACTAATGGAAAATTATCTATCCAAGATTACTCCACAAGTAGGTGACACATGGAGAGCCGATGAGGTTTGGGTAAAGGTGAAGGGTGATACGAAATACCTATTTGCTCTCATGGATGATGAAACACGTCTTTGGATAGCAAAAGAGGTTGCAAACTCGAAGGAAAAGCACGATGCAAGTTCACTATTCAAACAGGCAAAAGAAGTAACAGGAACAAAGCCCAAAGTGATAATCACAGATGGGTTAAGATCTTATGCAGATGCCTATAACAAGGAATTTCGAACACAGCAAAACCCTAGAACAGTTCACATACAGCAAATCAGGCTACAAGGACAGAGGAATAATAACAAAATGGAACGCATGAATGGAGAGATAAGAGATAGGGAAAAAGTGGTAAGAGGTCTAA
>JAGWGB010000096.1 GCA_028867595.1 Nitrososphaerota archaeon | reverse complement strand
CTGCGTTTGCAGACTTACACAGAGGATTATATCTATTATCTAAGAAGTAGGGTACCGCCCAACTCGTTTCAGCCGATAGTGGCAAGTTTGCAGTTATTCTTTAGCATGAACGACAAGATGCTAAATTGGGACAAGATAAAGAGGATGATACTGCAACAGGTGAAGAAAAGCGGTTATCTGGCATATCAGACGGATGATGTAAAAAAGATGTTAGAAGGGTTAAGCGGTCTTTCCAGTCTTATGCTCTGTTCGTCATTCGTACCTCATTCCCACGCTTCGCTAATTGACGAAAGACCAGATTTTGTGATGTGAGCGTAGCAGAGTATGGCAATAGATTATTTTATGATTGCCTGCACGACATTAATGTGGACGACGTAATTACTTGGATTAGTGTAATTGCTACTGCCGTTCTGGCGGGTGCTACTGCCGTTCTGGCTGGTTATGTTGGGTGGCAGACAAAGTTGCAGAAAAAGGAACTCGGCGTACTTGAACAACAACTAAGAGTTGCAGGGTCTCAGACTGAGATTATGATAAAACAGCTTGTTCAGCAAGAAAATGAACTCAAGTTAAGCCATAGACCCTACATTTATCCACGTTTTGTACGAAAAAATGAAAATATGACGATAACTAATACACTCGAAATTGTGAATATAGGTCGTGGAGATGCTAAAGATGTGCATTTAGAAGTAAAAGATGCGGTAGACAAGACTTTAGGTAAACTTGATGTTTATGTTTTACAATCTGGAGAGGGACGCAATACTGGAATAATACTT
>JAGWGB010000095.1 GCA_028867595.1 Nitrososphaerota archaeon | reverse complement strand
ATGTTTAGCAACTATAATAACGTAAAAATTCTATTTGGAGATGTTGTCAATGAGACAATCTGTCAATGCTGGGCAACTGAAAAACCAGGTAATTATACACAACTGTCAGACATGATGGATGCACTTCGTGATTTTCATCTGAAAGGAAAAGAACCCAATAGCACCACTCATGGTGTGCCATTAAACAAGAAACACTTTGAGATAGAATTGTCTACAACCGCCCAAGGCTATCTGTGGAAATTGCTTGTGGCCAAGTAATTACTCTATACTCAGGTCCATTAAGCTTGACGCGCTCACTTAATCTATGGAAATTTCAACTTGGTGTTAGAATTGCTTGAATATTTGTGGCTAGTGCCGCTTGGTTTTGCTGCGGGCATCATAGGATCAATGATTGGCCTTGGAGGAGGATTTGTTATTGTCCCGGCATTGACTTTTGCTGGGTTCTCACCTACTCTTGCGGCAAGTGATAGCCTCTTTGCTGCCTTTTGTAACGCAGTGGCATCTACGCTATCTTATGCTAGGCAAAAGCGGATTGTGTATTCCTTAGGGCTAAAACTGGCATTACTTTCCATTCCTGGAACAATACTTGGGGCATACATCTCCGACGAAATATCTGCCTCTGTATTCAAGATACTGTTTGGTCTAGTGCTTGTCTCCTCAAGTGTCTACATTTACTCTAAAAGAAAGATGGAACCTAAAGAATACAATCTTTCAAAACAAATCATGATACTTGCAATAGGTGCCAGTTTCTTTGCAGGTGTAATTTCAAGCCTAT
>JAGWGB010000094.1 GCA_028867595.1 Nitrososphaerota archaeon | reverse complement strand
CAAAACCAAGGTCCAATCCAGTCAGGCTGGGCAAGTGCGGATAACCTCAAATCATATGCTGTTACCATTGGTCTTGATTCAAGCAAATTCAACTCTTGCCTTGATTCTGGCATGTATGCTGACAGAGTATCACACAACAAGGATATTGGTTTATCAAAGGGAATACAGGGAACACCTGCATTTTTCATAGTTGGTTCATCTGGCTCGATGCAGGAAATAATGGGGCCACAGCCAGCGTCTGCGTTTTCCACAGCAATTGATCAAGTCAGTACCCAACCAGTACCAGAATTTGGCTCCATTGCAACTTTGATACTAGTTATTTCAATAGTATCAATAATTGCAGTATCTGCAAAAACTAGGCTGCGATTTATTTCAAAATCATAGGAAGAACAGTTAATTGTTGAAAGCTAAAATTGCTTTAATCACTGGCATATCTTTGATAGTAATAGGCGGTGCATTGTATTTTCTCATGCAACAACCATTTACGAATTGCCCAACATTTATGGGGCTTGGAGTAGGTGCCATACCTCAGAATATTTTGGACAGGTGTCAGATACCAGGAGGTTTGCAAATTATAGGATCAACATTTTTTGTTGTAGGCATGGGCCTTGCAATTTACGGTGCAGTGACAAAGTATTCATCATAACGAATTTCTGTTTGTTTACAAATGAATTAGATGAATACCTTTGATGGGTATTACAATATTTTATCTGAAACCCCCTAGGAAATTATTCAATCAGTTTAATTCCCATATTTTGAAAGGCCAAACGGATTGACTACCATTTCATTCCAATAAAT
>JAGWGB010000093.1 GCA_028867595.1 Nitrososphaerota archaeon | reverse complement strand
ATGTATACAAGAATCAGGTTAGAATTTTCAACGAGATCAAACGAGGTAAGCGTGATAAATCTGAAAAGCCAATTTACGTTCTTTGGATGGATGATGAGTTTGGATATCATCTTATCCACGTGGATAAAAGAGACGAAAAATACGAACTGCACTCAAGAACAGGAAACATCGATAAACTGTTGAAGGATCTTCCAGATTACAACGAATAAAAGGTGTTGATGGAAATGGTCCTCCTAACGATTATGGTGCTGGACCGACTAATTAAAAAGGTCTGATGTACCATTTCCTTTTTTATTTAGAAATCAAACAAATCAAGAGAATTGGTTCATCCAAAAATCCAAAATTTTTTACGCATTAACAAATCCTCAAAAAATTAATTCAAAATAAAAAAATAAAAAATTGGGGAAGGGAGTTTGCAGCTACTCCGGTCAGCTTACTGCCCATTTTGTGTGAAATTTCTCTGACAAAACGTCGAATCCAAATCCTCTGGGGTGCAAGAAACCCCTCGGTCCACCTCTATACAGAGGATTTGAGAATAGATTATTTTCTTAAATGAAATAAAAAAACAGTAAGAAAAACCGTCAATTATATTTCTGTTTAAATAGACATATCACCTCACATCATGGCATGCAGGCAAGCAGAGTCATGATTTCAATTCTAACAATATTGATAGTAGCATCATCAATATTGTATTTTGGGACAGATAATCATGCTGCATATGCAAGATCATCATATCATTACAAAATAACAACGCATCAACACCAGACAAATTATGAGAAAATTATGCCTGAACTTAAAATCAAAAACAGATGATCAGTTGTATACATAGTAAAGTCAAGAAAAGTGTGTTTAGACCAGTTTCTCTTTTTCATC
>JAGWGB010000092.1 GCA_028867595.1 Nitrososphaerota archaeon | reverse complement strand
GTATCAAGAGCATTTGGTGCATCAAAGATATTGATGTATGATGCCAATCCAGAGATCAAAGATACCATTTCCAAGGTTAACAAGATGTGGGGAAGTGACTTTCAAGTAGAGATAATAGAAGAATGGAAAAAAGTCCTCAGAGCAAAAAAATCAGATTCGTATAAAATCGTCCACCTTACAATGTATGGAGAAAATATCAATTCTGTAGAAACCAAGCTAAGAAACGAAGACAAGGTACTGGTTGTAGTTGGAGCCGAAAAGGTTCCAAGAGAAGTCTACGATCTTGCCGATTACAATGTAGCAGTTGGAAATCAGCCCCATTCTGAGATATCGGCACTGGCCATTTTGCTTGATAGAATGTTAGGTGGAAAGCAGTTTCAAAAGAAATACTCCGATGCACAACGTGAGATAATTCCTACAAAGAAGGGAAAAACAGTAATTAATAAAACCACTGAATAAATAGGGAGACAGGAAGGAGATTTTGAATGAACGTAGAGCATGAAGATCCTTTTGTAAAGATAGCAGCCCTAATTGGCGGAGACGAGTATCTCAAGGTAGCCAGATCACTGCTAAACACAGAGGATGCAACAGATGAGGAAATTGCAAGTTCTACAGGCCTTAGAATAAACATTGTCAGAAAGGTACTCTATGATCTCTTTGGCAAGGCCCTCATAACAGGAATAAGGGTAAAGGACGAAAAGAAAGGCTGGTTTGTTTACAGATGGAGAGCAAGAAAAGACGAGGTGGACAATTTTATCGAAAACCAAAAGAAAAAGATTGTTGAGAGATTGCAGCAAAGGCTAGATTATGAAAATTCTGCAGACTTTTACCATTGCGGAAACATGGACTGCCAAAAGCTGACTTTTGAGAAAGC
>JAGWGB010000091.1 GCA_028867595.1 Nitrososphaerota archaeon | reverse complement strand
AAAAATAGTCAATCAAATCCAGATTGGCCTTCAGACAGTATCAGAATTAGAGAAGAACAACACTAAACTATTCATGGTCACTGCCAACGCGATAATTTACACAAATAACATCAAATCGTTAAAGAATGCAGCAAAAAAATTTGTAAAGATTACTCGCATATCCCTTTCACATTTTGACAGTACACCTGCCAATCAAGCCAAGATGTTAGAAGGATGGGGCAAAAAGCTGTACGTCGAGCTTGGCTCATGCGATGTCTTTTATCCATTTGTAAGCTCAGACATGCTGGAGGTACCAAATGGAATTACAATCGGTATCAACTACAACACTGGAGCTCCAATAATATACAATTATTCAATGCGTGCAAATTACAACATCCTAATTCTTGCAAGCTCAGGTGCTGGCAAGTCAGTTACTGCTAAACTAATCTTGAAAAGACTTTTGGAAAAGTATCCAACAGCACTTGCATTTATAGTAGACCCGGAGGGAGAGTACGAAAAGATTGCAAAATATCTAAAAATTGAACCCATAAGGATCACAGGAGGGGAGGAGCTTGGATTTGATCCTTTCAAGATGTTTGACAAGACAAGCGATGCTGTAAACGTACTCTGCGAGATTGCCCAAGCTCCGCCACTTGTTGTAAACTCTTTTCTTGCAAAATGTGATGGTGTCAGGAACCTTGACGAGTTTTATGGCAAACTCTCAGACGAGGAAAAGAAATACCTGGTGAACCTAGTAACAGGACCCATGGCAACGCTGTTTCGAGGTGAGCCTAGGGTATCTGACCAGACTATCATATCTCTAAAGGGGACATATGCCGAGGACTATGTGGCAAAGGTCAGCTTTTTGGCACTAGCCAAACTCTGGAAGAAGATAGG
>JAGWGB010000090.1 GCA_028867595.1 Nitrososphaerota archaeon | reverse complement strand
TTTTAAGAATGCGAAGGTATCTAATTTTATGCAACTACCGAAAAATACAAACTTATTTCTGTACTTAAATCTTCAGTGTTTGTTAACACAGAATATAAATCGCAGGCCGTAAGTTTAATTTCTCGCAAAGCCCCCAAGCCGCAAAGGTCATTCATTGGTAATTTATCGTTTATTGCACACTTTTGCACACTGAACGCTATATTTCCGGCCTCCCTGCCCTCCAAGGGAGGGTTCATAATTTCCTCCTTTGAGTTGCACACTTTTACACACGAAACAGGGGTTTGGTGTGTAATCCTTGCTCCATGCCCACTTTGAGCGGTATAATGTTGCCATTTTTTGCCGGTTCTTGCCGTATCTTGCCGAAATAGGGTGTGGGGGGGGCGGCAAGAAAAAACTGCAATAGTTTGAAAATATGAGTGTTCATAAAAAATGTACGGCAAAATTGCCGGCAATATTTGGGTGAGCGGTAAAAAGAGAGCGTAAGCTGCCTTCGTCAGACCCGACAGAATGATTTTTTCCGGATGGCCCGCCTGATGCGGTTGTCCGGGCTTTGTTCTTCGTCCTTGCAATGACGAAAATTGCACGCTCCCGACAGCTATCAGGAGGGAATGCTGAATTATGCCCGCCTGCCAACGCAGTTCGGGTAGGAATGTTGTATAATAACGGAACGCTGATAACGCGGATTGGTTATGATTCTTTATGATTAGAACTGGGTTAATCTGTGTCATCTGTGGTTTATATTTTTCACTAATTTCAGGCATAGCTTTGGCTGTCTCGCCATTATTTGGCGGTTCGTGGCATTTTATTTGATATTTAGGGGAGTGGGTGTTCCTTTAATTATTAATTTACAATTAGTAATTTATAATTTAAAATACAAGTGGTTATGTCCTATTTTCTTCATTGCGGAACGGATTTT
>JAGWGB010000008.1 GCA_028867595.1 Nitrososphaerota archaeon | reverse complement strand
ATCAGTCCGTCGTAGATCTTTTTTGGTACACCAAAGTATTGGTAGACCCCGCCATGATGGAATTCTATTTCCAGTATTTTCATTGGTTCATCATAGCCAACTGATTTTAGATCATTAGATTTGACTCGTATTCTTTCCATGGCTAACCTTATTTTATGCAATCATTCGTATTAGTTGTTTTCCAATTTTGGAGTGATTCTTGTTTTCGCATGTGTTGTTTGGTTATCACATACCTGATGGCATCACTTGAAGAGGCAGTAACTGCAAATGCATGAAATGGGACAGTACATACGCTTTTACAGCTACAAATGACACATTACGCCGCTTTATTAGAGACGATGACGTAATAGAATTAGGAATTATACATGACACAACAAATTCAACTTGACGCAGAACGTAATGAAAAAATTAGACATGATAAAATTTGTCCAACGTTTACATTCATTATTTGCAAACCAGGAAAAGAGATGCAAGTAATAAAAAAACTTCAAACTCTCAAAGCAGTGAAAGAGATCCAACAAACACATGGAAGATACGACATACTTGTCAAACTGGAAAATATGACTGAAACTGAACTAAGAGAAATGATAAACAAGGAGATATTACACATGGACGGAGTCCTCTCTGTTATGAACCTGACATCTGCGTGTGCAGCATAAGGATAGGAATTTAGATATGAAAGAGATAGCATGGGACGTAATTGAACAAGTTTTCAGTCAAACGGTAAGGGAAGCTGGAATATCAGATTATCGCCTACAACAAGAGATTTTCAGCGATATAAAAAAGGAATTGACTTGCCAGATTGAAGAGAGCCTAGGTAGAAATGTGGAAAGCATGACATGCGAGGCGCTAAAAGAGATCATAAGAAAAGCAATAGACAAAGTTAAGATGCAACACATCGCACCTAAAATTAATTGAGCAGACTCGCTGCAGGTTTTATTTTAAAAATGAGGAAACCTTGATTGACCGTTGTGGCCGTTTGGGATAATTTCAGGATCTCTTGCAGTAACAAAGGAAATAACATTTTTTGGTTCAAAACCCAAACATTTCAAATAAATGATACTAAAATACAACACAATTGATTATGGTTCCTAACATCTTAGTTGAACTTCCAAAGGCCATCATAACCCTGTTTGTGGTAATTGATCCAATTGCAAGTGTTCCTGTAATCATTGCGCTTACAGGCAAGATGGAAACGAAGCAAAAAAAATCAATATCAAACCTCACCATGATTACCGTAGCAATCTTACTTTTTATTTTCGCATTTGTTGGTACCACACTCCTTTCAACCCTCAGCATTTCCATATACAGTTTTATGATTGCAGGAGGCGTTCTGCTTTTCTTGGTTTCAATGGAGTTGCTCACGCATGGAGAATGGAAGTTTGGAAGTCAGAACTTGCAAGATGAGTCCGGAATTGTACCACTTGCCTTTCCACTACTTGCAGGACCAGGAGCCCTAACAACTGTAATGTTGTCATTTCAAACTTATGGTCCCTTGGTGACAGGATTGTCAATAATCATAGTATCGGGTATCACGTATGTAATTTTACGGTCAGTTGAACCCATATATCGATTCTTGGGAAAAAGAGGTTCCATGATTGTTACAAGAATATTTGCAATCATCATAGCAGCTTTTGCCGTACAGTTTATCATCGACGGTGTCAAACAAATATTTTCGCTAAATTAACACGTATTCCTAATCTAAATGAAAAATGCTTAAAGAAACTTGGCAATACTAGGACATCTGAGAAGGACAGGAAAAACTCAATCAAATATCAAGCCATATCAGAGCTGGGTAGTTACTCCAGTCTTTCTCTGAACTATAAACGATCAGAGATGTGCAAACTCACACTACTCCGCGGCACTAATAGTGCCGCCTTTAATTAAAAGCCTTGTGTGCCTATGAGATCAGCTAAAAAAGCAGGTTTTATGAAATTATTCGTTTAGTTGTTTCTCAATTTTGGGTTGATTCCCGTTTGCTTCTATTTTGTGGTTTCTAATTTCATCAGTTCATTGTCGGCAATTCTTTTTTCAGATTCCAAAGTTCCTCTTTGTTCATTGCTAAGATTTTGCCCTTTGAGCTCCTCAGTTAGTTGACTGATTCTTGCTTTGTAGATTTCAATTGATTCGGCTAAAGCTTTTTTCTTATTCATGGTCTACATCCGATTGAACTGCAGATATAACAATACCTATGAAAGACAACATGGAAATCAGCCAATGAATCTTGAATGTCCAAACCCAAAGAATGAAATTTTTATGTCAATTCATTGTGGCAGATTGGGCAAGTATGAATTTCTATATCAGCAGAATAATGTTTTCTCGGCTTTGCTTGATATCCACAGTTCATGCATGACCCCGTTATGAAAACAGGCACAGTGAATGGTAATTCAACATCGTATTTAGGTTAGTCATGGACAGGTCAAATCATTGGTTCTAGTTCTGTAAGGCTCTCACAATTCAGAAAGTTGTGGATACAAGCCCGAAATGTCTCTAGTCAAAAATACACCGGTGGCGATCGTACCCCCCAAAGGAAGGTGGCCATTGGCGTGAGCAACCAGGGTCAGAGCAAGTTCTCTCGTTTACGTTGCAATAAGATAGGTGCGAAAATGTTTCGTGAAAATCCGAAATAAATGGTAATAAATGGTATGATTTTGAGATTTTTTCAATTACCTGTTTTTTAGTATTTTCTAGAAAATAACTACGCACAAAGAATTAGGTTGCACCATTTACGTCGAAATTGCACGTCTAGTTATCTTGTATCATATTGTTCTGGAAACGTCTTTTTTTATCAAGCATTTTGTGATATCTAATTCCATTGTGGAACTGTGATCGCGTGAAAAATTCCCCCGTTTTTATGAACAAATATCACAAATTACACAGTATGTCAAGATACGAGGAACATAGAAAGGCAAGGTTCAAACAGGTTAGCGATGAAATATGCAAGATCCTAGGTTCTCTTGACAAGTCTTCTCTTGATAAGGTAGAGAAAGAACTTGACAAACTTGACATCGACATGGACTATTGCTGTGATAATCCCGATGTACTTTGTTCGATCTTAAAGATTGCATGCGGCAGGCCATATGTTGATATCATAAAATCTGTCTGCGGCTAGTCTGTTTTGTGCTGGTTTAACATTCAGTTTCATCAGAAAGTCGTAAAGCATGAGTCTCTCTTTCTTTATTTGTGCATGAATTACACCATATTGTTTCATTGCCTATCTCTCTTGGTTTGCCACATTTTGTGCAAAGACCTTCTTGGTGCTTCTCCAATTTGTTACTCATGAATCAATTTACAATTGCCATATAAAATAAAATAACTTGATTATCAGTTCTGATACCTTGTTTGATTCCAGATATCGTTGAAATCATTGTAATACTCTCTCGTTTATGTTACAATAATCTAGAACCAGGATTTTTTTATGTTGGATTTTATCTTGCTTCTAAGCTCATCTGTTATCTCTTCTGGTTTCATGCCGTGGTCCTTTGTTGCATGAGTTGCGCACTGGGATAGGATCTCTTCCTCTGTCTTGCCCTTTGCCGTAAAACCGCACTCAAATCCCACGTCTTTGCATTTGAATTTTAGCATGTCTGTCTCTTGATTTTTGGAACGATATAACACTTTAGGATGATGTCAACATAACATACTGGTTTGCATTATGGTATCATGTTACAAAAGAAAACTATAGAGATTTTAGAAAAAATTATGTTAAATTCAAATTTGATCAAATATCACATGCAAAAATGGTTTAGCAACTAGTCGTCGGTGGCGAGATCATCTAAAAGTTTAGAATATTTCTCAATAAGTTCATCAGTGACTTTCTCATCTTTTGGACTCATAATTGTTTAATTCTCCCTGATACATAAAAAGACAGCTGTTTCATAATGTCTTGGTTCAAGGTTTGACTCTGTTTCTTGATCTCACTTAACATATGTCTTAACTCTAAATTCTCGTTTTCTGGATCAATATCTAATTCATACCCGTTATCATACAGAAATTTACTTGCAGCGATAATCCCAGTTCTTCTATTGCCATCAAAAAATGCTTGAGTCCAAGGAATCACGGCCATCAGGTATGTTGCTTTTTCAATCAAATCTTTTTCTCTATTTCCAGAATTGCCAACACTATTTACTATTGGAATTACGCGATCAATATTTTTAGTAGTCTCGACGTATACCTTGACTTTTTTTATTTTCTCATGTCTTTTGAGAATTTTCTCATTAACATCAATTAAATACTGATTATCCAGATTCATGATTATCTTATCATTTGATGTCATACGATATTCCCTTTAGATGATGCGATTTAAGGGTTGAAAGGTATTTGTTTTCCAATACGATAATCAACTCAAATCATTGCGAAATTATGTTAAATTCCATTTTAATCAAAAGTTATAACGTTACCATGTTTTATCATGGTAACATGTCAAGTCGCGTCAAATTTGCAGTTGTACTTGTTGCATCTGTTTTTGGCATAATGATATTGCCTCATGCATTTTCAGAAACAATGCAATCAAGCGATACAAAATACAACGAGACGCAATTTGATCTCAAGATAAACGAAACATATTCGGTATCAGATGCTTTGAAGATAAAATTGCTCAATGTTACATCAGACAGCAGGTGCCCTGAGACTGCAAATTGCGTATGGCAGGGACAGGTCACTGCGCTAGTTGGAGTAACACAGAACGGGCAGGACCTTGGAAACTTTAGTCTCTCAACCATGGCAGGACATGTCTTTGAAAACTATAACCTATCGATATTACAGGTAAATCCAAGCAAATCAATTGGCAAGCAGATAGCACCTTCTGATTATACCATCACCTTTGCAATATCTGATGCAAATACTGGTGTCTCAATTGAGAATGTTCTTGCGCAGCCGTCTGCAATCAAGGTTGGAGATACTTTTACAGTCAATGCCACTCTTGTCAACCATTCCCCAGGTACCATATCAGTACACAATGATTGCATATCGCCATTTTCTGCAACGTTTGACAGCCATGCCACAGTCGAAGTTGTCAAGCCATGCATCTACTTTGCAATATCAAGGCAGGTAAATCCCGGCGAGAACATTACTGTAACAGGTCCTGGTTCTAACATCGATTACAGGGCAGTATCTCCTGGCACTGCAAATGGAACAATAACATTTTCGTATACGGTAGAAAACCAGACAGGTTCTGGTACATCTTCTGCCTCAAACCCCGTCAGTGTATCAAAATCTTTCCTGTTTACAATACTTGAGAATTCCCAGATGAATGATACACATTCACATCCTGTTCCCATGTTAGCATCGCCACTGATGCAGTTCAAGTCTGGAATTTCTGCAAGCGATGTAAAATGCCAGCAAGGTTTTGGGCTTGTCATGAAATCAGATGATAACAGTCCTGCATGTGTAAAGCCTGACACTGCTGCCAAGCTTGTTGCATGGGGCTGGGCAAAACTTTTGGCTTGAAAAAAAGAATTGGGTTTCTTGCTGCAGTGTTCTAGTATTTCATCAGGATGTAGACATCCCACTCTGCAGTAGTTTTTCCGCCATCAAGGCTCAGGCAGCACATGCCGTCTGCTGCAATGCCTATTGGCTCGCCTGGTGTTGTGTTTACCTTCAGCTGAGCCTGCGCAGCTGCATCAGCTGCTGATGCGTGTGAGGAGCCCATTACTATCTTGTATCTAGGTCCTCGCTTGATTATTTTTGTAGCCATGGTACCATGTTGATTTGATTTCATTGATAAAAGGCTGATCATCGTAGATTTTGTAACATTGTAAGATTTTCAATTGTCCCGTACATTTTGTGAAAAATATTGAAAATAGATTGGTTGAGATGTTATTGTGCCATCCAAAATAATCTCAGTCTTTATTCATTTTTTGATTTTGCTTGAAAGGGTTTTCTCCAATGAAGTGCGATATACGAATTGGATCTTTTCCCATATGAAATGGTTGGAAAAATAGCAGGCGTCATAAATGGAAATAAATGGTATGATTTTGGGCATTTTTCTCAAATATAAAACCGCTAGAACGTAGAAATAGAACATAGCGGGCCCGGGGGGACTCGAACCCACGACCTGCCGCTCCGCAAGCGGCCGCACTATCCAAGCTGTGCTACGGGTCCACAAAGAAACTTTCCAATCATCCCGTTATAATCATTTCAAAGTAAATCTATGCAGATGCTTCTTTCTCTGACTTTTTTATGAACACATAGTTCATTATCAGCCCTGCAATCACTCCGCCAACTATTGGGCCTGCCCAGTATATCCAATGGTAATCCCAGTATCCAGATATCAATGCAGGACCAAATGTTCTTGCAGGATTCATGCTTGCTCCAGTCAGTGGTACACCTACAATGTGATCCAAAAATATCATGCCTCCTATTGCAAACCCATACAATCCAGCAGCTGCCTTTTTGTGCAATACGGTCATGAATATCACAGTAACCAAGAAGAATGTCAGTATTGCCTCAACTGTAAACCCTGCGGTCGCACTAGATCCAATCAGGGCACTAGGACCTGTCTGGACTCCATACTTTACCTTCTCGCTTGCAGGGAGTATTGCCTTGTTTGCAGCAGCTGCAATCACTGCACCAATCAACTGAAACGCAATGTATCCAGCAGCATTCTTTACATCAATTCTCTTTGTTGCAAGAAATGACAAGGTAACTGCTGGGTTAAAGTGTCCACCTGAAACATGGCCAAAAGTATACACCATCAGTCCAATTGCTGCACCGTGAGCTAATGCAATTACAAGTAGACCTTCTGGCGTAAGACTTCCGCCAAGGACTACAACGGATAAGGTGATAGCTACAGGACCAAAGAACACTAGACAGAATGTCCCTATAGATTCTGCAAACCATGCACGTGGATTTACCATTATAGAACTCTAGCCTTGACAAATACCATATAAAACATTCGATATCTTTGAAAAAAATTAAGTAGGGATAGGGACACACTTTCTCTCATGCTATCTGAAGGCGAGACAGTTCCCGATTTTGCGCTAAAAGATGCAGAAGGAAAGACTCTCAAAAAGTCAGATCTCAAGGGAAAAAAATATGTCGTCTACTTTTATCCAAAGGATTTCACGCCGGGGTGCACGACAGAAGCTGCCGAGTTTGCACGTGACTACAAGAAATTCAAGAGTGCAGGAATTGAGATAATTGGCATAAGCCCGGATGACGAAGAGTCTCACAAAAAGTTTGGCGAGAAAATGAGCGTTCCCTTCATACTGCTTGCAGACACAGAAAAGGACGTTGCAAAGAAATTTGGTGTCTGGGGAAAGAAGCAGTTTATGGGACGCGAATACATGGGAGTAAACAGGACTACTTTTCTAGTTGATGAAAAAGGCAAAGTGTTGAAGGTTTTTGAAAAAGTAAAACCTGCAGGACACGCACAAGAAGTTCTTGAAGCCTTTAAGGCTTGAATCCAGCTGGCAGTGTGCCGCGTTGTGCTTTTTTTGGCGCAGGAGCTGGCGGTGGTGCAGTGGTTGTACTGGACGACGCATCTCCCTTGAACTGCTTGCTTGGTGGATGGTATGACAGCCTGCTTCTTGTTGCATAGTATCTGTTTCCGGTGTAACCAGATGAACTGATCTGTGCATATGCTGGTGCTACCTCTCCTACCTCAGGAGTTGATGTTGAGCGTGGCTCTTCTTTTGGAGCCGGAGGTGGTGTTGGCTTCATTCCAGCTGGCAGTGTGCCATGTGTTGGACCAGACGCTGTTGGTCTTGGTTTTGGCGCAGGTGCAGGAGCTGGTTTGGGAGCTTCATGAGTTTGAGCTGGTGGCGGTGGTGCCTTGAATCCAGCTGGCAGTGTGCCGCGTTGTGCTTTTGGCTCTGGAGCTGGTGGAGGTGCCTTGTGGGTCTCCTCTGAAACATAATTTTCATACTCTGCACCTTTTGATCTCCACATCGATTTCTTTGCCTCGGCTTCAGCTGTTTGATGTGACTCTGTCTGAGATGGTTTTGTTCCAGCTGGCAGTGTGCCGCGTTGTGCCTTTGGCGGCGGTGGAGGTGCAGTTGTGGTAGTACTTAAATCTCGCAAGAGGGGAAATGTAAAGAAATTAAAAATTTTGCACAATGTGTTCTCCCAAGCATGGAATCTTGCAAACAACTCTGACTACTGGAATGCCATGACACTCAATGGCCTTGCGACTTCGTCCATACTGGGCTCTGACCCAAGAATCCTGACTGACTTGATGGAAAGCGGTGCGCTTGGCGCATCAGTCTCAGGAAACGGCCCGTCAATTGCAGCAGTTGCAAAAAATGACAAGGTCTCACTTGTAAAAAAAGTCTTTTCGTATCTAGACGGAACTGTCATAGTTTCTGCAATCAACAACCAAAAGGCTGAAGCCCATGAAGTGTAAGGTATCAAAATCCACGCTGTCAGGCAAGATATCTTGCCCGCCAAACAAGAGCTATACACATCGCGCAGTCTTTTTGGCATCGCTTGCAAAGGGAAAGAGCACCATTAGAAATGTCCTGCTTTCTCGAGACACCCTTGCAACAATCAATGCCTGCAGAGTATTTGGTGCCAAGATAACAGTCGATGGTTCAACTGTTAACGTAGAGAGCACAGGCAATGTATCTCCCATAGGAACTGAGATCGATGCATCAAACTCTGGCACAACAATTAGAATATCGTCTGCAATCTCTGCTCTTTCAGATTCCAAGATTACGCTGACAGGAGATTCTAGCCTAAAAAAAAGACCAATGGAGCCGCTGCTTGATGCGCTTGGAAAACTTGGTGCCAGATGCACATCGACAAACGGCACACCTCCTCTTACTGTAATGGGCAAGATTCGAGGAGGCAACACATCGATATCAGGCTCTGTCTCAAGCCAGTTCATCTCCGCACTTTTGATTGCAGCACCCAAGACCGAGAACGGGATTACGTTAGATATAGAGGGCGACTTGGTCTCAAAGCCTTACCTTGATGCCACCATTGCAACCATGAAAAAGTTTGGTGCAAGCGTTGATGTCATAACACCATACAAAAAATATCACATACCAAGACAGGATTACAACCCGACTGACTTTACTGTTCCCGCAGATTTCTCAAGCATGGCGCTTCTTCTTTCTGCTGCAGTTCTAGTTGGAAACAACATGGAAATTTCCGCACCAATAGGCGACCTGCCACAGGGCGACAAGGAAATGATGACACATCTTGAAAAGATGGGAGTAAAAATTTCCATAGGAGATACGGTAAGGGTCACAGTACCCTCCAAGCTTTCCGGTGGAAGGTTTGACTTGTCAAATACGCCAGACCTGCTTCCGCCCATGGCAATACTGTCACTTCGGGCTTTGAACCCAATTGAGATTTACAATGTAAGGCATGCCAGATTCAAGGAGACTGACAGGATTGCAATCTTGGCAAAAGAGCTCTCAAAGATTGGCGTCATTGTAACAGAAAAAGAAGACGGGTTAATTCTCAAAGCACCCGAGTCTTTTACCGGCGCAGAGCTTGACTCTGCAGACGACCATAGGCTGTTTATGGCATTTTGCATAGCTGGAATGTTTGTAGGTGATTGCACCGTTACAGACCCCGAATCTGTAGATGTCTCATATCCTGATTTCATCAAGGAGATGAACAGGATTGGTGCCAAAATTTCCGTGTAAATGCAACAGGCCAGATCCCGTAGTGATACTGTTATGTCAAAAATTATTTCCAGTTATTCTTTTGATTTTTTTAAAATCTCATCCCAGAGATTTTTTGGCACAGGCATGACAGAGAGCCTTGATATTCTTAACAGTTCCCAATTTTTGAATTTAGAGTCCTTTTTTATTTCGTCAAGTGTTACAGGCCTTTTCAGCCGCATGACGGGCTTGACATCCATCACCACAAACCTCTCGTCGTCTTCCTTTGGATTTGGATAAGGATTGCTTGTAATTTCGATTATTCCCACTGCCTGTCTCTCGTCTCCAGTGTGGTAAAAGAGTGCCCGGTCTCCCTTTTTCATTGCCCTGATGTGCTTGAGCGCCAGGTTGTTGTGTACATCATCCCATACAGTCTTTTTGTCTTTTTCAAGCGTCTCGTAATTGTATACAGTCGGTTCTTGTTTTACAAGCCAGTAGTTCATCGATCTTGTGTTTTTGCTATTTCATTATAGATTTTTCTATAATTCTTTTTTCATCAGATAGAACAGAGATTTTTTCTCCAAAAAACTTGTTTCTTCAAGTGAAATTTTTTCCTGTGCAAAGACCTGGATTCTTTCACAGCCAAGCTCGTGCGCCTTTTTCTGCACATACCTTAGAATGTCTGACATCCCTTCCTTGGTGCCGTTTACAAATCCAAGTTGAAAGACTGCGGGAAAGTCTTTTGACCTGTTCCAGATACCAATAGCTGATACTCTGTCATTTTGGTATGAGACTAGGATTCTTTTTTGTTTGACAAGTCTTTCTACCTCTTCTTTGTCAAGTGGAAGCCATTTCCAGGAATCTGCATAAGTTGTTGATGTGATAAATTCATCAAGGCCATCTGGCGTGTCGGCAGTTATGACATGTGACTCTAGTTTTTCTGGAGCCATAGAGTAGAGCCTCCATTTTTCCTCAAGGGCATATCCCATAGATTTGACAAGTGCTATTGATGGATGGTTCTCGCTTTCTATTATCAATCGGATGGTGCCATTTTTTATGACAGATTCAGCGTGTGCCAGCATCTTTTTTCCTAGGCCTTTTTTTCGGTACTGCGGCCGCACCCTCATCCCCTCAAGCCATGCCTCTTTTTCAAAAAAGGCCACGTTATACACCCCTACAACAAGCCCGTCTTGCTCTGAGACATACAGTCCCCCTTTTGATTGCCACGAGTCCCAGACATCTGCAATATAATCTCCCCAAGAAAACGTGTACTTGCAGAATTCCAAGACAGAATGCTTGTCGGCTTGTTGTGCACTGCGGATCATGATGTTTTCACGCAACTGCCAATTATCTAATTTTGCATATTGTCGCATTTTTTGTCAAAAGTTCATTCCAACCCCTAGAAGGATTATAAGCATCTAAATGAAAATTTCATCATGTCTTCAAGTTCTATCGGACAGCGTTATGTGTTTACCAGTTTTGGCGAAAGCCACGGAAGATGCATAGGAGCTGTTGTTGATGGCTGTCCAGCGGGGCTTGAGCTAGAAGAAAAAGACATTCAAAAAATGCTTGACTTGCGCAAGCCAGGTCAGTCAATCATAACAACTCAAAGAAAAGAAGAGGACAAGGTAGAGATTCTTTCAGGAGTGTTTCGAGGATACACAACCGGTGCTCCCATTGCAATGATAATTTGGAATCAAGACCAGCGTTCTCGCGATTATGAAAATTTGTCATTAAAGCCAAGGCCGGGCCATTCAGATTATCCAGCATACATCAAGTACAACGGATTCAACGATTACAGAGGAGGAGGAAGATTTTCCGGCAGGCTTACTGCAACATTTGTCATGGCAGGAGCAATAGCAAGAAAGTTGCTTGCACAAACACTCAAGGTTGACACTTACTCTTACACTTGTCAGGTGGGCAAGGTGAAGATGAACAGTCAGGCAGCATCAAGCATGAAAAATTCCATTTACAAAAACGAGGTAAGGTGTCCCGATACAAGGACTGCAGAAAAAATGCGTGCCACAATACTTGCTGCAAGAAGAAGCGGCGACTCGGTCGGAGGAGTTGTGGAATCAATTACAAATAACATTCCAGTTGGGCTTGGAGAGCCAATCTTTGGTTCCCTCGAGTCAGACCTTAGCAAGGCATTGTTCTCGATTCCGGCAGTAAAGGGCGTAGAGTTTGGCTCTGGCTTTGGAGGTTCCACACTACATGGCTCAGAGAACAACGATGAGTTCATAATAAAAAATGGCAAGGTTGCAACAAAGACAAACAATGCAGGTGGAATACTTGGCGGAATATCCACAGGAATGCCTTTGGTGCTCCGGGTTGCATTCAAGCCCGCATCATCAATTGCAAAAAAGCAGCATACTGTAGACGTCAAGACAAAAAAGCCAGCCTCACTGATAGTTCAGGGAAGACACGACCCGTGTGTTGTTCCAAGGGCGCCTCCCGTAGTTGACTCGCTAGTTTCAGTAGTCCTCGCTGATCATGCATTAAGGGCAGGTTTTATTCCGCCAGTGATTAGATAAGAAATGTCAGATATTGATAATCTTCGTGATAACATAGACAGAATAACATTTGACATACTAAAATTATTAAAAGAAAGAAACGAGACTGCAAAGAAGATAGGTCAACTAAAAAACAACATGGGTCTTGGAGTGACAAACGAAGAAAGGGAGAACCAGCTTCGCACCAAAGTCATATCACTATGCAAAGAGATTGGCCTTGATGAAAAGACAGGCCTTACAGCACTAAACTTTCTTCTAAACGAATCAGTAAAGGTCCAGTCAACAAACAAGCAGACTCATCTCTCAGTGTTTTTGAAGGCAAAGGAGCTGGAAAGGCAAGGGAAAAAAATAATTCACATGGAGGTAGGAGAGCCAGACTTTTTCCCTCCAAAGGCAGTCAAGGACGCGCTCGGAAAAGTGTACGATATGGGTTACACAAAGTATGGCGACTCGAAAGGAATGGCAGAGTTTCGCCAAGCACTTGCAACTCATGTTACCAAAACATTTGGCGTAAAAACAAATCCACAAAACATCCTAGTCTCGCCCGGTGCAAGATTCTCAGTCTTTCTTGCAATCTCCACTCTACTAAATCCCGGAAATGAGATCATAGTAATAGAGCCTGCGTGGCCAGCATACAGAGACAACGCGCTAAATTCCGGAATCAAAGTGAGAACTGTTCACACCAGTTTGGAAAACAAGTGGGAGCCCAAGATAGAAGACATTGAAAACTCGATAAACCAAAACACAAAGATGATAGTGCTAAACTATCCAAACAATCCAACCGGAAAGATTCTTCCAAAAAAACTCTTAGACCAGATAATGAGCGTATCCATGAAAAATAACCTCCATGTTCTAAGTGATGAGATCTATTCGTCATACGCATTCAAAGACTGGAAGAGCGTGCTTTCCTACGAATATGACAAGTCAATTGTTACCCAGTCGTTTTCCAAGTCTCATGCAATGACTGGGTTTAGGATAGGATATGCCATTTCAAGTCCCGATACGATAGACAAGATGTCAAAACTTCAAGCACTCAGCATGACAAACGTATCAGAGCCAATCCAGTATGTAGCCATGAAGGCATTGGAAGCGGACACGACCGATAATACTAAAACCATCAAAACCAGACTAGAAACTGTGGTAAAAAGGGCAAAAGAGATGAATTTAGAATTTATTGAACCGGACGGCGCAATGTACATCTTTGCAAAAGTAAAAAGCCTCCATTTTGACTCGGTCGAGTTTACAAACAAGCTTTTAGATCATGGTGTCGCTATAGCTCCTGGAGAAGGATTTGGCAATTATCAAGGATTTGTAAGAATATCTGCGTGCCAGCCAGAAGAAACACTTAACCAAGGAATGAAGATATTAGAGGAAGTAATGAGGAAAGAGAGATGAAGAAGAAAATTGCAATAATTGGTTCAGAGGGCCAGATGGGCAAGTGGTTCACAAAGTATTTTCTTGAGAAAGACTTTGAAGTGGTAGCCTTTGACGCTGAAAAAGAAGTCTCAAACAAGGCAGTTACAAAGGCCCAGTCCCTTGTTGGCGCCATCCTGTCCGTTGACTATGTCATACTTTGCATTCCAGTCAAGCGAACACCTGAAACAATCAGACTTATTGCAAAGGAGATGAAGCGAGACTCGTATCTTATAGATATCTCATCACTAAAAATAAAAACTTCTGCCGCATTATCAAAGATTCCAGACAAGGTAAACCCAATTTGTATTCACCCAATGTTTGGTCCCGGAACAAAGAAGCTAAAGGGGCAGAATGTAATTTCAATTCCAATACGCGATGCAAAAAAAGAGCTCACTGTTGCAAAATCACTATTTCCTGACGCAAGTTTTGTACAAATAGATGCAGCAGAGCATGACAAAAAGATTGCAATAATTCTTGGCATGACGCACCTAGTGAACCTATCTCTTGCAAACATACTTGCAAAGGAAGAAAACTTTACACTGGTTGAAAAGATGGCAGGAACCACTTTCAAGGCTCAGAAGCTTCTCACTGCAGGAATAATGACAGAGGCGCCAGAGCTTATTGAAACAATAATTTCAAATCCTGAAATCAGAAAATATGCAGAAGAATTTTGGAAAGACATTGGAAGAATGCTCATCTTGGTACAAGAGAACAGGACAGAAGAAATTCTCAAGTATGTCGGCAGTGCAAAAGAAAGGCTTGCAAAAAATATAGACATGGACGATGCGTACAAAAAACTAGTGTCCATGGTAAATGCTGTGGAAAAATAATTGAACTCTACACGCATTGTTACTGCTTTTTTAACTCATGGTAACAAGTACCTCATCCTAAAGCGAAGCGAGAAGGTAAAATCAATGAGAAACCTCTGGGCAGGAATATCCGGCATCATAGAGGGAGAAGAAGAGCCAATCTACAGGGCAAAGCGTGAGATATTAGAGGAAGCTGGAATCACAGAAGACAAGATAACCCTACTCAAGACAGGCAAGCAAATGCAAGTGGAATCACAGTACGAAAACCACGAGTGGTTGATTCATCCCTTTTTGTTCGCAGTTAGCGACCCAAAGATCACGCTGAATTGGGAGAATCGAGAATACGCATGGATAAACGTTTCAGATCTTTCAAAATATCAAACAGTTCCAAGCCTTGACAGAGTTCTAGCTAGCTTGCTGTAGTTTTTCTTCTTCTTTTGTCTCAGTTGTAGTATAGCGTTGTTGCGGAAGCATGATGTAGACACATGCACCGCCACACATTGTACACGGTACTGTATTTCCCTTGAGCTGTCCTGTTCTTGCATGTATCCTTGCCGCCTCTTCAGGATCAATTGATAATGCAATCTGTTTTTCCCAGTTCAATGTTCGTCTTGCCTCGGTCATTTCCATGTCCCACTTTATTGCCTTGTCCCTGAGCTTGACCAAGTCTGCAGCATGTGCAGCAATTCTATATGCAATCAATCCTGCTTTTACTTCTTCAGCGTTAGGTAGTGCCAAGTGTTCTGCCGGTGTAAGATAGCACAACAGGTCTACGCCCTCGCTTGCAGATACTGCTGCCCCTATCGCGCTTGCAATGTGATCATGGCCAGACGCTACATCGGTTACAAGAGGTCCCAGTACGTAATATGGAACATCTCCAATCAAGGATTTTGCAAGCCGTACGTTTGCAGCAACTTCGTTTAGCGGCACATGTCCTGGGCCTTCCACCATGACCTGTACGTCTTTCTCATGGGCTCTTTTTGTAAGCCTTGAGATGTTTATCATCTCTTGCACTTGGAGTTCGTCATGAGAGTCAAGTATAGAGCCAGGCCTTAGGGCATCACCCAAGCTAAAAGTAACATCATACTGTCTTGCAAGCTCGATTAGATAGTCAAAGTGCTCATAGTACGGATTTTCCTTGTCATACTTTAGCATCCATGCAGCGGTAATGGTTCCCCCCTTGCTTACTATACCGCCATGTCTTTTCACTGCAAGTATTCGTTTTGCAATGTCTTTTGTTATACCGGAATGTATTGTCGTATAATCAACGCCGTCCTTTATGTTGCGCTCAAATGCATTGAGGTAATCGTCTTCAGTGATATCAAGAGGGTTCTTGTGTTTTTCAACACCATAGTTGTATGCCTCGTATACAGGAACGGTGCCAAATGTTATTGGAGCCGCATCAAGCAGTGTTCTTCTGAAAACACCCACGTCCCCCCCGTCACTTAGGTCCATTATAGTATCAGCGTGATACTTTACTGCCACCTTTGCCTTTTTCACCTCTTCATCCAGGTTCTGGTTGAGGGTCGAGTTTCCAATGTTTACGTTAACCTTTGTTTTCATCCCTTTCCCAATTCCAACTACGTGAATCTTTTGTGGTCTGACATTGTTATGCGGAATAATGATAGAGCCGTTTGCAATTTTTGGAATGAGCCAGTCCAGAGTTACATCCTCGTCTTTTGCCACTGTCTTCATCTCGTCTGTGGCAACGCCCCTGCGGGCAGCGCTCATTTGTGTTCCCAATTTACTCTTTTTACCAATCAATTGAATTTAAACGTGAGTTTCCCATGGTATCATCATGAACGTATTAACTATTGCAGGATCTGATCCGTCGTCGGGTGCAGGGGTTCAAGGAGATATAAAGACATTCACTGCTCTCGGAGTGTACGGATTGAGCGTAGTTACTGCGCTTACAAGTCAAAACTCTTCCAAGTTTTTCAAGTCCGAGCCAGTGTCTCCTGATCTAATCAAGAGCCAGCTAAGAGCAGTGCTTTCAGATTTCAAGGTGAGTGCAGTCAAGATAGGAATGGTCTACGACAAAAAAACTATAACAGTAATTCATTCTGAATTAAAAAATCTCAAGGTTCCCATAGTGCTTGATCCTATCTTTGAATCAACTACTGGCGGATTGCTGCTGCAAGAAAATGCATTTTCTGATTTTAAAAAAATTCTAATCCCCATGTCACATATCATCACTCCGAATGTTCCGGAAGCAGAAAAAATTACTGGAATAAAGATAAGAACACAGAGTGACGCAAAAAAGGCCGCACTGAAAATAAACTCAATGGGTGCAAAAAATGTCGTCATAAAAGGAGGACATTTACAAGATGACAGGGTCACCGACCTGCTGCTTGAGAACAAAAAGTTTTCTTTGTTTTCTCAAAAAAAGCTTCCAAGAGACAGCCATGGAGGCGGATGCGTATTTTCTGCAGCCCTTTGTGCCAGCCTAGCCAAGGGAAAGACTATCTCAGAGTCTGTAAGGCTTGCCCAGGATACATCATTTGAGTCCATCAAGGGTGCATCAAGAGTCGGCGCAGGCCTTGTCATTGCAAGACAGAAAAACACAGACCAGATAGAAGAAGAACTCTCAAGTGCAATAAGCCACTTTGTATCAATCAAGGGAATCCAAGAACTCATACCAGAGGTGCAGACAAACTTTGTCTATTCAAAACCCAGGCCAAGATCCATCTCGGACGTATTGGGTCTTGAGGGCCGCCTGGTCAAAACTGGAAGCTCTGTTGCAGTAGCAGGGATGCTCAAGTATGGAGGCTCAAGACATGTGGCAAATGCAGTTTTAGAGGTTGCAAAAAAGTTTCCTGCCACAAGGTCTGCCGTGAACATACGATATGACAGAAAAACAATACAAAAGGCAATTTCAAAGAGATTTAGCGTTTCACACTACGACCGAATGTTAGAATCTCCTGGCTTGAAGAAAAAAGAGGGAAAAACAGTATCATGGGGAATAAAGACTGCAATTACAAATCTAAAGAGCCCTCCAGACATCATATACCACACAGGAGATGTTGGAAAGGAGCCGATGATCTTGCTTTTTGGCAAAACTCCCAAAGATGTACTGACAAAGCTTGCCAAGATTAGGTAGAAGAATTTATCCTTCAAAATAAATACTAGATTCTTAGACTACATTTGATGAAGGCAGTAATTTTAGCCGGCGGGCTTGGGACAAGGCTGCAACCTTACACTACTTTTCTTCCAAAGGCAATGCTTCCACTAGGAGACAGGCCACTTTTGGAACATTTGATTGAATGGATAAAGAACAACGGTGTTGATTCATTTGTTTTGTGTGTAAGCTACTTGAGAAAAACAATCGAGGATTATTTCGAGGACGGGAGTAGATTTGGCGTAAAGATAGAATATGCAATAGCAAACAGGCCGCTTGCAACTGCAGGCCAGTTGAAGACAGCACAAGAGTTTCTTGACGAGACTTTTGTTTGCGTATACGGAGATTCAATTTTTGATTTTAATCTGAAAAACATGATCGATTATCACAAAAGGAAAAAATCCTTTGTTACCATGGGATTGTACGAATACAAGACCAGGCTTCCATACGGATTCATAGAGATGGACAAGACAAACAAGGTAAAGGCATGGCAAGAAAAGCCAGAAGTAAAGGGAAACATCAACATAGGATGCTATGTCATGGAGCCTGGAGTTTTGAACCTTATTCCAGAAAACAAGCCCTATGGAATGGATCTTGTCATTCGTAGCGCACTTGCCAAGAAAAACAGAGTTAGCGGATATCCAATCAAAAAAGGCTTTCTCGATATCGGAGACAAGGCATCGTATCGCCGTGCATATCAACATTATTTGGAAAAACTAGGCCAAATCTAGCCCCAAACCATGACTGAAATTAAGATACGCAAACTTCAGAAAAAGGACATCGCCAACGGGTTTCTGCATTCTCTTGATTCGCTCAGAAAGGCAAGTGATCTGAGCCCAAAAAAGGCCCAGGCCGTATTTGACAAGATATCCTCAGACCCAAATGAGGTAATCTACGTAGCAGTGATTGATTCCAAAGTGGTCGGAGCTGCAAGCATCATAATTGAGCAGAAATTCATCCATGGCGGAGGAAAGGCAGGCCACATCGAAGATGTCGTAGTTGCAAAGGAGTTCCAAGGAAGGGGAATTGGGCAGAAAGTTGTGCGTGCACTACTAGAATATGCTCAAAAACGCGGATGCTACAAAACAATTCTTGATTGCTCTGACGACCTCATTCCCTTTTATGAAAAACTAGGATTCAAAAAATATTCTAACGCAATGAGATTTGATCATCGATCAAAGACATAGTCTCTTTTCGGTTTTGGCTTGAGACGAAACAAGAGTCCTCCCACTACCATAACCGGGATTGACACTCCCATGAATATAGTTGGAACAAGCTGAAGTTCTTGCACCACGTATTGAGGTTTGATGTGTGGAATTAATTCATTGACATAATTCATTCCAACCAATACTATAATTCCACCTGCAATGATAAGAGAGCCACACAGTCTTGAGCCATATCTTCGCGCCAACAAAAATGACGAGCCTGCAAGTATCAGCGCAGGTCCACCACTTATAGAAAGAAATTCTCGCATGGTTGATGACGGATCAATGTCATATGATGGATTTTCTAGAAATACCGATAACGATATTATTTGAGCTGTAAACAGTACAAACATTCCCAAGCTAGCAAGTGCTACCCATTGTTCTACTGCCACAGTTATTGTGGATGTACGTCAATAAATAAACGGTTCCCTATACTATTCCGACTAGACCTGCAAGTTCTTTTCTGCATGATGAACCAAGTTCCTCTGCAGCCTTTTCTGGCGTAATCTTGTTTAAGAAAACTCCATAACCTCTTTCAAGTCCAGACCAAGAGCCAGACTGCGGATAAACTTCAATGTGCCAATGAATTTGTCTGTTGTTTTTCTTTTCAGGTGAAAGATGGAATACCATGTTGTATGATGCGTTCTTTGTTGTGCTGGCAAGTCCCCCAAGTGTTGCCCTTAGGATCAATGACAGGTCGTTTATCTCTTTTTGAGTTATCTTGGAAAAACTTGTAGTGTGTTTTTTTGGATATATCCAAAACTCATACGGATGAGATGGGGCCCACGGGCAAAATGCAATAAATCCTTCTGTTTGGAGTATCTGCCTTGGACCACCTGTTTCAGTGCTTACTGCTTGGCACATTGGGCATATACCCTTCTCATTTAGAATCTTGTGTGCAGCTTCTGCCTCCTGTTCTATTACAGGAGGAATAGTTGAGAACGTAACCACGTTAAGATGCGGATGCAGTACAGGGCCGCCGGCCTCTTTCCCATGATTTACATAGACTGAGACGTATGTAACCCCCCTTTGTGTGTACAGCCACCTAAGCCTGTCCTGAATCACAACCAGTACGTTGGACCATTGTTCAACTGGAATGCTAGCAAGTGATTCTTTGTGTTTTTCAGATGCGACAACAACATAGTGATAACCATACGCCGGTTCGCTGTAAAGAGGTCTATCGCTGTAAGAATTTTCCGAAGTGGTTGCAACCACTGGATTTTTGCTTTCAAAAACTCTAACAGACCAACCTTCCACATAGTAATCTTCAGTATCTTGGAGTCTTTGCAACATTCCATCTTTTGCTACAAGTGACAATGCAGAGAGATTTGTCATGGACTCATTTCCTGGACAATATGGACACTTTTTTGAATCGCCTGCATGACTGTCATCTTGGGAGACTATAACAAATCTATCAACGACGTAATCCTTACGAAGATCTCCCATATCTGGTAGATTTCGATCTGCTAATTTAAAACCTTTTCAATGATCGAAAGCAAGCAGTTACAGTCAAGATCTAAAATACCAAACACGTTCCTTGTTTGAAAGCAGTCCAAAATAGAGTCATGCAGACAAGGCGTCTAGGAATTTTGTAATTTCCAGATGATCAGGAAAGTCGGCCAGTTTTTCTTTAATCGACTCTACCAAAAACTTGTACGAGCTTCCATAGAGTTCCTTGAGAGTTTCTCGCAGATGAATCGGGTGCTCATAGCAATCAGAGATAGTGGTATTGTATTTTTCGTCAAGAAGTTTTGTGACCTCAGCATACCTTCTGGCATCTATGTCGATCAGAGTTTTCCCAATTGCCAGAGATACAAGATTTTTCTTTATAGCAAGATCATCGTATGCCATTATCACATATCACTGGTCTTCCACATGTCGCAGGTTTTTCATCAATTTGCGGTCTACACTGATAATGGTATTTCAAACGTGCATGCCAGGAAATAACATATGAGAAATCTGTAGAATTTTTTTGATTTATGAAATACCTCGTGGTATGCCGCAGCGCCTGTATTTTTTGGTGTGATGTGTTTTGACGCATTCCATGTTTATACCACTTGATCGTTGATATCATGCCGTTCATACGGTACGAACAAACCCAGTGCGGATCAATGCCATCAAGCGACAATCAAAATTACGCTTAAATTGGAATAAAAATTCCCCAAAATTACACATGTCTACTGAATCACTAAGGCAGGACCATGCATTGATTGAAAAGGTGCTCAAAGCAATGTGGGCAACAATTCCGCTACTTCAGAGTGGAAAGACAATCCCAGAACCCATAATATCCCAAGTGATTGATTTTACAAAGAACTTTACCGACCTTTGCCACCATGGAAAGGAAGAAGGATCTCTTTTTCCCGAACTTGAAAAGAAAGGCATGCCAAAGGAGAGCGGCCCTATTGCAATAATGTTGATGGAACATGCATTGACAAGAAAATTGGCTGCCAGAATGGAAGAGTCTGCCAAGACATATGTCTCGACAGGAAATTCAGTACAACTTGTCACGGATATGCAAGAATACATCAACCATCTTGTTCAACACATTTGGAAAGAAAACAACAGATTGTTTGAGATGGCAGAGATGGCACTCCGAAATGATGTTGAAAGAGTTAACAAGGAACTTTCAAATGTAGAATCAGAAAAACTCAAGGAAATTGGAAAGACAAGAGAAGCTTACGAAAAGCTTGCAGAAGATCTTGCGAAACAGTTTCCAATGCCAGAGGATAAAAGCTAGTTGCGAAATAACAAGTAAAAGAAAAATGATTTTTTATCGTTTTGTTCGTGGAAATAAGTGAAGACATATTATACGCATGCTACAAACATTTCCTGTAAACAAATAGGAGATTTGTGGCTTGGCAGTAAAAAATGGAGACAAGATAAAAGTAGAATACATCGGAAAACTTGATGACGGTTCAATTTTTGATAGTTCAGAAAATCACGGGCAGCCTTTAGAATTTGAAGTTGGATCCGGACATGTCATAAAGGGATTTGACAGTGCAGTTTTAGGTATGAATGAGGGAGACGAAAAAGAATTCAAGATACCTCCTGCTGATGCGTATGGTAACCACGATCCAACCCTGGTGCAAAAGGTTCCGCGTGAAGTATTTCCAAAAGATGCAGAGATTACTGCCGGACTAGTCTTTGAGGCAGGCCTACCAACAGGTGAAAAAGTACCAGCAATGATTGCAGATGTAGATGACAATACAGTAACAGTTGACCTGAACCACCCACTAGCAGGAAAAGCCCTGAACTTTAAGATAAAACTCAAAGAGATATCCGCGTCTCAGTGATCTTTCCATTTGGAAAAGAAGTTTTTCCATGTTGCGATCGAGTGAAAAAATCAAGGTTTATGTAATATATGAAAAATCCGAAAGATGGAGCTGAGTAAAGATTACAGATAATTCCAACGTACACATGATCTATGTCTTACTTGACGGAATAGGAGACCTTCCTCATCCAGACCTTGGCGGCATGACTCCATTAAAGTATGCCAAGACGCCAAACTTGGACAGGCTTGCAAAAAACGGCGCAATAGGGGAGGTCATTTCAGTAGGCAAGGGAATAGCACCGCAGTCAGACATTGCTGTTTTCAACATGCTAGGCTACAGATTTGTAAATTCAGAATATGTCGGAAGAGGTGTAATAGAATCGATTGGAATTGGAATTGATTTCAAAAACGGAGACCTTGCATTGCGTGGAAACTTTTCCACTGTCAATAATGAACGAGTCATAACAGACAGAAGAGCTGGAAGGAAGATAGAGAAAGAAGATGCAGTGGCTATTTCTCGCGAGCTGGAACAAAAGATCAAGTTCTCAAATCCAAAGGCATCGGTTGCAGTATCTCCAACTATAGGTCACAGAGTCATAGTCAGAATAAGATGTGACGGCGAGTCATTATCCCCAGACGTCAGCAACACAGACCCAGCATATGCAAGGATTGACGGGATGGGAGTAGCAAAGGCAGTTGGCGATTATTTGAAAATTGAAAAGTCACTTCCTCTAAACGAGTCACCAGGCGCAAAACTTTCTGCCTCTTTGGTAAATGAATTCACTGACCAGTCCCTTGCCATAATGAAAAACAGCGAGGTAAACAAAAGACGCGGCGCACAAGGCAAGAAACTTTTAAACTCAATATTATTGCGAGATGCAGGAAACAAGTTTCCAGATGTTGTACCGATTAACCAGCTGCATGCAATGAAGTTTTCATGCATTGTCGATATGCCTGTTGAGATTGGCATTGCAAATGTTCTCAAGATGCAGACATTTAGTGCAGGGGGGCTGACAGATTATGAAGAAAAAGCAAGAGTTGCAGCAAAGGCAATGGAGACTCAAAATGCCATCTATGTACACATCAAAGGACCAGATGAATTTGGCCATGACGGAGATGCCATTGGAAAGATGAAAAACATAGAAGAGATAGATGAGAGATTTTTTGGTACCTTGCTTGGCATCATAGATACCTCAAAGGTGTCAGTTGTAATATCAGGAGATCACTCAACACCTTGCATAAACAAAGGGCATAGCGACGATCCTGTTCCAGTATTGATCTCAGGGGATTCTGTCAAAAAAGACGGAACTACAAGATTTACCGAGGAGCAGGCAAAGAAAGGCAGCATAGGATTGCTTGCTGGTGCAGACGTAATCAAGACTGCAATCAGTCTCATCAAATAGCAAAGACGGCAATATTTCCAGTTTTTATCATATCAGCAACTTTTTTCTTAAATTCATCAACATCTATGCCATGATATTTTCCAGTTGAAGCAGTGAGTTTTTCCATGGCCCGCTTCATAATAGAAAGGCAGATCTCATTTTCGTCTTTTTGATAATGTACAAGTGCTGCGGCAACGAGGATTATTCCTTGTACAAGATCCTTTTCGCCTTCATATGTTGCCTTCCATACGCTTTCAAGAACCTCGTGACATTCCCAGAATCTTTCATTATCAAAATAAAATACAGCATCATCCAACGCCTTTTCTTTTTCTATTTTTTCTTCAACAAGATGTCTTGCATGATCAAGATGTCCAATTGGTTCCAGTTTTTCAACCAAGAGATCCAGATGTTCTTTTGCAATCGATACGTCAAACTCCAAATATTTTTTTGATACTCGTGTATCTCGAACAAGAGCATCCAATTCCACAGTCAGGTCATCTGCCTTTTTCAATAATGTCGGAGCATCTCGTGGCAGAAACCCGGAATTCTTGAGATGAACCATGAAACGATCCACGTAATACCGATACTGCAATTTCTTAAAATTGTTAGCTATTTCGCCGTTAAGATTATATGCGCTATTAAAAGGACTCACAATACATGTCCATGATTGAAGTAATACGTGATGTAAAGAATCCTCTACTGGCAAGAAGAGAGATTACGTGTACATTCAAGGGACTTGCAGGCAAGCTCAAGAGACTTGAAGCTGCAGACATGATATCAAAGCAATTCAAACTCGAGGGCAAAATTGTAATTCCAATCAATCTCAAAAATGATACTGGCAAGCCATTGCTCTCAGGCACATTCTACGTATACGAAGACGAAAAGTTAGCAAAGGAGCATCTCAAGGCAGCAGTATTCAAGAGAATGGAAAAGGCCAAGGCCGATTCAGCAAAGGCAGAAGCCGATGCAGCTGCAAAAGCAGAGACTGAGGCCGCTGCAAAAACCGAAGCTGCAGCACCAGAAGAAAAGCCCGCTGAAGAAAAGAAGGAAGAGACAAAGTAATGGCAGGTAAGAAAGGATCTAGTCCTTCAGTTTACAAATACTACAAAGTAAAAGGAGACAAGGCGGAAAAGGCCAAAAAAGAATGTTCAAGATGTGGCAAAGGTGTTTTCATGTCAGACCACAAAGACAGACGAACTTGTGGCAAGTGCGGCTATACAGAGTTTACAAAATAATCAATACAGTTTCTTTTTTCGCAATTTAGAAGCTCTTTGTTCTATCTGGTCTAGTTTTTGTATCAGGGATGGATCAACCTGCGTTTTTGCAAGCACGTCGGCAGGAATCTTGACAGTATTGCTGTCAAGTGCGATGTTTATGGTTGGCAGTTTCTTTTGGATCCAGTTTTTCATTACCTTATCTTCGAGTTTATAGTCCCGAAACCCTTCCGGGAATTTCTTTGTTATATGCAACAAGAGCGTCTTGTCATCAAATACAGCACGAGGCTCAAACAGCCTAGTAGTGTCTGCATACATGCTTTCAAAGAGGTTTCCTGATATTTCATCTGAAACAATTTCCATCTTTGACATCCTTTTTGTCAACTCTAAATAGTGCAAAAACTCGTGTGCCAGGATGGCATGTATCGTGCCTTTTAATCCATAGGCCACAAGCGGGGCAGTGATTTGTATTATTATCTCCACTTTTTCGTTTACAATTACTGGAAGTGTTCTTGCAAAAAATATACCATAGTCAAACGACCCTGCTGGCTGCGATATTACTACAGAGGGTTCAATATACGCAAGTGGGAAGTTTATCCCCGATGCCTTTTCTATTCGGCCTATGCCCTCAAGTACAATTTGGAACCTATCTACGATTAGCGAGTAAACTTTGTCAGGTAAAATCCCATTTTTGTGTGCCTCATTTACCTTTAGCAGCGGATCCAATCAAAAAAAGCTTGAATCTGACTATAATAAAACCTTGATATCATTTGATACTGGATACAAACCCCATCCAAATTATACGCGTTTTCCAATAATAGACGAATTATCTTTTGCCTACCCTTTCTTTTTGTAATGATCTAATAGTTTTTCAAGAAATAGACTATTGTCAAGGTCAGGATTTGCTTTCTTTGCATCATGTACTGCTTTAAGAAATCGTACAAATGCTTGTTCTTTTACGGTAATTGTCTTGTATTCTTTACGAGGCACTAATATACGAACAACAGGCCTTTTGATAAATTCTTTGTATAAATTTTATAGAAATTTTTAGCACCATTCACTTTCCAATGGGAATTAAAGCACACAGTGCACGTACGGGATTAATGACCTATTCTTTTCAGATATTCAATTTGATTGGTCATCTTCATTATTGCAGATTCTATTTTGGAAAATTCCTCCAACATTTCATCATTTGCGTCTGTCTCATCCAAATTACATCTAATTTTCATCATTGCCTTAGTCATATCAAAGAGCGTAGGTATCAAATCTGTGACTGAGCCATCTTTTGTTTTTGCAACTTGCCTACTTTTTCGGTCCAACGAATGGCCATAGTCTGCAAATTCATCTCCGACTAACATTCTTACGTCATTCATAGAAAATTACTATAAAACTATTTGTACCGTACCAAGAAAATGGCAATACGTGATCTTGTTTTCCAATTTTGGAGATTATGCTTTGTTGTTTAGCACATCCAAGAATTCCCGGACAGATTCGTAATAGGCAAACTCACCTAGCATGGTTTTGATTGACTTGACCATTACATTTTGGGTATTTTTATCAAAATTTCTCTCAAGAACTCTTTTCAGATATTGCGGATTTTCAAGACAGTCAAACACGTTGGCATTATAGTCTTCTCGCAGTTTTGTAATCACTTTATCAAATATTGTATGCCCCATGTTGAGTAATGTGCTTTCTATTGCAAGCCCAACGAGAATTCGTTTTGGTCTCTTGTCAAGATTACTAACTGCTGGTTTTTGTCCTATATCTTCAATCTTGACTGTTTTTCGGTATTGTTTTCCTGTCATTATCTCAAGATACTGGAAATTGCAATGTGGATTAGAGCAGTGATAGTTCCCCGAGCCGTGATCAAACTCAAAAAGGGGTTTTTTGCAGTCGGGACATTGAACTATCATAATGTTACCGTAGTACCGTACCTGACATGATATTTATTTCTGTGCACTGGTTTCAAGACAATATAACTAAGAAAAATGTTTTTTGATATTTTCCACTTCGATTTTTATCCATTTGCAGAAGATCTGCCATGTTGTATCATCAGTTCCATTCCATTTGAAAAAGGTAAACATTACTCCAGTAGAATTATCTGAAAAAGGAATAACCCGCATATATGCAGGAGTCATCAATTTTTCATCTACTCCAGCATAGATATCAATCAATCCAGCATTTGGATTAGTTTCATATCTTAGAAAAACTTCGCCTATTGGGGTCATTGCCTTTTGTTTTCCGTTTACGACAACCAATTTCTTTACAAATTGTGTGCTCCACTTTGGAAGATTCTCAATGTCAGATAAAAATTCGAATACCTTGTCTTTTGGAACTGATATTACGCATGTTTCTGTGACAGAATCCAACACATCTAATTTTTGCATGATTTACTTTAACCTTATTTTTTGTCATATGCTCACCAAAAGTGTAAGATTCAAGCGATAAAACAGAATCTCGGCACATGATTAGTTTATTCAACACAGATTGGATTATTCAGGCACAGTCTTATCGCATTGAATAGTTTTGCGTTATCCAATTTAGCCCCTGTCATATCTGCATTTTTCAAATCTGCCCCAGTAAGGTCTCCGTTAGTAAAGTCCACCCCTGACAAGTCAGCACCTTCAAGTTTTGCCTGACCAAGCTTGGTCCATGTCATCTTAGAGTTTACAAGATTTGTGCCTGAGAGATTAGAGCCCGTAAGATCTGCAAATGACAAGTTTACATCAGGAAGATCAGAGGATGAAAGATTGACGCCTTCCATATTAGCATTAAAAAAGTTTGCACCTGCCAAATCAGAATTTGAAAGATCTGTCCCCTTCAAAATAGCATCACCAAAGTTAGTTCCATAAAATTTTCCATTTGTTAATTTTGCATTAGACAAGTCTGCCCTGCTAAGATCAGCACCGGAAAGATCCGAATTACTGAGATTAGTGCCGGTGAGTTTTACATCAACCAGACTCTCAAAAGCAAGGTCTGCCCCTGACAAATTTGCGTTTTCAAGGTTTGCACCTGCAAACTTGGCATCAGATAACATAGCACCGTTAAGGTTTGCATTTTTGAAATTTGTGCCATAAAACTTTGTGCCTTGAAGGTTAGCACCTGCAAGATTTGCTCCGTATAGATTTGCTCCAGACAGATCAGCACCGCTAATATTGGCTTTGGAGAGATCTACTCCTTTTAGTATAGAGTCAGAAAGATCAGCACCGCTCAAGTTAACACCAGAGAGGTTTCGACCAGACAGATCACATCCACTCCAATCTATTCCTGCCCTAGCTGCTGTCATACAATTCATGTTAGTAGAAGGAGATGGGGAATGGTTTTGAGTTGTTATCACCAGCATGCCATTATTTACAAGCTGCTGCAGAGCTGCCAAGAAATCATTATCGCTAATCTTCCCGTTTATCCACGATTTGGCACTGTCCTTTACAGAGCTAGGGATGAGTGCATTTTGGGCCATTACACTAGATGTTGACACAGTAAGTAGAGATACAACTAGTATCAAGACAGATAACAAAGCGAATTTTGTCATTATTTTCATAATCTTACTCCATGCAAACTAACTGCGTCCGGATCACTTCTAGCCATCAAATTAACCTTTGCCATGTCCATGGTCTCCATGACTGTCATGGTCATCGCCATGTCCATGATCATTTTGCTGCTGTTGTTGCTGTTGTTGCTGTTGTTGCTGCTGTTGCTGTTGTTGCTGTTGTTGCTGTTGTTGCTGTTGTTGCTGCTGTTGCTGTTGTTGCTGTTGTTGCTGCTGTTGCTGCTGCTGCTGCTGCTGTTGCTGTTTATGTTTTTGTTCATGTTTGTCCTCATTCTGCTGTTGTTGTTCAGATTGGATTTGTTGTGAAGATGCCAATTGTTCTTGAAATGATACTTGCTGTTGTGGATTTTGCTGTTCGTCCTGCTGTTGTTGCTGTTGCTGTGCTTGTTGTTCTTGTTGCTGCTGTTGTTGCTGCTGTTGATCTTTTTGCAACTTTTGTTGTTCTAGTTTATGCTTTTGTTCATGTTTGTGGATGTCTTGTTGCTGTTGTTGCTGCTGTTCAAGAGATGTTTGCTCCTGTTGCTGCTGATCTTGTTCCTGTTGTTGGTCTACAGCAGAGTTTTGTTGCAGATTAGATTGAGACGTATCGCTTCCATGTCCCCAATTCTGCCATTCTTGTTGCTGTAAATCTTGCAAATTGGAATTTGACGGATTATCGTTAGATGGTTGCCCATCATCTGATGCATGTGGCTTATGTCCATGATGTTTGTGCCAAGAAGAATTTCCCGGATCATGCGGTGAAGTTGAATCAGTGTTTGAATCTGTAGTTGAATCGGTGGGCGGGTCAGTAGTTGGTTCTTGAGATGTGTTTGATGAATTTTGTCCTGATATTGTAGGTGGAGGTTGGGTAGTAGTGTCGTTTGATAGTTGTGGAGCAGTAGAGTTTGATGACTGTGTGGAGTTCGATGGCTGCGTAGAATTCAGTGGCAAGAGAGGACTTGGGTTGACCAGTTGAGATATTGAATCTGATGTGCTTGAGGCAAAGATGCTGTCTCCAGAGTACATTACACTAATTGTGTGAGGGCCAACTGAAAGAGATGAAGAGTCATAGGTTGCCTGACCGCCAGATACAGTACTTGTGCCTATAACTGACGAGCCGTCATAGAATGTCACTGTCCCGCTTGGGCTTTGTGTTCCTTGTGTGGTGGAGACAGTAGCTGTAAATGATACCGATTGGCCAAAATTGGAGGGATTTTGTGATGAAGATACATCCACAGTGCTAGCTTGAGTTACTAATTGCGTGATAGAAGATGAAGTGCTTCCAAGAAAACTGGAATCTCCCAAATAAGATGCTGTTATAGTATGATTTCCTCCAGACAATGCAGTATCAAGCGATGCAGTTCCTCCAGAAAGAGAGACTGGAGAGCCAAAATTTGATCCGTCAATTACAAATTGTACATTGCCAGTTGGAATGTTAGAACTTTGAGATTGCGACGATACAGTAGCTGTCAGCGTTATCTGCTGACTGGAAGTAGATGGATTCTGAGATGTAGAAACTGTGACGGAGCTATCCTGACTTACCATTTGTGTCAGCTGGGCTGAATACCCTGTTACAAAATTTGAATCCCCTGAATATATTGCAGTTATTGTATGAGAGCCCCCATACGGAGTTATGTCAACTGAGGCAGAGTTTCCAATGAGGTTTCCTACTCCAGCATTTGCCCCATCTTCATAAAATGTAACATATCCCGTCGGAGTTCCCGAGCCAGGATATTGCGCATTGATGGTTGCAGTCAATACAATTGTCTGGCCTGGACTAGACGGATTGTCTGATGTAGACAAGAGTGTTGCCACCTTGTCCTGATTTACGGTCTGAGTTACAATTCCAGTGCTTCCAAATGAGTTCAAGTTTCCAGAGTATACTGCAGTTATGACATGCAACCCGACTGGAATAGATGACGTGCTCCATGTTGCAGATCCTCCAGACAGCGATACTGGCACACCCACGTTGTTCCCATCAACTTGAAATTGGACTGTGCCGCTAGATGTGCTAGGAGACACTGTAGCCGTAAACGTCAGATGTTGCCCAGATACAGATGGGTTTGCAGATACACCAAGAGCAGTAGTTGTAGATGATTTTACAGTAAGGTTTGATTGCCCTACTGCGGGTTTGTGAACAAAGTCACCGTCATAATTTGCAGTAATTACTACTGCCTGAGGCGTAGATGGCGCAGTATACACAGCATTGCATGCAAGCGAGCCATTGTTTTGTGTAGAGCACGATGTGGAGCCAAAGGTTCCTCCAGCGTTGGAATCACCAAAGGCTACAGACCCCGTAGGTCCTGCCTTGAAGCCACTAGAATCTGAGATCATTGCAGTAAATGTCAAGGGAGATTTCAGAGATGCCGAAGATGGATTGGGAGTCAGATTAATTATGCTTGAGCATTCAGGTGTAGGGGAGCTTCCTTGTACTGCATTTGTGCTGGCAAACTCTGACCCACAATTGTCTTTTATGATGCCATCATTTTGTAGAATGTTTTCGTTGTCAATTATGCCAGAGTTTAAAATTATGTTTGTATTGGTAATGTTTCCCGAATTTGTCATGTTTATTCCAGACCCTATGTCAAGGGTAGTGCCATTGCCTATGAGCAATGTGGCACCCTGGCTTAGAATGGTATCTGACAATATAGTTACTGTACCTGCATTGTCAAGTGCAGTATAGTTTGAAAGTTTAGGTGGAAGAGAAAGCATACCCGTGTTTGTGAATGTTCCTTCATTGTCAAACGTCCCCCCATCCACCTCTGCTATGCCTGTATTGACAAGAACCGCCCCTTTCTGGTTCAAGACAATACCACCGCTATTGTCAAGAAAATTATCTATTGTAAGAATGCCTTCATTTGTCAAAATTCCAGAATACTCATTTGAGATTGCACCTGAGGTGCCTGTAGACGAAAAGTTTTTTTCGTTGTCAATGGTGCCAAAGTTAGTAAGAGAGCCCCCTTGCCCGTTTTCTGTACTGGCTCCACTTATGGCAAACAGCCCTTTGTTAGTTATTGTTCCCATGTTAATTATTGGAGCTAAATCGTTTATGTTTGCCAAGTTGAGAAGCGTTGCGTTTTCCCCTATAGTAAGCGAGTCGTTCTTATCAATTGAGACATTGGTGTAAATTGCACATGTCGCACTTGCATTGTTTGAAGTCCACGTCCCATGCAGACTGGTACACGATGCTTGGCCTCCAGAATCATTTGATATTATGAGATCAGTTGCAGCGGCATCATATGTTGTAAAGTATACCAAAAATGATGAGACTGCCATTATTGTAACAAGAAGAACTTTGCTTAAGACCATGAAGATTCCCTATGTACTGTACATAAATAAATCATGACAGGTTGAGATACACTGATAGTCATCGCTAAACTATATCGTAGAGACATTAATACTTTCAATGGTAGTGGGTCTCTTTACGGGGTAATTTAAAAAAATTACGTAGCTTTACTCTATAACTTTTATCTATTTTTACGGATTAGTTTCATACTAATCATTTTGTGACGGTGATCTTGTGAAAATCAAACAATATGCATTTGCAGTTGGTTTCAAGTATGCTAGATATGCTCGGTTCCACATCTTGTCCTGCGACAAATCTTTTCAAAGGTATTCCTCCGTCAGATTCCATTGTTATCTTAAATGACTTGTCAGATCTGCTCTTGATTTGTATGCTGTAAATTGATTTCTTGTGTTTGTGGCCAGAGTTTTCATACAAAACTATAGACTGGCCTTTGAGTTTTTTCAATTCTTCAAGCATGCCAAGTGGTATCTCATTTTCTGCCTCCACTTCCATTGTGACTTTGGTTCGAAACCTAATAGGATCTGAAGGAATTTTTGATATTACATGCAATCCAAGTACTGAGATTCCATCCAAGTCAATTTTTTTTGCAAGAGATACATTTCTCTTGTGTGGGTTTACTAATTTTACAAAAAATGGCCTTCCGTTTCCAAGAACAAGGCTTGATTCGTCCTCGCTTCCAAGCCATGTCATCCTTGCCTGCTGCGCCCCAAATTTTTCGATTAGAAATTTGGCTGCCTTTCCCTCAACGCTGTTAAATTCCTTTATTCCATGAAAGTCGCATACAAAGCATCCCTTTCCTTCACACTGGTCACAGGGTTTTTGTTTTTGTGGCAGACCTCTAACATCTTTTGTGTATCTTGCCTGCAACAGCAGGGCTTTGGGTTTTATCTCGCAATAGTCTTTTTTGAAATCAATTGTAAACACCAAGTCAGGATTTTGATAATCTACTACAGCCCTTGTTTTCCTTGAAAATGATTTTCCAAGTTCCCTTGTCACGTCGCTTTTAATGCTGGCTATGCCGCGAAGCTTAAACTTGGAGCGTATCACGTCGTCTCTGTCATGTATAGAAGGTTGCAGTATTGCGCCAATCAAAAATGTAGAAAACTGATATTCTTTTGAGATTTCAATCATTTTTTTCACATGAGAGTCAAGGTTTGCCATGAGGCTTTTACAAATGTAACATGCGGCAGGTTGTTTTTGTTTTAGTTTGCTTCTTATCTTGTGTCCAAGTCTTTTGTGCGACAGCACTCCTAGTTTTCCCGCAAACATCCTGCCAAGACAGTTATCACAGAGCGGATGCTCCTTTAGAATTCCCTTGGTGTGTTCCATAACTAGGGCTAGTTTTTTCTTGTCCACGGGGTTATTCGTAAATGTAGTATGTATTATGGTTCTGCTTTCTAGTATGGATACAGTTTTTGTTGTGTTTCTTTGTGTGTTACACTGATTGCCTTTGTGGGGCAGGTATGTGCAGCGTCAAGAATTTTTTGTGATTTGGCTCCTTCTTCGTTGATTACTCGTGATTTTGGGTTAACTCGCACATTTTTTTCCACATGAAACACTTTGGGAGCTATAGTTTCACAGCTGCAGCAAGCAATGCATCTTTCTGGATCAACTCTGACTGATACGGGAATCTGTTGTTCTACTTGGATTGGTTCTGTCTCTACATTTACCTCTGCTCTCACTCTTTCGTAATAATCCCAGAACGCTTGCTCATATTGTTTCCAAAAATCCTTGTATGCATTCTCGGCATATCTTGTATGTCTTGTCCAGTCTTCATATGGAGTCTTGTCAGAGTCTGTTGCGCCCCAAGAGTTTTTCTTTGATCCAAAATCGTGTTTTTTACCAGAACTTTTTTCTTCATACTTGTGACTTGAGCTTGTGCCAATGCTTTTCTTGTAATTACTTCTCAAAGTCTGGTAAGCCTCAGATATTGTCTTGAATTTTTTTCCATCCTGGTCTGAGCTGCTCTTGTCAGGATGATATTTCAGTGCCATCTTGCGGTATGCAGACTTTACGTCCTTCATTGATGCGCCATCTTGCAGACCCAATATCTGATAACACTGGTAGCTGTTCAATGCATAGTATTATGCAAAACTAGTTTAATTGCTTTTTCAAGTATCTTTTTAGAATCTAGGCAGCTTTTGCTGACTTAGCCAAGCCCCATCTTGCGCAGCATTCCCTGCATCTGTCTTCCCTTTGATGCCTTCATCATGGTCTTGGAGTTCTTGTATGCCTTCAGCAGTTCTTTTACTTCATGTTCCGGCCAGCCAGAACCGCGAGCAATTCTCTTTACTCTAGATGCATTTATCAGGTCAGGGTCAGCCTTTTCCTCTTTTGTCATGGACTGTATGACGTATCTCCATCTTTCCATGCGTTCTTCCTGTTGGTCAAGTTGGTCTTCTTTTACCATTCCGGAAAACCCAGGCATGTTCTCCATTATGCTTCTAAGACCTCCAGCTTTTGTTGCCTCTTCAATTTGAAAGTAAAAGTCTTCCATGTTCATCTTTCCGTGAGATATGCGCTTGAGCCTCTCCTCGTTTCCTTCAGTCTCAAGCCTTTTTGCCATGTCAAGGAGTGCCTGAATGTCTCCCATTCCAAGCATTCGTCCAACAAATCTAGTCGGTGAAAACTTTTCAAGGTCATCAATTCGCTCGCCTGTTCCAATGTACATTATTCTTGCACCCGTGGCAGCAGCGGCAGCTAATGCACCTCCTCCCTTTGCACTAGAATCAAGTTTTGTTATGATTATGCCACCTACTGGAACAATTTTGTGAAATGCCTCTGCCTGGCCATAGCATTGTTGCCCTATGGTACCATCAATTACAAGTAGCGCCAAGTCAGGATTTGCAACCTTACTGATTTGTGTCATCTCGTCAAGGAGGTCTTTTTCTTCCTTGTGTCGTCCCGCAGTATCAATCAGTGCAATGTCAAAGTTTTTCCCTTCAAAGTGTTTCAGTCCATTTTTTACAATTGCAGGCGAGTCCTTGTTTCCCTCCTCTCCATAGACTTCGACGTTTGCCTTTTCACACATTGTCTTAAGCTGTGTCAGTGCCCCCGGTCTGTAAGTATCTGCACCTATGACACACACCCTGTATCCTTGCTTTGTCAGATATTTTGCAAGTTTTGAGGTTATTGTGGTCTTGCCGCTGCCCTGAATTCCTAGCATCAACACATGGTTCATCTTTCCCGGCTGGAAAGTATATTCATTTTCTGTTCCAAGTAATTTTGATAGCTCATCGTACAAAATTTTTACAATGTGATCCTTTCTTGATAGCCCTGGAGGCGGAGTCTCTTTGAGGGAGCGCTCTTCCAGGTTTTTAGTAATTTGAAAGACAAGTTTTACGTTTACGTCTGACTGCAAAAGTGCCCGCTGGATGTCTTTTGAAAGCTCCTTGATGAGAGCCTCGTCTATGGCAGACGAGTTTACTATTTTTTTGAGTGCAGCCCTAAGCCCTGTCTTGAGACTGTCTAGCATTGCTCTTCCAAAACAGCTTCGGTTATTTCAAACCTTCCTCTGTATCCATCCCAAATCTTTCGGGATTTTATTATCTTGATGCGCCCAGAAAATAAAGGACATGCAATCACAAATGTCTCTGCTTCTCCCCCTTCAAAAGATGCGTTAGATCCAAATTTTGTTGATATTGCAATTAATTTTTCCACGTCCTCTGCTGTGATTTCTCTTCCAAGCCAAGAGTCGTCAAGGCCTTGCGATGTAACACTTGTAATGATATAATGAAACCCTGCCTTGACAAGTTCACGCAAATAGTTTTTCTCGTCTACATTCCAAAGAGGTGCAACGATTCCAAGGCCTAGGCTCGAGCAGACTTGTTCAAAGTGTTTTTTCTGAAACATGCTGCGAATTCCTCCGTGAACCACTCCGTCTATCCCAAACTTTTCTTTTGCAGTTGCAAGTGCCTTTTTTAGTTCATCCAATTCCATCTCTGTCTTGTCAGAATCTACACTGACAGAAATTTGCGGAATGTTGAGCAGTTTTGCCTGGAGTCCTGTCATGGCAATGTTTGGGTGATGCAAAAGGTGGCTTTCCTCAGATCTTGGAAATATTGTAACTAGACATGATATAGCATGTCCTTCAGATTTGGCCTTGTAGATTGCAAAGGTGCTGTCCTTTCCCCCAGAGTAAAGCGCTGCAAGTTTCAATTAGAATTTGTAACGGCAACTGTTTCAATTAATTTTTTTCCAACTTGGCCACTTTACTTGAGCAATCATTGCATAGTGCCAAGTGCCCCTTTAGTGTAACTTCCACGTTTGATGCAAGACATACGTGACATAGACCTTTCATAGGTTGTATAACAATCTCATCAGGTATAACTTTTCCATAGAGAAAGCCTTGGATGCTTCAATTACTCATAATCTTCATCATAAATTCAGTTGGCTTTTCTCGTCATCATCAGCATCCGAATCTAGCTCTTGATTCGGACTATAATAGTTCTATCCATTACTTTCCAGTATTCAACGTCTTGTCCCTGTGCAACCTTGTCCTTTACCTCATCTTCTATCTGCGATACGTCAAAGACCTCAAAGCTCTCAGAGTCCATGACCTGAACGATAGAGTCTGTCTTTGATATTACAGAGCCGACTCTCTTGTCAATTAGCGGCACCTGTACCTGAGCACTCACAGGAGAGACGTGCGGATACTTTTTCTTGTCAAATATGCCAACTGCAACAATTCTTGCCTTTGCTGCACCGTGCTTTCCAGGTTTACTTGTATCATATTCTACTATCTTACACGGTTCTTGGTTTGGGCTGTCAACAGGTAACAAAATGTAAGATCCAATCTTCAGTGAACCAAGTTCAGAAGGCTTGCTCATCACACAAACAGAATTTGGCAGAGTATATAACTTTTTTATTTTATTTTTTCTATGATAGAAAGATTCAGCAGGTTGGTCAGTCGTATTCCTTTTCTTGCAACTTCCTTTCTTGTCTTTTCACAATATTTGTTGTCGCTCTGATGTGTGTTGTCACTTGAGACCTCAAAGACAACCAAATTGTCACCATATGGAAAAGTAAACTTTGGACTTTCAGATGAAGATGTGTGTAAACTTCCACATTCTGCACGTCTTATCCTACTGCGCTTGGCCACTATGACTGCAAGATCGTTTAGATCAGATTCTGAGTGTCCGTGATCAAGATAGTAAACTGAGACGAGATTGAGTTTGCGATCGTTGAACCTCTCAAAGAACTCATCATATTTTGCAAATACAAATACGGGTTGCTCTTGCTTGTACTTGTCAACTTCCTCTAGTGTAATCTGTTTGTCTCTAAATCTTGCAAGCAGATACGTGTTTGTACGTGACGGAAAATAGGCACTGCCATCTTCTGAAAATGTAGCAGTAACAAAATACATGTCATCAATATATTCAGATTTTTCAAGCGATTCTTTGAGTTTTGAAGACGGTGAGTTATGCAAATATGGTGCACATACATATCCTCCCCCCATTATCCCCGAACCAGACACGTGATCGGGATCAATCTGCTTTCTTATATGTAGTTTGGTGGGCCCAAAATTTTTGCGATCTGTTTCCCATTTTGGAGGAATATTCCAGTGTTTTCGCGAACGATAATTATTTAAAACGAACAACTGGATGAGATTCAAGTCCCACGCTAGCTCAGCCTGGTAGAGCTTCCGGCTGTAGTGGTTGGCTCTCGGCTGACCGTCATCAGCCTATCAGGCTTACAGAAACCGGAGTGTCGCAAGTTCGAATCCTGCGCGTGGGACCATCATAAAATTCAAAAAGTATGGATTTACAATACTAGCGATGTCAGAAGATTCTGGGTGGTCTGCGCTTGACGAGATTGACCAGAAAATAATTGGAATTTTAAACAAGAATGCAAGAACCCCTTCAAAAGAGATTGCCGCAGAGCTTAGAAACTCAAGCGTTGATGTTTCTGACAGGACTATCAGAAAAAGAATTGAGCGACTTGAGAAGAGCGGCATCATAAAGGGATACAAGGCAGTGCTCAGCGGTGTTTCCGCTACAGATGAGTTTGAAGCATTGTTTTTGAAATTAAAAATTACACGTTCTATCACAGCTCAGATTGATGCGATAAAGGATTTTGCAAAAACTTTTCCAAACTACCTTTTCATTGCAACACTTGATGGTGATTGGAACATGTTGGTGGTAATGAGGCTTGACGTTGCAGAGAAAAACCCCACATCAAAGATAATTGAAAAATTCTCCGACCAAGTTTCAGATTACAGAATAAGCGGTTTTCAGATGAAAGATGTCAATCTCTTGAACATGTCGCTTGTGCTTCTTACGTGATACTGTTCTGCTCTGTTGTATCAAGCGCATTTTTCAGCTCATTTAGTGTAAACGGCTTTTGAATAAATGCCGTAGAGCCAAATCCAATTGTTTTGCGTACCTTGGGATCGCTTTTCTCATCAGCAGTTATCAATATTATTGACAAGTCAGGCTTTTTCTCAAGCAGTTTCTTTGCTACTGCATCTCCCGTTATGTCAGGCATCTTCATATCAAGCAGTATTACAGGGTTTTGCGAGTCATCGATTAGTTTTGTGACAAGTGTCAGAGCACTCTTTCCATTGCTTGCTTTTTTAATGTCTTTGTATCCAAGTTGTTCAAGATAGTTCTCCAGCCGTAGCAGTATTGCAGGACTGTCATCAACTATGACTATTGGTCGCTTGTCTTCAATAATCTTTGGCATGAATTTTTTTGCCTCCTCTGATATTTTCATTGCCCTGTCTACATGTCCCAACTTGAGAAAGCATCTTGCGGCACATTGGTACGCATAGGGCGAGTTTGTGCCATCTTTTTTTGCCATCTTCAGATAATGCTTTGCAGCCAAGTCAAGCTCTTCCTTGTTGTCCTTTCCCTGCTTTGACTTGCATTCCGAGGCAAGAATAAGGTACACGCCTGCCTTAAAGTTCCCCTGTTTCATCTCTTTTTGTGCAAGATCCATGAAGAGGTTATGGGCCGAGATGTTTTGATCGTTTTTCAAGTACGTGCATGCCAGGTCAAACTTTTCAAGATCTTTATCCACGTTTGAGTAATATCACACAAGATTATATTTTTTGAGTTGGATGCAGTCACGATGAAATTCTTGACTTGGGCAATCAAAAGAGCAAATCAAACAGATATTATAAAGACTCGGACGCTTGTAACTAGTGACTGAGGAAAACAATAGTACAGGTATTGCACAGCCTCCGGTTAACATTCTCTTTACACCGCTTGACATATCAAAAAAAGATGTCTGGAGCATTGACATCACACGCATACTTGAGATGCTTATTGCCATCCTAAACCAGACAGATAAGAAAGATCTCAGGGTTGCAGGAATTGCGGCCCTTTCTTCAGCAATGATTCACAGAATGAAGGTTGAAAGCATTTTTGCCCTGCAAAAAGCAGCCATGGAGAAAAAGCCGCTCAGCCAGAGGGAAGATGTCGATATCGAGATAATAAACATGCCATATAGGCACGAGTCCACCTATCCTGTCACGCTAGATGAGTTGCTTTCTGTGCTTGAAAACCTCATTGGAACTATAGCAAACCCGCGTTCAAGTCGCAGGCAGATGGAGTTTGAGCCCGTCCAGGCACCAAACTTTGATGACTATTTCATCTCACTTGAGAAGATAATTGGCCAGTACGAAGAGCTAATAATGAACAAGATAAGGCCTACAGGGTCTGGCTCCTTTAAGAACATCACGTCTGGACTAGAACTGATAGATTTGATCAGGTGCTTTTTTGCAATTCTATTTTTGGCAAGAGACCTCAAAGTAGATCTAGAGCAGACAGAAGACGACATCATCGTCTCAATTGCAGCAAAGTAGAAGTTTACAAGTAGATCAACTGTCGGTAGGAATTTGATTTAAGTATCTTCCAGCTCCCATTTTTGTATAAATGGGCAAGATAGAAGACGATGAGGCAATAGCAAGGCTAGAGGCTGCCCTTTATTCTGCAGGAAGGCCGCTTACAATTGAGGAGCTGATAAAGGCCTCAGGCACCGAGTCTCGAACCAAGACTCTTACTCTCATGACAGGCATTGTAAAAAAGACCAAGTCTGCATTTAGGGCACTTGAGATTGCAGCACTTCCAGACGGCTCGTATGTGTTTCAGTTAAAACCAGAATACAACACAGTGATAAGAAAATATGCATCAAAGCCTTTGCTTCCAACTGCGACTCTAAAGACACTATCTTACATTGCATACATGCAGCCAATCTCTTCAAAAAGACTTGTAGAGGTAAGAGGCTCTGGAGTATACTTGCACCTAAAGTTGCTAGAACAGCTTGCATACATTGAACACCAAAATGTCGGAAGGCTCAAGATATACAACACGACAGAAAAATTCCAAAAATACTTTGGAATACAGGGAGACAAGGACTTGTTAAAGCAGAAACTTTTCACCAAAGTCAGATCTCCAAACCATGGCAGCCAAGCTTCCACGCCACAACCAGAACAGGCAGTAGAAACAATCACCCAACCAACACAATAGCAATAAAAAAAGCCGATTATTCTAGATGGTATAAATTAGAGTTACTTTATCGTCTGCTTATGAAGAAGTCCGTAGAAAATCTTGCCACAAGTAAGATTACAGGAGGCAGAAGATATCCTCTTAGAACTAGAAGAAAGTACGAAATCGACAGATATTCTGTAGAGGCAATACCAGGTCCGCATGTAACTGTAACAAGAAAAGTTCGTGGCAAAAATTCCAAGACTTCGCTTAAGACTACAGATTTTGTAAACTTGTCCATCCCAGACGGCAAGGTAAAAAAAGTCAAGATCATAAAAGTTTTGAAAAATCCCGCAAGCAGTGATTATGAAAGACGCGGTGTAATTTCAAAGGGTGCAATTTTAGAAACTGAAAATGGTCAATGCAAAGTAGTTTCAAGACCTGGCCAAGACGGCGCAGTAAATGCAGTTTTGATAAAGTGATTACAAAATGAAGGATTACGAACATGTCGTAGTCTGGCTTGATTATTTTAACAAGACACTTCCAAAAAAAATGGGACGTCGTGTTTCCCGCGAAAAAAGTGTTTTCGATCCTTCGCTCAAAGAATTGATAGATGCTGCCAAAGCAGCAGGTTTTGATCCAACAGAAACCAACGACCAAGTAAGGTTTCCAAAAAGACCCTATGTCAGGTCTGGATACATCATTCTTTCAAAAGGGCAATCAAAGGCAAAAATTATTTCCACAATTGCAGACAAACTGGTATCGCGACGAGCCAAGCAAACCAAGTAAAGAGCCATTCTAGCTTGCAGCTAAAGTAATTTTGACAGAACTCTATTGATAACAGTATTCGATTGATTCCTTAATTGCAGGAGGTAGGCGAAGTATTGCATCTAGCTAGTAGCGGTAGAGTCGTCATCAGACTTTCTAAACCGGTACGCGATGGCCAGATAGTAGTTGATGGATCAGGAACCAAAGTCGCCAAAGTTTCAGAAATGATAGGTCCTGTTGATGCACCTTATGCATCTGCAGTTCCGCTTACCAACAATATCAAAAAACAGATAGGACAACGTGTTTACGTCGCCGAGGAAACTCCTGTAAGAAAACCAAAAAGATTCAGAGGAAATAGAAGATGAACGTAACAGAACTACAAACCCATTGTCCAGAATGTCGTTCGTCATTGATTGACGACATTCATAGTGGAGAAAAAATTTGTTCTGGCTGCGGACTGGTAGCAATGGAGCAGATGTCGGATTATGGCCCTGAAGTAAGAGCAACAAATCCAGAAGACAAAATGAAATCTGCAAGAGCAACAGGTCAGACAACTTATTCACAACATGACCTTGGAATACGAACAGAAATAGCGCTAGGAAGCAAAGACTATTCCGGAAAATCAATTTCAAGCGACATGGCACTCCAGATGTACAATCTGAGAAAGTGGCAGACAAGAATTCGAGTCGCATCTCCAAGAGAGCGCCGACTTGCAAACATACTGTCAAAGATAGGAGAGACATGCCAATCGCTAGCACTTCCAAGAAATGTAATAGAGAGTGCTTCTATGATATACAGAAACTTTGAAGGTCAAGCAGACGCAAAAGGCAAGTCTGTTGCCTGCATGTCAGCTGCAACAATATACATGGCATGCAAGCAGTGCGACGTTGTAAGATCGCTTGATGAAATTTGCGCTGCAACTGGAAGTACCAAGGAAGAAAAAATGAACGTGAAACTGACTGCAAAATACTACAGAATGCTCGTCATGGAGCTCGGGTCAAATACAGCACCAGTAGTAACCTTAGAGAAATACATATCAAAGATTGCAAACTTGGCAAAGCTTGAGGTTCGCGTAGAAAGACTTGCCGCAGAGATTGCGGAAAAGACAGACGACCACAACCTAGCCGACGGAAAGGCCCCAAATGGCCTTGCTGCTGCATATCTTTACATCGCATCTACACTTCTAGGACAGAGCATCCTGCAAAGAGATGTCTCAAGTGTAGCAGGAATCACCGAGGTTACCATACGAAACAGGTGCAAGGAAATCCTGACAGCATACAAGATCAAAGTCATCCTAAAACCAGCCTTAGCCAAAAACTAAACCCCTTTTCCTTTTTGTTTTATTTCTCAACATGATTCTGCGTTCCTTTTTGCTATTCTATAGTCATAGAATGTCAGTTAGCTTGATCTAATTTTTTGTTGGATTATATACGGAAAAGACGTGTAAAAGAACGCATGGCAATACTTGAAATCAAAGACCTTCATGCCCAAAGGGAAGGAAAGGAGATACTCAAAGGAGTAAATCTCAAGACAGGTCCAGGCGAAATCCATGCAATCATGGGTCCAAACGGATCAGGAAAAAGTACTCTAGCTTATACAATTCTAGGTCATCCAAAATACGAGGTAACAAGCGGCGATATCCTGCTTGACGGACAAAGCATACTTGACATGAGCGCTGACGAAAGATCAAAGAAAGGTCTGTTTCTTGCATTCCAATATCCAACCGAGGTATCAGGAGTTGGATACTCACATTTTCTAAGAACTGCATACAATGCATTAAGCAAGTCACTTGGCGACCAGAACCGCGAAGTCTTTTTGACAGTAAGAGAGTTTCAAAATTATCTGAAAAAAAATCTTGACCAGGTAGGCCTCAGGCAAGACTTTCTGTCAAGATATCTAAACGAAGGGTTCTCCGGCGGTGAAAAGAAGAGATCAGAGGTTTTGCAGATGGCAGTGTTACAGCCAAAGGTATCAATTCTGGACGAGCCAGACTCGGGACTTGATATTGATGCAGTCCAAGCAGTTGCAAAGGCAATCAGCCAAGTTTCAAGAAAAGACGCAACAGTAATTGTAATCACACACTACGCAAGGATTCTCAAGTTCCTCGACAAGCTTGACTATGTCCATGTCATGGCGCAGGGAAAGATGATAAAAGAGGGTCCAAAGGAGCTTGCAGACGAGCTTGAGCAAAAGGGATACTCATGGCTTGGAATCCAAGAGGCGTCAGACCAGACAAGCTCGCAGGTCTAAAATTTCTTACATACCAAAAGAAACCCCGTTTTTGAAAATACCATCACATGTCACAGGAAAATCAACCGACAAACTTCTATGCAGACTGTATGAAGTATTTTGATTCACTGAGAAAGCAGGGAAAGCATGACTTTGCTTTTGAAGACGAGTTTTTCTATACGATGCCTGCCATATCTGAAAAGATGATAAGTGAAAAATAAAATCAAAAACTTTCACTTTCAATTTATATATTCAGTGATTGAATCTCTCGTTGCAGAGGTATCGAAGCCCGGCCAACCGAGAAGGACTCAAGATCACCGTAATAGGAAATCCTTTCCCTCAGGGGTTCGGGGGTTCAAATCCCTCCCTCTGCATCTCGGTTTTTATAATAATAAAAGGCCTGGCAGGATTCCATTTCCTTTTTTGCAGATAAAGAGCAAAAGATTCTCCCTGTCTGAACCTTCTAGATTTTCATGATTTTCTGATCTTTGTTATTTTAGATCTTCCGTGGTCTGAACCAAATATTCAAGCATTTTTGCTAGTCTTCTTTGGTTGTTAATTACCTCTCTGATTGTGGGCGCTCCCTCATCCATTGGTTTTTTTATTGAAGAGGTTTCGCTTTCATGTATTTTTCGCGCAGCTTCAAGAAATTCTTCTTTGCTTGTCAAATTATCACACAGGAATTGTATTTCAATTTGTATTTATCAATTTGCTGATTGCAATTTACTTTATTGCAATTAGATTATTGCAATTGTCTTGCACATTATCAACTATGAAAATTCTATTTCGTGTTTAAATCAAATTATAACCATTACAAACCATGAATGGAATATCCTCTCAAAAAATAGACCACATGGACGTTGGAGATTTTTGGAAACACAACGAACCAATATTGGAAAAACTTGAACACCAAGAAATGCCTTCTCACGCAAGGATGGTATACAAAGATGCGTCTGCAAGGCAAGACAAATCCAGTGGCAAGTACCTGACACAGTATGACCTTGTGAATTTCTACGACAACAGAAAGAATTTTTTGAAAATAATCGCCCAATTTGGGCCAAACATGAGACTTGACAAGGAAGAGATCCTCGTAGGAAACAGCCTTTCCAAGGCAAAAAAGACCATAATAGAAGGAAGCAAGGTAACAAACTCTGCCCATATCAAATGGCTTTGCCAAATAGCAAAGCAGATGGTAATTGGTGACAATTTGAGATGACAGAAAGTATGGAAAAACAGGTAACCTTGGATGAAAAAGAGATCAAGACCTTAATTGAGATTCTGAAATTTGCAGAAGGCGCATGTCCCGTAGACAGCATAGACCCAAACTTTGCTATAGATGCAGAAAAAATCGAAGGTTTGATTTCAAAGCTCGAGCGTGTGTGATATCAGCTGGTGACAAAATATTTCCGAGCAGACACATGTATCAAGCAAGCCAAAAAAGATCTGCAAGAGATGCAAGACACCATACGAGGAAGAAAATGGCTTTCCCGTATGCGATTACTGCCTAAAGTATCTTGATAATTGGGAATGATGCATGACAGACAAAAATCAAATTCCAGATGAGATAAACGACCACCTCCACATGTATTCAAAAGAGGCATGGGAGGTACATTATGGTGAAGAATGTGCAGTGTGTAAAACTCAGATTGACGAATACGGATTATGTGCCTGTGATACTATGGGTGGAGATTAACCCTGATTCTAGACCTGTAAGATTTGGATTTAGATATCTGAAACTGAAATATTATAACGATATGACCTAATTTTTATTATCAAATTATACAATCGGATGAACTTGTTCTTTCTTTAATTTCGGAATAAGAATTGATGAAACCACGATTATCGCTACTTGTAAGATCTTACTTGAAATATCTAGTATTCCAACATCGTCTTGTTTTCCAACCACTGGCAAAGATATCATTCTAGATGCGATATAGAGTCCGATCAGTGCAACTGAGCCTATTATTGCCATGACATACGGGGCTCTACTATTGAACCCATTCTTTAACATCCATACTCCTAACGGAAAGTAAAGTATTGCCGCGGTCGTAAAAAACATTGTTTCAATTTGTGCCCCAAGTTCAACATTAAATTCCGCTGATTCAAAATAAGCTGCCACAGAATAAATTAAACCAACTGCGATCATAAACGAGGCTGCAACGTAGCTACATCTCTTAATTGACAATTCCATATGATGATATATGTCAAAGATTATTTAATAACAAAACTCGAATACCAGTATTGATAATATCTTATTTTTCAGTTTTTGTGTGTTTACAATTTAAATCAGATCGTAGAAAAAACTGATTTATTCAGATTTCATCCTGTTTACAGCTAACAGTATCCCTTGAAGCAGCACCTCAGGTCTTGGAGGACATCCAGGAATGTAGACATCGACTGGAACAACCTTGTCAATTCCCCCCGTTGTGGCATATGTATCACCAAATATTCCACCACTGCACGCACATGCACCTACAGCAATCACAATTTTTGGGCCAGGCGTTGCTTCATAGGTTCGCAGCAAAGCAATTTCCATGTTTCTTGAGGCAGGCCCAGTAACCAGCAAGACATCTGCATGTCTTGGCGAAGCTACAAAATGAATTCCAAATCTTTCAATGTCATAAATTGGATTGTTGAGGGCAGCAATTTCAATCTCACATCCGTTACACGAGCCGGCATCAACTTGGCGTATTGCAAGCGACCTGCCAAACATTTTTTGAATTTTTTCTTTTAATTCATTGCCAGTTTGTTCATAAGACTTTTCTTGGAAGAGAGTTTGCGGACTAGAATAACTAATCATCTGGCTTTTTGTCTTTACAGGATTAGAGGGCTTGTTTTGAATCTCAATAGTTTTGGATGCCGCCTCGCTACAATAACCGCACGTAATGCATTTTCCATTATCAAGACCCATTACACTATTTTCCTTGGTTGAAAACAGCGCCTTTGTTGGGCAGATTTCTTCAAGTGTTTTTCTTTGATCATTTGTTGGTTCTGCTGTGAAAATTGCGCTTCCTCGATAATTTTTGCTTGCAAGTGTATGGGTTAGATTCTTGATTGTCTCTATGCCATTTCCCGCTATGCCCTTTCTTGTAGCCTTGATCATAGGTCATTCCCCGAGTAGGACAGGTCCAGGCTTTTATTGACCAGAGGAAAGTCTGGCACAATGTCATTTAGCACGGCCTGTTCGATGACAGGCCAGTTACAAAATGAAGCGGTTCTAACCTTGTATCGAAATATCGAGTTATTTTCCCCAATCATGACCCAGTGAAGTGTTTGACCCCTATGAGATTCAGCCCACCCAAGTGCGGATCTGAACGGTTCAAGGTTCTCTGGAACACTTGTAAACAAGGAATCATCCTCAAGATCAAGTGATTCTCTTATGATGTCAAGAGAATCTTGGACTTCGTGCACACGTATTTCAAATCTTGCCAATGCATCGCCAGTTCGTTTTTCCATCTCAATTTGGTGTTGCACAAGTTCTTGCGGCGTTTTATGGTTGTGTAGATAGTAACTGCCATAAGGATGATCACGTCTTGCGTCAACATCTATTCCTACACATCTAGCAACTATTCCAACTGTTCCAAGATCATGTGCAATTTTTTTCTGGATAGCTCCAGTGCCACGCAATCTATCCATAAAGGACGATTTTGATTTTAGAAGGATTGTCACCTTGTCAAAATCATCGGAAACTTGACTCAAGGTTTCAAGAATTAATTTTTTATTTTCATCTGTTATATCGCATCGTACGCCCCCAATTCTGTTAACTCCAAAAAGAATGCGGCTTCCGCTGAGGTATTCATTGAGTTGCATTAGTTTTTCTTTTAGTATGTTGAGCCTTGCAGCACCAAAAGGAAAACTTGCATCAGTGGATATTCCTGCCAATGTTCCCACATGGTTGTAGATTCTCTCCAGCTCTGCAAAAACAGTCCTGATTTTTTTTGCCCTCTTTGGAATCTCTATTTGCGCTATCTTTTCAATTGCCTGACAAAATGCTGACGAGTTTGCCACAGACTCGTCTCCAGCAATGCGCTCAGACAGTAACAATGCCTCGTCAAGTCTCATAGATTCCGCGAGTTTTTCTATTCCCTTGTGCGTGTAAAATAGGCGGGTTTCCAGGTTTACAATGTTCTCCCCCAAGATGCTAAATCTAAAGTGGCCTGGCTCTATGATTCCCGCATGTACTGGTCCAACAGGAATTTCGCATATTCCCTCGCCTTGCACTCTCAAAAACTGGTATTCTTTTTCTTGCCTTTTGGCCTTTGTTTCAAGTTCAAACTCCTTTCTCAAGGGAAAAACCTCGTCAGGCCAGTGCTCGTGCAGCACTAGAGGTCGCATATCAGGATTTCCTGTTGGAACCAATCCAAACATGTCTTTTATTTCTCGTTCATAAAGCGCCGCAGCTGGAATGTGTGATATAATACTTGGAAAAGCAAAGCCTTGGCCTGTAGACACTATGATAAAAATAAAGACATTATCTTTTTCAAAGACATATCGAATTGCAAAGCCTCCAATGTTTTTTCGCTCATCGGAGCAGATTATTGTTGCAAGCCTTGCGTTCAGATTTTTGTAAACATAATCGCATATTTTTGGCATCGCATCTAGTTCCACGTTAAGATGCAACTCGTCATTGTTTTGCCAAGTCTTTGCTATTTTGCTTGAAAACTTGGATGCAATCTCTTTTGCATAATTTTCTAGATTTGTATTATTCATGCAAATCCTCCTCCGCTAATTATTGTTGACGCATTATGTATCAGCGTCTGCAGTTGCGCAGGTATGAAAATGCCAAAAATAACTACAAGTGAGCACAATATTGCCATAGGTATGATTGCAAGTTTTCCCATCTCTCCTTTTTTCATTTCTGACAGAGGATTCCCAAAGATCATTTTGAGAAGATGCCTCAAAAATACTGCAAAGGTTATGACCAGGAATAAAATTACTAGCGATGTTGCAATAAACTGCCCACTCTTAAAACCGGAACTTAGAATCATAAACTCGCTCAAGAAAACATTGAACGGCGGCATGCCTACAAGAGCCAGCCCCCCAATCAAAAATAAAATTCCAGTGACCGGCATAACCCGGATTATCCCTTTTATCTTTGACATGGCCTTTGCTTCATATTTCTGGTTTACAGATCCACTTGCAAAAAACATCAGGGGTTTTGCCATGGCGTGATTTACAATCTGAAGTATTGCTCCGTAGATTCCAAACAGACCTCCAAAGCCAATGCCAAGCGATATGAGACCCATGTGCTCTACGCTAGAGTAGGCAAGCATTCTTTTCATGTCCTTTTGGAAGTAGATTGACGCTGCTGCAATTCCAATAGAAACGACTGCAAGTATTATCAAGAGTTGGCTTGAAAACTCTGGCCCTATCGATGCACTACTTACTATATGGAATCGGATTATCCCATAAAACGCACAGTTTAGCAGTACTCCTGACAAGATTGCGCTTACAGGTGTCGGAGCTTCACTGTGCGCATCAGGAAGCCAAGTGTGCATTGGTGCAAGGCCAGCTTTTGTTCCAAATCCCACAAGTATGAAAACAAATGCAATTTTAACCAAATTAGGATCAAAGTGTTTTGCATCATGTACCATTCCAGTCCAGTTCATGGCGTCTTCAGAGGTGTTTGCGTTGATATTTGCATAATAGAAAAATACTGTTCCAATAAGTGCAAAGGAGAGGCCAACCGTTGCAATTATCAGATATTTCCATGCAGCCTCGATTGCATTTTCCTTAAAGTAAAGCATTATCAACAGGACTGATACAAGTGTCGTAGCTTCAACTGTCACCCACATTATTCCCAAGTTGTTTGCTATTGGAACTACAAGCATTGTTAGCAAAAACACATTGAATCCTTGGTAGTATCTTACGATATGCTTGTCGTCTACTGTGCCGTTGTCATACTGCCTGCCCATATAGTTTTTAGAGTACAGTGCGGCGACAAAACCCACAACTGAAACTGAAAGCAGGATTACCGCACTCAACGAGTCTACATAAAATGTATTTCCAAATGCCGTGATGGTTTTTTCAGATACTATTTTTGATACCAGTAAAAGCACTTGAACAAGAATCAGAGACGCAGTGCATATTGTTATGATTCCAATTGTTCTTTTCTTTTTCAAGACAGTCACAAGACCTGCCCCAACTATTGGCGGCAAAAGGAGGAATAGGATTGTCAGGTTAGATATGAGGCTGTCCACTAGTCATCCCTCAAGTTTTCTAGCTTGCCCACGTCTAGGCTATCAAATGTTCGGCTTATCCTGAAAAGCAGTATAGATGAGATCAAGATGCCAACAAGAATGTCCACAAATATCCCCACCTCTATTAACAGAGATACCCCATGCGTCAATGCCATTGCAAAGAGAAATAACCCATTTTCGATTATCAAGAGCCCCACGACCTGGCTTAGCACGGTTCTCCTGTTCACAAGCACAAACAGACCGATGAAAAACTGGGCCATTGAGACGGGCAGGTATGCGTTTACGATTTGGTCAGATTTGAACGGAATTTGCTGAATGAGAAAATATGACAGGGCAACCAGCAATGCAGAAATTATTACTGATGCGCGAATGCTGACATACGGATTAGTTTCTAGCTTGAACTCAATCTCAAGTTTTCTTGTAACATATGTTAGAACTTTGGGAATGATGATTGACTTTATCACTAATGTCAGGCCAGCTGCAATGTAAATTTCCCAAATTCCTGTCACGTATCCTATGATGGCAGTCACTCCAGAAAGTACAATTGATTGGTAGCGATATGCGTTTAGCCAATCCATGAATCCGCGTGTTGCCACAATGCCAAATGTAGCTATTAGTAGCACTGCACCAGAAATTGTCAAGACATCAAACTGCATTGTTTCCATAAAAATCACTAAAGATAGCAGAGGACTATACCTATCATTGAAGTGGCTATTGCTATTGCAATCAGATCAGGTATCCTAAAGAGCCTCCATTTTGCAACAGAGGATTCTAGAAAAGCAACAAAGATTCCAAATAGCGAAATTTTTCCAGCAAACATAAAAAATCCAACTGCAAGAGATGAGAACAAAATAGACGAGGAAATTCCCCATGGGACAAAGATGTTTACCATTAGCGTGAAAAGTATGATTTGTTTGATGGACTGTGACCATTCCATCATGGCTAGGCTTTTGCCTGAATATTCCAAAATCATTGTCTCATGAACCATGGTAAGTTCAAGATGGGTAGCAGGATTGTCAAACGGAAGTCTTCCTGTTTCGCCCAGTATAATGATGAACAGACCTATTGCTGCAAAGATGATTTGTGGATGAGGCAGAAACGAAGAGTTTGAAGATGCCTCAATCATTGTGCTCAAATTTGTTCCTCCATATGTTATGGCTACAACAAATATGCTCAGAAAAAGGGCAGGCTCTAAAAGGGCAGAGATCATCATCTCCCTGCTGCTCCCAAGTCCACCAAAGGAGCTTGCCACATCAAGGCCTGCAAGCATTGTGAAAAACCTACCAAGCGCAAAAAGCCCTACTACAAGAAGAAGATCACCTACCAGTCCAAACGGCGTATACACCAAAAACACAGGAATGAAAAATGCAGCCGTTGCCATTGCTGCAAAATTAACCCATGGACATGCCCGGAATATCCAAGATGTTTGATCTGATATCACTTCGTCCTTTCGTACTAACTTTAACAGATCATAGTATGGCTGCAAGATACTGGCACCGATTCTTTTTTGCGTTCTTGCCTTTGTTTTTCTGATTATTCCGGTCAGCAGTGGGGCCAGTGCCAACATGGCCAGCACCTGAATTATTCCCACCACAATTGTTGCAATGTCATACATTATTGCTTAACCTCACAAACAGCAAGAGCAGAACGAGTGTTATCATGATGTAAAGCAGGTATGCGTTTATCTTTCCGGTCTGAAGCCTTCGCACCTTGTCAAAAAAGAAAACAAATGAAGAAACCATGGGCGCGTAAAGCATCTCCTCGAAAATGTTTTTTACCACAGTTTCAATCTTTACGGTCTTTAGCAAGTACGGGTTTTCTCCAAAGGACTCTTTCTCAGTTTGATTGTGCGGCTTGAAGAAAACCTTGAAGACTGCACGTATTGGCTGCGAGAGTGATGTTGGGGTGTATTCCATCCTCTCATTGAGGCCCCCAAATCCACAATCCCACGTGCCATATGCAGTTTTTTTGGTATTGCCACCCAGTACCCGAATAAAGCCAAAGATTGCTACCAAGACTGAAGATAGTATGATTACAACAACTGGCATGGAAAGGTTTGCAAAACTTTTGCCTGAACTGTTCTGAATTGATACAGAATCAAACGGGCTTGAAGGTTGGGAAGATAAATGAAATGCGGTCGATATCAACGATGTGCCAAGATATGGCACGACGCCTAACAGTACACAGGCTGCAGCAAGAATTGACATCCCGAGAATCATGCTGCGCGAAACTTCCTTGATGTGGATAGCATGCTTGCTTCTTGCCTTGGAAAGAAATGTCATGCCAAACAGTTTGACAAATGTTGCAGCTGCAATTCCTATTGTCAGTGCAAAAGGCAAGCTTGCAAAGGCAATAGAGATTTGAAGTATTGTTGACGGTATGTGGTGGCTTGACAGCAGAGACTGCATTGTAAACCACTCGCTGACAAATCCATTAAACGGAGGAAGACCCGAAATTGAGATTGCCCCAATCAAAAACAACAAGGCAGTCCATGGCATCTGTTTTACAAGACCTCCCAGGTGCTCGATGTTTTTTGTATGGGTTGCAGATACTACAGAGCCTGCTCCCATGAAGAGCAAGCCTTTGAAGACTGCATGGTTGATTGTGTGATACATGCTTGCCACCAATGCAAGTACAGCAAATGCCGTAAGCTGAAATGATGCAAAAACTACAGAGAGCCCAAGGCCGACTAGTATTATCCCAATGTTTTCTATGCTAGAGAAGGCAAGGGCACGCTTGATGTCTCGCTCTACTACAGCATAAAGAACTCCTACTATGGCCGACGCCGAGCCAAAAACAATCAGGAGCATTCCCCACCATACAAAATCAGGCGAGACCCCAAAGCCGCTAAAATCAAAAATTGTTCTTATTATTCCATATATGCCAATTTTTATCATAACTGCAGACATGAGAGCAGAGATGTTGCTTGGGGCAGATGGGTGGGCTTTTGGCAGCCAGCCATGTAGAGGAACCATTCCTGCCTTTGTCCCAAATCCAATGAATGCAAAAATAAATACAAGGTTTTTCACAAATAACGGAAATCCTGCAGAGCCATGACGAAATGAATCAAAACTGAAACTTCCAGTCTGTATGTAACCTAACAAAAATGACGCAAAGATGAATGCAGTTCCAAGATGTGTCATTACAAGATAGGTCATTCCAGACTTGAGATTTTCTTCCTTGTCATGATCATAAATAACCAAGAAGAAAGATGTCAGCGACATTGACTCCCAAAATACTAGAAAGAAAAAGGCATTGTTTGATGATACCACAAGAATCATTGAGAGTACGAATATGTTGAAAAGAAATCCCAAGGCTGCAGTTCTTTTTTCTATTTGATATTCCTTTGAATATCCAATTGAGTATAGCGAGACTGCAAAAGAAACTATCCCTATAATCAAAAGAAAAAATGCAGATATTCCATCAACAAATATTTCAAGGTCAAAGAAAGGAACTGCGTTTGGAATCATCCACGTTATGGGCTTTCCTGTAATGACTCCGATGGAAAACATGATAGTAAAAATCGAACCAATCATCGAGGGGACAAAAATTGCGTGTCGGGAAAATCTACTGTTGCGCGACAATAAACCAAGCAGCGCCCCACCTAGGAATAGCAGAACTGAGATCTGGAATAAGATAAGATTGCTAACCATTTTTTGTCAGCTGGTCAAGCCCTTGACAATATTGAAACAGTTTTTCATAGATTGGGTCTTTGAGGCTGAATTTCAGTTTTAGGCATTTAATTGTTTACGAGAAAAAGGTATATGTGTATGTATATGTATGTATATCATCATGCAGGATTACAATAACACAGTGCAATTGCTTGCCCAAAAGCCCGAATACCTCAAGACGCTCCAGCTGGCAGTACAAAAAGAAGAAGAGAACCTATCAAACAAGCAATATCTGGGATGGCAGTGGTTTGATGTGGAGACTCATCCGGCAAAACTCATGAAACTCATCACAAGTAGCATTGTCAAGGTGAACTTCAAGTCCAGCAATTCCACAAATTACCTTCTTAAGAACAGGGAATCGGTAAAACGGGCCATCAAGCGTTCATAGATTAAAGAAATTCCACATTTCAAAATTCAGGTTGGGAGATATCCGTGATGTTTCCAGAGGAAACGGCTAGCAGGTAAAGGCCAAGTTATGTTGCATCTTGATCTGTTGTGACTTGATGTTTTATCGATTTTCGCAGAACTGTTGCAAGTATAACTGAAAGCACTGAGATCAGCGCAGCAGTGGCAAATATTTCATTATAGGCCTGTGCAGTTGGAAAGCTGCCAGAAATGTTCGATACTGTGCCTTGATTCATTTGCTGATACATGCCTGCAAGTGAAGGTCCAATCGAGTTTCCAACCAAGGCCAAAAGCACGGTCATCCCAAGTGAGACTCCTACTACCTTTCGTGGCGACAGCATCAAGACAATGTTGAATGCGCCCACGATTGAAAATGACAACCCCACTGAGATTATCGTAAGCGTGAGAGATATCATAGGTTCAGTCGAGTGAAATGCCAAGATGCTAAAGAATCCTATTGTGCAAATTATTGTTCCAAGAATAGTGAGTCTGAGGTTACCTACTCTTGCCAGAAAGAATCCCGATGCTATAGATACCACAAGTGAGACTATCATAAAGGGCAGCTGAACGTTTGCTATGGTTACAGGGTCTCCTCCAAAGCCAAGCGGCTGCGGGCTGCGTATCAGTATAGGAATCGTCTGGTATACCATGAATGTTGACATTCCAACTGTCATTATGATGATGTTTGACGGCAAAAGCACCTTGTTGGCAAGAAGTTTGAGGTCCATTAGAGGATGCGACACCTTCTTCTCAATTACCACAAAAGATATCATAGATACTAATGCTCCTGCAAAAAATGCTATCGCGATTAGATTTCCAGAGCCTATCTCCTGCAGATAAGACAACCCCATCAGAAACAAAATTACTGTGACAGATAACATGATGGCGCCATTTAGATCTATTTTTGTTTTCAAGGCGTTATTTTCTTGCTCTGGTTTTTTGATTTGTATCAATCTTGTCATTATCAAAGCCAATCCAACCGCAATTGGAAACACAGAAAAAAATGTAGCGTGCCATCCATAATCTAGGATTATTTTTGCTCCAGCCATCAATCCCACTACAGCCCCTCCAAAAAATGTTGAAGTAAATATTCCCTGAGCCATTGCAATTTTTCGTATTGGAAATATTTCCTGTACAACGCCAAACCCGATTGGAAACATTGACATTCCTATACCCTGCGCAATCCTTGCAGATATCATAAACCAGAACGTGTTTGCAAAACCGCCAGCCAGTATGCCTGATGAATAGATTGCCATCACAATCAAAAGTACCTTCTTTTTGCCATAGATATCGGACAACTTGCCGGCTATTGGTGTCATGACTGCTCCTGCAATCAAATACGAAGAAAGGATCCAAGAAGAGGTGTTGTATGATATACCGAAATCTTTTATGAAGTCAGGAATTGCTGGCAGGACCATTGTTTCCCCGTACATGGTGGTAAGGGCAAGCCCGCTCATGATAGCAAGCGTAATCCAGGCAGAAGAAGAGACTACCAATGGAGGGGTGGTATTCGGGGCCGGTTCTTGATTTTCTTTGTCAGACATTTTAGCTATTTCCTATTTGCAGATATCAGCATATTTCTTGGTTTGTGCCATGATTAAACATGAGGTGGTAACACAATATCCAAAATGATCTGGGTTATGTTAACTCTCTGCATGTTATGAATTATTACGTATAGAACATTTTTTTGTAATTTGTATCCTTAAACTGGATTGATCTTTTAGAATATTCTTATTGTATCAACATGTTCTAAATCTTTGACAGACTTGATTCGATTGAATTAATGCGCAGACGGAGGTTTCTCTCCGGGTTTGCAAATATGATCTCCACATACAGTGTAGCATGGAAGGCCAATTGTACAGTGATGGTGTTGGTAATCAACATTGGAAGTACCTCCAGTTGATGGATTATAAGATGAACTATGTGCGTTGTACTCTACAAAACCACCTACAGCTAAAACAGGTACAAGTAGAAGGGCAATTGTAAGTGATGTTATAGTCTTGTTCATTATACATGATCATTCGATTTGAAGTAGATAAGACGGGAGTAAGTTTATCATCTTTGATTATCAGGTTTGTTCCTACTGAAATTTAGGAGAATGAGGATTTCTTCACATGTAAAATCAATCTTGAAAATCATCTTTTTGTATTAAATATCTCTGCAAACAAGTTAGATGAGATTCTCTATTGCATTATCAAAGGCAGAATTGAGTTGGGCAAGAGACATACTCTCATTTGATATTCATTGCGCAGGCCACATTGTTAATTGTGCTGATCACATCGTTAATCTCGATTGGTTTCTTGAGAATGGCGCTGACCAGAGTATCCAATCTTCCTTTCTCAATATACGACCCAGATACCAAGACTATTTTTGCATGAGGATCAAACTCTTTAATCTTCTCTGCACCATAGAGTCCATCGTATTGTGGCATGATATAATCAATAAATACAATATCCGGATTATGAAGTTTGTACAACTCCAGCGCATCTTTGCCGTTAGAGCCAATTCCTAAAATGTTAATCTTACTCATTTGGAGTAATTCCACAAAGAGGTCTCGTACATCTACATCATCATCTATTACGATGACATTCATGTTTGAATGAACCCTGTTTGTTTGTAATTGACTTCCTACTTCCATGATTGTGTAAAGTTCGGATTTATAAAATAACGTAGCTTGTACGGGACTGACAAGCTGGCCTATAACCATGCACTAACGAATTTGTTTGCTCTGTGCTATGTTTTTTGGAAGATTTATTGTGAAAACGGTAGGTGGTGATTTTACTGTGATAGCGCCACCGTGCTGTTCTATGATGTTTTTACATATTGAAAGTCCTAGTCCTGTTCCCGTAAGTTTTGTTGTAAATAATGGTTCAAACAGTTTTGAGATAATATTTGGCGGGATTCCGGGACCAGTATCTTCAAATTCGATTTTGATACTTGAACCGAGGTCACTTACTCGTATCCTTATCTCACCTTTCTCATCCATAGCTTGTATTGAATTCATTATAAGATTGGAAAATACGGCTTCTAGTTTTCTTGACTCGCAATTGATCTGTATGTCTTGCGGTGGTTTACTTATTCTCACATTTGACGGAACGACTAGCCCGCTAATCGCACTTTCCATAATTGAAAATAGCGTAGTTGGCTGTAACACCAAGTCAGTTTTTTTCACAAAGTCTAAAACATCGTCGATCTGGTGTGACATACGTTGAACTGCTCTCTGAAATCTTGCAGCATACTGGAGTCGTTCTTCAATTCTCATAGTAGGTTTGGCAGACATTATATCCATGGTATTTTTGATAACTGAGAGAGGGTTTCTCAAATCATGAGCCAATCTTGCCGCAAGCTCACCCACCACGGCAAACTTTTCTGCTTTAACTAGATCCTTTGTTGCTGCTTCCAATTGACGTGCCAAAGAATCACGTTGCGATGCCAGTTCTTTTTCTTCTTCAAGAACTTTTTCCAGCTTAACCTTGAGTTCTAGACTTATTTGGTGGTTGTAATTTTTCTGTTTTTCAAGTTCATGGTTGGCTCTTTTTAGCTCATCATTTTTAGCATTTACTGACATGCTTAGATCCTGTAATGATCTCACCCTGTTCTGTAGATCTTGGTTAATTTTGGATACTTCTCTCAGTTTTTCTATAGACTCTGTGGTAAGATGGTTGAGGTGTTTCTCTTTCTCTTGAAGTTCACGCTCTGTTATACTTAGTTCGTTAAGTTCTTTTTCTACTAGATTCTCTCCTGCCATCATTTTTTGTGATTTTTCATTTGTCTGCTGACTCAATGTTTTTTCTTTATGGATGACAAATTAACATCTAATTGTATGATTGAAACAGACGAACTTGCTTTGAAAGACACCCTGAAACTCTAGATAAACTTCTTGACTGCATTATCAAGGCTCAAATCTCTAAGGATTCGATTTTTCAATCAATTTAAAAAATTCAAAGACTGTGAGACTTGGATTCAGTCGCATTTATGGAAAATTGGAAGAAAAGGAAGAGACCTTTTACAGGTCACTGTTCTTATTTCTTGGATTTTTTTGCTTTTGATTTCGATTTTGTTTTGGCTTTTGCCATTATTAACAACATTTTGCATTGCTATTAAGCATGTTGAATTTAGAATTTTTCAATAAAATATCAGATGCAGATCCATTTCACTTGGCAAATTGATTATTCTTGCATGCAAAAAGATCATGGTAACGCAAAACCAACAAGACAAGATAACACAATTGATTTCATCTTGGAATTTTTTACCCTTTCATTCCGTTTGCCACAAACACGGAATAACATCCCAGCCCGCAATCCTCGCATATTGGCTTGAGAGAATCATTTTCAGCACTTCCAATGCAGCATGGTCTTTTTTCTCGTCCCATGTGATCAACTGATATGATTGACCATGTGGGGCAATCAATTGGTGTCGTTCCTTTGCCACCCCAGCTTTGCTTCATAAGTTCAAGTTGTTTTTTCGGGTTTATGATATAATCATCCTCGTATTTTGACTTGAGCCATATTATGTCGTCTACAAGTCTTGTCCTTTCAGGTCCATATGGCAGCCAGAGAGGATCGCCTTTCATAAACGGCGTGTGGAACTGAAACCCTATCTTGTTTACATAGGGATACCATTCATCTATTACATCCTTGACAGTTTTGTAGTTTAGCGAGTTGATTGTCATAGATATCCAGATGTCTTTCCATCCCTTTTCCCCGTTTTGTCCGATGTAATCCAAGATATTTTTTCGAGTCTTTTCATAAGAGCCCTTGCCACGTATGCTGTCATGGACCTGTTCTGTGCCATCAATTGAGATCCAATAAAAGTACACTCCGGGAACTTTGACTAACGGCAAGGTTCCATTTGAGACCACGCAGATCCTCTTTGGATATTCTTTTGCAAACAACTGTATGACATCCGGTCTTAGAGTTGGTTCCCCCCCAACAAGTGTAATTAGAAATACATGTTTCTTTTTGAACTTTTCATCAATTACTTTCTTCCACTGCTCTACTGTAAGCTCCTCGTTTTCTTTCCTGTTAAGCCACCAGTAGCAGTGAGTACAGTGCAGGTTGCAGACGTTGATGATGTCAGCAGAGCCGTAGATTGGGCTGCGTTTGTTGAAAATTTTATAGCCTGCAACCTTGAGGCCTACATGGAAATATGCCGGAGATTCCCGAATTATCTGGGAGAAACCCCTACCCATTATCTCCGTGCATTACACCTTCGGAAATTATCTTGTACTCGATCTTATTGCTTTCGTCCTTTGATACGCCGTATGTCTTTTTTATGATGTTTTTTACCAGTTCAATATCGTCTTCAAGAAGCTCTTCGTAAGGGTCTTTGGCAAGGAATCTTGCAAAAGAGCCCTCTTTTTCCTGCTTGGGAAGATCAGCGTCATCATAACCAATTGAATATTCTACGTATACTTTTGGCGAGCTTTTGTCCTCTTTTCCATATTGTAATTTTTTTATGTGTGGGGGCAGTTTTTTTTCAATATCTGCCAGAACAATAGAGAAATCAGTTTTTCCACCTGCATAATAACGTGAATCAATTGTGGTGAAATTGAATCTGACCTTGCGACATGCTTGCACGGATATAATATACATATGAGCAATAAGAACTCTCTTCCTGTCCGTGTGTTTATGTGGGTAAATGCATTAAGCTGGTTTTTGCAGTCTTCTTGCTTTCCTTGCCCTTCGTTGTCTCTGTTTTCGTGTAGGCTCGTCAAATCCCCTATGGTTTTCTCCCATGGATATCATGACAGCCTTTATTAGAAAAATTTTCCATTAGATATCATCAAGGATGACAAAATCATGAAGATAGATTTGCCAGGCCCAAACTCAAGGCGAGTAATTGACAAGATGAAAAGGTATGCCTATGATTCCACATTCATGTATCCTCTTGTCATTGCAAACGGCCACGACTGCATCATCGAAGACCTGGACGGCAACAGGTTTCTTGATTTTACATCAAACATAGGTGCATGCCCCATAGGTTATTCACATCCTGACATAATCGAGATATTGGCAGAATATTCTACAAACGGAACCCATAAGATAGCAGGCCAGGACTTTTACTCAAAAGAGCATGCCGAGATTGCAGAAGAGGTATCAAAGATTGTTCCAGCAAACTTCAAGTCATTTTTTATCAACAGTGGTGCAGAGGCAGTAGAGAATGCAATAAAGATTGCATACAGAAAGATGGGACCCCTGCCAGGAGTCTCGTGCCTTGGTGCGTTCCATGGGAGAACTCTTGGCGCGCTCACATTTACTTTAAGCAAGCCAGTGCACAAGCACAACTTTCCAGAGTTTCCAGTAAAGAGGATCAAGTTTTGTTCGCAAGACGATGACCCAGAGATTGATGCAGTAGAATCTCTTCTCAAGAAAAACAAGGTTGCTTTCATCCTAACCGAAGTCGTGCAAGGAGAGGGAGGATACAACGTTGCAAGCAGAAAGTTCATCAAGAATTTACGAAAATATGCAACAGAGTACGGCGTGCCTCTTATTTTAGACGAGGTGCAATCAGGTCTTGGACATACAGGCAAGTGGTGGGCCTTTGAGCATTACAATGTCAAGCCCGACATTATGACTGCTGCAAAAGCACTGCAGGTCGGAGCTACAATGTACAACAAGAGATTAGAACCAAAAGAAAGGTCTGCTCTTTCAAGCACATGGGGAGGTGGAAGCAGGATAGACATGGCAGCAGGGATGAGAACAATCCAGGTCATAAAACGCGACAGGCTGCTTGAAAATGCAACCAAGATGGGAAACATGCTAAAAAAAGGGCTCGAAGAACTTGTGGGCAAAAAAGGAGTGATCGGCGTCAGGGGACTTGGACTAATGATTGGGCTAGAGTTTGATACAAGAGTGCGAAGGGAGAAAAAAATTGTCGAGTTGTTCAAGAGCGGCCTTCTCACACTTGGCGCAGGCCAAAAGTCTCTTAGAATAATACCTCCGCTTGTGATAACAAAAAAACAGATAGAGCAAGGCCTTGAGATAATGACGCAGATTCTTTCTAAGAACTAGCGAGACAGAAATGCAGATGGCATCTTGATATAGTCATCAGGCAACATGCCGTTCTTGTCAAAGGAGGACTGGACTGTTGCGTCAGCCAAACCATACTGCAGGTTCAAGTTCTGGTTTGCCTGTACCATGTCTGTCCTTTTTATTGCTGCATATTGCGAAAATGCATTCATTGCATCCTCCCATGTTCCTCCATTATCAAGAACTTGCTTCATTGCAGCATGACCTGCATCAACTCTGTCGCTTAGTAAACTAAATTGCCCAGAAAATACTTTTTTTGCATTATTGTTTTGAACTGTAGAGACAAACCTGGCATAGGAGTTTTTCGAGTCGTTTACTCCCATTTTGGTTTGCAGTGATTGGTATGCCTGCTCTTCCAGCGTCTTTGCTATGCTTCTTTTTTGTTCAACTTGCTGCATATTGATCGTATTTTGTTGCATCTGTGCTATTCTCTGCTTTGAGATCTCGATGTTTTGAAGAATCTTCATTGCAAGCGGGTTGTTTTTTATTGCATCAGAAGCAAGTGAAGTAGATGAGCTTGACGATGTCAGAGCCCATGCGTGTCCCTCGCTTGAGATTCCAACTAATGCAATCAATGTTATAGACAACAAACTGCCAAAGACTAGGTTTTTCATTTACTAGAATTTTTAATTTCAAGAATATAGCGATTAAGTAGAAAAATGTAGCAATCTTAATCTACTTGAAATTTCCTGTCGCATAATTTTTGAAACTTACTGCCAAGTTATCTTCAAAAACACTAGCGAGCCCACTAGTTGAATTATGCGCACTGCCAGAATAAATGGCAACAGTGCTTCCTGATACAAATTAAACATGAAAAAATATGTGTATACGTTTACAGCATTGTCTAAAAACAGCATTCCGACAAAGAAGATCATTCCCAGGTGGACCTGTGATTTTGTTTTAGAGTACATCTTTACAAATGTAGCAATCAAGACGCTAAAGACCGCCATGTTTGCCATTGCAACAATTGCACAGTATGGAATTATGGTCATCAATTCATGGTCTCCCCGTCATTTACCTCGATACAGGCCTGCTACAATCTCGTCGAAGACTTCCATGTTTACTTCAAGAAAAGTGGAAAGAAAGTACGTAGTGCCGTATTTTTGACCTACATGCGACACAAGATTATTTTTTTCAAGGACACTTATGTGATGCTGTATTGCACGATAGTTCAACCCAAGCTCTTTTGATAGCTGGTGCGCATTGAGTGGAGACTTTTTCAAAGTAAGAGCCATTTTGACTCGGTTCTGTCCGCCTCTAGAGCCTGCAAATACCATCCATAAGAGATTTTTTGCATATGGCAACTCATCTCCCTTTTGAACCGCATCCTTTGCGGCATAGTATGGAGGCGTATTAGACTGCGTCCGCATAGGAAAATCCTTCCGTGATAACATAAATACATTTTTCAAGATTGGATACAAATCCTACTTGACACCTCCATATGTTTTTGATATGAGTTCGTCATATGCTTCCTTATTGGCTTCAAAAAAGGGTGAGACAAACCAAGTTGCACCATATTTTTCGCCAACCTTTGTAATCAAGTTATTTTTCTCAAGCACCTCCAGGTGGTGCTGTATTGCTCTATAGTTTAATCCCAATTCGTTTGCCAATTGGTTTGCGTTGCGAGGAGAGTTCTGTAATGTATTCATTATTCTTGCTCTGTTTTCTCCTCCCCGTGAGCTTGCAAAGACAAAAAAGAGAAGATTTTTTGCATATGGCAAACTAGGCATTGTCTAGCACAAAGGATTGTCCAAGTTTACTTGATTAAAATCTGTTGTATCAAAACAAATGAATGCATTTTGCAAAAAATAAAAAAAGTTTAGGAGACGTTTATCGTTCCGCGCATCTGTGAATGGATCATACAGATGTATTGGTATGTTCCAGGTTTGTTGAAGGTAAACGAGAACGCTTTTCCTGACTTGATAAATCCGCTATCAAAGGTTCCATCTGCCGTAGTAGTTCCTGGCTTGACTGATGTGACAGTGTGTGTGTTGCCGTCAGTGTTCACAAAGGTCACAGTTGTTCCTGCCTTGATGTTTAATACATCTGGCGTGAAGAATGGTGATTCCAAGCCGTTGATGTATACTGTGTTTGGCGGCGGGTTGACATTTGTGCCAGTTGCAGATGATGACGCACTTCCAGTTGGTTCTGAGACAAACACGCTAAAATCAGTGTATGCCTGTCCCCACACGTAGTTTGAAAGTGTGCTTGGTTGGAGTTTAACATCCAGAACATATGGCCCTGAACTTGGAAATATCTCAGTCACTGATTCCACACCCGTGTGACCATGGACTGCTCCATTCATAGCAAGAGCTCCTTCAACTGGTGCAGATTGGGCTACAACGTAACCTTCAGTTGATGCAGTAACTTGCAGGTCTGGATGTATAACCATGGAATTATCACTGGCTTTTGTCACGGTAAAGACAAAAGTTACGGGTTGTCCTGCGACAATTTTATTCGAGGTTGTGCTAAATTCTAGATTGACCGCAGTTCCAGGTACTGTTCCATTGAGTGTATGTGTCTGGTCTATGTTTTGCACATAAACTGGAAACTCAAACTCTCTTGCTCCAAAATTATTTTGTGGATCCTTGGCAAAGTCTTTTGGACTTCCAGATAGCATTGTGTGGGTCCATCCTTTAGGAGTTGGTTCCAATCCACCCATTGTAGTTCCAATTGATGATACAGTCAGGTATACATTGCTTTCACCTGCTGTTGGAAAAGCTACACTAAAGCCCATGTTTCCAACATGAGAATGCCCTGTTGTTGTCTTGTAGATTGTGTTTCCATCTGGATCTTTGACTGTGATTGCCCAGTCGACGTGGCTGAGCTTTGCTCCAGATTTTGAGTCTTTTACATGCATCTGGATTGACGCCAGTTGATTTGTTTGAATCATTGGAGTTGCAGCAAAGTCAACTGTGACATTGTCTGATGTTTTTGATAGTGGTGCATTTTGCGTATCATTGTCTTGCATTCCATCTTGCTGGCCAGAGCTCATCGAGCTGTCCTGTCCCATCATCATTGCTACCATGTCATGATGGGGGGATATCATCGAGTTGCTGTCTGCCATCACTATACCAGAAGATTGAGCCTGCGCCTTGTTATCCTGCGATACAAGTGCAAGCGGTACAATCATTGCAAGTACAGCTATGGATGCGACCAATGACATTATGAAAACTGATCTAGTTCGCATAGCTGTTTTGTATGAAAAAAATTATTTAGACATATTTCGAAATTACGTGTAAATTACGTGCAAATCTCAAATTGTTTTTTGGATTAGAAAAGATTAGCAGTTATGTGGTACTAGGTGTGAACAAAGCTCTTCGGATTATCGATATAGTTTGGCATAAAAAAAATTAAAAAAAATATTCCAGTCTTATCACTAGTACAACATGCATACCATATTGCTGCATTATGCTCTAGTTGGTTCTTGGAAGGACAACTATCTCGCCACGCATGTTTGGCTCGTGCATTGAACACCAAAAGTTGATTGTTCCAACAGTGTCTGCTGTAAAGGTGACTGTCTTCATTTCTCCCCTGTGAATGTCAAACTCTGGTGCAATTCCGTCTACCGTTATCATGTGTTCCGGCCCCTGAACATCTACAAAGTTGAGAGTAACCTGATCGCCTTGGTTTACAACAATTACTGAAGGGGCAAACATGTACTGCCTTATCTTCCATCCTCCCATATTGTCTATCTTCTTTATGACCAAGCCGCCTCCAGAGGGAAGAGTTGAGTTTGGATACGGTTCTGATGGATGGTCAGAAGCTGGATAAATGCTGGTTATGCCGTCTAGATGTACTGTGGCTATATAGAACGTCTTTTGTGACGCTGCAGAAGCAACACTAGTTTGCCCAAACATTTGCCCTTCAAGAGAAAACATGGCAATAACTCCGGCCACTGCAGATATTGCTAGGACAAGAATTATGCTCTTGTTTAGATTTTTCATATGATCTAAAATGTGGGTGTTGGGAAACTATTTAGTAATATTTCAAAATGAGATGCAAATTATATGCAAATCTTTTATTTTTACAGACATAAGAAAACTGTACATTTGCAGAATGATTTGCATACAATTTTGAAAAATCTCTTTATGTTACCATAATGACATAGTCACGGTTCGATTCAATTTTTAACAACAACCCCTTTTCCCTTTTCTTTTCTGTTGAATCGAACCAACTCAATTTTGAAAAATTTTAGTCATTTTTGAAATATGGATTGTTGTATAACATTATAATTTGTATGAAAATTGTGTATGAATTTGAAATATCACTAAATAATAAATTTCTGATTTTTCATCAATGACTAAAATTCTACTAGGATTTGTCATGACAGCGTTTGTGTTGTATGTAGGAATGACTACACAGAGCCACGCCATGGCAATGACTGAAGATGGACTAAGTGATGCAATCAAGCAAACTTCATTGCAATCATTTGGATCAAGTGATTCTATGATGTTGGTTGCAACACCGCCAACTCACAAGGGTGGGGAAACTACATTCATGTTGGTACCAAGACCAGTTGAGAATGCAGATGGTATACCAATACCAAAGCCAGCCGCACCAGACATGATCTTGGTTGCAACATCAAATGGAGGTCATGTCACTTACTCAATGGTACCAAAGCCAATAGAAGGAATTGATGGCATACCAATACCAAAGCCTATCCAAGTCTCGACTTTGCCAGCCGTTACAAAGATAGCAGATCCAAACCCTCTCATGCTAGTAGCCGTCTCACCTACTCACAAGGGTGGAACAGCTACTCTGATGTGGGTACCAAGACCAGTTGAGAACGCAGATGGATTGCCACCCACAAAACAAGCTCCACAAAACATGATCTTGGTTGCAACATCAAACGAGGGTCACGTCACTTACTCAATGGTACCAAAACCGATCGAAGGAATTGACGGGATACCCATACCAAAATCATCTCCAAACTTGGCTAATCCATAAAAATTGAATTAGACAATTTGAAAAGGAGAAGATTTTTCCCTCATTTTTAATTTTTTATTGAGAACTTGGCTAGAACAAAAAGCATCATGCAGGTTTTGTGTTTGCATACCACTCTTGGGCTATTTTTTGCACTTGGTTGATTGATTTTTCAAGAGATGACATCTTGTGCTCCTCTCCTGCACCCATTCCTTCAGCAAGAATTCCTCGCACATCTGAATAGCCCATGAATTGAAATTCTATCTTTCCAAGCGAGAGTGCATGCTCCCGAGATGTCATGGGCTCTTTTCCATAAAACCCGCCGCTTGCTACAAGCACAAGCGCCTTTTTTCCTTGCATCAGGCCAACATAGGTTCCATCTTTTGTATCCCATGTCTTCCCCTTTAGCATTACAGAATCAAACCACGCCTTGACTAATGCAGGCATTGAAAAGTTGTACATCGGATATGCTACAACTACAACATCTGCTGACCGGATCTGTTCAGTCATGCGGTCCATCTTGGCAATTGATTTTTTCTGGTCTTGCGTCAAGTCTTTCCCAAGATAGTTTCGTTGTATGTATGCAGCCAGGTTGTCTTCAAGGAAAAAGTCTGGGTTGTCCCTTGACAGGTTCAGCTCCTCGACCTCAGAGTTTTTTATTTGTGATCGAAATGCATCAACCATTCTTTTTGTGTTTGACATCTCGTTTCTTGGCGTATAGTGAACTAGCAGTGTCTTCATGCGTCCATTCCCAACTGCTTTCGCAGTGTCCTTGCCACATTTCTAATTGTTACGCTGCTGACTCCAGATGCCTTGGCTATGCTGTTCTGCGTTATTTTTTCCTCGTTTATCACACCAGACAAGAAGACTGCAGTTGCCGCAAGAGAGACAGGGTTTTTTCCGTCTGTTATCCCCTTCTCATGTGCCTTGTGCAGTATGTCAAGTGCGTCTCTTTTTGCCTTCTCACTTAGGCCCACTGCTGTACCTATCTTTGATACAAACTCTAATGGATTGAACGACTCTACGCGCAAGTCCAAAGACTTGACAAGTATCCTATAGTGTCTTGAAAGATCCTTAAACGAGATATTTCCTGCACTTGCGACGTCTTGTAGTGTTCTTGGCACATTTGATTCCCTGCATGCAGCATACAGCGCAGAAAGAATCATTCCTGATATGGTTCGTCCCCGGATGATGTTTTTTGTCAAAGCTTTTCTGTACAAGTAGGCAGCCCTTTCTATTACAGTGTCAGATATCTCTAATTTTGATTGTACACTTGACAAGATGACAAATGCCGACCTGAGGTTTCGGTCTGACGAGTTTGATTTGCTTCTGCTATCCCACGTTCGCAGCCTGTTGAATGCATACTTCATGTATGACGATATCGAGTTTCCAGATGCATCCTTGTCTGCATTTCCAATAACCGTTGACAATCCCTTGTCATGAATCGATAGCGTTGATGCAAGTCCCGTTCTTGAGTTCTGAGTATAGTCATCCATTGTAAATGATCTCTGCTCAGGGCCCAAGTCTTCTACCTTGTCGGCGAGGACTGAGCCACAGCTTGCACACAGGATCTCCCCTCTGATGCTATCAGTTATCAGAGGCCCGTGCGAGCTTCCACTATGCGGGCATATGTCGTCTGCTTTCTTTTGAAAAGCATACTCTTGTTTGGCAGCCTTGTTCTTAACTATCATTTGTATAGTTACTATATACTTGAAAGTATTTAAAATGTTCAGTGAAGATCATGATATCAAGTTAACTTTAGGTAAGTTGTATCTTAAAACTGAATTCATCGTAGATAACAAAGTTAGGCAGCTTCTTGAGGCTTTGAATAAATTTCTTTTAAAATTTTTGGCTTGCCATCCTTGAAGACGTCTTTTGCGCAATACTGCATCGAATAGGCAGCCATTGCCTGCAGTATTGGCTTGAGCGCAAGCCCTTTTTTCGTCATGGAATATTCTATGCGGACAGGTGTTCCAGGATAGATTCGCTTCTCTATTATGCCATTTTTTTCCATTTCTCGCAGCCGTGCAGAAAGTGTCTTCGGATTTATTCCCTCAACTGATTCGAGGAATTCGTTGAATCTAGTCTGACCAAGCTGTGTCATGTTGCGTATAATGTGGACGGTAAATTTTTTCCCGATTATTTTAAAGGTATTATCAATCGGGCATGTCTTTAGCGAGTCAAGTACAATTTTGCATTCTTCGTCTTTCAACTTACCATCTCCTCATCTAATATCTACTTAGTTACTTTCCGATTTAAATACTTACCTTTCTATAGTGAGTATAAGAAAGTAATATGGAATGCAAATCAGGAACATGCGACGTAGAAGAACATGCAACGTGCTCGTGCGACTGCTCTGAAATGGAATGCAATGACTGTGGCTGCGGATCTTCAGATCCGGTAAAGATGTCAATGGCAATGCTACACAAGGCATTTCATGATGCAATGTACCAGGTACATGTAGAGCGACTCAAAAAGAGAATCGACGCCAACTTTGGTCCTGGCCTTGACAAGGCTGCAGATGCAATGATTGAAACTGCAGGCAAGGTCTGGCAATCAATGCTGGTACAGGCAGAGGGCAAAAAAGAGCTTGAATCAAAGTTGCAAAAAATATTTTCCGAATCAAGTAAGAGATAATTCCCCAAAATTTCTTACTTTATTTTTTATTTCCAATCTGTGCCTTGTCTGCCATTTTTTTCTTCTTGGATAACATTATGCTCAACGTTATGTAGAGACCAATAAATGCAATCTGAAAGAATTCAATTTGCGGCATGCTTGCAATTCCGCGTGGAGGAGGTCCTCTTGGAAAGTGTCCTCCAGTTGCATTGCCTTCTGCAAATTCACCATGCGGCACATTTACGGGTAGCGCACCTTCTGGCACATGTCCAGTAGTACCACCAAATAGAGAATGCGTATGGGTAGCAAACCACAGTATCGTAAAGACTAGTGTTCCAACTATTCCTATTATCTGCCATATTCTACCCCATTGCTTTATGACTGGGACTGCCCAAAAGACCTGCAGTGCACCGCCAACTAGAAAGAGTATTCCTTCCTCAAACTCGTGAGATAACGACATTGGAGCCATCATCAAGTGCAGTATTCCTGCAATTACTGTAGTGGCAGCTGCCACAAAAGAGATGGCAAGGACCTGCCTGTCTTTCAATATGGTCTGACTCAATTTGTTTCAAGTTTGGAACTTGATATTATAATCTATTATCTAACAATGTGAGTGAATAAGGTGCCACAATTTTTATAATTTAGATCCGAAGAGCGAAGCACTTTTGAAGTGTTTGGCATCATCTAGTAGGCTTGGTACTTGTCGCCAAGCTCAAGCGAGGCCAGTTTTAGTTTTAGAACCTCGTTTGCCCCTTCGTATATCATTATTGCCCTCGAATCCAAAAAGTGCCTTGCCACTCGGCTTGTCTTCTGATACCCAAACGAGCCAAATATCTGGACAGCTCTATTTGCACAGTCAAATGCAGCATTTGTAGAATGCAGCTTGGCTATTGCAGCAAGCCTGTCTGCCTTTCCCCGCAACATGGAATATTCCTTGTCTTCTCGGTTTAGCTTTTCCTGCCAGTTTGTGTCCTTTTCTTTTAGAGTTTCCACGTAATCGTGCAGTTTTTGCCTTGCGACCGCAGTCCTGTAGACAAGCCATCGAGAGCTCTCGATGTTTAGAATCATTGATGACAAGTGTTCTTGGATCAATTGTTTTTTGGCAAGGGCAGAGCCATGCTGCTGCCTTTTTTGCGAGTGCGTGATTGATTCATCCAGACAGTCCTTCATTACTCCAATTGCTCCGGCTGCAACACTGAGCCTTCCATCGATTAATGCACTATACGCAATGCTCAGCCCCTTTCCCTTTGTTCCAAGAAGGTTCTTCTTTGGTACAACACAATTCTGAAACGTTATCTCAGCATTTTTTATGCTAAGAAGCCCCATCTTGTTTTTCATCTCTTCTGCATGAAACCCTTTAGAGTCAGTGTCCACAATAAATGCAGAAATTCTTCCATCAGGCCCGCGTGCATATGTCGTCATCACTTTGGCAAATGTGCCGTTTCCCACCCAGTGCTTTTTTCCGTTTAGGATGAAGTTGTCTCCCTGCTCCTCAAACTTTGTAGTCATGGAACCTGGGTCGCTTCCCGCATCAGGCTCTGTCAGTGCAAACGCCATGATGCTTTTGCCAGAGGTAGTCTGTGGTAGGTATCTCTTTTTTTGCTCTTCGTCTGCCCAGTTTTGCAAGACCATCTGGCCTATAGATACATGAACTGAAAAAAACGTACGAATTGCATTTCCCTCTCTCCCTATTCTTTCAAGTGCAAAAGCATAAGTCAAGATGTCATAGCCCAGACCGCCATATTTTTTTGAGATAGGGCACCCAAGCATTCCAATCTTTCCAAATTCCGGAACTAGCATGTCGTTTGATTTTTCTTCAAGATAGCACTGAGTTTCATGCGCCCTAATTGACTTGCATGCCTTGTCTACATTGTCTAGAAAATTTTTTTGCTCGTCTGTGACATCAAAGTTCATCTTGGAAAGATTTGTGTATGACATCAAGTGTACTTGATTGCCTTTAGCAATAAGATTATCGTGTTCAGGCCCGTATCATATCGATCTCTCTTACGGTATGTTTTGAGAGATCTACATGCAAGTTGGCGTGGGTTTCATCAGTGAAAACAAGGTTGCAGCGATAACATTTCCACGCCTTTGAGCTCATGGTATCATTATACAATTTTTATTTATAAGGATATTGAACGATTCATCTATTTCTTGGAAAAAGGGGAATCTTTTGTAATATTGTTCCATGAAATTCAAAGATCACGGATAAATTCTGAAATTTCCATGTCTTGTTGGTTTACATCCATGCCTGCAACCAGTTTATGTCCATGTGTTTCCATACGAAAACTCGGGTTTGGATTCGATTGAAAGATTGAAAAAAATTGTAAAAGACCAGGTTGGAAGAAACGACCCTGCCCATGATTTTGAGCACATCATGCGAGTCTACAACAATTCCAAAAAACTTGCAAGAAAAGAGCATGCAAACCCAAGACTTGTTCTTGCAGCAGCCTTGTTGCATGACATTGTTTCATATCCCAAGTCTGACCCAAGATCAAAAAACGCTTCGGTTGCAAGCTCCGCCAAGGCGGCAAAAATTTTGACAAGATACAGATATACAAAAAACGAGATAGAGATAATTTCAGATGCAATTTTAGACCACAGCTTCTCAAGGGGCAAGGTACCAAAGACAATCACAGGAAAGATACTTCAGGATGCAGATAGGCTTGATGCGATAGGCTCCATTGGTATTGCAAGGGCATTTTCTGTCGGAGGCTCAGAGGGCAGGCATTTTTACAACAGTAAAGATCCTTTTTGCAAAAATCGCAAGCCAGACGATACTGTTTGGACGCTTGATCATTTTTACAGAAAGTTGCTCTTGCTTGAAAAAAAGATGAACACAAAGAGTGCAAAGGTTGAAGCAAGAAGAAGGATGAAGATAATGAAGCAGTTTCTAGACGAGCTTAAGACTGAGATCTAGCCGTAATCCACGTATCTCTTGAATCTTTTTTCGATCTCTTCGTTTTTTCCTGCAAGAATTCGCTCCATCTCTTTTTGGTATAGCGTTTTTACGTGTCGCGCCATATCTGCAAACTTTTCATCTTGCGGATACGAGTCTGCAAGCGGCCCGAGCATCTTGTAATATTCTACCACCTTGTTTCGAAATTCAGTAACGGTTGGCTTTCTGATTCTATTCATACGAAACCAGATTGTTGCCCAGCTTGCGCCCACAACATGCGGTAATAGGTCAAATGCTCGATCTATCTCAAAGCCGTCATAATCTCTCATTTCTCGGCAAGAGCATTGGCGGCAATCTTTGAGAAATATGTTACTATCATGTCAGCCCCTGCCCTCTTTATTGCAGTCAAGAGCTCAAGTGTTACTTCTTTTTCGTCTATCCACCCCTGCATCGCAGCTGCCTTGACCAGTGCGTATTCTCCTGATACGCTGTATGCAGCTATTGGTATGTTGAACCTGCTCCTTGTCATTGCAATCAAGTCAAGGTATGCAAGTGCAGGCTTTATCATTACGACATCGACGCCTTCTGCAATGTCGGTCTCAACTTCGCGCATGGCCTCTTTTGGGTTTGTGTATGGAAGTTGGTAGGTCTTGCGGTCTCCAAACTTGGGAGCCGAGTGCGCCATGTCCTTGAAAGGCGAGTAAAGAGATGACCTGTGTTTTGCAGAGTGTGACATTATTGCCACGTCTGTGAATCCTGCGTCGTCAAGTGCAGTCCTTATTGCCTTTACCTGCCCGTCCATCATAGCAGATGGCGATACCACATCAGCTCCTGCCCTGGCCTGGCTTACTGCAGTCTTTGCCAATACGTCAAGGCTAGAGTCGTTGTCAATTTTATCTCCCTTTACAAGTCCACAGTGCCCTGAGCTTGTGTACTGGCAAAGGCAGACATCAGACATGATTGCAATCTCGTTTCCGAGATTTTTTCTTATTTCAGATATTGCTTTTTGTACGACGCCGTCTTGCGCAAACGCCGATGTTCCGCCGTCATCCTTGTGTGACGGAATTCCAAATACCATGATTGCAGGAATTTTGAGATTTGCAATAGAGTGTACTTCATCTACAACATCTTTTAGCGGCAGTCTCTCAAACCCTGGCATGGACTCGCCCTGAAGTTTTGATTTGAGATCCTCTTGCACAAATATTGGACAGATAAGATCCTTTGGTGAAAGTCTGACCTCTTCTAACAGTTCTCGAATCTTTCCGCTCTTTCGCAGCCTTCTGAGACGTACGTTAGGGTAAGACATTACAAAAAATACGATTTTCTAGCAATATAATTTGTTACTCTTTTGTCTTATAGTCAAAGAGCTTTGTGACAGTCTTGAGAATCTCCGAGTCTCCCTGCTCTGATGCCTTGCGCAGGTTGTTCATCGGGACAGATATGATGTCTTCCACTATGGCTTGCGTTAGCTGATCAATGATACGAATTTTTTGCTCGTCTTTTTCGCCTAGCATCTGCAATGCTTTTTTTAGTTCCTTGATTCTAGCCTGATCAATTTCTTTGAAGACACCTTTTACTATTGGTTCTACTTCGAGTCTTTTCATTGCAGCCTCCATTACTGGGATCTCCTCGTTAATTATCTTCTCCGCTGCCGAGACCACGCCCATCCTTGTGCGCATGTTCTTGTCTACCATTTCTGCAATCTGGTCTAGGTTCATCATCTTTATCTTTTTGATAGTTGCAACTTTTTCGTCTACAGTTCTTGGGTTTGAAAGGTCCATTATCATCATGCCGTTTTTGCGCGATTCCATCGCTTCTTTGATTCTGTCATATGTTACCAAAAAGTACGGCGCAACTGTTGCTACAAAAAGCACGTCAATTAGCTTGAAATTTGCAATCGTGTTTTCAAAGCGCACTGGTTTTCCCCCTGCCGTCTCTGCAAAAGATTTTGAGCGCTCAAATGTTCTGCTTGTAACGTCAAAGTCTATTCCACGCTTTTTGAGCGATTTTGCAACAAGGCTTGCAGCCTCGCCTGTTCCAATCAAGAGTATCTTCTTTGATTTTAGGTCATCAATGTTTTCCTCGGCAAGCTTTACTGCCATGGAACCAATAGAGATGCTTCCCTTGCTTATTCCGGTTGCCTGCCTTACACGCGTTCCTACGCGAATCGCCTTCTCAAATAGCGTGTTAAGTGTCGCACCAGATGCATTCATGTTTCGTGCAGTTCCGATTGATTCTTTTATCTGCCCTAGAATTTGCTCTTCTCCAATAACTAGAGAATCAAGACCTGATGTTAGCTTTAGCAGATGTTGGTAGGCTTCAGTTCCGTGACTTATCTCCAAATTTTCCTTGAATGCATTTTCTTCAAGTCCCGATACTGATGCCCATGTCTTTTTTATCTTGTCAAGGTTCTCGCCGTTTCCTAGTCCAAAAAGTTCCACCCTGTTGCATGTCTGCAACAGCACGCACTCTTGCAGTCCGGAATGCCTCAAGAAAGATTCGTATGCTGAATCAAGATCGCGAAATGTAAACCTCTCAAGCATGTGTATTGGTGACTTTCTAAAAGTAACTCTTGCGTTAATTACTTGATTTGTCAGTTAAGATCACCCAACATCTCGATTACCTTTTTCTGTGCTTTTTTTAGATTTCCGTCAGCTATTAATTGTTTGATATGATTATCATTCATAACCCTGTAGAGGAACTTTTTACGCTCAGGAAATGTACCAAGTTTTGTCTTTGCTGCACGCCTTGCAAAGTCTTGCAGCTTTATCTGGCTAATGTCCTCTTTTGTGACAAGTTTCTTGAATATCTTCTCTGCCTGCATCCTAAGCCTTCTTGCCATTGCAGGACTTCGCCCTCCGGTTGAGACTGCGATCTGGACGGTATCCTGGATGTTTATCACAGAACCAAACGCAAAGTCGCTTACTTCGGGGTCGTCTGCAGCATATGCATAGCACCGCATCTTTTTTGCCTGCTCTACAATTTTTCGGTTAAGTTCCCTGTCGTCTGTTGTTGCAAGAACTGCAAATGGCTTGTATTTTTTTATAAAATCAGCATTTGTAAGTTTTATTTTTTTAAACTCTATCTTTTTTTGTTTTACGTACTTGTCTATCTGCCTGTTAGTCGAATCGCTGATAAGAAGAATCTTGCAGTCTTGGGTAAGCAAAGCATTGACCTTCTTTAGTCCCTCGTTTCCTCCACCTACAACAATTACAAGATTTCCCTTTAGGTTGAGATCAACTATCAATGATCACGCAATGCCTGTACAAGATATTTATAGATTCCATGAAAATCTAGGCAACATTTTTAATTGTAATTACAGCTCGCTTTTTGTATACATGGACAAGCTGGACAAAGAGATTCTAAATGAGATTCAGTGGACGTTTCCTCTTGTTCCAAGACCATATTCTGAGATTGCAGAAAAATTTCAAATCTCATATGATGAATTAACAAAAAGGCTAGAGACGCTCAAGAAATCAGGAGTGATAAGGCAGCTTAGCGCAATCTTTGATACGCGAAGGCTTGGGTACAAGAGCGCACTTGTTGCCATGGCAATATCACCTGACAAGCTTGACTATATCGCAAATCAGATAAACAGGCACCCAGGTGTCAGCCACAATTACGAAAGGAATCATGAGTACAACCTGTGGTTCACACTTGCAGTCCCTCCAGGCTCGGACCTCAAGTCAGAGATTGACAAGTTTTCAAAATTACAAGGAATCAACAAGGTAAGGATGCTTCCGACAATAAAGCTGTTCAAGATAGGAGTAAAGCTTGAGATGGTTGAAGAAAAAAAGGCCGAAGTCAAGCCAAGCGAGGAAAAGAAAAAGATTCTAGATGTAAAGTTTGTTGCAACTGAAGAAGACAAGAAATTCATACGCGAACTTCAAAAAGATTTAGAGATAACTGAGAGGCCATTTTTAAAATCTGCACAAAGCCTTGGAATCACAGAAGAGCAGCTTCTTGAAAAAGCCAAGTATTACGAAGAGATTGGCGTCATGCGAAGGTTTGCGGCAATACTTAGGCATAGAGAGGCAGGTTTTGTCTCAAACGGCATGATAGTGTGGAAGGTTCCAGACGAAAGAATAGAAGAGGTAGGCGCAAAGCTTGGCTCTTTTCCGCAGGTAAGCCACTGCTACCAGAGGCCCGTATATGCAGACTGGCCATACAATGTGTTTTCAATGATCCACTGCAAGTCAAATGACGATGCACAAAAGGTTGCCCAAGAGATCCAGAACCAGATAGATGTGCACGATTACAAGATACTATTTAGCTCAAGGGAATTTAAGAAAACTCGCGTGGAATATTTTGTCGAGCATGAGTTTAAGATAGAAGAGACAATTCCTGCATAAAATAATCCAGTCCTACGATACTTCGATTCTCGGGCCTGGAATGGCATCAAGTGTAACCTTGACTGTCTTGACCTTGCTTTTGTACATGAAATATTTTTTGCCAGAGTTGTTTGTCGCACCAGATATCTTGACAAATCCCAAGTTGTGCAGTTTTCGTATCCATCGATACACCTGAGTTAGCGGGATGTTGCATGCAGAGTTTATCTCGTGTGCGGATTTTGGCGTATCCATGCTGCATTCAAGTATCTGCATTGCCTGCTCGTTTGATATAATTTTCAGTATCTCTATTCGCGTGTCTTCTTGCTCTACATCTCTTCCCAAAAGAAGGACTTGCACAAGACTTGATTCATTAGATACAATATAACAAGGGCGATTAGATTGTGCTTATGTGCAAACAGTTGCAAACATCTAGTCGCTGAACTTGAAGGAGATCATGCCAGCGTTGTAGTCAAACTGGATTTTTTTGTCAAGCACATCGGCAAATATCAATTCAAGCACGGTCTTGTGGTACAGCGACCAGTTGTCCCCGAGATCATGCTTTACAATAAACGTGTGATATCCGTTTTTGATGTTATGGTTTATTTCAATTGATGATGCCTTCATCCTTGCCTCAAACCAAGAAAGAAAAGAAGTCAGGTTGATATCTCCTTTCATGAATAACGCGATATCCCTTACGACATTTTTTCCTATTCGATTTGCCATCTCAACTATCTCTTCTTTTGACATCTTTCCAAAAAGTTCAACTATAATCGGTTTTGCAATAGGAACCATTCCCACCTTGGACTCGAACATGTCCCATTCTACATATCGCTTGAAGATTTGGTTGACAAATGTGTTAAGGCTTGTCTCCCTGTGTTCTGACTCTGTGCGAAGTTTGTTTAGCACGTCTTCATCGATTCGAAATGTCATAGTCGATGTCTTTTTGTTTACTGTTACCATCTATGTCACCAAAAATAGCAAGAAATCAGTTTGCCCAAGTCCCTTTATGCTGTTTGCACAGACGCTTTGAGATCATAAGGAGGCCATTGGCTGAAAAGATTTGTTATCTCATTTCTATCGGATAGATCAAGATACTTGCCGTCAGACATTTCTGAGAACATTACAATCTCTTCTTCGCTTACAACAGTTGGTAGCACTGAAGAGATTCCCTTGTATGACAAGATGAACTTGATTGCAAGCTCAGTTATGTTCCATCCATATTTTTTTGCAATTGGCATCAACTGATCGACTTTATGAAGCGATTGCTTTACCCAGTCGCCGCTTCTAACAGAGCGGTGGTCCTTTTCGCTGATCTTTGTGTCTGCAGTAACCTTTCCTGTAAGTATTCCAGATGCATCTGGAACTCGCACAAGGATTCCGACGTTGTGCTTTTCTCCGTTTTCGATCAGTATGTTTCCTGGGTTTTGCTCCAAGATGTTGTAAACTGTTTGTACTGCAGTTGCTTGTGTGCGCTCCATTGCCTCAAGCCCCTCCTGTGTCCATCCGATGGCAGGACCCAGTGCAATTTGGTAGCTCCTGACTGTTCCCTCCTTTACCTTGCTGTCAATATGGTCAAAGAGTTGCTTGTCCCGAATCGTGTGAATCTTTGGGTTGTGCAGTCCATACACGTCAAGATAATCTGTTTGAAGCCTCTCAAGGCTTTTTTCTAGTGCAAAATCAGTAAATTCTGGTGTAAACTTTTGCGGAAGTTCCTTGTGGCCTATCTGGGCTCCGCTGTAAATGTCATATCCATACTTTGTTGATATTACGATATCGTCTCGCATTCCGGAGAAGACTTCGCCTATTAGCTCCTCGCTCTTTCCCCTTCCGTAAATGTCTCCTGTCTCAAAATAATTAATTCCCAAGTCATATGCACGTTTTAGCAGCCTTTTTGCCTCGTCGTCTTCAATCTTTTTTCCCCACCAGTCAAGGCCAAGCGTCCATGCACCAAATCCTATCTCTGATACCTTGATTCCGCTTTTGCCAAGAGTCCTATACTTCAATTTACAATTCTCCTAAACTGTGCCAGTTGGGATTCAAGCTCAGCATCACTCAAAACAGCTTTTCCAGCCTCTGGATTTACATTTAATTCTATCCAAGATTTGCAACCGTGGTAATCTGGCAGTACAGGTATCTTTACTTCTGGGATCTTGAAGACCCGAAGAAAGAGAGCCTTCATAGGTTTTGAAGGCATCCAGTTCATCCTTTCTACAATGTAAGAGTCGCTCCATATATGAAACGGTGCAAGCTGCTCAATCTTTTCAATTGAGGATACATCATGCTCCTCCACAACCTCGGCAATTGATGTAATGACGTTATGTCCTTCGTCAGGCTGGCTCTCCCTTGCATCTGCGAGATATCCATAGTATTGAGATTTCAAAGATGCATTTTCTTGGTGCTCATAAGTTGGAAACAGTGCAAACTTTGATGCCTCAACCTTAAACCCAGAAGCAGTCTCAAGAATTCCTCCCTTTCTTAGCAAGACAGTCTGGTTTCCATTCTCAAGTGCCTTGATTACGGTTGCCCATTCCTTTAGTGCCTTCATTATCCTAGGCTCCTTATCAAGGGGATAAGGTCTTTTTTTACGCAGACGATCATTGGCGTGTCAACCTTGATGTACTCGCTGACCCGAGTCTCCCGCAGGTCCATTATCAAGTCCTGAAACTTGTCAAGGTCATCGGTCTCAAATGCCAACATAAAGTCTTCATCGTGAATTCCAAAAGAGTATGTCGTGTTAAGCAGCACTTCAGGATACTTGTGCCCTACTGCAATATGCTCTGCCATCATGTCCTTTCGCTTTTCCATCGGAAGGAGGTACCATTCCCTTGTCTTGATAAATGGATACACTATAACGTATTTTTTTTGCTCTTCTCCTGCAAGCCATCCATGTATAGTGGGATTTTTTGCATAGATTGAAGGCCTTGTGCAGGAAAGATAGACGTGTCTTGGGACAATGTATTTTCCAAAAACTGTAAGATACAACTTTGATACGACATCCTGTATTTTTTCAACGGAATCTGTTGCAAACCACAGCAAAAATTCTGCGTCATCGCGCAGCCCAAGCG
>JAGWGB010000089.1 GCA_028867595.1 Nitrososphaerota archaeon | reverse complement strand
GACTAACAACTGTTGGAGGATCTGTACAGGTTAATGGAAACTATCTATTCCAACCAGTCTCTGGTGGAATAAGTGGATACTTCCAACTGGCAAATAATGTAATCTCACCAAGTAATACCATCAATGACTTGGCAATAGGTGGTAACTCTACCTCCTCTGCCCTCTTCCAGATATTTGGTGCAACAGGTAATGCATCAACCAGTGGAAGTATTACATTTAACAATGTAGCTGGGAATATTCAAACAACCAACTCCAAGAACTTAACCATTGGTGGAGCAACAAGTGGGAATATAACACTTAATCCATTGAATGGTATTGCAGGAGGAAATATTTCACCGGCAATTAACAACGTTACAGATCTTGGAACAACAACACTTGCCTACAGAAACATTTATGCAGCAACAGATATTAAAGTAGGAGGAACATCTGTCTGTCTACAAAACAGTGCAAGTTGTGGATTTGCTCTTGGAACAAACTATTGGCAATTAAATAACAATGCACTTTCTCCATACAATAATACACTTGATGTTTTGATTGGATCAACCAGTACATCCAGCGCTAAGTTTGCATTCCTTAATGTTGCTGGCAATACTCCAACTGCAAGTATCAGTGCAGGTAATGGAACAAATAACAGTACCTATCTAACAGGGACAGGAGTTCTAAGTACAACCAATGCACAGAATCTAACAATAGGAGGAAGTACAACAGGGAATATTGCTCTTACTCCATTAAATGGAAATGGATCGGTAACTGTTAATGGTAATATCATTCTTCCAAATAACAATACTGTTACCGGTATAACAGGTTACACCAATGTATCTGGAGCATTAGGTGTCGGTTCTACAACAGGCAGTCCAACATATTACATCAACACCACCACTTCCTCTCTTAATTCATTACAACTTGCAGGGAATCT
>JAGWGB010000088.1 GCA_028867595.1 Nitrososphaerota archaeon | reverse complement strand
GACAATTCATCGTCTTTGAAGCTGTATTTCTCTACTGGATCACAAGTGATACATCCTGGTCAAGCAGAAGGGATTACAATCTCAGTCAACAACACACTTTCAAGCCAAGTGACAGTACGGGATGAAAATTCTTGGAGACTCAATGATTTGGATGTAAATTCTTGTACAATTGCACCCTGTGGTATTGAAGTCTTTGACGGATTTTATTCAGAGAAAAATATGACTGATGGTAAGCCACTTATGATTTTCAACAATAATGTAAGTTGTCCAGCTTACGTCAAAACTACTCAAACCCATGTATTTCCACCTTCAAATGGCATTGGAAATCAATTTTCATTTAGTGGTACTTGGAATAATGGCCAAATCCAGCCTTTCAAATCTGGTCTTTATACAATAGTTGGTGGCGACGAGTGGGGCCATGTTGCAATAGAGCATTTTGTGGTATCAAACAGTACAATATTTGCAGGAGAATTGGGAAGCATGTCGTGCCCCATGATGTATGGTGGAGTGCAATTTGGTGCTACAATAAAAAACTCGACAGGTTTTGCAAATTATTATGATTCTGCTCAGTACGGCAACACGTTCTTTCTACATCCTGGAATGCAGGGAATAATCAATGTGCAATATTCTGCTCCTGCCAATGCAGCTTGGTTCCAAAATAATGGGAATGCGCCCTTCAATATGACTAACGGTGCAGCTCTTTTCTATATGTCAAATGTAACCGAAGGAAAATCTGTGATATCCTATGCAGCCTCCCTTTACAATGACAGGACAGGACATCATTCTCAGATTTGTCATTATGGCATACAGTTTGGAGGTGGGTTTGAGGAACCATGCGATACTGATAACACTGGAGACATTCCATTAGCTGAGCTGCCTTATGCCTCAAAATTACTTCATGTCGGAATTAACACTTCGTTTGCGCCAGATTCGGTGATG
>JAGWGB010000087.1 GCA_028867595.1 Nitrososphaerota archaeon | reverse complement strand
TTCTAACTTTTGATACATATGCTTTGAATTCATAACCTTCAGTGCCAAGATCAAAACCATATCGCAGGTTATCATACCTGGAAAGGTTACTGCTTGCTTCCGCAGCGGCGATTGTATAGTATGCAGCTACCGAATGTTCCACAGAATCAAGCGATACAGATACACATTCAGCTCCCAAATCTTGCAATTTTGACATAGCTTTGTTTGTAGCAGAGAGGACTTCATTATCTACGCCATCGCCAGTCATTTGTTGCACTAGACCAATCTTTTTTCCTTTGATTCCGACATCTAATCCGTCAACATAGTTCACCGTATCTTTTTCCACAGTAGTATCATCATGGAGGTCACGACCAGAAATTACATTCATTAGAAGAGCAACATCTTCTACTTTTCTTGCAACCGGCCCTATCTGTTCTATACTGTTAGCATATGAGATAAGACCATATCGGCTAACAAGACCATACGTTGGTTTTAATCCAACAACGGAACAAAAGCTTGCCGGACTTCTAACTGAACCACCAGTATCAGAACCAAGCGACATCATACATTCAAGCGCACTTACAGAGACTCCACTTCCTCCCGATGATCCACCAGGAACGCATTCATTGTTCCAGGGATTTCTACTTGGTCCAAAGTAGCTAAATTCAGTAGTTGAGCCCATTGCAAACTCATCGAGATTTACTTTACCAGTGATTATCGCATCTTCTTGCTTGAGTCTTGACACAACTGTTGCATCGTAAGGTGAGATAAAATTTTCTAACATTTTTGACGCACATGTAGTTCTTAGCCCTGCAGTACAGATGTTATCTTTTATGGATATTGGAATGCCAGAAAGAGTACCAATTTTTTCTTTTGCTTGAATTTTTTTGTCTAGTAGTTTTGCTTTATTTAGAGCATCGTGATCATTTACTGTAATGTAAGCATGAATCTTGTTTTCTACCGTTTTGATTCTATCTATTGTTTTTGCAATAAATTCTTCAACTGAA
>JAGWGB010000086.1 GCA_028867595.1 Nitrososphaerota archaeon | reverse complement strand
CCTGCCTTGTCAGACTGTATTCTACTCTTACCGGTATTTCTTGGTAGATTTTTTTAATCACAAGGCCATGGGACTCAAGCTCTGACAGCCTATCTGATAGGACAGTACTGCTTATCCCAGACACAAGTCGCTTTAGTTCATTGAAGCGTATGGTCTCATTGGTACTAAGGTTTCTTAGAATTACTAGCGACCATGTCCTGCCAAGAACATGCCAAATGTCAGAGACATCGCACTGGACCATTTTTCTGCTCTTTGAATCCAACTGTGGTATGTTTTGCATACCTAGTTTTAAACACTTACCGGTCTACCTGAGGCTTTTCCGGTCATCGTATGATTTTTGGTCAAACTTGCCAATCCTTGCTACCATGCCTACAACTAGAACTTTTAATTTAATCATTGCAATGACCCTGAAACATTTGCCTTGATGTACGCCTTGTGGATTGTAAAATCAAAAGTTATCGCTAAAGTTTCTTGTGTGTTTATCAACTTCGTCCTGAGGGGATGTCGCGTCTTCGTGCTTGTGCTCTGTCTTGTGGCTGCGTCGCGCCATTTTTTCTTCGTGCTCCTTTCTGGCATGATGAAGCCTGTCTGCTTCGTGAATAAACTCCATTCCACATTCTGTACACTTTACAATGTCGTGGTGATGGTCATGACGAGCGTGACTTATCAGATCTTCCTGCTTTGAAAACTCTGATTTGCATTGTTCGCACTTGAACTTTTTCCCAAAAAACCTCATGTTGAATTAACATGTCATGATGCCGTAGATAAGACTATTGTTGAGTTTTTCATGCCTAAAATACAAAGAAAAAAGGAAACGAACTCTCAAATCCAGAAACACGCTAAAACAGCTTGGTGACTGGCACAAAATACAGCCAGTAGACTGGAAAAAACTACACCACTGAACCAACAAAACACTAATTGGCCTGAAATTACAAAGACAATAGCGATGCCGCTATTTCAAATGAATAGGGTCAAGTGTATCGTATGACAGAC
>JAGWGB010000085.1 GCA_028867595.1 Nitrososphaerota archaeon | reverse complement strand
CTAAAGGGAAAATGTACTCTAAAATGAGAGCTTCAACTTCATCAGCATGGCTGTAGATTTGTCTACCAGAAATCCGTATGGTTTTCCACCCATTTGCAGCCAAGGCCTTGTCTCTAATTTTATCAGTTTGTTGAATTTTTTCAGAATTGTAATGCCACCATCCATCAATCTCAATATCGATTTTAGCCTCTATTATAGCAGCATCTGCAATGTAGAAACTTTTTGAGCCATCAGTATGTGTATTTATTTTAATTCGATATTCTTTTTCATATTTTATGCTCATTCGATCAAGAAGATCATAAAGTAACTTTTGAGATTCTGACGGATGTTTATGAAGCCATTTTCGTAATCTTTCAGCATTTTTGTACCAACCATGAGAGGGATCAATGAATCTAGCTTTGCTTGTTTCATGTGATTTTTTTGCTATAAGAGGATCGTACATTGGATTATTAGTTTTCATTCTAACACTATACTTTGCTCGCATTTCTTTTGGCATTTCATATTCTTCCAAGTAACAGATTCCTCGATGGCGGTTCCACTCCTCAATACCTACAATTACTTGATTACAATTCTTGCATAAGAATTTGGATTCTTGGATTGAATTTGATCTTTTTTGCTTCCAAACTTTAGTATTTTGGTACCAGACCTTGATGATTTGATCGCCTGTTTCTAATGTTTCTGCTGTTTTCCACCCATTGGTTGTAAATACCGGATGCTCTCGTGTGAGGTATAACTTTCCGTGTACTCTACTTCCATACCTAACTTCCAAAAGTTCTGCAAATCTTGAACCGGTATGTGTTACCACATTAGGAATTATTTCAAAATTACCTTCTACATTATATGACCATACCTTATCTCCACTGATTATCTTTTCAATAGATTTCTTGGAACCATCAGCCATCAAGATTTTAGTTCCTTTTGGCTGACAAAGCCAGTTACAGCCCGTGGTTGCAATAGAGAATATGCTTGACCCAGGTCTGTAGTGGGTTACAGGTTTTTTCT
>JAGWGB010000084.1 GCA_028867595.1 Nitrososphaerota archaeon | reverse complement strand
AAGCCCGGAACTACTGATGCAGATGGAATCTTTGACAGCGGAATGATCAAATCTGGAAAGTCGTTTAGTTTCACGTTCAATAAACCTGGATCATACGAATACATTTGTTTGATTCACACGCACATGCGCGGAACAATAAACGTCTCCTAATCTTCTTTTTTTATTGACAAGCAAAATTCTCTATTTGCAATTTTGTGTACGGTAATAACATTCTTTTAATTTGCTGTCATATCATGATTGATCATAAATGGTAAATCTTCCATATGCAAAAAATCTTCTTTTTTATGTATTTGTAGGATCGCGAGGAGGGGACAGTAGGATAAGAATTATGGAATCATTGAAAACCTTACCAAAAAACATAAACCAACTTGCAAATGATTTGGGGTTAAACTATAGGGCAATACAACATCACATTGAAGTTCTAGAAAAAAATAATCTGATTGCAAAAGTTGGAGACAAATATGGCGCCAACTATTTTCCTTCCAATTTTTTTGATGCTAACATTGAGACATACAATGAAATAACGTCCAAATCAAAGAAAGGTGTTCTATAGAATTTGTATGCAATCTTGAAAAATGTATTTATGTTATCACGTCAAAATGCCGTCATAATGCATTCTTACGATGATTCCTCATTGCGTAATGGTTATTTCATGCCAAACAACGCCGAAAATCTGGTCAAACCAGACCTTTCACATGTAAAGCACCTACTGTGGATGGTCTTTGCTGCCTCAAGGGGTGGGCAAAACAGAATACGTATTGTTTTTGCATTAAAAAAGTCTCAACTAAACGCACATCAATTGACAAAAGAACTTGGCCTAAACTATAGGGCAACACAGCATCACCTCAACGTTCTTGAAAAAAATAACCTAGTATCTCATCTTGGCCAAAAATATGGTACAAATTATTTCCTGTCTTCTCTACTTGAGGTAAATATGGCAGCATTTGATGATCTTGTACTGAATCTATCCAAGGGAAAACATGAACGCAAAGGAGTTTATCTGAAATGACCACAATAATT
>JAGWGB010000083.1 GCA_028867595.1 Nitrososphaerota archaeon | reverse complement strand
CACGTTCTGACCACGGGCAATTCTTATTTACACAAATTATTTTAGTTGATTCAGTGAATGATTTTGTTGTGTAAATCATACTAATCCTATGGTTTATGCACTATTTAATGTTTATGCGTAAGTTTATGCGTTTATGCGTTAGTTTTATATTCATGCGATTTCAATACTAATTGAGAATAATTGAAAGTTGGAACAAAGGAAATACCAGAATATCGACTATCATCTAGTTTGCTATCTGATTTGAAGATACTATTTGAAAAGAATGGTAGACAGGAAATTGAACTACCTACTGCAGCTGAAATATTAGGTCATAAATCTCCAAAAAGCGGAACGTTTCTTTACAAAATTGCAGCATTTCGAGCGTATGGATTGGCAGATGGTAGAGGAAAAATAGCAGTTACAGATATTGGCGAAAATATTGTTTTCAAAAAAGATGAGATGTCATACAATAATGCTTTTGTCAAAGCATTGACAAAGATTCCGCTTTGGAGTATTCTATTTGATAAGTACACTAAGATGGGCAAAGAGATCAGGGATGATGATTTTTGGTTAGAATTAAAAAATCAGTGTGAATTAACCATAGAACAAGCCAAAAATCTCGCACCTGAAATATTAAAAGCCTACCGTGAGGATAGTAGATTGATCAATATGAGTTTACTTATGGAAAAGAGAGAACCACAACAGCCTTTTCCAAACGAACCTACAAAACCATCAGGAGGCAATAGTCAAAATGATGATAATATGCTTGTTATTAGCTATGGAAAATACAATGTAACTCTGCCCAAGGAATATTCGGAAAGAGAAGAAGTAGGGGAAATTTTGAAAAGTATGATTGATTTGTCATTAAAGCAGAAAAAATCATCAAAAGAACCCATAACTGAAGAGACCATCCAGACAGAATAAAAATGAGCCATAACGCTCTATCCCCTTAAGAACAGGAAGATGTTGATTTTGTAGGAGAATATGACCAAAAAATCCGTTCTTTTGAATGGCGTGTTGATGCAGATAAGGCAAGCAAAGCATTTCTTGATGAATAT
>JAGWGB010000082.1 GCA_028867595.1 Nitrososphaerota archaeon | reverse complement strand
AAACACAGGGTCAGTGTATGATTCAAGGTTGTTTTTGCCCGGCTTTGCTGCAACCCCCATGCCTTCAGCATATGCAGTATGAATAAGCAATGCTATTGATACCAATAGTGCCAAGAATAGCAACCCCTTCATTTTGTTTCGTTTTTGTTTGAAATTATAATAAATAATATCAAATGTTTTTACCAATTAAGATACAAGATTTAGAGCTAAAGTAAAAGACGTAAATATTGAAAATAGCCACAAATTTTAGAAAAAACTAGACTAGAATGGAGTAAACGCGATTAATTTTTAGAATTTTATTTTACAATTGCAGGCGATTTTTCAAACACTTGCTTGAACGCACGAGGTTTTCCGTCCTTGAAGACATCTTTTGCACAGTACTGCATGGAAAATGCAGCCATTTGCTCAAGAATCGGCGTCAACGCCTTGCCCTTGTCAGTCATGGAATACTCTATTTTCACAGGAGTGCCAGGATAGATCTTTCTCTCAATGAGCCCGTTTTTTCCCATCTCGCGAAGCCTTGCAGACAGGGTTTTGGGGTTTATTCCTTCAATAGAATCCAAAAACTCGTTGAACCTGGTTTGGTTCAGCCGTGTCATGTTTCGTAAAATGTGTACCGTAAACTTTTTGCCAATTATTGTAAAAGTATTGTCAATAGGGCATGCCTTCATGACATCTGCAAGTATGCTACACTCTTCTTCTTTCAACTTACCACAACCTCAGTTAATTTACCGATAGTTACTTCCTGATTTAAATACTTACTTTTTTATATCTAGTATAGAAAATTTAGGTAAAAATCCATGACAAAGACACTTGTTGTAAAATACGTTCCACGCGGAGAGCGTTCCAACACAAAAAAGATCCTAACAGAATTCAAATCCAAGATGAAAAACTCTACAATTGAAGAGCTAGATCTTGCAAAAGACACACCTGACATGTTCTTGGATGACAACCTCATGGCATACATCCAGCGAGATTACCTAAAGCAGAGCCTGTCAGCAGAGCAGAAAAATCTCTTGTCCAAGATGGACAAAATGACAGAG
>JAGWGB010000081.1 GCA_028867595.1 Nitrososphaerota archaeon | reverse complement strand
CGTTCCGGTGTTGCCCGAACAGGCAGTCTGGGTAGATGATGTTATTGCAGATAATGCCGAAGCCGGCTGTGTGACCGTTGCAATGGCAGTTCCGCTGCAGCCGTTCTTGTCTTTTACCGTAAGGGTATAGCTTCCCGCCGACAGACCTGTAGCCGTGGCGTTGGTCTGCCCTCCCGGCGCCCAGGTATAGGTATAAGGAGCAGTTCCTCCTGTTACCGTAGAGCTTGCCGTTCCTGTACTTCCTCCAAAGCATTTTACTCCCGTGGAGCTTACCGTTACTGAAGGTCCTCCCGCAACGGTAACGCTAGCCATAGCCGTAGCCGTGCAAGAGTTGGCGTCGGTTACCGTTACCGTATAACTTCCCGCCGACAGACCTGTAGCCGTGGCGTTGGTTTGTCCTCCGGGCGTCCAGCTATAACCGTATGCAGGGGTTCCTCCGGAAGCCGTTACGCTAGCTGTTCCGGTATTGCCCGAACAGGCAGTCTGGGTGGATGAGGTTATTGCAGATAATGCCGAAGCCGGCTGTGTGATGGTGGCTGCCGCTGTTGCTGTGCATGAGTTGGCATCGGTTACCGTTACCGTATAGCTTCCTGCCGACAGACCAGTGGCTGTGGCGTTGGTCTGCCCTCCGGGCGTCCAGTTATATGCGTATGCAGGTGTTCCTCCCGTTACTGTGGCGCTTGCGCTGCCGGTAAAGCCACCAAAGCATTTTACGTTCACCGTTCCGGTTGATACGTTCAAAGCCGAAGCAGGTTGTGTGACCGTTGCAATGGCAGTTCCGCTGCAGCCGTTCTTGTCTTTTACCGTAAGGGTATAGCTTCCTGCCGACAGACCTGTAGCCGTGGCGTTGGTCTGGCCTCCCGGCGCCCAGGTATAGGTATAAGGCGCAGTTCCTCCTGTTACCGTAGAACTTGCCGTTCCTGTACTTCCGCCAAAGCATTTTACACCCGTGGAGCTGACCGTTACAGCAGGTCCTCCCGCAACGGTAACGCTAGCCATAGCCGTAGCCGTGCAAGAGTTGGCGTCGGTTACCGTTACCGTATAAC
>JAGWGB010000080.1 GCA_028867595.1 Nitrososphaerota archaeon | reverse complement strand
CTTTGTATTACTTCACTCCAACGATCTCATCGCGATTGCCAACAAGTTCAACGGCAACTTTCCTAATGCAAGTGCTTTATTTCCAGATACATACGATTTTAATATATCAGTAAATCCGACTGAGTTCTTCGACGCACTTGGGCGTATTCAGCCAATGGTGAACGAAGAGACAAACTCAATGGGGATTGAATACAAAAATGGAAGCATCGTTCTGTCAACATCTGGCAGCGGAGGGTCGGGAAAAGACGAAGTAGCTTATGAAGGGCCGGACAAAGACTATAGGGCGATGTACGATCACAAGTTCTTAACTGATTTCTTTTCTTCAGTCAAGGATTCAAGCGAAAAGGTGATTTTTAAACATAAAAACAATGAGCGTTTTCTAGTGCTTGAACATGGAAATAAAAGATATCTTATGGCGCAAAGGACGCCGGGAGGGAAATAAATATGAAATTTTCAATAAAAAACGAAGAACCCATTGTGGAAATTTGTCTTCAATCTGATGACACGATCGTACAAGTTATGGCCAATAATGTTCCAGTGTTGTTTTTGTATAACGACGGCTCCATCTCTTTGAACTCTTGCAACGCAGAAGAACTGAAAAATATGGGGTTCCTAATCGAAGATAACCGAGTTATGCTAAATTACATACCGCAACGGCTCAAAGGATGAACTCAGTGAACCTAGAACTGACTAATGAAGACAAACTAGAAGCACAAAAAATCAGCCAAGAGATTGATAGTGTTTCTACATCTATTCGTTCTAATGAACAATCCGCTGATTCCGGATGGGTAAAACTAGGTTCTCTTGTCAGCACAGTCCGTCAGAAGAAATACTGGGCTTCTTATGGACACAGGAGCTTCGGCTCCTACGTTGCTAGTCTAGAGCCTAAGATTAAGCGCAAACGTTCACAAGTATATCTCTGCGTAGGGGTTATTGAGAAATTAGGCGAGCAAATTTCGCTTGACAAACTTGAAACAATGGGTATTTCTAAAGCATATGAACTTAAAAAGTACGCTACAGAATCGGGTAAAATTGTTAGCGATGACCTAATTGAGACGGCTTTAAACCCA
>JAGWGB010000007.1 GCA_028867595.1 Nitrososphaerota archaeon | reverse complement strand
GAACATTCATAATGGAAATTGAAACCGGGTTCACCCCACCGGATCATGCTCTCGATACGATTGATTACTATGTTGCAAGAATCGCAAGTAAAATTGCAAGATATAGTCAGTTTTGTTCAAAGTTTGCACTTGCTACTCCAGTAGTTGGAATCCTTCCAATCCCGCGACTTTTTCTCAAACCTCCGAGCAAACGAACAAAAGATGAGATTCAAAAAATAAAAGAATTGTGCGATAGATTCTACAAAAATCCACCAATAGAAATGGATGACATATTGAATGCTAGGTTACACTCAGTTTATCTAATTAACATTGACAAATGTTTTGCAAAACAACTTGATCCTTATACTTATTTGGAGTTGATCGAAAAACTTCAAGAATCAAGTGAGCTGGATCTATGATTATTTGAGCATTTTTACAGTTTCCTGTTTTCTATATTCAAAGATTTTAGAAAGAATAATTGCAACATAATTTTCAAATAGTCTTCCTAAAATTCCACATGGTAGTTGAAAATCAATCTGATCTATTATCTCAGTTTTAGTGTTGTCTATTTTATTGAATTTGTGTAAATGTTTCCATATTTTGAATCTACCACTAATCATTTCATCAGTATATTCATATGGTTTTAGATACGTAATTTTTGAATGCCAGTGTGAACTGGTAATTAAATTAGCTTTTAACCAAACCTCTGTACCTTCTTCGATAAATTCATGAGTAGTTTTTAAAATTTCTAAGTGCATTTTTTTTGGCGTGATTATTTTCAGATGATTTATGTCGGTATAAAACTTCCAGACTTTGTCAATATCCGCATCAACTACAAAAGAATGTCCAAATCTTTTCATGATGTTTGTGCAGAGTTATGCTCGGAATTTGTTTTTGTGTGTCTCCTATCATTCATACATTTTGTCATTTCTTGTTTAGTATGGGATTTTAGTGATTTGCCACACATAGCGCATGTGGGATTTGGCTCTACTGGTCCGCGTTTAAATTTCAACAAAGTAAAAGAACTACACAAAAATATAATCTAGTATGTCGATTTCATATTGTATTCCAAAGAACTTTCAAGCTGAATAATTGAGCGTAAAATCAATCCAGACATACCTAAATGCGATGTTAAAAATCCTGCAGCCTCTTCAAGCGCGTTATCTCCTCGATATCCCTCATCGTATGTCATCTCAATGGAACCTTTGTCTGTTTCAACATATACGGTAAGTAAGGAGTAAGGCCCAAGTTTTGGATCTTTATCTTGAAGATATAGGTTAAGACATATGTTTTTTATTTGATATCCACGTTCCGTGAAGTTTCCAGACGCCATTAAGACTATTGTTTTATCAGGTCCATTATTGAGTCTCTTTGAACCGATGATATCAATTATCTTCACGCATATAATTCAATTATCTTTCTAAATAATCTTGTTATGTAAAACGAACCTGAAATAACTAGTTTGAATTTTGGTCTGCCTATTCCTCATCCACAGTTCCACCTTGGCCATATATTGCAGGCATGGTTACAGTACTTGTTATGTGTTCAACATTTCTTGCTTTTGAGATGGCTAAATCTACTTTGGAAGGATCTTTGGCCTCTATTTTTACAAACACGTCGTATTTCCCCATAACTCCATTAACTTCAGTCACATTTGAAATTCCTTTCATTTTTGCAATTACTGCTTTCTCATTTCCAGGTACACATGTTGCTAAAACGTATGCTATCATGTTGTTTTTACCTAATCTGCTTCTAAATAACCTATCTAAATTCGAAATAATCTAGTACGTGTAAAAATCACTGCCGCAATAATACTGAAGACTAGAATGTATGGAGCAGCTACAAATTCAGGAATTACTGTTGTACCTATAATGGCAAGTTCTTTTGTTCCAGCCTGAATTGGACATTCCAAGGTTCTTGCTATGTCAGTTTCTGTTTGGGTGCAGTCCACATTATTGCCATCCTCTTTTACAGCTAATTGACCTCCAACAGCGTCAACCACGCGCTTTGGAATGTGATATTCCTCCAGAATAGAACCATTTCGTATTTTTGTTGTATTCATTTGAATAACAATTGAGCTGTCCACTGTGGATATCTCCACATTTCCATATTTTATCAGGCTGGTATTTTCACCACTGACTCTTATTTCACTATCGAATACTGGAATTATTTGCATCTGCCCAGAAATTACTTGAAACTGTATGGTAGATACTTGATTGCCTTGCCTCATGTTGACTGTATAGGTTCCTCCTTGGGCATCATCGCTTAATACAAAATCATGAACAAATAGATTATTCATTATTGGAACCTGTCCTACTTCGTATACATTCCCTATGGGATTTCTCACAATTATTGTAACTGGATTCTCGTCAGTTGGTTGGGAAATACTACCCGTTATTATGACCTTGTCTCCTGCTTCATAAGACGGTTCATTTGTGCTTGCTGATATGCCAGTCAAGTTTTGGGCATGAGCTACATTCGCAGACCACAGGAATGATAAAACAAAGAAAATTACCACCAATGTCAAACGCATTGGCAATTTTGATAAGCTCATGGTATTTAACTGTAAATTTGTGCCTAAGGTTCACATAAATTTTTGTCATAATGTTAAATGTTATCTATTAAAATAATTTCTGAATAATTATAGAAAAGCATCAAGGCCTGACTTTTTAGGTACATCGTGTTTTTCAAGTATTTTGGACATTTTTTCCCCCATCTTCTTTGCAGCGCTTACTTTTCTTTTACCTATCCAATAATATGCCTCATCCGTAGTATCCTTTGCAATCAGAACTATCAATTTGCCATAATTTTTTCTTCCTGTTCTGCCTTTTCTTTGAATATATCGAATTGAGCTTGGTACATTATCAAAAAAGATCACAGTGTTTACCTCTGAAATATCAAGACCTTCCTCACCAACTCTTGTGGCAATCAATACCTTGTACTGACCATCTCTAAATTTCTGTACTGTTTCTATTTGTTTTTTCTGTTTGAGTCCTGTCTCACCAGCCTTTCCTATTAGAAATCCTGCTGGAATGTTCATTTCAGTTAGTTTTTCGTGTATTACTTCAACAGAATCTCGATAGCTTGTAAAGATGAGGGATTTTCCTGAAATGTCGTTTAGTATTTCTTTTAATTTTGTAATTTTTGAATGTTCTATTCCTTTTTGCTGTGCCTCTTTGGCTAGTTTTACCGCATTTGTGAAATTGAGATCATTTTCAAATAAATCACGTATACCAACTCCTTTTTTCTCCCTTGTTCTCTCACAAAATCGTAAAAAGGAGGTGACACCATGTGATTCTAATACATTCAAAGCATGAATGAGACGTATAGCAGTGAAGAGTGGTTTTGCAGCTTTTCGATTTTGTCGCAAAACAAAATCTCTAACACGTAAAAGCTCAGATAACGATCTTGTATTATTTAGTTTCAATCCTAATTTTCTAAGCTCATCATATCGTGAATCAATTGCCAATTTTATATAAGACTGGATTTGTTTCATCTCATCTGGAAGTTCAACGTTTACCCATTGGGTATCTGTTTGTTGCACATATGGCTCCACATCAGGACTTTCTTCGGTTCTCTGTGCAATACTCGAAATTTTCAATACTCTTAGTATTTCAGAGGCCTTTTCTCTTTCACTTGGCAATGTGGCAGTCATTCCCATTACTCTTATGTCTGCATTAGAGAATCGTGTTGCGATTCCAGCATATGCATAATCCCCTATAGCTCTATGTGCCTCATCGAATATTACGAGAGAAAATTGCGACGGAGGTACAAATTGCCTATCCAGATCATTTTTGACTATTTCAGGAGTGGCACAAATTATGCTATTTATCCATAGTTTTTTTCGTTTGCTTATTGTGTCTTCGCCTGTTATAAGTGCAATATCATCTATGAGTAGGTTTGATTTTAGAAACTCGTAATGTTGGTGTGCCAAGACTCGCGTGGGTGCTAAAAATAATATTCCTCCAGTTCTCCTTAAAAGAAAATCTGCTATCACTTGAAGGGCAACTGTCGTTTTTCCAAGACCCGTTGGAAGAACAATCAAACAATTATCTTCAATAGCCTGTTTTGCCAAATTTACCTGATATTCTCTATATTCTATGGCGGATTTTTTGACAAGTTGGTGTTCAATGTATCTAATGCTCAAGTATTTCCAGATTGCCTCTGACGGGTAAAAATGTTCTCACGTATTGATTGCTACCATCAGTTAGATTTCAACACTACATCATTGTAGATCATATATTAGAGAGTAAGTTACAAGTCTTCTGTGAAAAAAGGATTTGATCGTCCTACTTGGGATGAATATTTCATGCTTCAGGCAGAACTTGCAAAATTAAGATCTAATTGTATCACAAGACAAGTGGGTGCAGTAATGGTGAGAGATCATAGGCAAATTGCTACAGGATATAATGGAACTCCCCCAGGGGTAAAAAATTGTTATGAGGGAGGATGTAAGAGATGCCAATTACGCGCCGAAGGAAAGATTGCTTCTGGAGAAGCGCTTGATAGATGCATATGTAATCATGCAGAAGCAAATGCAATAATGCACTGTGCAATTCTCGGAGTTGGATCTGGTACAAAAGACACTACCTTATACACCACATTTGTAACATGTCTTGAATGCAGTAAAATGGCAATAACAACAGGTGTGAAGAGAATCGTATGCCTTGATTCTTATCCTGAGACGGATTATCAACTTCTTCAAGATGCTGGAGTTGAGGTCGCAATATTGGACAAAAGCAGAATGAAGTACTGGATACAAGTTTTACTTGAAGAATCTGCAACCAATTTAATACCAAAGTGAGATATACATGCAGTCTTCTAAAGCAGTAGATGAGGTAACAGTTACAATGCCACCTGCATTGTTGGTTTCTGCAGTATATGATGGACAAAAAAAATCAGCTATTTTGAAATTTTATGAACCCGAATCTCAGAAAGTATTGTTATGGACAGACAATACAGGACACAAACCATATTGTTATTCAAAACTAACTCCTGAAGAGTTAACATTTCTTTCAGATAGAAAAGATGTAATAAAATTAGAAAAAACTCAGAAACAAGATTTGCTAAAAGACAGAACTATAGATGTAACAAAAATAGTAGTTACAGATCCTTTGGCAATAGGAGGTACACAGACTGATAAAAGTATAAGAAATATTTTAGAAACGTGGGAGTCAGACATAAAATATTATGAGAATTATTTATACGACAATTCACTTATTGTGGGAAGATATTATATCATTGAAAATGGCAAATTAAAAGAATTTTCTTATAAAATCCCCGATGAAGTTCAGCTTGCTCTAAAAGGACTTTTGTATGACAAGGTAACTAGCATTGGGATAATAGATCAGAGAGGATTTCAAGATCACATAACTCAGTGGGCAAATCTGCTGAATCAACCCATCCCGAAAATAAGGAGAGTAAGCTTCGACATAGAAGTAGAATCAGAAATTGGGAGAATACCAGATCCTAAGATAGCTGACAAAAAAATCACGGCAATAGGGTTTTGTGGAAGTGATGATTTCAAACATGTTTTAGTTCTACAAAGGACTGGAAAAATAGATGGAACAAACGATCTTCCGCCAGATGTCAAAATAACATTTTATGATGAAGATAAAGAAGCGGATATGATAAGAGACGCATTTACGATTTTGACAAACTATCCGTTTGTAGTCACATTCAACGGCGATGATTTTGATATGCCATACATGTACAACCGTGCGGAAAGACTTGGAATCAAACTTGAAAACATTCCTCTGATAATGATGCGGGATTCAGCTACGTTAAAACAAGGAGTCCATATTGATTTGTACAGAGCTTTCTCCAACCGCTCGTTTCAGATCTATGCATTTAGCCACAAATACAATGATTTTTCACTTAACAGTGTATCTGAGGGATTGATTGGAGAATCTAAGACAGATTATGAAGGTGACCTTAATGATCTTTCATTGTATGAATTGGCAAATTATTGTTTTAATGATGCAAGATTGACACATAAACTTACTAGTTTCAACAATGATTTGCTGATGAATTTACTTGTAGTCATAACCAGAATTGGTAGAATGCCAATTGATGACATATCTAGGATGGGAGTCTCTCAATGGATTCGAAGTTTATTTTATTATGAGCATAGAACTCATAACTTCATAATTCCGCGCAGAGAAGAATTGGAACAAAAATCTGTCGCCGCGTCAACTGAGGCTGTGATAAAAGATAAAAAATATCGGGGTGGTTTGGTAGTTGAACCAAAAGAGGGCATACATTTCAATGTCTTTGTCATGGATTTCGCAAGTCTATATCCCAGCATTATCAAAGTACGAAATCTATCATATGAGACTGTAAGGTGTACACATGATGAATGTAAACAAAATATGATACCTGAAACAACACATTGGGTATGTACGAAAAAAGACGGTCTGACTGCCATACTGATCGGTTCATTGCGAGATTTAAGAGTAAATTATTACAAGAGTTTATCCAAGAATCCTACCTTAAGTGAGGATCAGAAACAACTTTACGTGGTAGTAAGTCAAGCTCTAAAAGTTATACTCAATGCGAGCTATGGAGTAATGGGAGCTGAAATATTTCCTTTGTATTGTTTACCAGTTGCAGAAGCTACTACTGCAGTTGGCAGATTTACAATCTTGGAAACAATTGAAAAATGCAAATCTATTGGAATTGAAGTTCTGTATGGGGATACTGACTCTTTGTTTCTCAAGGGACCAACTAGAGAGCAAATTCAAAACATAGTCAATTGGGCAAAAGAAGAATTTGGGGTTGATCTTGATTTAGATAAAGAATACAGATATGTGGTTTTCAGCACACGTAAGAAAAACTATCTTGGAGTCCAAAAAGATGGTAAGGTGGATGTAAAGGGGTTGACTGGAAAGAAATCTCACACTCCTCCATTCATTCGAAATCTTTTCTATGAAATACTTGGTATTTTGTCCAGTGTGCAGTCAGAAACAGAATTCTCTCAATCAAAGCAAAAAATTGGAGATATGATATCTCAATATGCTAAAAAACTCAAAGCAAAGCAGATCTCGCTGGATGATCTTGCGTTCAATGTCATGATAAGCAAGTCACCATCAGAATATATCAAAACTGTACCACAGCACATACGTGCAGCTAAATTATTGGAATCAAAAAGAGAGATAAAAAAAGGAGACATCATATCATATGTAAAAATAATAAACAAGCCAGGTGTAAAGCCTGTTGAGATGGCAAGACCTGACGAAATCGATACTACAAAATATGTCGAGTTTATGGAAAGCACTTTTGATCAGATATTATCATCAATGGACTTGGATTTCAACACTTTAATTGGAATGCCAAAACAAACAGGACTAGACCAATTCTTCTGGAATTAGACAATGGATTGTCCACGATGTGGTTCTCCTATGGAGACAGTATTTGAGAGTGAGACCGAATGTCAAATAGAACCGTCTAGAAAAATACAAAAACGCAGATGTTTTTGTTGTAATTACACTATAGCATAATACAGACAGGACATCTACATCTTGCCAAATTCATCTTCATCAGAATATGCGCGTTCTGCATGTTCTTCTATGTCCAAGCCAGCTTCCTCTACTTTTGGCGAAACTCTAATGCCAATCAATACATCCAACACTTTCAATATTGCAAGAGTCCCAAAGAACCCCATCACGCCAGCTATTCCAACGCCTATAGATTGGACCAGCAATTGATGTGGATTTCCAAATAATAATCCGTTGGGCCCTGATGGGTTTACTAGTGAACTTGCGAATAATCCTATTGCTAATGACCCAACTATTCCTGCTACTCCGTGCACCGAACTCACATCTAGTGCGTCATCTATCTTTAGCTTCTCTTTAAAGAACAACACACCTAGATACGATGCTACACCTACCGCAATTCCTATCACAAATGCACTATCCACGCCAACATAGCCCGATGCGGGGGTGATTCCGGCTAATCCTGCTATTGCTCCATTAATAGCCGCAATTACACTTGGCTTTCCTGTTCTCATCCAAGAAAGTCCTACCCATATCAAAGCAGCCACTGCTGACGCTACTTGGGTATTGATTATAGTGATTCCAGAAAGTGCTCCTGCACCATATGCACTTCCTGCATTGAAACCAAACCATCCAAGCCACAATAATGAAGATCCTAAAACTGCAATAGGTATACTGTGAGGGATCATAATTGATGCGCCATAATTCAGTCTTCGTCCTAATGCAAGAGCCGCGGCTAATGCTCCCATGCCTGCACTTGTGTGAATGACTATACCTCCAGCAAAATCAACTACTCCCATTTGACCCAACCATCCTCCACCCCATATCCAGTGCACTAGTGGGTAATAGATCAAACCACTCCATGCAACAATGAATAGAATGAAAGCACTGAACTTCATTCGTTCTGCGATTGCACCTGTCAATAATAATGGCGTAATTACTGCAAACATCATCTGGAATTTTGCAAATAGCAGTCCAGGTATACTGGGAGCATAATGCAGACCACTATCTTGTGGAACATTCCTAAGAAATGACCAATCAAGATTGCCAGATATTCCTTCACCAGTATCCGGTCCAAATGACAAACTGAATCCAAATGTGAACCACATTATACTAAGAAGCGCTAAACCAAAAAATATCTGCATAAAGATAGATACAGTATTTTTCTTTCGTAATAATCCAGCTTCAAACATTCCAAGGGCAGGGATCATAAGCAACACAAGACTTGATGCAATGAGCATCCAGGCTGTATCACCTGAGTCAATTGGCAAGATTCATTCACTTGAAAAATAGTGATATAAAAATCATTTCCTTTTTTGCAATTTCGAATGTGTTGTAAGACTCTTGCACAAGATTTTTTAATGCGTGCCAGAATTCTGTTACAACTTTGATTAAGATAGAGATCATATTACCTGAAAACGATGTAAGACCCATCAGCGATGCATTAAAGAAATTATCAGTAGGCGGGATTACAGCATATCGTGGATGGGGAAGAGGAAAAACAATCAATCCAAAAATTCATGCTTCAAAAGGAACTGAGATGTTTACTCCTGAGTTTGGAGAGAGATTCATTTTAGAAGTTATAGTTTCTGACGATAAAAAAAATGAAGTGGTGGAAATTGCACGATCCAAAGCAAAACTTGGGAAAATATTTGTCACACCAGTTGTTGAAGCATTTGATATTCAAACAGAGAAAAAAGACGAACACGTAATTTAGAAATTAAATTTTCGTAATTGTTATTTAGGACGAATGTTGTTTTAACCCATGATTAGAATTGAAGCCATAGTTGGACAGGGTGATGTCAAAGCAATTAACGATGGATTAAAGAGAATCCATGTAGGTGGAATTACAATAATGAAAGTTAGAGGCCGTGGTAAAAACATAAACCCGAAAATTCATGCTTCAAAAGGGACTGAGATGTTTACTCCTGAATTCAACGATAAATTCGTCATTCAGGTAATTGTTGAAGAAAAAAATGAAGATGAAGTCATACATATAATTAAAGACAATGCGAAAATCGGCAAAATATTTATCTCACAAATCACTCGAGCCGTCGATATTGCGTCTGGGGAAGAAAACGAACGAGCAATTTAGGTACGAATATCGTTTCAAAGTAGACTGTTACATCTGAAAATTAATTGGCAGAATAGATTGCAAAGATGTTTCAACGTGTAGAATGCTAGACTTTTATTCGCATGTTAGTTCTAAAGTATAAAATTATAGACATCATCGCAATTGTCAATATTAAAAGAGCAACTGGACCAAACTCTGGAACTATCTGAGTACCAATTATAGTTATTTGGGTAACATTAGATCCAAAAGGAATGGCAAGAGTTCTACTTGCGGTATCAGTCCGTGTTTCGTTAAATGGTGTCGGTATGCCATTACTCTGCACAATAAACTGACTGTCTTGAATATTGTTTTTTGCATCCATTAAAGATCTTGGCAGTGTAATTGAAATCATTCCATTTCCAGTTGGTTCAATACGTATTGTTATTGATTTAGTTGATGTATCAGGTATTATTCCTAAAACTTTACCATTTGTTATTTTGTATGTGGCATTATAAATTTGGCCTTCGATTACAATAGGTGTCGTGGATAACGAACCAGTAAACTGGAAAGTGGTTTTTGCAGTATTGTCTTTGCTTCCATAAGTCACATCAATCTCATAAGTACCTGTTGCTGTCCAGAGACTTCCTCCTACAGTAACCAATGTAGAATACGTACCCTGATTTGGAGATACTTGACCAAGTAATACTATGTTACCTAAAGGATCTCTTACCACTATGGATATTGGAACATTAAGTTGAGTACTCACTGTTCCAGAAATAGTCATTTGATCTCCATCAGAATAGACGGACTTGTCGGCAGATACAGTAATCGATGAATTACTAGTCTGAGCAAATGCAGGAGTGATTCCTACTGAGACAGCAAGGATCATCAAAATCATTGAAATTGGTGGAATTTTCAACAATTAACGAGTGAATTTTAGTTATTTAAGACTCTCGATTAATTTTCCTAGTTAACACATTTGTATTTTAGTCATTTCCAATCGACCCTAAGTAGCCATTTTCAACACGTAATCCACGAGTTCACAAGGGTAGATTGATTCAGAATTTATCCTTCAGATGAGGATTTTCCACCATCTACATTCATGATTATGCCAGTGATCCAACTTGCTTCATCAGAGGCCAAGTAAACTGCAGCATTTGCGACATCGATCGGTTCCCCAATTCTGTTTAATGGTTGTCGTTCTTCCAATACTTTTCTTGCTTCAGGATAATCAAGATACGGTTTTATCATGCCAGCATTAATTATGCCTGGATTTATACAGTTACAACGAATATTTTTTCGGGCGTATTCAATAGCAATTCCTTTAGTAAACATATTGATGGCAGATTTGGTAGTACAGTATACAGTCAAGTGTACTTTTGGTATTGCTCGTTCACTAGATATCGATCCTATGTTAATGATTGAACCATTTTTATTTTCAAGCATTTTTACAAGCACTGATTTGGTCATCTTGAAGGTTCCAAAAAGATTGACGTTTACCAACGACATCCAATCAGATTCATTCATTTCATGAAAGTGGATTGGATCGTTAATTGCCCCTGCATTGTTAACAAGAATATCTATTTTTCCATAATGTTGATTTATTTGATCAACTGTTTGAATTACCTGAGATTCATTCGTAATGTCACACGATATGGCAACAGTGTTTGCTTCATGATTCTTTATTAATGATCTTGCTTTTTCTAATTTTTCCCTATTTCTTCCGATTAATACTACCTTTGCGCCTTCTTCTGCGAACCTCTTCGATATTTCAAGCCCTATTTCACTTGATGCGCCTGTTACTATTGCTACTTTATCGCGTAGTCTCATGACATATCTTAGAATTCATACTTAAAAAGTCACCTGAATAAATACGAAAACGAATGCATATTGCAAGTTTAAGAAAAACGAACATTAAGAAGATTTTGCAAGTTTTTGAATTTCTTGTGTAACAAGTGGTAAAAATGCACCTACATCTGTCACTATGCCCAATGCCTGCCATGTTCCCCTATCCATTAATTTTGTTACTGTAGGTTGATTGATATCAACCACAACTACTTTGACATCGGCAGGAATCATGTTTCCGGTAGCAATAGAATGAAGCATGGTTGCAACCATGATCACCATCTTGGCATCCTTGAGAATTTCTTTGTATTTTCTCTGTGCTATTGCCATATCAGTTATTACGTCTGGCAAAGGACCGTCATCACGTAAAGATCCTGCCAAAACAAATGGAATGTTGTTTTTTACACATTCATACATTATGCCTTTAGTCAAAGCTTTTTTTCGAACCATATTTTGAATCGACCCGAACTTGAATACAGAATTAATTGCCCTCATGTGATTTCTATGTCCCCTAACTGCAAGTGTACCATTTTTTACATTCATTCCAAGCGAAGTTCCCAATGTAGAGTATTCTATATCATGAACAGCGAGTGCATTTCCTGCAAGTACTGCGTCTATGAATCCCAATTTGATGAGCAAAGCAATAGAATCCGATGCACCAGTATGAACTATGGCAGGACCACCAACTAAAATTATTTTTCCTTTCTGTTTCTTTGTTTTGTAAATATCTTCAGCCACTTGTCTGGCTATATGTTGCGTAGGTCTTTCACTTGAACTTCCACTACCCATAAATTGAAACAGATTGACTCCTTCTCTTGGTCTTTCTGGTGGAGTAATTCGAATGCCTTGTTCACCGATCACTATTAGATCACCTTTCTTGATTTCACGAATAGGAGTACAAAAGGCACTAGTTCCTTTCATTATAATGCATTTATCCATCATCATGTTTTCCACTTTGATCCAATTTCCTTTGTAAAAAACATCAGTATGATTATTTGTAGTACTGTAAAAATCATCAGGCATGACCATGTCCTTTGGTGCTGCTTCTAACATTACCTCTTGTTGTATCTTGGAAGTTGCACCTTCTCTATACACCGCTTGTAAAATCTGGTTCAAGTGTTCTCTAGATCTACCTTGTATGAGCAATTTGGCATAGCTTTCATCTTTCTTTTTCTTGCCAACCGTGAATTTCTGTACATGAAATTCCCCTTGCAAGTCCATTATCACATCAAAAATTTTAGTAAGTATCATAGAATCAATGAGATGACCTTTTACCTCTACTATATGTTGAAATTTAGCCATTTGATGAGAAAGTTGGATTCATACTAATTTAACGTTTGAGGTTAACATCTGGTGTTCAATCAGATCATAAAATCTTGATATTTCTAGTTCGAGATTTCCATGCCAGCATAAAGAGGAAAAAGCAGGCAAATATCACATTTGTAATAAATGCAAAAGAATTGTCAAGCGATTCTTGTAATGTACCATAATGAAGAGGATTAACCCAAGTAGTACCTGGTGAAAAATAGATTTTTTCCCAGTATAACAGAGCTGTCTCAGAATGAGCAAATACAACATAAATTCCAAAAATTATTTTCAATTTATTATTTGATATTTCCAATATGAAATTCCAAAGTCCGTAAGAAGCAATAAAAAGAATAGAAATTTCAAGAGGAAGTAGATATCTTTCAAGAGAAAAATCCTTTACAATCACAAGGGTCAGAAAAAATGTGCTAGCAAACCAAATTATAAGTAATAATTCACTAGAGGTTTTTACGTTTGATTTTATTATTTTATTAATAACATATGCAAAACCAATGAAAAAAAAGACAGACAGTGAAATGCTTGAATATGTAGGAGGATATGTCCATCCAAAGTTACCACTTAAATTTAAGCTCGGATCTGAAATTTGTTTTTCTATGAAACTTGGAAAAAGAACATAGTGTAAAATGGATTCTACTGATTTTAATTGCAGATTGTGTAATGACGGGTATCCAATATACCATACATCATGATTATAGTTATCCATATCATTCTTAATTATTTTGATTTCACCTAATGGATTTTGATAAAAACCTGGTTCAACTAACAATAATCCCAACAGCGATATAGAGAAAAAGGAAAAAGTTAACAGACAAGTTTTGCTCAAACGTTTTTTCTTTGAATTGTTTATTTTTTTGCAAGATATACTCCTGAATAATATAATACAAAAAAATAATCCTGAAAAACTTACAGCAAGCATTTTTGAATTCAATGCTACACCAAAAATTATGGCACTTAAAATGAAGTATTGAATTTTTTGCCTTTCATTTTTTAATGCATACAGCAAAAGAAACAGAGACAGGAGAGCAAAAAATATGTAATGTACTTCTACCATTATGCTCCGACTATACCAAATCCAAAGATCATAGAACAAAAAGAAAAAGGCAACGATAATCCCTACACCCTTGTTGAAAAGCATTTTTCCTATGAGAAATGAAAGAACAATTGTTAACGAGCCAAAAATTGGAGAAAGTAATCTGCCTGCAGTCATTTCTGCAACAGAAGGCCCTTCATGGCGATTATAACAATCCCAATAACATGACCAGTTATGGAAATTGCCATCATCATGGTTTGTTAAATACATCGGAAATCCAATCAGTATATTTCGGAGTGGACTATATGTGAGTCCAAATGCAGGGATGTGAAACAAAGAGTTGCAATTGTCTAAAGAGATCAGACACGGGTCATTGAGGTCTCCCTTTGCCATCAAATAAAAATAATTTCCGCCCCACCCAAGATATGTGACCTCATCTCCATGCCAAGGTTGCCCAGATAGATTGTATTCATAAATAAAAGAAGCACTCGAAAATAAGAGCAACGGAATAATGTAATTTGATTTAGACATTACAAATGCGGTCAAGTTCATTAGTTTGCCATTCCATAAGCAACTTTAAAGTGCATTGTCTATTTCATGAGATGAATTGTAAATCTAAACTGGAAGAGCCACTTGTCCTTTATATTCTTGAATATTATCAGATTGAAGTGCTTTTATCATCATATCTTTGCGTTCTACATCTAGTCCTCTTACAATGGCTTTTGAGATGCCGTTTTTGTCACAGAGTACAACCATGTAGCCACTCACGTCAGTTAGAATGTATCCTCCTGCATCGTTTAGTATGGCGTACAAATTCTCATCACCAACTGGCTCCCATACATTGGATTGAGTATCTTTAAGGGCTAATGCAGGCATAGCTTGGCCATTTGAGATTTTATTTAGATACTCTCTCGCTGTTTTGACTCGTTTCTCACCAATTTTCAGGGCAACAAAATATTGCATAACAATAATCTAATGGATTTGTTATTTATATGATAGTGCATCTAAAACTGCTAAAAGTTCTTTTGAGTTAATTTCTTTTCTTGCTGAATCTATAAATTCTTGAAGGATCTCTTTTGAGAACCCTTCACTTGAATATTTTATTGCCTGAACTGCCATCTCAAGTTTATCTATTTCATGCAGTAAAATAGACTCTTGTGATACGCCTTTCTGATATTCATCCCATATCAGAGTATATTTTTCTACAAGGACAGGCGGAAGTTTTGAAAATATTTCTTGCATCACCTGATTTTCCATATCTGTTTTATTTTCTCTTGAAATTTCTCCAGGTATAAAATCCCCCGTGATAGATTCGGCAAGATCATGGAGAAGTGCCATTTTCATCATTTTTTCAGCATCCATGCTTTTGTAATCGGATAATACCATAGCCATAATGGCAGTTCCATAGGAATGATCTGCTACCGATTCAGGATGCGGTATTCCTACTTTTTCCTTCCAGCCCTTCCTTGATACTTTTTTTAATTCAGATACAATATAGAAAAATTCAGATAACATAATTCCTGTGTACTTCTAGATACTTCATTAGTTTTAGGGTTTTGTTCAAATAAACGAACAAAGATAAAAACTACAAGATTATCCGATAAGTGTTGGTAAAAATATACACAAAAACAGGTGATGATGGAACTACTGGTCTCATAGGAGGAAAACGAATGAAAAAAACTGATCCTCGTATTATTGCATATGGTACTGTGGATGAGATAAATTCTACAATTGGCATAGTGTTATCATCAGCACTAGATCCTGATGTTAATGAAATTCTTACAAAAATACAAAATGATCTTTTTGTGGTAGGTGCTGACCTTGCAAATCCAGATCTGAAAAACTCAGATAACCGAGTTACCAACTACATGGTAGAATATCTTGAGAATCAGATAGACAGATTAGAACTAGAGCTTCCTCCAATTACCTTTTTCATACTTCCAGGAGGAAGTCAATTGGCATCACAAGTACATCTTGCCAGATCTGTTTGTAGAAGAGCTGAAATAAATATTTTGGAAATTGCAGAAAAAGAACAAATTAACAAAATCTGTCAAATATACATAAACCGATTATCAGATCTCCTCTTTGTAATAGCGCGGACAATAAACAAACGTAAAAAGATCAAAGATGTAGCTTGGAAAAAATAAGACAGACACACTTTAATTCCCCACCAATAGGATGATTGGATGTGCCACCGTAGCTCAGCCCGGGAGAGCACTCGGCTGAAGACCGAGCTGTCGCGCGTTCAAGTCCCGCCGGTGGCACTACAATTTAAAATGTCAAGGTATTTTTTTAGGTGTGTTACTATGAGGCGAATATTTGTATTGTTTGTATGCAAGATAGTTTGTGATTAATAGTAAAACTTGCATGACATAACCTCCAACGATTAACACTATTGCGTTGTAAATAGGATGAAATGTGGTCATTATCTCAATATGTTTAGAAAATGCACTGTTTCCTGCTATGACTATTCCAGCAATGATAAAATTTGGAAAGTAGACGTATTTGTAACATTTCGCAGATAAAATTGCAAGTACTGCAAAACATATTTCTAAGACAAGTGCTTGCGAGATGAATTTTGGATCTCCCAGAGGAATACCCAATGCCCCAATAACAACAATGGTTGCAAGAACAATCGATACTTTTTTTGTTTTATTCATATCGTGGAAAAACACCATATTATTAATAAAAATACTTGCAAATTTCAAATATAATGATTAAAATCACTGTCTTAAATATATGAAGAACGTATCACATAATGAGGTTAAGAGGGATTTAGATGAGTACTGTAAATAATTATTGCAAAAAGATATTGGAGATTGATCCGCAAATCAGGTTTGCTGGTAAGATTGTAAATGATCAATTAGTATCATCTGCAAGAAAAGATGGAGTCATACCACTTCTTGATAAACAATTGGCAGACCTTGCACATCATCAAGTGATCGTAAAGGCCATGATGGATAAGATGTTCACAGACAAGATGGGAAATACGGATTGGATAGTAGAATCAAAAGGCAAAGTAAAACTTTTGACAATTTTCCTAGGAGACGGCATACTTATCTTATCAACAGAACCTACATCTGATCATCATCAGATAATTGAAAAAATAAAAAAGCTGCAGATGTAGAAACTACTTAAACCGCACAATACGGCTGAAAGGATACGCTGATCTTAATAAAAGCAATTTTTTTCCTTTTAATACTCAATAAGACAAGTTTAAAAGCATGATACACATTGATGGTTAATCGTCGTTATGGCCAAGGAGAAGAAAAAAGAGACAAAGAAACCTGGAAAAAAGGAGATCAAAAAGAAAGAAACTTCTAAAGTAAAATCGAAAGAAAAAACTAAACTTAAAGAAGATGTTATCGAAGAGGATTCAGGAATAATTGTTGTAGAAGATGATACTAATGTCGATAAAGAAGCCGAATTGGAAGCTAGAAAAGCATATCTTGAAGAAGCAAGATCTCAAGAAGCAAGCGACGATTAAAGTAATTTTTTATCATGTTATATTTTAGATCATAAACACTTATCCGTCATACTGAGATCAAGATTGTATGAGAGCCCTTTGTTTAATCACAGTTAAACCTGGGAAGGTGGATAACGTTGTTACAATACTGCGCAAGGTGCGCAAAACTATCAAGGAAATCATGGTGGTAACAGGCAGGGCAGATATCATAGTAGTTCTGCAAGGCACAATAGATGAGATAAATAACACAGTCATAGATTTTAAGAAAATAAAAGAGATAGTCTCTACAGAGACATTGATAGAGGTGGAGGTGGATTTGGGTTGGTCAAAGCCGTAGTTCTAGTTAAATCTCCTAAGAAGCTTATTGCAGCCAGATTACGCATGGTAAAATCTGTCTATGACTCTTTTGCTGTAAGTGGCCAATTTGATGCGGTGGCACTAATTGATGTGAAGGAACTATCTGAGATCAAGGCAGTTACAACTGAGATTCAGAATATTAAAGGAGTAGAGAGAACCGAGACTATGGTTCAGGTGGTTTAACACAATGGTTTTAACATTGTGGGATGTAGATGCCATATGAACATAAAACACCTCGGTAGTGTCATAATAGCGGTTTCCAATTTAGAAAAGTCTGTTCAATTTTATAATGAAGTCGTAGGCCTTCCTATCAAAAATAAAAGAGGGGACTGGGCAGAACTTGGAAGAGATGGTGCTACTTTGATATTACATCCCGCATCAAAACCAATCAACACCGGAACGTCAATTGAAAACGGTATTGTAGTAGGCCTGGTTGTAGGAGATATTGGCTCAGCTGTACAAGAACTCAAATCAAGAAATGTTACAATATATCGCGATATTACCTCACATAAGGTTGGAAAGAACTGCATAGTTCTAGACCCTGACAAATACATGATTTCCTTATTTGAGCCATCATATGAAGGAGGTCCTCAACAGGCACGAGGCTTCCACGGGTTTGCACCTGTTTAAACTATTTTTTTAATCTTCGAAATAATTTTTACAGTTGCATCTAGAGTCACATTTGGATTCAAGGATACATAATAAATCCCCTCTTTGCTTTGAAAAACTAATAGAGTTACTTTATCATGTTTGAATATTGCATAGTCCATTGTTCCTATTGCCACATCGATTTTATTACGCATATTAAATAATGTAGATACCAGAAAGAATTCGTTTCTTGCAGATTCTGATTTTAAGAGAATAGTAGTTCCGGGTTTTATGATTCCAGTTAAAGTTCGCCCATACTGATTTACAAGTCCAACATACCTAATGGAAGAGGACAGATTTAGAACACTTTGACATTTTTTCTTGTATGTTGAGATTTTTTTAAGCCAGTTTTGATTAGGTGTTCTATTCACAGAATTAATAATATTTCATGCCCTTATAAAGTTCGACCTAGATTTTCTTTTCTTTGTTCTTATCATTCTTTAGAACAGCATTTTCTTTCTTTAGTCGTTCATTTTCTTCTTGTAACACATCTATTTGATGAGTTTGTTTATGCATAGGGTGACCAGGCTTAAATTGATTTGGTGTAAGATTGAACAATCCCATTGCATATTGTTGAAACACATCATGATGATTGTTTAGTCGATTCATCATAAGATCTTTGTCACGCATTATCGCATCCTTGATTTTACCAACGTTTGAGATACCAAGCGGTGGAGTTGCTCTTGGTGGAAGTCTTGGAAAAGCAAATGGTGTAGTCATCTCAAATGGGTAACCAAGGTAGGAGGCTCGTTTAGTATAAAAATAATCCCACATTTGGAATAAGTCATTTTGGCCCTTATTTCATGTTTACGCACGGATTTATTCGCTAGATAACTAATCATGTCAAGTGTTAGTCATTTTTTATCAAAATACGTTGATCGCAGATCCTTATAGAATAGTCAGATCGAGATTAAAGAAATGACGAAAACAATATCATTAAACTGTATAAAATGTAAAAAAAACATAAGTTCAACTGATTTGTACAAAATTGTAATGTACATTGTTGATCAAAAATTTACCGATCATCATTATGAACATGTTGAATGTCCTGATAGATTCACTACCTAAACATGTAACGCATAGACACCATAGATCTTTCCAGTTTCTTTATCATGATAGTTCCATTGATTTCCATGCCATTCTACTTTTTTGAATAGATCTTTTAAAGAGGGATGAAGTTTTTCGTAGACATCTTCACCAATCAAGATTTGGTTAGGTCTAGCTAGTGCCGTGATCTTTGCTGCAATGCTAACGGCCGGGCCCAATATGTCTACATGCGATCTAGTTTTATCGGATCCATATCGGACAATTGCATTTTCGCCAAAATCCATTCCTATTTTAACCCGCAATTCAGGATAATCGTATTCACTCAGTATTGGATTGATCCCTCGTTCTATTACATCGATCATTGTTTTAGCACAATTAACTGCATTATCAGAAACAACAAGAGGGTTTTCCTCTGTTACAAAGTATCCTATTACAGCATCTCCAACATATTTGAGCACATATCCGCCATAATTTTTTATTACATATCTCATCTCCTGTGAAAATGAGCTGATGATGATTCCTAGCTTTTCAGCTGGAAGTATCAATGACATTTCTGTGGAACCAACAAGATCGACAAATACCACTATCATATGCATTCTTTGTGAAACATGTTCACGCAAAAACTGGTCAGATTCATCCACCAAATAACCATATTCGTATCCTTTTTTCAGAGACCCCCAGACTCTTTTTTGTGTCTCTTTGATAAGAGATTCAGCGTCTAAAGATCCAGTTCGGCCTCCGCTTAACATCATGTCTACTATGTTACTGGCGGATGTTTTCTCTTCGGGTTTAATTTCGGGTTCTTTACTCATAGTCAGTCACTCTAAAGGAAAATTGACTCCACATACAGGACATTGTCCTCTCTCACCTTTGTATTTTATATCAAAATATTGTACGATTTCCACGTTACAATTCCAACATATTATTTTCTTAAGGGAAGATTTAGCCATCTTGTGATACAAGTAAAAATGCTCTATATTGATATTTAAACTACCTATCAATTTTATTTAAGAACAATTAGAAAAAAACGTGCAGATTCCATCAAATTCAACAGATCCCTTCGTAAAATCACTTTCAGAAAAAGGAGAGGAAATACGCCAACTGTTCCTTGTACACGTACAGAACATTACTAAAAGAGTACCGGTAAAAGTGATGCTTGGAGACGGTACTGTTTCTGACCAAGAATCTTTTGACCCAACAATGCTTAGACAATTTTATGATACTATTCTGAAAAGGCTTGCTGATTGGATTACAAGTGGGGTGTCTTCTACAACGGACCAAGATTTGAGACGCAGTTTTATCAAATTTGAAGTAAGCGAAGGGAATTATGTATTGTCTTGCCACATGTCGCTTCAATATCACGCATTATTATTTTACAAGCCTGACCACAGGGTAATTGACATACAAAAGGAACTGTCCGAAATAAGTGATAAAATAAAACACCATCAAGAAAACATGGTACCAAAAAACGACAAGGTAATTGAGGAAAAATTGAAACAGAAAGGATATGAAAACATGGATCAGCAAAAGCTTTTCGAGATCTTGTTTGAACAAAATGACTTGACGGCCGAATTAACAGAAATGTTACAATCAAATCAAATCAAAGTAAACGAACTTACTGAAAAACAAGTCGCACTTTTTAAGGAATTAGATAATTTGTTAATTGAGATATATCATACGACTTCCATAATGATTGATGAAATGAGGATGATTGGAGCAGAAGAAGGATGTTTGTGCATATTTAATTTAGAATACCTAAAGGGCGACATAAGAGAAGGAAATATCAATGTGACAAGAATTTCAACTGAAGTAAAAGACAGATTATTGAATCGTATGAACGAGATTGTAGCAGCATTGAAATTCTGAGATATTTGCATAACCATCGTTTATTGATGCCCTGTTAGAAATGACACAATCAGTACATTATGATCATACGTGAAAAACTGAGAATGTCAGGTTGGTTTAGGCTAGAGATCTAGCATGTCAATTGTTTTCCCGATGCCTGAAAATCCTATCAAAAGAGAAATCAGAACATAATTTTTATACTAATTGCATCTAAAACGTAAAAATGCTCAACGTTTTTTGTCCCCTCACTATTTAAGAAACCAAATATACGGTAACTAAAGTTAAGATGGTATTGAACCAGATTTATGATAAGATTGTAAAATCGCAAAAGATTCAAGGCAATGTCATTCGCCGAACTCCCCTCGAACTATCTCGGACTTTTAGCCAGATGCTTGACTCTCAAATTTATCTGAAATCAGAATGTTTGCAAAAAACTGGCTCTTTCAAGGTAAGGGGAGCATACGCAAAGATTGCTACCTTGTCTGCAGAAGAAAAAAGAAAAGGAGTAATTGCAGCATCCGCTGGAAATCATGCGCAAGGCGTAGCATTTGCATCAGCGTTGGAAAAAATTCCATGTACTATTGTTATGCCAATTACTGCGTCTCCTGCCAAAGTAGCTGCAACAAGAGCTTATGGTGCAAAAGTTGTACTACATGGCACAATATACGATGAATCATGGGCAAAAGCGCAAGAACTATCCAAAAGCACTGGTGCCAAGATAATACATGCGTTTGACGATGAGAATGTAATTGCAGCTCAAGGAGTAATTGGATTGGAAATAATGCAAGATCTTCCGAGTGTCGATGAAATCTATGTTCCAATAGGCGGAGGTGGTCTTGCAGCAGGAATTCTAAATGCAGTAAAAACAAAAAAACCACATGTCAAAATCATAGGAGTTCAATCAGCCGCTTTTCCAGCAATGAAAAAATCATTCGATTCAGGAAAACTTGAAACCGTGAAGGGGCAGCGGACAATTGCAGATGGCATATCAGTAAAGAAACCAGGAGAATTGACATTCAAGATAATTGATGAGCTAATAGACGACATTGTGCTTGTAGATGATTCCCAGATTGTCAAAGCAATGTTCCTCCTAATGGAAAGGGCAAAGATGGTTGTAGAGCCAGCAGGAGCAGTGAGTCTTGCATACCTGCTTGATAAAAAACCTACTAAAGGTAAGAGAGTGGTACCTATACTCTCAGGAGGCAACGTGGACATGTATTTACTAGGTCAAATAGTAGCCAAAGGTCTGACCGAGATGGGACGAATGGTCAAGATATTCATCGTACTTACAGACAAACCAGGAGCATTGAAAGAAGTGGTTGATGTGATATCTTCGCTTAGTGTCAACATAGTTGAGGTCGCTCATGATAGGCTGAGTTCAAACATACCAGCAGGAACTGCAGGTGTAACTCTTAGCCTGGAGACAGAGAATCCAAAACATGCTGAACGTCTTATAACAATCCTAAAGCAACGAAATATACTATTCAAGATAGTCACCTAAAGTTTCAAAATCAGGATTAAAAATATTACAAATTGGCAATTATTAGATAAAAGTTGAAGCCAAGTATGATGCCAACAAACAAGAATGAAAGAATAGTGGTGCTCTTTTGATTAACAAACTCCCCCATCATAGTTTTATTTCTTGATAAAAGTATCAAGGGAATCATTGGTAACGGTATCATCAAACTAAGTATGACTTGGCTGTAAACCAATATGTCCAACGGATTAATCCCTATCAGTATTGCAATTGTTGTTGGGATGACATTTACAAATCTAGTTATGAAACGTCTAACCCATACATTTGTTTTTTTTCCCAACAGACCTTCATATATTGCCTGACCGGAAATAGTTCCAACCACCGAAGAAGAGATGCCAGAAGACAACAAAGTTGTAAGAAAGACAACTCCTGCACCTATACCAAACAGTGGAACTAATGTCTTGTATGCATCAGATATGGAGGATATGCCAGAATGGTGTGGATGAAATGCGGCTGCTGCTGTTATCATTATGCTAGCATTCACCAATCCTGCAATTGTCAAAAGCAAAATGCATTCATATAGATGAAATTTGCGTGCCTTTCTTTTTTCAGAAAGCGGTTTGTCATGAACCCTTCTAGCTGCAAGAGAAGTATGTACAAAGAGTGCATGTGGCATGACTGTGGCACCTATAATACCGACTGCAATCATGAGTGCACCAGAGTTATTCAGTACAGGCATGACTGAATGATATGCAATTGAAGGCAGATCGGGTTTTACCAGAAAGAGTTCATACAGATACCCGATTCCGATGATTGACACAAACAACATAAACATCTGCTCCACAACTCGCAATCTTCGTGTTGTAAGCGTAAGTATCAAAATAACATCCAATGCCCCAAATATTGATGCGTAAATCAATGGGATACCAAACAACAAATTCAACGCAATGACTGTTCCAAGGTATTCCGCCAGATCAGTAGCTGCAGAAGCAGTTTCAGCTGCAAGCCAATAAGGAATTACGTATATTTTTTTCTGGAATTTCTCACGCAGTATTTCTGGAAGAGATTTACCCGTAGCTATTCCCAGTTTTCCAGATAAATATTGAAGTAGCATTGCCATTGCACTAGCAAGCCAGACTACCCAGAGCAGATTGTAATTGAATGACGCGCCACCTTGGATATCAGTACCATAATTTCCAGGATCCATGTAAGCAATGCTGACAATTACGGCAGGTCCCATGTATGAGAACAGTTGTGCAATTCTGCTACGCTGGTAAGCATTTTTGATCTTGGACAGATTGTTTGACTTGGCAGTACTCTCAGTCATTGTTTGAGATTCAATGACCTTTAAACTACATATAAAATTTAGCTTAGGCTACATTATTTAGCTTAGTCTAAATTTAAGCATAACACAGGTGGACATGCAGAACTGAAATTTGATCGCATAAACAGATGACAATCCCTTCCAAAATCACTGCATGTGAAAACATATCAAAATTTGAATGACATATTACGAATACAAACAAGCAACTATACTAATTCGAAAAATAATTATTGAGCACAACTTTTACCTATCAAATGGCATTTGGTGGCGATGTAGATACTCTGAGTTTGACATTTGATAAATTACAATACATTTTCAACGGATATGACCAAATTCGAGATTCTTTTCTAGATGCGAACTCTGTATACAAGCAAGGAAAATTTCCGGGAAATTTTTTTGATAAGATTCAAGAAGGAGTAATGAGATTTTCTGCTTTAGAATTTTTGGCAATAAAATCGATCTTTGAGATAAAAAAATCAATAGACAAAAGTTCAGGAATTGTCAAAAATGACAATGACATCAACACATCAATGGATTTGTCAGTTCCACCCACAAGTCATTCAATTGCCTCATTTATTGTAGCAGGAGTCTTACCTACACCAAACCACAGCAATTCGCAGAAAAAACAAAATGAGGTTAATTGTCCTCAATGTACAACTCCAATTAAAAAAAATGCCAATTTCTGCACCAATTGTGGCATAAAACTATAATCAAATTATAAAATAAAACTCAAATGGTAATTAGTGTAACCCAGTGGTTAAACTCTAGCTTTCTGGCTTTACCTGTTTAGCTTTGCGTTTTGCTATTGCCCCGCTTATTATTGAAGCTACAAGCAACGCAAAAGCTATTTCAGTATAATATGAATAACTCGAACTTTTGATATTCACAAAGGAAAACACAATCAAGATGAATCCAATAGCAGCTAATACAAAACTCAATACACCTAGGTTGTTTTTTGCCGTGTTTTCTCCCAAATTGCATTGTATTTCAATGTATCAAAACTTAATGGATCGGAAGGGATTTGAACCCCTGACCACCGCAGTGTGAGTGCGGTATCCTACCAGCTAGACCACCGATCCAAGCCTTTTGAAATGCAAGTACCTATTTTGTCTTTGCACTAGTTGTAATCACAATCCGAAAACTTCACCCACATAGTTTCTTTATATGGCATAAGGTTTAATTCAATAACAAGTTCAAGTGCAGAACATGCGTATATTACAGCTTCATTGCGACTACATAGAATTTACGCCAATTAAAAAAGAAATAAAATCGGCAGAAGAGATTGACCCGCAATCAAAACATCTCGATGAAGTTGTGGTAGCTTTTGTTGCAGTAGAAGATGGAGATAATTCAGAAGTAGGAAAAAAAGCAATGAATGAAATTGCAGAATCTATGAAAAAAGTTGGATGTAATAAATTATTATTATATCCATATGCTCATTTAAGCTCAAAACTTGCATCTCCAAGTACTGCACTAGCAATCATCAAAGAAATGGAATCAAGATCAGATGGACTGGAGGTTCACAGGGCACCATTTGGTTGGACCAAATCTTATAAACTACAAGTAAAAGGACACCCTCTTGCTGAAAATTCTAAAACGATTTCAGTCGGCGAAGAGAAAGAATCTACTTCGGAAGCACTGAAAGCAGAATCAAAAATTCAATCTTTTTGGCACATTATGACACCAGATGGCAATATGCATGACATTGACAAGTTTAATTTTGCAAAATACGAAAATTTAGAAGTTCTTGCAAAGTATGAAGCTGCAAAAAAACGCTCGGTTGATGAACCTCCGCCTCACGTAAAATTGATGAAAAAATTGGCCATTGCAGACTATGAACCTGCATCAGATGCAGGCAACATGAGGTTCTTTCCAAATGGGAGATTGATAAAATCACTCATAGAGCGATATGTTACAGAAAAAGTGGTAGAATATGGTGGGTTCGAGGTTGAAACACCCATCATGTATGATTCACATCATCCCAGTATGGAGAGTTATTTTAACAGATTTCCTGCAAGACAGTATAATGTTAATTCAGAGGGCAAACAGCTTTTCCTGAGGTTCGCAGCATGTTTTGGTCAATTTTTGATGGCCAAGGATTTTCACATGTCATATAAGAATCTGCCATTAAGACTATACGAACTTACTCGCTATAGTTTCAGAAGAGAGCAATCAGGTGAGCTTGTTGGACTTCGAAGATTAAGGGCATTCACAATGCCCGATTGTCATGCGATGTGTAAAGACATGGAACAGGCAAAAGAAGAATTCCGAAAAAGATTTGATTTGTCAAGACAAGTCATAAAAGGTCTCGGATTAGACGAATCAGATTTTGAAATGGCCATTAGATTCACAGAGGAATTTTATAATGAGAATAAATCTCTCATTGAAGAACTTGTCAAAAAAATAGGAAAGCCGGTTTTGGTTGAGATGTGGAAAGAGAGATTTTTCTATTTTGTTCTCAAATGGGAATTTAATTATGTCGACAACTTGGGCAAGGCCTCCGCTTTGTCAACAGATCAAATCGATGTTGAAAATGGAAAGCGGTATAACATAGAATTTACAGATGAAATGAATAAACCACAAAATCCAATCATATTGCATAACTCTCCAAGTGGAGCAGTAGAACGTGTGATATACGTCCTACTTGAAAAAGCAGCAAAGGATCAAAGAGAAGGAAGAAAACCAGGATTGCCTCTTTGGCTTGCACCGACACAAGTAAGAGTGATTCCAGTAAAACCTGAATTTTTAAATTATTCTGAAAAATTAGTTGAAAATATATCCCAACATGATGTTCGTGTTGACCTAGATGACAGAAATGAAAGCGTAGGTAAAAGCATTAGAGATGCAGAAACAGAATGGATAAGATACATCATAGTGATTGGAGAAAAAGAAGTAAGTGCTACCAAATTAAGTATTAGAGATAGAAAATCAGGCAATGTCAAAGAATTAACAGTCGATGAACTTATCAATGAAATTAAAGAAGAGACGAAGGATAAACCATTTCTGAAAATGAACATGAATAGATATGTTTCAAAAAGGCCACAAATAATGGTCTAGAAATAAAAATCAGTGTTTTTTGTATTTCGAGATTATTTATGAGATAGATTCATGGCTATCACTTCGGCCATCAACTTTGCTGCAACAGATGCAGTAGCACCGTTATCATAAGGAGGACATAGTTCTACTATATCCATACAGCTTATCGTATTATTTTCCATTGCATATACCATATCAAATAATTCCCTAGAGGTAATGCCCATAGCTTCTGGATTTCCAACTCCTGGAGCAAACGCAGGGTCAAGCACATCCAAATCTATGCTTAGATAAACTTTGTCAAACGTAGAGAGTGCATCTTTTACAAGTTTTGGACCATTACCATTTCGAATATCTTTGTCAGTTACAGTTTTGACATTATGTTCAATTTTAAATGCCAATTCTTCCTTGACAAAAGATCTTGCACCCACATGAATGATATTGTCAGCTCCTCGTTTTTCAATTATTCTCCTAAGATAAGCTGCATGACTTAATTTTATGTCAGCATATTCGTCCCTTAAATCATAATGAGCATCAAATACTATGTAACCAGTATTTTTTGGAAAGCTCATGTATGTACCGTAAGTAATCAAATGCTCACCTCCTAAGATGATGAGTTGTTTATTGCGTGAAACAAGTTCCGAAGTAACTTTTCCCACCATGTCCAACATTTCTGTTGCTACAACTGTATGTTTTGTATTCCCTAGATCTTCAACATTCACAGATTCCAAGTCAACGTTAAATCTATTGGAAAAAATTTCTATATTATTAAATGCAAGTCTGGCGGCATCAGGACCAAATCTAGTACCAGGCCTGAATGAATGAGTTGAATCAAATGGTATTCCATATACAATCGCTGAAACATCCCCTTCTTCATTTGGGCTTGTAATAAGCGGATTTCGGTTCATGTATAGATCGATGAAACTCAACAAAACGCTCACACTACACCGCAGATATAATGTTATGGAATTTTAGAATCTTGATGATAAAAATTATTAGGAAATCTTTGGCGAGAACGCTTTGATGGGGTTGCTAAGATTAGGTCAAAAAATATCCTAGCGTTCTCGTCATTTTCCTAATTCCGCGTCACTATTTATCAATAGATTAACTTGGTTAACTATGCCTAAAAGAAAGCTGCAGGAAATAGAATTAATTCAGAATTACAGCATTATCAAAGATTTCACAATTGGCATGTATTTGTGCATCATTGGTCTTATTACATGTACTACATATCATGCGTATAACTTCATTACAAGTATGACAGCGTTGAAATTCTTGCATATTTTGTCCGCATGTTCTACATGAATCTGTTCTCATATATGAAAAAATTATAAATTCTACTTATAAATTATATGAATATTAGTATTGACTAAATGAACGAAAATGATCACCCGATTAAAATGACAGGGTTACGTTACACAGATAGCTTTTTTCGTATGATCTCAAGCGTAGTATTAGGATTGGCCTTCCCTTTTGTCTTGCGCATTACTTTACCAACAATATAGTTTACAGTGTCTGGATTCTGTTTGGCTTCAGACACGGCTTTTTCTTCTTCTTTGAATACTTCGTCTATTATTTTTTCAAGGGAGGATGTATCACTCATGCTGCCTAAATCGAGATTTGCTACTATTTCTGAAAACGATTTACTAGTTTTTAGCATCTCCTGTAACACAATTTTGCCTGAATTTCTTGTTATTTTGTTATGTATAATCGCGTCAGCTAGATCAGAAAGATTTCTATCAGTGAGATTCAGATCCATTTTCTTTTCTCTAGTATCTGCAAATCCCATAAGATCCGTAGTAATTATATTTGCAATTTCTTTTGCATTCGATTCATTGTGCGCTTTTTCAAAAAGATCTGAATAAAACTTGTCCGAAGATAAAACATCAGCAACTTGTTGAGGAATACCATATTTTTTGATATATCGTTCTTTTTTATCTACAATGCTTTCAGGCATTTGTTTTCTTAAACTTTCGATTTTATCTTGTTTTATCAATATAATTGGAATGTCGGCTTCGGGTAAGTAGCGGTAGTCCTGTTCTTCTTCTTTTGATCTTGATGAAACTGTGATTTTTCTAGCATCGTCCCAATGTCTTGTTTCTGCTATAACTTGGATATTCCTATCAACAAGACTCTGCTGTCTAGTCATCTCAAAGTGCAATGCTTTTTCTACATCTCTAAAAGAACCTACATTTTTGATTTCCACTCGGTTTCCATTTTGTACTGAAATGTTACCGTCAACTCTCATGGCACCTTCCAGATACGGATCAGATACGCCTAGATTCTCAACCAAATCTGCAAGAACGTTAAGAAATATCCTGACCTGTCTAGGATTTTCAAAATCGGGTTCTGTCACTATTTCAACTAATGGAGTACCCGCTCGATTATAGTCCACAAGAGTAATCTGTGTTTTCTCGGAGCTTCCTTCATACAGTAATCTGCCTGGATCTTCCTCAAGTTGAATTCTCCTTATTCGAATAGTTTTTCCTTCTATTGGTACTGCGCCATCTGAACCTATACTTGTTGGACCGTATGCGTTATACTGCGTAATCTGAAAATTCTTTGGAAGATCTGGATAAAAATAGTTTTTTCTAAAGAAACTGATATGTTCAGGAATTTTACATCCAAGCGCTAACGATAGCATTGATGCTTTTTCTACTGCCTTTTTATTGAGTAATGGTAACGAACCTGGAAGCCCAACACAAACAGGACATATGTTAGAATTTGTTTCAAGATTTCTATAATTGGCTTTACAACTGCAGAAAAGCTTGCTTTCAAGCTTTGTCAACTGACAGTGGATTTCTAATCCAATTTTTATCATAGGGGAACCTCACGTAGATGTACGGATTGCTGGAGAGCATATGCTGCTTGTAACAAGTTTTTTTCTTCAAAGGAATTTGCAAAGATTTGAATTCCTATTGGTAGTCCGGAACTTGAGATTTCGAATGGGACAGATATTGCAGGAATTCCTGTTAGGTTAGCAGTAATAGTATTGATATCAAGTTTGTACAGAGTTAATGGATCGTCTATTTTTTCTCCAAGTTTGAAAGGAAGTATAGGCATAGTAGGACCTATGAGAAAATCCACTTTCTTGAAAGCCTCATCAATTTGTGATTTCATCATTGCTCTAACTTTTTGTGCTTTTAGATAATACTTGCCATAATATCCAGCAGATAGAACAAATGCGCCAAGCAATAGACGACGTGTCACTTCAGATCCAAAATTGCTTCTGACTTTTGAGACGTATGCTTTGAATTCATAACCTCCAGTACCGAGATCAAATCCATATCGTAGATTATCATACCTTGAAAGGTTACTGCTTGCTTCTGCAGAAGCAATAGTATAGTATGCCGCTACAGAATGTTCTAAAGAATCAAGCGATACAGGTACACATTCAGCTCCTAAATCTTGTAATTTGGATATTGCTTTGTTTGTTGCAGATAGTACTTCTTTGTCTACACCATCACCAGTCATTTGTTGTACTAAACCAATTTTTTTTCCCTTGATCCCAATATCCAATCCTTCAACGTAATCTATCGCATCTTTTTTCACAGTTGTATCATCGTGTTGATCATGACCCGAGATTACATTCATTATAAGAGCAATGTCTTCCACTTTTCTTGCAACTGGTCCTATCTGTTCTATACTATTTGCGTATGAAATAAGACCGTATCTACTAACAAGACCATACGTTGGTTTCAATCCGACAACAGAACAGAAGCTTGCTGGGCTTCTGACTGAACCACCAGTATCAGAGCCAAGGGACATCATACATTCAAGAGCGCTTACAGATACTCCACTTCCTCCAGATGATCCGCCTGGAACACATTCATTATTCCATGGATTTTTACTGGGTCCAAAATAACTAAATTCGGTAGTAGAACCCATTGCAAACTCATCGAGGTTTACTTTGCCAATTATTATCGCGTCTTCTTGTTTGAGTCTTGATACAACTGTTGCGTCATATGGTGCGATAAAATTTTCAAGCATTTTAGATGCACAGGTGGTTTTTAGACCTGCAGTGCAAATGTTGTCTTTTACGGATATCGGAATGCCAGAAAGTTTTCCAGTTTTTTCTTTTGTGCGAATTTTTTTATCTATAAGTTTCGCTTTGTTTAGTGCATCTTGATCATTTATTGTAATATAAGCATGAACTTTCTCTTCTACCATTTTAATTCGGTCTATTGTTTTTGCAATAAATTCTTCAACCGAAATTTGACTATTACGTACAAGTGACAAGTATTCAGTTGCAGATATGCCAAGATTCATTCAAATCATCTTTGGAGCCCGAACAAAATTATTTTGATCTCGCTTTATGTATTCTACAAGTGCTTTACCATCACTCAGATAAGGCTCATGTCTATCTTCTCGTAAGTTGTCATACAGTATTTCCTTTCTCAGTGTTTTATCAGATTCGTATTCCACCTTGTCAAGCTTTTCGAAATAATTTAGAATCTGGTCTACTTGATGTATATATTTTCCTGGGTTTTGTAGATCAATTTTTACCAAGTCGCCAAGATGTTCTATTTCTTTTTGGTCTACCATTGTGATTCACTACGGTGTAAGTCTATCAACGTCTCTTGGATAAAATGTAGTATCTCTTATGTTTTCCATACCTGTAAGCGACATCATTAATCTTTCAAGCCCTATTCCACACCCTGCATGCGGTGGTACTCCATAATCAAATACTCTGAGATGATAATCAAATGCATCAAGTTTGAATCCTTTGTTTTTCATCCTTTCTTCAAGCTCACCACGTTTTTCAATCCTAGTGCTTCCAGATGACAACTCAAGATCTCCAAACATCAAGTCAAACGATTCTGAAACTTTAGGGTCATTTTCTTTTGCTTTGACATAAAATGGCTTGGGGGCAAGAGGCCAGTCCTTGATAAAATAAAATCCTGTAACGCTTATCTTTCTTAATTGTGACGGATAAAGGTCATCGCCCCATTCTATTTTTACTCCAGCATTTTTCATTTTATCAACCAAGTCAGAATACGAATATTGTGGAATGCTGGTTGGAATTTCTGGTACTTGGTATTCAGATACCTTTAAAGTTTTGACATAATCACTTACAGTATGAATTGATTTAATGATAATTTTTTCAATATGTTTCATTATATCGTTATAATCCACAAACGCTTCTTCAAGATCTATAGATATTGCTTCAGATAAGTGTCGGTTAGTTCTAGATGGTTCTGCTCTGAATATAGGAGCGATTTCAAAAACTTTTTCAAAACTTAGAGTCAATTGTTCTTTATAAAGCTGGGGACTTTGTGCTAGAAATGCTTCCTTGTTATAATAGAATATTGGAAATAGTGCAGCACCACCTTCAGTAGCAGTAGCAATCATTTTAGGAGTATTTATTTCAAGAAAACCTTGTTCGTAGAGGTAATCACGAATAGATTTTAGAACCAAACTTCGCATTTTGAACACATGTTGTAAGACATTTCGACGCAAGTCTATCGCACGAATCTCAAGTCGAGTATCAATATTTGCAACAGTTTTTGTTTGCCATGTAAAAGGAGCGATTTTTTCAACGTTGGAAAAAATTTTCATTTCAGATGGAATGATTTCAGCACCATTTGGAGCCTTGTTTGATGGCTTGATTGTTCCCTTGATGGCTATTGTGGATTGTTCTTTTGTCTTTACAAGCGCATTTTTTATTTCATCTGGACATACTCCAGATTTTGCAGTAATTTGCATCTCACCTTCTTTATCATTTAGCATAACAAATACCAGATTTCCGTGATCTCGTACGCTGGAAACCCAACCCATGACTATTACTTCTTTTCCCTCAAGAGATGGGTTGATCTCATTAGAATACATGGTTCTTCTCCACGCCCCGAGTTCCGTATCTATCATTTGTTTCACCAAATGTGCTCTTCTTAGTGTTAATTTATGTATCGAGTACATCAATAATTCTAAACATTGAAAATAATACGCAAATCACTGCTTAGATCCGATGTAAATTGACATCCGATACACCACTTGCAGTATTAACATATCATAATTTATCAATAAATATAAAATTTCATAAAATTTAAAATAAACGATATAATTTTTCTCATAAAAGGACAATATTTACCAAAAAGTTATAATACATATAGATATTCTCCATATATGGGGAATAAGTGTTTGTTTGTCATTATTTTAACAAACAGGGAACAGATTGAAGATGAGTAGATACGACATTAGCCAACAGAATGACAAAAACAACACTACCAAGATTGCCAGTCAAAAAACAAAATCACAGTACATTCTATTCAAATCAAGAATTCAGAGAAGTTCGGTGTTTACAAGTACAACGCTGGTAAGTCTCTTGATTGCATCAAATTTTCATCCTCAGATAATACATCTAATCATTACACCGTTGATAACCATGTGTGTATCGTTATCAACATACTTGCTTAATGACATAGTAGACATAAAAGTAGATAAGATTAATGATCCAACTAGACCCCTTGTTTCTGGCCAAGTTAGTAAATCAGATGCCATCATATTAGTCACTGTCCTATCGGCAGCAGCCCTAGGATTAGCATATATGATAAACACTACAGTGTTATTCTTAGCAATAGCCTGCTTATTAGTAGGCTCGCTATATTCAGTCCCAAAAATATCATTAAAAGATAGATTTGTCATCAAAACAATTGCAGTTGCAATTGGAGGTTTTCTCGGATCTATGATAGGCTCAAGTGCAATCAACATGTTTGATGAGAGAGCGATTGTGTCAGCTGTGTCGTTCATGGTTTTGATTTTTGTTACTTCGCCGATTAATGACTTGGCAGATTACACAGGAGATAAAAGTAATGGCAGAAGAACAATACCAATAGTAATAGGTCAAAAAAATACTGTGTTAATGGCCATCACCATACCATTCATCATAGCATTGACGTTTTGGTTTTTTTATGAACATTGGAATTTCCATGTCACAGCTCCAATAGCTTTGACTTTACTTGCGTTTACATCATTTTTTATTTTATTTCCCATATTTTCAAAAACAAATGATTACAAGTATGTGAGAAAGCGACACAAAAAAGCAGTGCTTCTCCACTATGGACTCCAGATTGCACTCATCATAGGTGTACTTGTCTAAATTAGATTAATTGAATTTTCTATTCATTTCAGAAAATACTTGAACTTGTTAAAATCAGGCACGATTATTGATTTTAGATAATGGTTGTGGTGGAACCGCACTAGAATTTTCCCACCATTTATTGAAAGACGTTTTGATCTGTTCTGCAAAGGAGTGGTCCTCAACATAGATAGATAGCATGAATTTTTTTGGATTATAATTATCTACGATCTCCATTCCAACAGCGTTATTATCAACAATTAGTAATGAAAATGGGATATCTACGTATCTACGCTCTATATTCGAAGGATAGAAAGGATTTGCGACTACGTTAATTCGCTCATCAGTATTCTTGTCTTGTTTAGAAATAGATTTCCCACTATTGTTAAAAAATTCTTTAACTGTATTAGTGTCTGCCAGAATTCTAACTTTAACACCAGATGTAGCTTTCTTTAGAACCGAATTAATGATAAGATCATTTGTAAATCGAGACGCAATGAATATTTCATCTTGTGAAAACTCTATCATTTCCAATGCTTTTGATATCATGTTATCAAATGCATCTATAATGATGGTTTTCCTTGCTTTGGGTGCTGCAAATTCAGTGTGTTTACCAGGACTAATTCTAGATAGAAAATCAGAGATTTCATTATTATTAAATTTAGAACTTTTCTTCAATACATCTATCATTTCAAATTCTTTGAGGTTAGAAATAGTATCAAGAAATCCCACTATATGTTCATGGTAAATTAAATCGCCAAAACTCGTATGTACATAGGTATTTCCTTTTTTGGCAATTAAATCAAGATCGTATAGTTGTTTCAATCTTGTATAGTACTGCTTTTTGGTCAAACCAATTTTTTGTGGTGTATCTAATTCTGATTTTAGGCCGTTTTTTGACATGACAAAAATTTCCAAAGCATCCAATTTAGATAAAATAGATAGAACGTCACTCATACGTTGAAGAGTTTTCTCATTGTCTATTGAAAGCATACTTCGTATTTGTTCATATTCCGTTATCTTTCCAGTTACTTTCATGTGCTTATTTTACCTAATTTATCAATATTCAACCCATACTTATCTATTTTGGGTGAATAATATGTCAAGTTCACCGAAATAATGACATAAATATCATCAATAAGTAGGCGTCATAATGTAAAAATTTACTTAATTTTTGCTCAAATATAAAACATATTATATAGATAATAAAAAATTCAACTAATTAGATGTACAAATTCATTCGACATGAAAAGAACAACTGAAAACAACGTTTGATCAAATTTGAGATTTTAACAAAAAATCACGATAAACATGAAGAGATGTTTTTTACACATCTTTATCTATCTCCCAAAGGCTCAAATTAAAAGATTAGACTCTAATGGACATGGTATTATCAAAAAAAGAAAAAACAGCAATTATCATATCTAATGCAATAACGCTCTATTCGTTAAGAATGCAAGATGAAAAAATTTCAGAATATCAATCTGTCATAGATTTTGTATTAAAGAATATGCCTGAAGAATTCAGAACAGATTTATCAATGGAATTAATTGATGATGTATTTACTTTTATTTCAGAACAACATCTGAAAGTCTCATAATTAGGAGTTGAGAATCTAAGATGACATCAATCGGAACACTTGGGTCGCATTGTGCACTACAAGTTTTAAAAGGTGCAAAAGACGAAGGCTTTGAAACGTTACTAGTTTGTGAAAAAAAGCGAGAACGATTGTATAGAAGATTTAATTTCATAGATAAGATCATACTAGTTGAATCTTTTAGAGACATTCTAGAACAAAAATATGCATCCCAATTAAATGAACAAAATACGATCATCATACCACATGGGACTCTAATTTCACAAATGACCTCCTCTGAGATAGAATCAATAAAGATTCCAATATTTGGCAACAAATGGATCTTACGTTGGGAATCCGATAGAATGATGAAGGAAAAACTCATGATCGAATCAAGATTACACATACCGAAATCGATTCCAAATCCTACAGAGATAAATGATTTAACAATAGCGAAAAGACATGGAGCTGCTGGCGGAAAAGGGTATTTTCTCACCACAAGTGAAAAAGATTACAAGGAAAAAAGAGATCATTTAATCAATCAAGGAATCATTAAAGGTGATTCTGATCTCTACCTACAAGAATATGCGTTTGGAGTATCTGCATATTTGCAGTATTTTTATTCACCAATTAACAACGAATTGGAATTTTTCGGCATAGATAGAAGATATGAATCAGACATAGATGGACTTGGAAGAATTCCAGCGCCGCAGCAAATCAGTGTTGATAAGATACCATCATTCAATGTGATAGGAAATAGTCCGTTGGTGTTGAGAGAATCTCTTTTAGAAGAGGTTTATTCCATGGGGGAAAGATTTGTAGAGGCCGCAAAAAGACTCGTACCACCTGTTGGCATGACTGGTCCATTTTGTCTTGAAGGAGTATACAACGAAGATGGTCAATTCACTACATTCGAATTTTCCGCTAGGATAGTAGCTGGTACAAATCTGTACGTAGATGGATCACCGTATACCGCGTTTATGTATAATGAACCCATGAGTATGGGACGTCGCATAGCACGCGAAATTAAGATTGCAAAAAAAGACGGCAAGATTGCTCAAGTTGTTACATAACATACAACATTACAAACAGATTCTACAAAAGCACACAAATTAAAAACTTATGGAGGGTATCCGATAACTAATTTTGCATCGTGATATTTTACTATTACACTGTATGTTCTATCATTATATGTTACAGTAAATGACTTGTCTCGAGGCGCATTATTTAGTATGACAGAATCTGCTATACCGCTTGCATCATAGCTTCCAAAAATTCCTGCGTCGGATTCAATTTCAAGTGCAGTAACTGGTATTGATCTTGCACTAATAGATTGAGTACGCAGAAGACCCTGACTGTCTTTGAACAATGTTTGAATTCCATTGCTCTGTTGTTTAGCAACAAGTACTCCTTGAGGGGCCGGATTTTCAGTTACTTTCCCATTATGATTAAACATGAACGTTGTCAAATTCCCAATGAGATTTTGCATTGCAGGCGTACCATCGGCATCTGGTTGGCCATTCCTATCAAAAGCCATGTAATACACAGAACTGTTAGTCATAGAGGCCCCCCAAGTCCATGAATCTTCGGAAGTCGGATCAATGTTGAGTTGCGGATCAAGTAAATCCCCTTGAACTTGTGCACCAGGCGGAAAGTCAGGCCTATTTGTATATACTTTGATCAAATTAGATGGAATCCTATCAAAAATTAAATTAACTATTTGATCACCTCCTCCTTTTTGATAATCAATTGTTACAGGAGTCGGGATTGCAGAAAAATCATATAATTGAATTACGGGCCAAACGTCTTCATATACAGCATTAGCTGCAAAACCATTCACATTGGTATTGAGAGTTTTGTTTTCTCGGATTACGTGTTCCATCTGACTTGACGTAAGTGTTCCTATGATGTTTGTACAAATTGGAAGACTAGATGATGTAATTTTGGAACCACCGTTGTGAGCATAACTTATTGATCCAAATCCTCCTCTTGCAATTGTAAATCCTCGAGTATCAGAATAATCTACACCTGCTTTGGGTGAAAATATGCTATTAGAATCACAAAAACTTCCAAAATTAAGTCCCTTGCCATCCAATGCTGCAGTATTGGCTGCTGCAATTGCCTGATTCCTATCTGCAAAATACCCATACCAGTTACCATCTGTGCCCTGTGCCATTCTCAATCTTTTTCCATTAACAGTAACTATTGGTTCACCATATGCTTGATCCAATCTTTGTATGTCTGGATCAATTACAATTACTTCAATTACCATTGGGCCTGAAAAATAATTTTTAAACAACGGATTCTCAGCAGACACATACAAATTTGGATTTGATGAAATATGCTGAACCGGTTCATATTTTGGGATTAATCCATCCATTGCCTTTGCGGTTTGCATAGATAAAGGCGCACCAAAACTAGACAAGGATAACAAAAAAAGAAACAAAAAAGAGATCTGTCTGACAGTCATGATTGTACGTATCAATCGTCTCTATTTCGATACGATGGTGGCATTTAACTTTATGTGTGATGAAAATTATCGGTATGCAAAATTTTGTTTAAATGCAAAGTCATGCACCTCCAAGTGTAACTATAAGATCAGTAGCAAAACCCGTACAAACACCAACAAAAATGCCGAGCATTAACACATTGTTTGTAGTCTGTTTTCGTCCTGCGTTATACATTAACATTGAAACATAAATCAGTGCCCCACCAGCAATTGACAAAAATAGAATATATGCTATATTTGAAAACACCAAGCTGCCAAGTACCGTACCGACAAATGTCGGTCCGCCACCAACAAGACCTGCCAATAACAAAAATTTAGCAGTCGGTTTTTTTAATACGCCTGTGAGAGGCCCTGCGATTCCAAATCCTTCGGTCGTATTATGCGCACCAAATCCAATTATCAGAAGAATTGCTAACCCTATTTCATTGGCTGCGTACGATTGTCCGATGGCCAACCCTTCACTAAAGTTATGAGCTCCTATACCCACAGCAATCATCATAGCAAGTCGATATGCATTCGTGTCATGAAAGGACTGACGCAGATGGTCATCTCCTTTTTGGATACTTTCAAGTGATAGGATTTGCGGAACATTTTTTGTCATCGTTTTGTGTTCAAACCATGCAAGTCCAAGCATTCCAATCGCAATGCCACCAAAAAGTGCAACAAAGTCAATTATTGCATAACCAACAGACGATTTACCGGCAAACGCAGTGGTTGCAGCATCAGATGCAGATTCGTAACCATGACTGAACACATCAATTATGAGAAATACTAAAATTCCAAGCGCGATTGCATTGAGAAATCCCTTCTTTTTTGCACTAAGATTTTTCATTATTGCCAATGGGAGACCTAGGAAAATTGTAAAGCCGGCTATAGCGCCTAACGTGATCAGTTGCCAATAATCCATGTAATTCAATTAGGACAAGCTAACTTTATTTAAACGACAGACTTGTTCCAAGTTTTTAGAATATCTCATCTGGTTTAAATAGTTAGGCTCACCTAATTTAGAAAACTTGAAGAAAATTTCGTTTTCACAATTGAAAAAATATGATGTAAATCAAAAAGTGTTGGAAGCCCTAACTGATGCTCAATCACGTACAATTTTATTTTCTATCGTGAAAGAAGGAAAAACGGCAATAGAGTTATCTGAGAAATATCGTATACCGTTAAGCTCAGTTTATAAAAAAATTACAGATTTAGAAGAAATTGCTCTTGTGAAAGTAGAAAGGTGGGAATTATCAGATAGTGGTAAAAGATTCAAGGTTTACAAGAGCAGGGTCAGTAAAGCTGATATCAGCATCAGAAAGCCTGAGCCTACAATCATATTGACTCCAAATCAAGACTCGTAGATTGGTTATGAGAAAAGATGGTCATATCAAACCCTTAAAGAAATACGATTCTTAGCATCAACTCATTTAAAACAAATAACTGAACAAGTTCTGATAAATTCTAATATCGGTCTGAAATACGGTAGAATATGAAAAAATACTATATTGTAATACCAATAATAGTTGCGATTATCGCAGTATCAGCATATCTGTTTTACCCACACCAAAATAGCTCTGCTTCAGTGTCCGCTCAATCATTAATAGAAAATGGCTCCCCCATGTTAGGAGATCCTAATGCAAAGATTACAATTGTAGAATGGGGTGACTATCAATGTACTTACTGTCATTTATTTCACGAAAATACTAAAGATCAGATAATCCAAGAATATGTCAATACAGGAAAAATAAATTTTGTTTTTCGGGATTTTCCACTAAATGGTCCTGATTCAGTTTTGGCTGCAGAGGCAGCATATTGTGCCGGGGACCAAAACAAGTATTGGCAGTATCATGATGAATTATACAATAATTGGGGCGGAGAAAGGACGGGTTGGGTCAATCAAAAGTCTCTTGATCAGTTTGCAACAGATGTGGGGCTAGATCAGAGCCAATTTGACAAATGCGTGAGCGATAAAAAATATGAAAATAAGGTATTAGATAACCAAAAGTTTGGCCAAGAGATAGGAATTGATGCCACACCTTCATTTATAATACTTGATAACAACAAGGCAACAAAAATCGAGGGCGCTCAGTCATTTTCTGTTTTCCAACAAGTACTCGATAACATCTAATCTTATTTAGGAACTAACAATGGTAAAACCAAAAATTGAAAAACAAGATTCTGTAAAATTATACAGATTACGAAAAACACTGGAAGAATTATCGGACAAGAGCGGACGCGGTACAGAACTAATTTCACTTTATGTTCCACCGAAAAAAGCCTTACACGAAGTCACGAACGGTTTGAGAGAAGAGCAAGGAACAGCAGACAACATAAAATCAGATCTTACCCGTACTCATGTTGTTGATGCATTATCAAGAGTAATACAACGTTTGAAATTGTACAAAAAAGCTCCAGATAATGGTCTTGTGATGTTCTGTGGTGCACTTCCACCAGAAGGCGGAGGCCCTATTGGTAGCGAGGTGATCAAATTATACGAGATAGAGCCTCCAAAAGAACTTCAGACGTTTCTTTATCGATGTGATGATCATTTCCATGTAGATATTCTAAAAGATATGTTAAAAGAAGAAAACATGATAGGTTTTCTTGCAATTGATGCAAAAGACGCAGGATGGGGACTCTTACATGGCGATAAACTTGACGTGTTATCTGAAACATCATCCGGAGTGGCCGGCAAACATAGACAAGGTGGACAATCAGCAAGAAGATTTGAAAGATTAAGAGAAATGGAACTCAACGATTATTACAATAGAATTGCCCATACAACAAAAGAATATTTTATTGATATTTATCCAATAAAAGGTCTCATTGTTTCTGGGCCTGGGCCTACTAAAGAGAATTTCATAAAAGAAGAATATTTAGAATATAGGCTTCAAAACATGATCATAGCAACGCTCGATACATCATATGCAGGAGCAGAAGGTGTTAGAGAGGCATTTTCAAGAGCTCAAGACGTTCTTACAGATTTTAGAATGGTCGAAGAGAAAAGACTGATCGAAAAATTATTCCATGACATACACCAAACTAAAGGACTTGCCACATATGGTTTGAATGACATAGTAGATTTGCTCAAAAGGAATGTGGTTGACACCATATTGATAACAGATGATACCAATTTGCGCAAGATAGACATCACATGTAAGAGGTGTAAAAACATACAATCAGAGATAATAGAGAGGCCGAAAATGATTTCACGTATACAAGAACTTATGAGCAAACCATGCCCAAGTTGCAAGAGTATGGATCTTGAGTCGTCAGAAAGAGATATTGTAGATTACCTTTCTTTACTAGCAGATCAGGCAGGAACAAAAATAGAGGTAATATCGGGTGCTACTGAACATGGTGCTATGCTATCAAGCATAGGAAAGGTTGGAGCATTTTTGAGGTACAATCCAAACCAATAAACCAAATTACAAGATTCGGTAGCTCTAAATAATTTGTAATTTTAATTTCAATATGGAGCACATAAAGCCAGAAGAGTTTGATTCAAAAATATTAAATGCTGAAGAAAAAACGCTTGTTTTGTTTTATGCAAGCTGGTGTCCATACTGTTCAAATTTCAAACCTACTTTTGAAAATTCCAATATGGATAAAGTTAGAAAAATTGAAGCGTTGGTAGATGAAGACGAAAATCCCTTCTGGGATAAATTCAATATTCAAGCAGTTCCAACAATGATTGCTTTTGAAAAGGGAAAAATAATTGCTAGAAGAGATGCAAAAAAACATGTCGGATTAACTAAATCAGATATGGAATCAATAATAAAAGAACTATCTTGATTCTATAAAACTTTTAATCCTATTTGCAAGTTTCCCCAATTCCATATCATTTGCAATCATCCTTCTTTTCCACGGATTGTTTAGGTTTTCATATCTTGGTATTATGTGTACATGAACATGCGGTATTATCTGATTAGCGGCTTTACCGTTATTCTGCCCAATGTTAAAACCATCAGCTCCAGTAGCTCTCAATATGGCACCTGCAATTAATGGCACTTTAGAAAATAGTAAAGATACACTTTCTATTGGCATATCCAATATTTTTTCATTATGTTCTTTTGGAATTACAAGTGAATGTCCCATTTGTATAGGATATTTGTCCATTATTGCTATGTGATTTTTATCTTCGTAGATTACATGTGCATCTTGTTTTCCTGCAGCAATATCACAGAAAATACATTTCATGAGATTTCTCCGTTACCCCATTTTATTTATAGTATGAGTCTGGATAATTTTATGAACTGTTTTTACGCATCAATTTGTAACATAGAAAAACGTAGATTCAAACAAATATCACATACAAGCAAATTTTCCATACTTAGTAAATTTGAATATAGATTACATATTAAAGCCAGATAAACTAGAGGCTATAGAAAACGCTTATGTATACGAAAAATCAACCATCGACAATGCACAAGCGAGTTATTATAGGCACTATTGTTGCCGCACTAGTACTAACGCTTGTGGGAGCCAATTCATCTGTTTATGCACTATCAGGTCATGGTGCATCCTGGGCGCCATCATTTGGAGGTAGCACGTATTACGGTAGTGCACTTGGTAGTTCTCCACTGTCCTATAGCGATGGTTTGACTATCAATGGGCATGCATACGACATCTCAAAATACGTACAGCAGATACCCACTAGGACGCTTTATGTGGGTTCGCCCGCAACTATCACAGCCAAACTGTGGGAATATGGTGGTACATATCAAATTCAAGGAGTGGCAATATTCCTCAACATAAACGGCTACAACCCAAGCATCTCAAGCAGCGATACATGGATCCAGTATTCAAAGACGGGTGGAGTAATCGTACATGATCCTCACAACATATTGGGTACTGTTACAGCTGATGTCAAATATGACCAGAAATTCATGTATGTGACATTCCATATGACTCCAAACAAGCCCATGAATACATCATGGATGATACTAACAGCATGGGATAGTCAGTTATCAATTGGTACTGCAAAGGTAATTAATGCAATAAACATATCATATGTTCCATTTGCATATAGTTAAACAGTAAACTCCCCAAGTTTCATAACTTTTTTTATTCCAAATTCACGCATAACATAAGATCAATAAACTAGATGTCTGTTTCCTACACCATCAGATATAGTTAATTAGGGTAAAATTTTGACTTTTATCGTTAAATGGGCAAAAAAGAGAGAGAAGAGCGAGAACAAGAACGTGAAAGCTTTTATGAAAAGCGCCAGAAAGAACAGTTCAAGTACAAGGCAATCGGATTGGCAGTATTAGGCGGCATAGTGGCCGTTCTTGCTATTTCAAGCTACAATTTCTACGAATTGTCTACCCACGTAGTTCCACAAGGAATGCCTCCTGGGGCAGGCCCGCTTGGTTCAGTAAACATACGTGCAGGATTATTAACTATGATATATGGTCAACAGTTTGACTACTCATCGCCAGCATACCAAATAAAAAGTAGGTATATTGATTTTGAAAAAAGTGACGGAGAAACAATACACATGCATGCAGCAAACGTAACTCTAGGATTTCTATTTGATTCATTACACATAGGATTGACCGATAAATGTTTCACCTTTCCCGATAAGCGTAATTTCTGTACCGATGACAAATATAGTCTCAAGTTTTTCATAAATCATCATCAAGTTCAAGATATTAGCAACTATGTAATCAAAGATAACGACAGAATTTTGATATCATATGGCAACGAAAATTCTACTCAGATATCTGACCAACTTTCCAAAGTAGATTCGTTTAACCTTACACCCTAGGGTTCGTCTAAAGCATCTTTCGTTGCTTTGAATTCTTCAATAGTTATCTCACCCCTAGCCAACCTGTTTTTAAGAACTGCCAATGCAAAATTTTCTGGGTTGTCAACATCATCAATTACAGGCATGGGTTTTTTGGATTGATTGGATTCTACTTTCGATGTCTTCATTTTACGATATGCAATCAACCCTACTATCCCGACGCCGCAAATAATCATGGCCGGATAAACTATGGTTTCTAGATTATATTCATTTGACGACTGCTTTACATTACTAGTTATCAACGGAATAGATTTTGATGTATTTCCAGTATCTGCAATGCTCATGTTTTCGTGTAATACAAATTCGTGTTGCTTGAATTCTGAAGTTTTCGGGAGAGTATCATTACCTACAAAATTTGAGGAATTTATTCCATTTTGAGTTGTTAAGATGGTTACTGGTGAACCGTTAGGAGAAAAATCAAAGAATATTGTCTTGCCGTTAGATGCGCTGTCAACATATGCAGTAGCTTGGTATGTCCCCTTGAGATAGAATTGACTTGGATCATTTGTATTGACTGTTATCTTGAAGGTATCATTGGTTGCAGCGAATTTGCCTGTCATTAGGATGATTTTCCCATTAGGATCTTTTATCAATAAATTTACCAATTTCTGTGAATCTGCACTATCAACCGTTCCAGTAAAGTACACATTCATATCAATAGCATATAATGACCTATCGGTTTGTAGCGATGTCACTTCAGCATATGCCGGAATCACAATCAAGCATGGTAGGAACAACACTACCAGTGATACCAATCTTATCATACATCATACCTATAATAAAAAATTATTAAAAACGCGTATAATTGTGAAGAAGTGTTAATTAAATGAGAAATAGTTGACTAAATTTTCCTCTCATTTATGGATAATAGATTCTAGTTAGTTTGTTCATACCAATAAAGCTACAGATTTATTGACTTTGATGACACATACAAAATAGTCATGCATTACTCCAATTTCTGCCATTCACATTCAATATCAAATAATAAGAGAAAGTAAAATGATACGCAAGTTTAGCTCAAGAGAGTCACATAAACCAAAAATTTTGATATTGGGAGGAGGATTTGCTGGCAGTAACGTATTACGAGAAATACAAGACCAACTCGGCAATAATGCTGAAGTGACACTGATAAGTCAAGATAACTTTTTCCTTTTCACACCGATGCTACCAGAGATTTCATCTGGAATGCTACACCCAAGCGATATTTCAACGCCAATCAGAACATTCTGTAAGACAGCGACTTTTTGTCATGCCAAAGTTCTTTCAATTGATCTTGTGGAAAAAAAGGTGACAGTGATTAGAATATTTGATCAAAAGGAGACCATGTTTGACTATGACTACCTAGTTCTTGCAATGGGAAGTAAAGATAACTTTTTTGGAAATGTGAATATTGAAGAATTTGCGTTTACAATAAAAACTCTAGAAGATGCGATCGCAATTAGAAATCACATAATAAGCGTTTTAGAATGTGCAGATCAAGAAAAAGACAAAATTTTACAAGAACAGCTTCTAAGGTTTGTAGTTGTAGGAGGAGGATTTGCAGGAGTAGAAATTGCTACAGAGATAAATCACTTTTTGCATGATACTGTGAAAAACTTTTACAAAAATATTGATTCAGAAAAAATACGTGTTATAATAATATCGGCTAGAAACGGAATCTTACCGGAAGTAGGGGAAGAGCTAGGCAAATTTGCATTAGAATATGTACGAAAATCAGGAATTGAGGTCATAATAAATACAAAGGCCGTCGATGCAGGAGAAGATCATGTTTTACTCAGCGATAATACAATCATCCCATGCGCTACTTTAGTATGGGCTGGAGGCGTCATGGTAGAACCACTGGTAGCGTCACTCAAATGTGAGCATGGTACATCAGGTCGTTTAATAGTTGACCAATATTTGAGGCTTAAAGAATATCCAAACATATTTGCATTAGGGGATTGTGCTCATTTAGTTGATCCTCATGGCGGAACAGTATATCCAACAACAGCTCAGATTGCAATAAGACAAGCAAAAACAGTGTCAAAAAACATAGCTGCAGAGATAAATGGTCGAGAAGACTCAATGGAAATGTTTGAATATCAAAATAAAGGCGTCATGGCTACAATCGGGAAACGTGTAGGAGTTGCACTCATAAACGGAAAAAAAGTCTACGGACTTAAGGCGTGGCTTTTATGGCGATGTTTCTATTGGGTAAACCTTCCTACAAACGAAAAGAAAGTTAAAGTTGCCTTTGATTGGTTGCTTCATTCCATATTTAGAGCCGACATTATGACAGTTGGATTTATCAAGAAAAAAACATTGACAAGACTAGAAACACCAATTTATTCAATACTGGAAAGAAGTCAAGATGAGTCTGCTGAGAATTTATCTTATCTATAAAACAACATATTGCTACGTACTTTAAGACACGAATACATTTATGATTTGATCTAAAAAGACAAAGTACAAAACAGTGTATCATATTTGAGAAGAATGGGATTGAAGCACAACTACAAATTAATGGTTAGAGGATTGAGTTCATTATTGATGTGTAGCATTTGTCTCTTTCTTGTTTTTATTAGTCCTTCATATGCACAAACATCTAATCAAGGAATAATGACTTCATCAAGTACAAGTAACTCACCGATACAATTTGACAAAAAAGTGTTTTCGTGGACAGACAGAGTGTACATTACAATATATGCCCCAGATTTTAATTCGGATCCTAATCTGATTGATACGATAGGGGAAACTCAAGATGATAAAATTAACGTATGCACCACTGGACATTGCATACCATATACATTATCAGAGACTGGCACAGATACTGGGATTTTTTCAGGATATGTAGATCTTACAGGAGATCCAACCCAGAAAGGAGCAGCAGGAATTGATGGGGATGGCAATAATCCTTCTGGTACCATGTCTACATGTAGTTCTACATGTGGCCCCTCTGACGGCATGCTTCCAGCAACTGGAAATGATGGTATTTCAGTATCATTTGAATACACACGAGATCAGACAGTTACAGGTTCAGCATTAATTCGCTGGCACTTAGGAGAGATTCAGTGGTTACAATCAAACTATACCACAAATGGATATGGTGTTCTACAGATTGTTGATCCAGACATGAGTTTAGATCCTGACGCGCTCAACAAATTTGATACAAATGTTTGGTCAAGTTCTGATTCAGGAGGTATCAAACTCACCATGACGGAAACAGAAAAAGGATCTGGAATATTTCAAGGTACAGTAGATTTCACTACACAGTATACCTCTTCTGGGAATAGATTACACATATCTGAAGGAGATACAATCACGGGTGAGTATATAGATAGAACTTTACCATTACCATTTTCTCCATCAGATCAAAAACAACTATTTGCAACTACAACAGTCGGTACAAATCTACCTCCACTCGAAAGAGTTCCCATTAGCAACACAAGAATAATTGATTCCACTGGTAAAACACTTGATAAAATTACAACAGGGCAGCAGGTTCAAATTGTATCCGATGTAACAAATAAAATGAACAAAGTTCAGCCGTTTGCATATCTTGTACAAATTGAGGATAATAATGGAATCGCTATTTCACTTTCCTGGATAACAGGAGCATTATCACCTAATCAAAATTTAAGTCTAAGTCAATCATGGATACCAAAATCTACTGGAGTCTATACAGCACAAATATTCGTGTGGCAAGGAATAACTGATCCAAATGCATTATCGTCCCCATTGACATTGAAAATTCCTGTATCATAGCTCAAATTTCATTTCATTTCGTTGCCATGTTACCTTATTTTAAATAACATTATTTTTCACATCTAGCTTGTTCAATCTGTAAATCCTACCATTGATTATCATAAAAAGAAAAAATGAAAATATGAATAGATTTCAATTTTTCATCCACTTACAAAAAAGATATCGTAATGAATACATAGTGAAGACATGAAATATGGAATCATATTCTAGATACAACATTGAGAATGATAGTAGAGATTATGAGAATTTTATTGAACAGAATCTAGATGCCATAATAGAGAAGTATCACAAAGCAGAACAAAAATACAGAAACTTGTATGATAATTCGCTTGATCTTTTACGTACAATAAATTTACAAGGAATCATAACAGATTGTAACAAAACCTACATCAATACTCTGGGCTATACTAGAGAAGAAACCGTAGGCGCATCAATATTTGAACATGTAGCAGAAGAAAGTTTAGAGACATTGCAAGATGCATTTAAGACATGGAAATCAAATGGAATTGTTCGCGATAGAAAAATTTGGCTCAAAAAGAAAGACGGTCAGAAATTCCCAACGTTACTCAGCGCTACAAATCTTTATGATAGAACTGGAAATTTGATTGGGAGTAATACCACGATTAGAGACATTTCAGAAATTTACATAGCAAGAGAGGAAACAGAACAACAAAAAATAAAACGTATTAGCGATATAGGCGTTCTTTCTGCACGTATTGCGCATGATTTGAAAAACCCGCTGTCAGTAATTAAAAACAGTATTGAACTATTGAAGATGCGAACCACTAGTCTTGATGATAGAACAAAAAAAGATTATGAAAGAATAGAAAGAGCTACAGTTAGAATTGCTCATCAAATAGATGAAGTTTTGGAATATGTATGGCCCAAACCTCTAGAATTTTCAGATAGTTCATTACTTGATATTTTTCAAACAGTCATATCAAAAATTAATGTTCAACAAGTTGCAATAGATCTTCCTAGAACAGATGTCAACATATTATGTGACGCGTCTAAATTAGAGATAGTTTTCTCAAATTTGATATTAAATGCAATTCAAGCCATGAATGGGATGGGAAATATCCACATAAGAACAAAAAACGAGGAAAAAACAACAATAATTGAAGTAGAAGACACCGGACACGGTATACCTCAAGACTTGTTACCAAGAATATTTGAACCGTTATTTACCACTAGACAGATAGGAACAGGTTTAGGCTTGGTGAGTTGTAAAAACATTATTGAAAAACATGGAGGTTCAATAGAAATCAAGACTCAGATGGACAAGGGTACAACATTTATCATCAATTTACCAAAAATTCGCATTAATGGATTAAATCTTCAAAAATAAAAAATGCTTATCAAAAAAACTAGAAATTTCAGATAATTTGAAGAAGGCTAAAATTATACTACCAACTAGTCCTCTTGTCACACAATGGAAATATCTAGTAGGAATGTTGTAGAAGGGCCTTCGAGGGCTCCGCATAGAGCTATGTACAAAGCAATGGGTTTAACAGACAATGATCTTGGTAAACCATTCATCGGAGTCTCACATACGGGTAATGAAGCTACGCCATGCAATATCCATCTTGAAAGGTTATCGATTCATGCAAAAGCAGGAGTCAAAGAATCAGGCGGAACTCCAAGAGAGTTTGCTACAATCGCAGTAAGTGATGGGATTGCAATGGGACACGAAGGTATGAAATCTTCATTAGTTAGTAGAGAGATCATAGCAGACTCTATTGAGTTAATGGTAAGAGCCCATCAATACGATGGTCTTGTTGGGATTGCAGGTTGTGATAAAAGCTTACCTGGTTCCATGATGGCAATGGCTCGATTGAACGTACCTTCAGTTTTTGTATATGGAGGAACAATAATGCCTGGGATTTATGAGGGAAAGCAAGTTACAGTTCAAGATGTATACGAAGCTGTTGGGGCATATGATGCAGGACAGCTTACCCTTGAAGCTCTTAAGAATTTGGAGAATGTGGCATGTCCCAATGCTGGTTCTTGTGGAGGCATGTATACTGCAAATACTATGGCTTCAATCAGCGAAGCTATAGGTATCGCATTACCGGGAAGTGCTTCTCCACCAGCAGAGGATCCAAGAAGAGAAAAATTTGTTTATCAAAGTGGCAAGGCAGTAATGAACCTTCTCGAGACAGGAATTAGACCCAAGGATATCCTTACGTATGAAGCATTTGAAAATGCAATAACTATTGCAAATGCCATAGGCGGATCAACTAATGCAGTACTTCATCTCTTAGCTTTATCTAGGGAAATTGGAGTGCATCTAACCCTTGAGGATTTTGAAAAAGTAAGAAAACGAACACCCCATATTGCAGATATGAGACCTGGCGGATTTTATGTCATGTTAGATCTTGATAAAATAGGCGGAATTCCTTTAGTAATGAAAAGCCTACAGAAAAAAAATCTTCTAAACGAGAATGTTTTAACTGTTACAGGTAAAACTATGAAACAGAATTTAGACTCTATACAACTTTCATTTAGTGAGCATCAGAAAGTTCTCAAACCCATCGAAACACCAATTCATGATGTGGGGACCCTCACAATACTCAGAGGTTCGCTTGCTCCAGATGGTGCAGTGGTTAAAGTTGCTGGAATGCACACAGTAGAATTTGTGGGAAAAGCTAGAGTGTTTGATAGAGAAGAAGATGCGTTTGACGCAATATCCAGGCGAGAAATTAAAGAGCATGATGTAGTGATAATAAGATACGAAGGACCCAAAGGAGGTCCCGGTATGAGAGAGATGTTAGGAGTAACAGCAGCTTTGGTAGGGCAAAAATTAGGTGAGAAAGTAGCATTGGTAACAGATGGAAGATTTTCTGGTGCAACAAGAGGCCTGATGATAGGGCATGCATCCCCAGAAGCTGCAGTAGGTGGGAATATTGCATTAGTAAAAGATGGAGATGAAATAAGAATCAACTTGACAAAAAACAGCATAGACATCATGGTATCAGAAGAAGAATTGGCTGAACGTAGGAAGCAATGGAAACCAAGAAAACCCAATTATGAAAGAGGAGCATTAGCAAAATTTGCTTCGCTTGTTACTTCTGCATCAGAAGGCGCAATAACAAAACCAAAATGGTAGATAACTGTCAGTAATCTTTTGGAAGATGATATTGACAAAATAACCGTAAATTTGTTCCAATTTTTTTAGCAGTAACGGAAATTCCTTCATCAAGACTTTTTCCACAAATTGTACAAGCAGCCTCCTTTACAGTAGATCTCACAGGTATTTTCCTCTTCAAAAAATACAGGTCATGAAAGAGCACGATTGTGCTACGGTCCATCCTCGGAATCACGATCTGAGACATAAGGTAGGATCGTATTCATGGCATATAAAGGTACCGTACTATACGGTAATCCATACCATACTGCGACTTAATTATAAATATGGTTAGAATTGAGTGGTTGCATGGGTGGCCACATTTGGGCATTCAAATCTTAAGGTAATACCCCTAGATTATTCTGGCTCCCAATTTGATCTATATAATAAAATTTCAAGAAACTATGATTACTCTTTTCTTTTTGAATCATTAACAGGACCTGAAGAATTAGCCGAAACTTCAATCATGGGATTTGACCCCTCTGTAGTGATAAAAGGATTTTCTGATAAAGTAACACTTCATCATAAAAACGGTACAACAACTACTATCAAGACAGAAGACCCATTATCAGAAATTAAAAAATTCCTCCATCTAGTTCCTGACCAAAAATACAGATATGTTGGAGGTGCAGTGGGTGCCATTAGTTATGATGCAATAAGGTTATGGGAAACAATTCCAAAATCTCATAATGAAGATAGTGCACCATTGATGGAATTTGGAGTGTATGATGACGGAATACTTTATGACAACAAGGAGAAAAAATCTTTCTACTTCTATTATGACATAAATAGAATACAAAGTCTGGTTACTGGAAATGCAAATATGGATACATTTTCTGTATCTGAGATCAAAGAAAATCTAGATAAAAAATATTTTAATGAGATGGTAAGTAAAGCAAAACAGTACATACTCAGTGGAGATATCTTTCAAGTTGTGCTTTCAAGAAAATTCACTTTCAATGCAGGTGGTGATCTTTTAAAAGTATATCAGGCACTTAGGAGGATCAACCCATCACCATATCTTTACCATATGAAATTAGGCAAGAGAACCATGATAGGCTCTAGTCCAGAGATGCTTTTACGTATAACAGGAAATACAGTGGAAACTTTTCCAATAGCGGGTACTCGTCCAATTACCAATGATGAGAAGAAAAATGAAATTTTAAAAGAGGATCTACTTCACGATGAAAAAGAATTGGCTGAACATACCATGTTAGTAGATTTGGGACGTAATGATATCGGACGAGTTTGCAAATATGGTTCTGTACATGTCAAAGAATTGATGTCTGTGAAGAGATTTAGCCATGTACAGCATATTGTAACTCATGTCGTAGGCACTCTTGACAAAAAATACAATGTATTTGATGCTATAAAAGCAGTTTTTCCAGCAGGTACAGTATCAGGGGCTCCAAAGATCCGTGCCATGGAAATAATCGATGAGTTAGAACCTGATACGAGAGGTCCATACGCTGGTGCTGTAGGATATTTTTCTTTTAATGGATGTTGTGATTTTGCAATTGCCATTAGGACTATTTTCATAAATGGAACTCAAGGATTTATCCAAACAGGAGCTGGAATTGTATCTGATTCAATAGCTGAAAACGAATGGATGGAAACGCAACATAAGGCAGATGCAATGATATCAGCGTTAACGGAGGCTTCCAAATGAAATTTTTGATTATTGATAATTATGATTCCTTTGTATACAATATAGCACAGATATTAGGAGAGCTCGGTGTAGATTCAGATGTAATTAGAAATGACAAGATAACATTAGAAGAAATTAAAAAAAGAAATTATGATGCAATAATAATTTCTCCTGGTCCCGGAACACCTGAAGATGAAAAATATTTTGGAATATGCACCAAAGTGATAAAAGAGATTGGACCAATAAAACCAATACTTGGAGTTTGTTTAGGACATCAAGGAATAATACAAGCATTTGGCGGCAAAGTAGTCAATGCTGGAAATGTTAGACATGGAAAAATCAGTCCTGTTGAACATTACAAATCGCCGCTATTTGATGGCGTTAAGAACCCATTCAAGGCAACAAGATATCATTCGCTTGTAGGTGATAAAACCATAATTCCAGATGAACTCGAAATAACCGCAGTAGCTCAAGATGATAATGAAATAATGGCAGTAAGCCACAAAAAATATCTCATTGAAGGAGTTCAGTTCCATCCCGAATCAATCATGACAGAAGAGGGGAAAAAAATACTAAGCAATTTTATAAAGTTGATTAAAAATGATTGAAATTTTAGAAAAACTTTCTTATAATAAAGATCTAAGTTACGATGAGATGCGTAATGTCATGAACGAAATACTTGACGGTAAAAGTTCAGTTCATGACAGTACAGAGTTTCTCAAAAAACTTACTGCAAAGGGAGAATCAGATAATGAACTCTTGGCAATGCTTGAGATACTGCAAGAACATGCAATACACATAAACCCAAAATGTAATGGAAAGATAATTGACGTTTGTGGTACAGGGGGAGATAAAATGCACACATTTAATGTCTCGACAACCGCAGCGTTTGTCATCGCTGCAGGAGGAGGCAACGTGGCAAAACATGGAAACAGATCAACTTCAGGTATAAGTGGCAGTGCAGACATTTTCGAGTATTTTGGATATGATCTAAACATGGAACCAAACAAAATCAAAGATATAATTGAAAAATTTCACATTGGTTTCATGTTTGCCCAAAAATTCCATCCGGCTATGAAAAATGTTGCAGAGGCACGAAAGATGTTAGGCATTAGAACAGCATTCAATTTGCTTGGACCTCTTAGTAATCCGGCAAGAGTTAAAAATCAACTCGTTGGTGTATTCGCCCCTTCATATTTGCAACGTGTTATAACACTTTTGCAATCACAAGGAGCTGAAAATGTAATGACAGTAATTTCCAACGATGGGTTGGATGAGCTATCAACCACATCAAAGAATCAAGTACATCATTTGAAAGATGGAAAAATTAACAAGTTTGTCCTAGATCCTGAAGAACTCAAGTTAACAAAAGCTAAACTTGCAGACATCCAAGTGTCAACCAGAGATGAGGCAGTCAGATCATTTGTTTCGGTTTTAAATGACACCGGAAAAAAAGCAATGATAGATGTAACAGCATTAAATGCAGCAGCCGGTCTTCTTGTATGTGGAATATCAGATAGATTTGATGATGCGTTAGAGATTGCGTTTGATACAATTCATAGCGGAAAATCGTTTGATCTTTTTAGAGGCTTTATAAAATATTGCGGAAATATTGACAAATTAGAAGAGATGGTAAACAATTGAGAAGTATGTTAGAAAAACTCGCAGAAAATTCACAAAAGGCAATAGGTGAAGGAGTTTATGAGATAGAAAATAAACTTACAAAGTCAGACAAAAACATCATAAACGAGATCAAGAAAAACCCTCATGCTTCACTTATTACAGAAATAAAGTTTTCATCACCGTCTCTTGGTAGCATACGACAAATTTCAGATCCGATAGCAATTGCAAACTCCATGATAGAGGGCGGTGCCATGGGACTTTCAGTTTTAACACAACCATATCTTTTTAACGGTTCTACCAAGTATTTTGCAGAAATTAGAAGGCAGACAAAGGCGCCAATGTTAATGAAAGATATTGTAATAAACAAAGTACAAATTGACGCTGCTGAAAAATTAGGAGCTGACATTATTCTCTTAATCCAATCCATTTTTGATAGAAAATTTGCAAAAGAAATTGATGAATTCATAGATTATGCTCACAAAAAAAATCTTCTTGTCCTAATTGAGTCACATACGAAAAAAGAATTTGATGACGCTATCAAAACACATGCAGACTTACTTGGTATAAACAATCGCAATCTAGATACTCTCGAAATAGATCTAAAGACAACACAGATGATTCTCAAAGACTATGAAAAAGAAGACAGATTACTACTCTCTGAGAGCGGCATAGAGACGCCTGAAGACATAAGATTCCTTCGACAATGCGGAGCTGACGCTTTTCTTGTAGGCAGCAGCATCATGAAGAGTAAAGATATCAAGGGATTAGTTTCAAGTCTGGTGTCAGCAATATGAAGTTAGAATACCCTAAAAATGGCAAATTTGGAGAATTCGGAGGTCGATTCATACCTGAAACACTAGTGCCAGCCGTAGAAGAATTAGAAGAAGCATATCTAAAGTTCAAAGATGATAAAAATTTTAGGCAAGAACTAGATTATTATTTAAAAAAATATGCAGGTAGACCCACTCCTCTCTATTTTGCCAAGAACCTTACAGAATTCGTTGGCGGTGCCAAGATATACTTGAAAAGAGAAGATCTGTTACATGGTGGGGCTCACAAAATCAATAACACATTAGGTCAAGGGCTTTTAGCAAAAAGAATGAAAAAAAAGAGAATCATAGCAGAAACAGGAGCAGGTCAACATGGAGTAGCTACTGCAATGGCGTGTGCTGCACTTGGATTACAATCTGAAGTATACATGGGATACAAAGACACACAGAGACAAAAATTGAATGTTTTTAGAATGAAGCTGCTCGGGTCCAAAGTGCATCCAGTAAAAGAAGGAACTCAGACACTTAAAGATGCAATAAATGAAGCAATACGAGATTGGATAACAAATGTAAATACGACATACTATCTTTTGGGTTCTGCAGTAGGACCTCATCCATATCCAGTAATGGTTAGAGATTTTCAATCAGTAATTGGAAATGAAATTTTATTACAGATGAAAGAACTAAACAAAAAATCCCCAGACTCTGTAGTGGCCTGTGTTGGTGGAGGATCAAATGCAATCGGAACATTCTATCCACTTGTTGATGAAGGTACGTCGATGTTTGGCGTAGAAGCTGGTGGTGAAGGGATTAGAACAGAACATCATTCAGCTACTCTGACATCAGGCTCAAAGGGAATTCTACATGGAATGCTTACTTATCTCTTACAAGATGAATATGGGCAGATAAAAGACACACATAGTATAGCAGCTGGCCTAGACTATCCAGGAGTTGGGCCAGAGCATTCATACCTTAAGGATTCAAAAAGGGTAAAGTATGACACGGTAAACGATAGCGAAGCAGTTAATGCCTTTGTGTTACTCTCAAAATATGAAGGGATCATACCTGCTTTAGAATCAGCGCATGCAGTAGCATATGCGATAAAGTTAGCAAAAAAAATGCCAAAGCATGAGACTATTGTTATCACATTATCAGGGCGCGGAGACAAAGATGTAGAAGTAATAGAAAAATACATGAGTAAAAATGTCAAGAATTCAAGATAAGTTTTCAGAGCTCAAAGCTAAAAATCAAAAGGCACTCATAGCCTATGCCATGGCGGGTTATCCCAGTGATAAAGAGACAATATCCATAGTACGCGGCCTCGTAAATGGCGGGGCGGACATTATTGAGATAGGGCTGCCTTTTTCAGATCCATTGGCAGATGGCCCAGTCATACAAAATGCAAGTTTCAAAGCATTGCAAAAAGGAATGAATTTTGAACGGTTTTTGAATATTGTACAAAAAATTCGAAAGGAGACAGACATACCATTAGTCTTGATGACATATGCAAATATTTTGTACAATAAAGGATATGACAAATTCATCCCTATCATAAAAAAAGCTGGAATTGATGGCATAATACTTCCAGATATGTCAATGGAAGAGTCGGCTCAATACCTTAAGGTCATTCATAAAAATAACATGGATGCCATTTTTCTTATATCGCCTAACACTTCAGAAGACAGAATAAGAAAGATTGCCAGCATATCGTCTGGTTTTGTGTACTTGGTCTCCGTATATGGTACAACAGGTGGAACTCAACAACAGTTCCAGCAATACACATTAGACGCCATAAAAAATGCAAAGAAGATACTTGGCAAAAAATTACCGTTAGGAGTTGGTTTTGGAGTAAATAATGCAGAACAAGCTAGATCCATTTTACAGGCAGGCGCAGATGCGATAATTGTTGCTAGCGCGTTTTTACGCCTAGTAGATAAGATTCCACAAATAAAGATCCAGTCTAAAATTGCTTCGTTTGCAAAAAGTCTCAAAAAAACCACTATCTTAGAATAAGAAATAAAAATACCACAAATCCATCATAGATATGCAGACAGAGACAAAATACATTTTTGTAACTGGTGGAGTTATGTCGGGGCTCGGAAAAGGCGTTGTATCATCATCCATAGCAAAATTACTTCAGCTTTCAAATCAGAAAGTTTCTTGTGTTAAGATCGATCCGTACCTAAATTACGATGCAGGTACCATGAATCCAATTGCCCATGGTGAAGTTTTTGTCACAGATGACGGCGGAGAATGCGACATGGATATTGGCAATTACGAACGATTTCTAAATCAAAGCATACCAAAAACCCACAACATAACTACTGCTCAGATATATTCTAGTGTCATAGAGGCAGAAAGGCGTGGGGAATATCTAGGCGCCTGTGTTCAGATAATACCGCATGTAACAGATGCGATTAAGGACAGGATACGAAACATAGCAAAAAGCGAAAATCTTGATGTATTGGTAGTCGAGTGCGGAGGCACTGTTGGAGACATTGAAAGCCTTCCATTTCTAGAAGCATTGCGACAGATGAGATTAGAAGAAGGAACAAGCAATGTAGTTTTTGTTCATGTAACACTTGCTCCATCTCTTGACGTGGTAGGTGAGCAAAAAACAAAACCCACGCAGCACAGTGTTCAGGAACTAAGAAGAATAGGTATTCAGCCAGACTTGATGGCCGTAAGATGTAGTAGACCTCTTGAAACTTCAGCAAAGAGAAAGATTTCATTATTTTCTAATGTATCTGAAAAAGATGTTTTCTCCTGTCATGATGCTCAATCCATACTAATGGTACCACAGATGCTATACGATCAAGGAATAGTAGACGTGATCTTCAAAAAATTTGGAAAAATAGGGCTTGTCAATACCTCAACCAATTGGGACAAGTGGAATGCGATAGTAAGTTCATTTGCCAATTTGAAAGACTCGATAAAAATTGCCATGGTTGGAAAATATGTCAAGTTAGCTGATAGCTATGTCAGTGTAAATGACGCACTAAAACACGCCGGTGCTAAGATTGGTAGGAATGTAATAATAGACTGGATAGATTCAGAAGAGCTTAATGGCAACATAGATAGTCTTTCAAAGTATAATGGAATTATAGTGCCAGGCGGGTTTGGAGAACGTGGCGCAGAAGGGATAATCAAAACGGCGAACTTTGCGCGAGAAAAAAACATTCCGTATCTTGGAATATGTTTTGGATTTCAGCTTGCCGCAGTTGCATTTGGTCGTTATGTGTGCGGGCTATCGAATGCAAACTCTACGGAAATCAATCCAAACACCGAATATCCGGTAATTGATCTTTTACCAGAACAGAAGTTTATTGAAAATAAAGGAGGGTCTCTCAGACTAGGTGCTAACGAAATAAAGATTGAAAATAACACATTAGGATTCAAACTCTACAAATCAAATACAATATCTAAGAGACACAGACATAGATACGAGTTTAACCAGAAATATCTAGAACTATTCAATTCAAATGGGTTGACATTTTCAGGATACAGTGACAACAAAAAGCGTATGGAAATTCTTGAAATTCCAAGTCACAGATTCTATCTAGGAGTTCAATTTCATCCAGAGTTCAGTAGCAGACCAGGATATCCTGAGGAATCTTTTGAAGCATTCATCCAAGCATCGTCATCTATATGATTATTTTGGAACTTCGTAGATTCTCTGTCTAGTGTCTCTCAATGAGACCCTTCTTTTCACATATCCTTTATCAAGTAGGTGTCGAAGAGCTAGTCTTACAGTTCTATCAGGAAGGAGTGTTTTTGATGCAAGTTCTTTTTGTGTGAGTGCCCCTTCGTATTCCAGTGTCTTGAGTAGCAATTTAGAACTTGGAGGCATATTTAGTAATTCATCTGCAAGTTTGACTTTTTTTGCCAATGCAGAAACTGTGGTCGAGTCTTTCTTCATGCGTATGATATTAGCTGATTGTGGGAATTTTGTGCATTCAACAATCTTTTCTACTTTGAATCTATCTTTACCATCCATTACAACTTCACATCTGAGGCTAGAGGATATATCATCAATCTCGATGTAGCTGTCTTCAGGTACTATCAACGGTCGTCTTGTAATATCAAGAGAGTTCACTGATACTATACAGAGTACTTTAGAGCCTTGATAAATTGCAGGCCCTCCTGCCGACATGGAGTATGCGGAAGAACCGATAGGAGTAGATACGATCAATCCGTCGCTACTGTCATGCCAAAACTCTTCTCCATTTACACGTAAAACATGTTCTACTAATGTTGCGCTTTTTGACGAAAAAATAGCCACATCATTTAAAGCTGGATAAACATTTTTCCCATCAATTTTGATTCCAACTCTAGTTAGATGTTCCATTGTAAAATCTCCTTTTTTTAATCGATTAAGATATGTAGGAAATTCTTTGAGATCAGTCTGAGCCATATAACCACTTGATTCGAATTCATTTATTCCCAAAACTGGTGTAGTACTATTCATAAAACGATGAAAGTAGGATCTAACACCACGATCCCCACCAGTTACAACGACATAATCAACATCTTTTCCCAGCGTCTTATTACCAAGAATAACAGATTCAATTCCGTGAGTTTCAAGTGACAATCTTATTGATTTTACAGTATGCTCTTGATCCTGACTATATATGGCCACTTTCATGTATGAGATTCAACTTTCGTGCAATAAAAGCCTAAACTTGCGAGAATTTTACGAGGTTGTACAAATAGGCAGCATTTTGTTGTATGGATCCTGAATTAGGTATCTTTGACAAACCCGTAGCTTTTGTTTCCAACGCTGCTTGTGCTGCACCTACTGCAAAACATATGGCCCATAGAGAATCTTTTTCTTTAAGATACGAACATGCAAATGCGGCACAAAATATATCTCCCACGCCAGTTGTGTCTCCAATTTTCATATTTGGTATTTGTAAATAATACAATCGATCTTTGATTAGCATTGTAATGTCTTGTTTGTTTGTATAAAGGACATGTTTTACTCCCTTTTTTTGCAATGCAATCATTGCTTCCTTGTCTCTCAAACCTGTAAGATGAAAAGCTTCTTCGGGATCTGTTTTGATTGCAGTAACTTTTGACATATCAAGTAATGTTTTTTCAAGATATATTTTGCCATCATTATCAGTACGTCTAAGATAGCCCTGAGGGTCAAGCAATAGAAAATTAGAATCTTCTCTTATTTGATCAAGTATTTCTTCAGACACCTCGTCAAAGACAGGACTTACTATAAAACCATCTACATCAGAATTACCAAATTCTACAGGATCACATCTTGCTTTAAGATATAACTCTCGGTCGGTACCAAGAATTTTTAGTAAAAAACGTGTAGTTGGTTTATTTGAATACGAGTTCTGAGGGAAAAACAGTCCTTTGTTTTCAAGATCATGAACATATTTGAAATCAGGTCCAACCTTAGTGTGCAATGCAACATCAAATTTCATATTTTTTGCTGTTATTCCACAATAAGCAGCTGGTCCCCCCGGGGTTTCTACGACTTGACCGTCTCGCAAAATCTCATCCACTGTACAATGAGATAGTATCCCTAGCTTCAACGATTATACCCCAATATCTTTTCCATTTAGTCTTTCTTCTGCTTCTGTTTTTGGAGACATGTATGGCAGATTATTTGACGTTTATCTATTACTACCTCGACGTTAGAACTAAGACACACGTGGCATAGGCCCCGCATACATAGTTGGATCTTCCACGTATCTTAAATTTCTTGAGATAACACCCATAGCAAAAAGTGGCTCTCAAATGCGTTTATTTAGAGGCAGATTACAGATATTTCATGCCATTAAAACGCGCAAGCAGAGGCAGAAAGAAAGGCGGCAAGGGATCATCAGATCGTATACAATGCACTAACTGTGGTGCCACGGTACCGCGCGACAAGGCAAAAAAAGTTACATCAAGACTAAATTTGGTAGAACATAGCTTGGCAAAAGAACTCAGAGCACAAGGAGCCTATATTGCAGCACCTACCGTGTTAAAGTATTATTGCATATCATGCGCAATTCACTTTGGAATATTAAAGATTAGATCAGCAGACTCTAGACGTCAAACGGGTAGACTTCGCTAATCGTTTATCTTTTTTGAAGTAGCAATTATTCTTTGAATCAGCGTTATCCCTGCAATGATTATCACTATTATTACAGCATAATTAAGAAATGTTGCCCCCGCCATACCTATTATTGCTATGACAAGCAATCGTTCAGCTCGTTCACCTATTCCAATTCCTTGTAGTTGAACACCCAGAGATTCTGCTCGTGCACGTGTATAGCTTACAAGTAATGACAGAGTTATTGCCAAAAGAACAACATAGCCTTGAGAATAATTACCAATCAGTATACCAAGAAATATCGCCACTTCTGCAATCTTATCAAAGACAGAATCAAGAAAAGCTCCTTTTTTAGATGTCTTGCCAGTAACTCGAGCTACTTGACCATCCACTATATCAAAAAATCCAGATATCAACAAAAGAACTCCACCAATTACAAAAGAATATTGTAGATGTATTCCGTAAACTATTGCAGATGCAAAAGCAAACCCCAGGCCAACAGATGTCCAAAAGTTTGCAGAGAGCCCGGTGGATGCAAATGCTTTCCCCATATTCTGCAAAGTTGGTTTTAGACTCTCTCGAAATTTGTTAAGCATCTTTTACTCTCAATCGTTCTTTAAGATTAAAGCGTTTATGCTTCAAAGGACTAAAAATGCTCAAATAATATGAAGTTGAAGGGCTTGCATGGGCATCATAGCAAAGGGTGCAAAATGCAATGTCATAGGTTGCGATAAAGACGGGGTTCGTTCTTTGACTACATCCAAGGTGGAAGGCACTGGCTTGAGTGTATCAGGCGGAAAGAAGACAGTCCTATGCAAAGAACATTACAAAGAATGGAAAAAGGCCACAAAAGATGAACGCGATGTTGAAAGGGCCAGATATGACAGATTTTAATTCCTTTTTGTAAGTACAAACATGTGAAAAACGATAGCCTTTATAATGCCCCGATTTGTCAAACAATCCGATGAAGTCAAAACAAATAGGTGCACTATTTGGCGTTTTGGCTCTAGTTGCTATCATTGCAGTAGCTCAACCAGCTTATGCAGCGAGTGTTCCGGTAACAATTAGCAGCGGTGCAGCAAACACAAAAGGTGAATGCTCTGACACAAACTGCTTCAACCCACAAGATGTTAACGTCAATGTTGGGGACACTGTTACATGGACAAACTCTGACACTGTTGGTCACACTGCAACAAGCGGTAAACCAGCAGACAATCAAACAGGTACTGTCTTTGACAGTAGTTTGATTGCAGCAGGTAAGTCTTACACAAGTCCTGCTTTCAACACTGCAGGTACATACGACTACTTTTGCCAAGTTCATCCATGGATGACGGGAGAAGTAGTAGTAGGAGCAGCAGCTAGCCAATCAAGTAGCGGTAGCACCGGAATGTCAGGAAATACGACAATGTCAGGTAACATGACAATGTCAGGAAATCAGACAGTTCCAGAATTTGGTCCAGTAGCGTCACTAGTTCTTGTATTCGCAATAGTTAGTGTCGTCGTATTCACCTCAAAGACTAGAGGATTTCTAAAACTCTAGATCTCCTATTTTTCATTTTTATTACTTTTCTTTCGTTCAACGAAACGCATTCTTGTTGAGATACAATATTCATACAATAACATACAACAAATTTTCAAGTCCAATTCAAAAAGAATTCAAGAACTGGCCAACTTGACTTCAATTGCACTATGATGTGAGACTTCGTTATGCATGTCTACATGTGGTTTTTCTTTGAAAACCAAATTGCAGCGGTAACATTTCCATGCAGTCATGCTCATTAATTCCATATTGTGATTTTGCTATATAAGAGACGCGTACAATTTGCACTTTTGATAACAGGTTAATCAAAAATTGCAGAAGGCAGATTCGATAAAAATTATGATGTTGTAATCATTTTGTCAGGTTATGACACATAGTATTTTAATAAGAATCAAGAACTCGAAATGAATGCGAGCTTTCAAACAAGGCAAATGGAACCTAAATGAGCTTGTCACTGACCCATATTCTCCTTCGTTTAAGAGAAAACTTCAAGAAATAGAGTCCAAAGTAAACGCATTTGAGAAAAATAAGAGTGGCCTTTCACCCAATATTTCAGAAAAAAAATTCTTTTCAATGCTCCATTCTCTTGAAGAGATAATTGAGAAATTCAGTATTGTTTCTGGATATGCATCTTTAGAATATTCATCAGATACCCAGTCGGACAAGATTACATCTCTTCTAACAAGAATGAGAAAATTTGGGGCAGATATCGATAACAAGACACTATTTTTTGATCAATGGTGGAAAAAACAACTTGATGAAAGAAACGCTCATAGACTTATGCAAAATGCAGGAGAGTTGCAGGAGTTTCTCAAGCACAAAAGGACATTGGCAAAATACTCTTTATCAGAGCCAGAAGAGAGGATAATAAACACGCTAGATGTAACGGGCCATTCAGCGCTTGTGAAATTGTATGATAAAATCACTAATGCATTTCAATTCACCGTGAAACTTAACGGCAAGACAAGAACCTATACACGAGAGGAACTCACCCAGCTTGTAAGAAGTCCTAATGCAAAAACAAGAGAGATCGCATACAAATCTTTGTTATCACAGTTTGACAAAAACAAAGGGGTTCTTGGAGAGATATATCAAAATATTGTTTTAAATTGGAAAGATGAGTGCATTCAGATTCGTGGATACGCATCTCCCATATCCGTTAGAAACATAGGAAATGATGTAAATGACAAGACGGTGGAATCGCTTATTTCAGTATGCAGAGATAATTCAGACATATTTAGAAAGTTTTTCTTGTTAAAAGCGCGTCTTCTAAAAATGAAGAAATTGAGAAGATATGATCTGTATTCTCCAATTCAGAAAAAAGAGGAAAAAAGATATGCATATGATAAAGCAGTCAAATTAGTACTAGAGACTCTTAATAATTTCAGTCCCACACTTGGAGAATTTGCAAGAAAGGTATTTGTAGAAAATCATGTGGATTCACAGATAAGAATTGGGAAGAGAAGCGGTGCTTTTTGTAGTACCATAACACCAAAGATAACCCCCTTTGTTTTGTTAAATTTCAAAGGTAGAACTAATGATGTCTTTACCATGGCTCATGAATTAGGACATGCGATACACAGCATTGCAGCGTCTGATAAATCCATCTTCATACAAGAAGCGCCATTACCGTTGGCTGAGACTGCATCTACTTTTTCTGAAATGTTATTGTTTGATAGAATTTTAAATCAAGTATCTGAAAAGGAACAGCAATCCATTTTGGTAGAACACATAGATGATCTTTATGCGACTGTTGGCAGGCAAGCTTATTTTACAGTTTTTGAGATGAATGCACATCAAAAAATAGGCGAAAGCGCAACAGTACAAGACATATCTGATGAATACATGAAAACATTAAAGGAACAGTTTGGAGCATCGCTTACAATATCTCCAGATTTTGCAGTTGAATGGACATGCATTCCACACTTTTTCCATTCCCCCTTTTACTGTTATTCATACTCTTTTGGCAATCTTCTTTCATTATCCCTATTCCAACGATACAAAAAGGAAGGAAAAACGTTTGCACCCACGTATATGAAGATACTCTCTGCAGGAGGGGCAAAAAAACCTGAAGAATTACTTGAAGAATACGGAATAGACATAACATCTGAAAAGTTCTGGCAGGGAGGATTTGACTATATCAAAAATCAAACACGAAGACTTGAAAAAGTGATAAATTAAATCGCCTGGCAGCCAAGCGCCCTCAGCTGCCAGGCATGTTCCCCTACGGTTTGAACCGATGTCAGTAATCATGATGATTTGTTATAATTTAAACCATGTGGAACAGATCTAAAACTATTTTATTTTACATCACGAAGTAACTGGCAAGTGAAATATCCCCGATGTTGCAATAAAGAGCCAGAATACTTGATCACGTATGATTGTGGTCCAGATCCTCAAGAAACTATGTTAGTATGCCGAGAACATTTCAAGGAAGAACCATTTCAAAGATTTGCAGTAAAGATAGAGAAGTTGGGTGGGTAGACTTAATAATTCGGGCCCAAAAAATGGCATTAAATGAGATCACTTACAATAGTTTTTTTGCTGAGCACGGTTTTATTGAGTACATTTGCAGGCGCATATGCGCAACAACCTCAACTTGCTACATACCGTGAAACTGCTCAAGTTTTAGTCGATGAGAAGATACAAAATCAAACTACAGCATTCATCACATTAAGTACTACCAGTCCTCTGGAGATGAGGGTTCCTACTACACTAGATCAGAAGATTGCTAATGCTGCAAATGTTACTTCAGTTGCAATAACCAACGCAAACTCATGTATAGAAGGAGTTAACGATCAAACGTGTATTGTTTTTACAATCTACAATCCTTCACTAATAGAATCTTACAACATTACAAAGATACAAACTACAGCGCGTGCAGTGACCGATACTTTGATCAATGATACCAATAAATCATTTTTGTTAAATGCATCATTTTGGTCGGTATACGTGCAACCAAAGGGTGTGTTTAGCAATGCACTTGGAACCTCAGGTTCACTAGTAGGAAATAGAACAATATCTGTTGTGTATACAGCACCGCAGCTCAAGTCATCATACCTATTTGATCAATTGACATCAATCCTCCTACCCTCACAGATACGAGATGCAGGAGGTTTTTATGATGTGGCAAGAAAGATGGCGGATTCTGCCAATTCTACCGTTACATTTGCAATTACACCGACTGCAAACAACCAATCTCTATACCAATTACAGGTATCAACCCACACACCAATTAAAGGTCAGGTAACTACAATTAGGCCCCTTGATTTCTTTGGAGTCAACCAGTTAAACAGATCATCTTATTTCAGCGGTGGTTTTTTCCCCCTAAACTCTCTCTTTCAAGTTTCAGTCATATCAAACAATAATACTTATGTAACAAATCATGGTGGAAATTTAGTTCCTACAAATAGCCAAGGCATACCGACAGATCTTACCAAGTCGGGTTGGGTTTTCAGCCCAGATTCGGGACAACAAATTACCGGGATTTACATTTTTGGTACAACGACAACTGCGACAAGCAATGACTTGGCAATCACATTTGGTTTAACACCACCACAGTCTATTTCACAGCCAACAAATTCAAATACGACGACCAATTCACCGCCAACAAGTAATTCAGATTATTCAACATATGTGATAATAGGAATTGTTGTTGCAGGCGGCGGAGCAATCTACCTATTCATGAGAAGAAGATAATCAAAGTATCAGAACAGCAGCTGCAAAGACAGTTGTCCACCTACCCTGTGGATCTCCGACAGCGCTCTGAGTGATGTTTCTTGTTTTGTATATCTGATTAGATATTTTCCACTGTTGTTTCTTTTCATCCCAGCTCTTGTTTACATCAAATTCGATTCCAAGTGATGAAGCAAGCATTTGTGCTGCTATATCCTCAGCATACTCACCTGCCTCTTTTTCTGTCTCTCCAAATGAATGATATTCTGATAGATAACCATATTTTGTTTTGTCTTTTGGTTCTGCAATTCCTACAGAGGAGGCAAGAAGCCGATGCGGTTCATTTGTATCATTTCGGGCGTAAATTACAAACTGGATGCTGCCAGGTCTTATCAATTTGAGCCCTTCTGCTTTTGAAATTAGTTTAGCGCCTGGTGGAAATATGCTTGAAATTAGAACAATATTGGTTCCAGCAATGCCGGCATCACGTAATGCATATTCAAAACTTGTCAACCTGTCCTGATGCACGCCCTTACCTCTGGTAAGGAATAGTTTTTTTGCAACAAGGTCTATCACGAATCCATTCTGATTTCAGATCTTTAAAAATTTATTGAAAACAAGAAAAACTCAGGTTATAGATTGCAAGGTCTGGATGATTTCTTCTCCATGTGATTTAACATCAACATCTCGAAATATCTTGGCAATTTTCCCGTCATTATCTATGATAAAGGTCGACCTTTTTGCAAGTCCTGCCATATTAAGGCCAGCATAGACCTTACAGGTAGATTTTCCGGTATCACTTAGATGCAGATATGGGATCTTGTATTCGTCGACAAATTTCTTTTGATCTTCAACAGTATCTATTGATATCGCAAAAAGCTCTGCGTTTTGTTCAACAATCTTAGGATACGCCTTTATGGTAGCCTCTGCCATCTGAAATATTTTCTTGGAAGGACATGCAAACAGGTGGTTTTTTGGATAAAAACACAGAACCACTTTTTTTTGACCTTTAAAAGAGCCTAATCTCACAGTCGTGCCGTCATTTGCTGTGAGTTCAAAATCAGGTGCAATATCTCCTTCTTTCATATCATTATTTATGCATGAGAGGTTTAAGACTATTTGGTATCAAAAACAATCTATATTAAAAATGACTTTTTGAAATTCTTTTGATAATATTTTATAGAGTGAAGTACGACTTTTTTTGCACTTGCGGCGTTTTTCCACCCAACAATCTCAACTTTCTTTCCCTCAAGCTGTTTGTATACCTGAAAGAAGTGAGCAATCTCCTTTAGATGATGTTTTTCTAGATCAGTGATGTCTTTGAGGCCTGCATATCTAGGATCACCTTTTGCTACGCAGAGAATTTTACTATCCATTTGATTCGAGTCCCTCATTCTCAGCAAACCAATAGGTCTTGCCTCGATGAGAACCCCTGGAAAAGTAGGATTTGTGACTAGAACTAGTGCATCTAATGGATCACCGTCTTCAGCATAGGTTTGCGGTATGATGCCATAGTCCCCTGGATAGTACAGAGGTGAAAAAAGGACACGATCTAGTTTGATTATGTTATTCTTTTTATCATATTCGTATTTGTTCTGTGAACCTTTTGGTATTTCCACTATGACGTTTAGAATCGCCGGTACTTTTGGACCTGTTTCAATATCATGCCACAAATCCATATTGATTACTGTCACAAAAAAAGCCTAATTTAATTGCCATCTAACATCTAAAGGTTGGAATCACCAGGTTTTTTCTGTTTTTTAATCTGTCATTAGTGTTTTTTGGCAATAGATCTTAAATTAATGATAAAATAGATCAACTTTTAAAAATTATTCAAATAATTACGTACGCTAAACCAGAGAATACAAATAGGAATCAATGGCACCTGAAATACAGCATGAAAGCTGCGTATGTAAAGGGACCATCGATAGTTGAGATTAAAAATGTTGAGAGGCCCAAGGTGGACAAAGGAGATCTCACAGTAATAATGAAAGCATGCGGGGTTTGTGGCTCTGATCTTGAGAAAATTTATGGTCAATACAGCCAGCCATCAATGAGGCTTGGGCATGAGCCATCAGGGGTCGTGTCAGAAGTTGGAACAGATGTAAAAGAATTCAAAAAAGGAGACAGAGTCTTTGTTCATCATCATGTGCCTTGTTATTCGTGCCATTTTTGTACGCATGGAAATGAGACAATGTGCCAAAAATATTCAGAGACAAATCTGAGTCCATGTGGTCTTGCCGAAGAATTTCTTGTTCCAGAATGGAATGTGTCGCATGGAGGCGTGATAAAATTGCCAGATCATGTAAGCTTTGAAGAGGCGTCGATGATAGAACCGCTTGCATGTTGTGTAAGAGCATGGAATAAGGTCAAATTCAAGAAAGGGGATTCAGTTGCAATACTAGGAGCTGGTCCGACTGGCATGATGCATGTAATGTTAAGCAAAGTTTTTGGCATGAATGAAATTTTTTGTTTTGACGTAAACGATTTCAGGCTTGGTTTTGCCAATCAGTTTGGAATAACATCTGCGATTCATTCAACTGATCCAGAGGCATATCAAAAAATTCTCTTACAAACACAAAACAGAGGTGTTGATTTAGCAATAGTTGCGACTGGGAGTACAAGTGCAATTTCTCAATCAATAGACTTGGTTAGAAAAGGAGGGACTGTTGTTCTCTTTGGAGTACCTTCAAAAGATGCAAAGATTTCAATAGACATTAGCAAAGTATACTCTAAGGAAATCACTATAATTCCAAGTTATGCCGCATCAGAGGCAGATACAAATGCTGCCTTTAAGCTAATCGAGGATGGAAAAATTGACGTTAAAAGGCTCATCACGCATAGATTTGACCTGTCGGAATCTGCAAGTGCATTAGAACATGCTCATCAAGGAAATGATTCGATGAAAATAATTGTCACAAATTCAGAAAGGCTTAACTAAGGCAAATTTTTTGGAAGAAGATATGGACTGGGGATTAAAAAATCGTCTTGCTCGAATAATAAAACCGTATGACAAGCGAGGAGTGATGCTTGCAGTAGACCATGGCTATTTCCTAGGACCTACAGAAAGACTTGAAGATCCGAGAAAAACAATAGCTCCGTTATTGCCGCATGCAGATTCTTTAATGCTTACACGTGGTGTACTGAGAACCTCAGTAGATGCTGGCTATCCAGTTCCTGTGGTGCTCAGAGTATCTGGCGGTTCTAGCATAATTGGAAAAGATCTCTCAAATGAAAAAATAACAACATCTGTAAAGGATGCAATTAGATTAAACGCGTCAGCATTAGCAATGTCAATATTTGTAGGCGCACCTTATGAACATGAATCGCTTGTTAGTCTTGGCAACTTGGTAAACGAGGGCGAAGAATACGGAATACCTATCCTTGCAGTTACTGCAGTAGGCAAGGAATTAGAAAAGCGAGATGCCAGATATCTAGGCTTGGCATGTAGAATTGCTGCAGAATTTGGCGCCCATGTAGTCAAGACGTATTATTGCGAGAATTTTGAAAAAGTTGTAAATTCTTGCCCAGTACCAGTAATAATTGCAGGAGGACCAAAATTGGCAACAGAGCTTGATGCCCTACAACTTACTTTTGACGCCATAAAGGCAGGTGCGTCAGGAGTTGACATGGGAAGAAACATTTGGCAATCTGATTACCCTGTTGCCATGATCAAGGCAGTAAAAGCTATAGTACATCAGAATGCAACAGTAAAAGAAGCTCATGAAATATTCAAGAAACTAAAAGGTGCAGACAAGCCAGAAAAATCAGTCAAGCCTGCCAAGCCTGTCATAAAAACTAAGAAATCTTAGACAAGTGCACGTGCACGATTTTCCATTTTTGGTTTTTTACCAGTACAAATGTTCCTCTGCTTTCCATGGACAGATGCTGACCTCTAAAACTATAGTTGTCCACAACCATTCCAGTTTGCATGACAGTAAATGTGACAACGGCGCAATTATCAAATACATCTATGCGTAGATTTTTGATTTCATATGCATAATCCGATACACTAACAAATCTAAGTTGCTGCAACGCAATAGTAGTTGCAAAATCTTTTAGATCAAGCGGAGGTACATCACTATAGCTTGAAAACCGCGAGTCGTCAAGTTGAATTACACTCAATGGGGCAAGATTTTTTGTCTTGCCTGCGTTAAAGAAAGTTGCAATGATATCCTGTATCTCGTCTTTATCTCCCAAAATCGAATATTGCTTGAGATCATTCTAGTTTAAGTCTTGTGAAGCAAATGAGAAGACCTCCTTGACTTTGAAATAATCTCAAGGTACTAGCGTTCTTTTTACTAATTTGTTCATTTTCACCAGCAATATTTATAAATTATATCCGACGAAAAAATCATAGACTAAAATGAAGTTAGGAGGCTCGGCAAGCATTTCTGGTATTCTGCTGCTAGTCGACCTTATGCTGTAGACCAGCAATTGTTTGGAGTTAAAATTATGGAAAAAATGTCAGGTGCTAGATCTTTAATGGTTGCCCTAGAGAAAGAGGGCGCAAACATAGTCTTCGGACTTCCCGGAGGAGCAAACCTTCCAATTTACGACGAGCTCTATAAGAGCAATATCAGACACATACTTGTAAGACATGAACAGTCTGCATCACACATGGCAGACGGTTTTGGAAGAGTGAGTAGAAGACCAGGAGTATGTTTTGCAACGTCAGGTCCTGGAGCAACAAATATTGTAACTGGGATCGCAACTGCGCAAGCAGATTCGGCTCCAATGATTGCAATTACTGGACAAGTACCAACAAAAATGATTGGAAAAGACGCTTTTCAAGAAAGCGACATTATCGGAATTACAAATCCCATTGTGAAATATGCCTTCCAGCCCATGACGGCAGCAGAAATTCCAGAAGTAGTAAAAAAAGCATTTTACATTTCAGCAACGGGCAGACCAGGTCCTGTGCTAATAGACATTCCAAAAGATGTTCAACAAAATGAGGCCGAGATGGTGTTTCCATCAGAGGTAAAAATTCGCGGATATCATCCTTGGGTAGACCCAGACATTGGAAAGATAGAACGCGCAATAGACATGTTACTTTCTTCTGAAAGGCCTGTGATATTGGCTGGTGGTGGAGTTATAATTTCAGGAGCATTTGCCGAACTTCAATCAATAGCAGAATTACTAATGATACCAGTTGTGACAACATTCAAAGGAAAAGGTGCTTTCCCAGAAAATCATCCACTTTCATTAGGTCCCATAGGGATGCACGGGCATGCAGAAGCTAACAAGATCATGGTAGAAGCTGATTGCGTACTTGCATGCGGTTCAAGGTTTTCAGACAGATCTGTTGGAACATTTGAGGAATTTGAAAAGAACCTCAAGATAATTCACATGGATGTAGACCCTGCAGAAATTGGAAAGAACCAGACAACACACATAGCAGTGGTAGGAGACCTCAAGGCATCACTTAGAACCATGGTAAAGATGCTAATCCAAAAGGCAATCAAGAAAAATGGCGATAACCCATGGCTAAAGCGTGTAAATGAGACAAGAGAATACTTTAGGCAAAGCCTAAAACTTCATCCTCACCCATTAGGTGCTGCAAAGGTTCTACGAAAATTAAGAGAAGTGCTTCCAGCACAATCAATTGTAACAACTGAAGTAGGCCAACACCAAATGTGGGCGTCATTATTCTTTGATGTAATACAGCCTGGAACTTTCTTTAGTTCTACAGGACTTGGTACTATGGGATGGGGATTTCCAGCAGCAATTGGAGCAAAAGCTGCCAAACCAGAAGTTCCAGTAGTTGACATTGCAGGAGAAGGCAGTTTCAACATGACAGAAAATTCGCTTGCAGTTTCAGTACTAGATGACTTGCCAGTGATTGTGTTTTTGTTAAACAATTTTTCACTTGGAATGGTAGCACAATGGCAGCGAACATTCTATGACAGACGTATGATTGGAATAGATCTCAAGAATTGTCCAGACTATGTAAAATTAGCAGAGTCTTACGGAGCTCAAGGGATAAGAGCGCAAAGCATAGACGAGATTGGAAAAGCTGTCCAAACTGCGCTCAAGAGCAACATTGCCACAGTGATTGATATTCCAATTGATCCACAAGAAGATGTCTTGCCTTTTGTAGCTCCTGGAACACCTCTCAAGGATATGATCTTACCTTCATAGTGGATGCTGTTCATGTGGTCCATAATTTCCGTCCTTGTAGAAAACAAACCTGGTGTTTTATTCAAGGTCACACATTTGTTTAGATCAAGAAATTACAACATAGATAGCATATCAGTTGGAATAACAGAGAATCCAGAGATTTCCAGAATGACCATCACTACATCTGCCGATGAGAAACAACTTAGCCAGATAATCAAGCAGCTAGACAAGATGATAGATACTGTAGAAGTAAAACTATTAGATGAAAAAAAGAGCATATACCGTGAACTAGTATTAATGAAAGTGAAGATCACAAAGCCTTCAGATATCATGGAAATAACTGACCTTGCAAATGCCTTCAAATGCAACGTCCATGATGTAAGAAAATCCTCGATAGTTGTAGAGATTACTGCAACACCTGATAGAATCAACGCATTTGAAGACTTGGTGAGAGCATACGGGATACTTGAAATAACAAGAACGGGTATTTGTGCATTAGAGAGAGGAGTAGGCAATGAAAGTTAGAATTTTTGATACCACGTTAAGAGATGGAGAGCAGACGCCAGGAGTTGCGTTAACACCAGAACAAAAACTTGCAATTGCTCAAAAGCTAGACGAGCTTGGAGTGGATGCAATAGAAGCAGGGTTTCCTATAATTTCTGAAGGCGAAAGAAAAGCTGTAAAAGAGATAGCTCACGCCGGTCTTCGTGCAGAGATTTGTGGGCTTGCAAGAACGGAGAAAAAAGACATCGATGCTGCAGTAGATGCAGGATTGAAATACATACACACGTTTATTGCAACATCAGATATTCATCTTAGATACAAGCTCAACCTTACCCGTGAACAGGCCCTTGCAAAAGCAGTGGAAGCAGTAGAATATGCAAAATCTAGAGGCCTACAGGTAGAGTTTTCTGCAGAAGATGCTACAAGAACTGACAGAGAGTTTCTCAAAAAAGTTTTCAGTGCCGTAACAGAAGCTGGAACGGACAGAATAGACATTCCAGATACAGTAGGATATTCAACTCCGCAATATATTGCTGCAATAACCAAGGACACCATCAATGCAACTCATTTACCTGTGAGTGTTCACTGCCACAATGACTTTGGATTGGCAGTAGCAAACGCAATATCAGGAATCCAAGCTGGTGCACAATGTGCTCATGTTACAATAAACGGCATTGGAGAGCGAGCTGGCAACGCATCACTTGAAGAATTTGTCATGGCGTTACAATGTTTACAGTTTGATGACAAATTTGAGACAAACATCAACACCAAGCTTCTCTATGACACATCAAGATACGTTTCAAAAATAGTTGGAATTCAGGTCCAGCCAAACAAAGCCATAGTGGGCGAAAATGCCTTTGGGCATGAATCTGGAATACATACACACGGAGTGTTGAGTAACCCACTCACATACGAGCCAATCAGCCCAGAACTTGTAGGCAGAACACGTTGGTTCCAGGTGGGAAAGCATGCTGGCGCCCATGGCATCGCAGCAATGCTAGAGGAATACGGCATACAGCCCTCAAAGGAGCAGACACATGAGATACTAGAACAGGTCAAGAAACTAGGGGACCAGGGAAAGCATGTTACAGATGTAGAATTGCTCTCAATCACAGGTGAAGTAATGCATCAAGAAGGATTGAGGAGGCTAGTACACTTGACTGGTTTCTCTGTATCCACTGGAATGGGAAATATGCCATATGCGTTTGTAAAACTAAACATAGAGGGAAAAGACTTCATAGGAACTGACTATGGCGTAGGTCCAGTAGATGCATCAATTAATGCAATACAAAAGATCACAGGAGAGATTGCCAAAGTAAGAATAAAGGAATACAAGTTAGATTCCATCTCAGGTGGCTCAGAAGCATTGTGCGAAGTTACAATCAAAGTCGAGGATGCATATGGCAACCAATCTTCTGCAAAATCCATTGGAGAAGACATTGTGATCACAAGTGTCCAGGCCATGCTTGACGGTATAAACAGAATCATGCTCAAAAAAATTCTCAAACAAAAAAACTTGGGACACTAGATGTACAAAATCTCACTTATAACAGGAGACGGCATAGGCCCCGAGTTATCCGAGTCTGTCACAGAAATACTACATGCAATAAGCGACAAGATTGGATTAAAGTTGGATATTAACCCAGTTGAGGCAGGAGATATAGCACTAAAGAAGACAGGCAAGGCGCTTCCAGACTCTACACTTGATGCAATAAAAAAATCTGACGCGTGCCTCAAAGCTCCAGTAGGAGAAAGTGCTGCAGATGTCATTGTAGTTCTAAGAAGAATGCTAGATCTTTACGCTAACATTAGGCCAGCAAAGTCGTATCCGAACATGCCATCTCTTAGAGAAAACATTGATCTTGTCATAGTAAGAGAGAACACTGAAGACCTTTACACAGGAATGGAGTTTGACGTTGGAAATGCAGCAGTAGCGCTAAGGACCATTTCAGAATATGCATCAAGACGCATTGCAAAATATGCATTCATGACTGCAAAGCAGAGAAACAAGCAGAACAAGGTAACATGTGTGCACAAATCAAACGTCATGAGAAAGACAGACGGCCTTTTTGCAAGGACATGTGCACAGGTTGCAAAGGATTACGATAACATTGCGTTTGAGCAGATGTATGTCGATGCATGTGCAATGAATCTAATCAGACAGCCAGAGGCCTTTGATGTCATAGTTACAACCAATTTGTTTGGAGATATCTTATCAGATGAGGCAGCTCAGGTAGTAGGAGGATTAGGCATGGCACCTGCAGCAAACATTGGGGAGAACTTTGCCTTGTTTGAACCCGTACATGGTGCAGCCTTTGACATAGCAGGAAAGCAGGCTGCAAATCCATCTTCGTTTATTTTGTCTGCAAAGATGATGTTAGAATGGCTGGCAATGAAAAATAACGATTCCAAATCATTTTCAGTAGCAAAAAAAATAGAAGAAGCAGTCTATGGCGTTGTATCAGAAGGAATCAAGACAAAAGACATTGGCGGAAACAATACCACCAAAGAGTTTACCCATAAAGTCATTTCAAAACTTACTTGAGATCTGACACAGGTGGTTCTCTTGACCAAAAAAACATTGCAAGGCTGACTGGAATCATTATCATGATTGCCACCCCGAAACAAACCCAATAGAACGTGGGGTCAATTCCTTTGATTAGCGGCACTGGAAATACAGTATATGCCCACACAAATCCGATAAAACCCAACAGAACCTTGTTTTTCTTGAAGATTTTCCAGCCGAGCTTGCGTTTTGCAATGTAGCACTTTTTGCAGCGGGTCATGTCATTTGTCATGCAAGAATCGCAGCAATGCTTATCACAGAAATAACACGTGTGATCTCCAAAATCTGAACCGCAGAAATCACATTGTTGCACGATTAATTGTCGTAAAAACCAGATTTATCCTTTTATGGAAATAGTCTTTCTGGGTCTCTTGGATACAGGACCACTTCCCTAACGTTGTCAATCTTTGTCAATACAGACATTAGCCTGTCAAGTCCCAATCCCCAGCCAGAATGAGGAGGCATGCCCCAGTCAAATGCCCTGAGATGGTCTTCAAATTGAGATGGGTTTAGCCCTTGTTCTACAAGCCTTGCTCTTATCTTACTTGGATCGTGTAGACGCCTTCCTCCAGATGAGAGTTCTAGGTATCCGTATTGCAGATCAAACGACTTGGACAATGACGGGTTGTCTTCTTTTTCATGTATATAGAAAGGCTTTAGCTTCATGGGCCAATCAATTAGAAAATAAAATCCTGGGTGTATCTCTCCAAGCTTGCGTAAATGTGAGTCTTGCAAATCATCTCCTTCTACAAGACCAAGGCCTTCACGACCAAGCTCTTCTATGGCTTGCTTGTATGTTATTTTTTCAAATGCAGCAGTTGGTTTTTTTATATCAATTCCTAGAATTTTTTGCTCTTCTATACAGTTTTTTTCAACATGCTCAAAAACATTTTTCACGACAGTTTCTAAAACTTCGGCAACGTCAAGATAATCCATAAAGTCTGCCTCAATGTCTACACTTGTAAATTCGGTAAGATGTCTTACGGTGTGTGATTTTTCTGCTCGATAAAATGACGAGATCTCAAAAACTCGTTCAAGACCTAGAGTTAGCTGCTCTTTGTAAAGCTGTGGACTTTGGGCAAGATAGGCTTGCTTGTCAAAATATTTCAAAGAGAATAGGTTTGCTCCACCTTCACTTGCACTTCCAATTATTTTCGGCGTGTTTACCTCAATAAATCCAAGATCTGCCAAAGTTTTTCTTATCGACTGTAATGCATGATGGCGTATTTTGAAAATTGATGCAGTTTTCTGGTTTCGCAAATCAAGTGCGCGTGCGTTTAGCCTGTTATCTATATTACTTTCCAGTCTTCCAATTGGATCAATTGGCAACGGGTGCACTGCACGGGAAAGAATTTCTATTTTTTCAGACTTTACCTCAAATGGAAAATCTCTTGCCTTTGTTTCTTGAACAGTTCCGGTTATTCGTACTACACTTTGCCTGTTTAGGTCTTTTACTTGCTTGATTCCTTCATCTCCAATGACAACTATTTGGGCTACGCCTGTAACATCTCTTAGTGTAAGAAATGTGAGTTTTCCCAGTTCTCGAAGATCTTCAACCCAGCCTCCGATTATCACTTTCTGGCCTTTCAGAGAGGCGTTTAGGTTTCCTATGTAGTGGGTCCTTTTCAAATCCATGAAACTTGCTCACTTTCTCTCAAATTCAACGACTAGTTCTATCTTTCGGAGATGTTTTGATATTTCGATTACCTTATCCACATCAATCGGGAACCTTGGGGTTTTTCTTCCTGAAACTATAACCTTTGTTTTCCTAACGCCTCCCGGAGCCCATAATTGATTGATTGCCAAGGTCTTAATTGGAAAGAACAAGTCTTCTATGAATTTTTTATCATTGCATCCTTCTTCGACAAGCCAAATCTTTCCTGGAAATTCGCCTTGGAGTATTCGATAAAGTTCTCTGCTTTGCCTTATAGTCATGATATCAGCACTATTGAGATACAGCACATAATTGCCGTTTGACTCTTGACATGAGTTGAGTGTAAATTTTTCAATTTGCGGTATTTTTTGAGATAGTTGGACCAGTTTTATTGCTGCGTCCACATCTGCTTTTGTGAGTAGGCCCGAGTCTAGCTTGGACTCGCATTGTGGACAAAGAATGCCGTTCATTGCATCAAAACTGCAAATTGGAGTCCTCAAGGAAATCGATTTTTTGCTTACTTGAACTAGAAGATAAACTATGCGAAAAATGGTGCTGTATAATCCGTGATTGATAGTTCTCCTTGTATAAAATCGGTTGAAAAATCTACATTTTGTAATCTATAGGTTCGGTGTAGTAATTGCAGTCAGAACAGTGATAGACGGTAGGCGTTCGTGTCCCTTCCGTACCTTCTTCCTTCCAACGAATTTGAGATGTTATTTCCATCGATAAACCGCATTTAGTACAAATCATAGTATACGGTAATGGTGATTTTGATATTAAGGCACATTCAAACAGGGAAATCCTGCCACATTTTTCAGTCAATTCACATCAGTCAAGTCGATTGGAAACCTGTGAATGTAAAAATAGTAAATTAATTAAAATGTTAATTTTTTACCTGTAGTGCTAGATTCAGATCGCAATTCACCTAAAACTATCATATTAAGTTTAAATTTACTTTCTAAAGTTGTCTTGCAATCGATTCCTAGATTCTCTAATTCTCCTGATGATAGATCGGATGAATTGTGATTCGTAAACCTGAAGTGGAAATATAGAAAATCTTTATCATACGTTGCATGTATCTCTGCTTCTACATCTCCGTTTATTGGTTGCTTGGATTTGCAA
>JAGWGB010000079.1 GCA_028867595.1 Nitrososphaerota archaeon | reverse complement strand
AATTCTTTCATCGAAGAATCAAATTCTTTTGTTTGCATATAATCTGCAAAGCCACGAAATGAAAGATTATGCCATCCGGAGTTAATCGAATTCTTATCTGGGTGCCTGAGTCCTCCCAAGCCTTTCATATGTATGTACTTTATCTTGTTCTCTCTGAGTTTTTTCTTCAGTGAATCCTCATTGAATTGTGGATTATGTCTTGACTTTGGTATTGTTCTGATGTCTACTAGCAGATTTACAGAATGGGCTTCCAATAAATCGATAAAATTTCTTATTGTCTTTGTAGAATGACCGACTACAAATATTGCAGACATTTATTCACCTAATGACAAACTATGACGTTTTTAATGGTACTTTCAAATCGGTTTGCGATGTAAGAAATAATATCGTTTTCATCAGAGTCTGTGTTTGAACACAATCCGCACCGTGGCAGCAAAATATTTGCTTCAGCATCAACCTCCCCAATGAATCTTCCACATGTCATACAGTTAATCTGTTTTTTGTCATAAATATTCATTTAATCATGATTTTTGCTATTTCATAATAAAGGAGTATACAGATTATCAAAACTGAAATTTACAATTGCAAATTACTTTTTTGCAACCATCAGATTTTATGCTTTTTCCAACTTTGAAAGAAGTGCTTCAATCTTTTCTGCATCAATTGCAAAATCCTGGTCTATGCTCTCCACGGGGCATGCCCCTTCTGCGAACTTCAATATCTCAACAAGCGTCTTGATTTCCTTCTCATCTAGGGTTAGTTGTTTATCCATCTAAATATTCACCTCCATATACGCGAAAATATCGCCGTTTGTTTCGTTTACTCTGATCTCGTATGTCTTGATGCCTGATCTACAATGTGCTGCCCCAAGCGGTCTGCCATTACGTATATCATAATACTCATGATACCAAGGGCATCTTATGTAAAATCCTTCGAGCATACCATCATCTAACGGCCCACATCCTTCACCACAGACCGAATCTATTGCAAATACTTTGCTTTCTTTTTTAATTAACAATATTGATTTGTCTTCTATCTCAACTCTTGAGATCTCTCCCTCGTTAATATTGCGTATATTTCCAACCCGACGTAATACTTTCTCTTTACTCATCATGAATAA
>JAGWGB010000078.1 GCA_028867595.1 Nitrososphaerota archaeon | reverse complement strand
CCCCGCCTCCCACTGTGAATGGAATGTCTATTACCTGTGCTACCTTCTTAACAAGACTTTTGATGGTTTCTCGTTGTTGTTCTGAAGCAGTTATATCAAGAAACACTAGCTCGTCTGCCCCTTCATTGCTATACTTTTCTGCCAGTAGAACTGGATCTCCAGCATCCTGTATTGATTTAAAGTGCATGCCCTTGACAACTCTACCATTATCTACATCCAGACAAGGTATGACTCGCTTAGTCAGAGTCATGATATCGCTTTAACCTCTTCAATTGTGATTTTTTTATCATATAAGGCCTTACCGAGTATAACACCAGTAGCACCAATTTTCTTTACGTCTACGGTATCCTTTAGATTGGAAATTCCACCACTTGCTATTACTCTAGTTCCCTCTATTTTGCATGCATTTCTTAGAGAATCAAGGTCTGGACCTTTGAGAGTACCATCTCGATCGACGCTTGTAATGAGAAATTCTGAAAAACCCAGGTTCACAAATTCTTCAATTCCAGGTATAAGATTCACTCCAGTGCTTTCCTTCCATCCACTTACTACTATTTTTCCATTTAATTGATCAGTTGATATCACTATTCTATCCCTCCCAAACTTTTTCGATATTCTCTGTAACATATCTCTATTTTTGAATGCAACTGTTCCAAGTACTGCTTTTGGTGCAAAATCCAGCACACTTTCTATCATTTCTTCAGTACGCAAACCTCCTGCAACTTCTACAGGTATTGAGATTTCATCTACAATTCTCTTTATTGTTTTCAGATTAGAACCAAGTCCCAATGTTGCATCAAGATCTACAACATGCAACATATCTGCACCTTTTGCCTCCCACTGTTTGGCAGTTTCTATTGGATTGTCATTATAGATAGTTTTATTTTTTGGATCGCCTTGTACCAGACGAACTACCTTATTTTCCATAATGTCAATTGCTGGTATGACTTTCACTTTTTGCACGTCCGCAAAAAGTTTTTAATCATTTGTGCACCAATTTTACCAGATTTTTCTGGATGAAATTGAGTACCAAAAAGATTCCCGTTCTCTATAACTGCAGGCACACTTATTCCATAGTCAGAATCGGCTTTTACAATATCTTCATTTTTTGGTTTGATCCTATATGAGTGAACAAAGTA
>JAGWGB010000077.1 GCA_028867595.1 Nitrososphaerota archaeon | reverse complement strand
AAAAGCAATTACACAAATGACAAAAGAACTTTTCGGAAAACTGTTTGGTGATAAAGGATACATATCAAAGTTATTAACCTGAGTTCGGGATAACTTCATGTTAGTTATTTTGTTTATAACTAATTGAAAGACAGCTAATTAATAGCATTGGAATTGATTAATTTTGTAGTACAAACAAACAAAATAAAAACCAAAACCAATGCTACGAGACAAGATTACAGAAATTTTTGTAAAAGCAGATGACTTTTGCAATGTTTTTAAAAAAGAATATTCATACAAACAACTACTCCTATCATCTGATACAGAGAAGCGCAACAGGAAAGCTGGGCTTTGTGACTCCGAAATCATTACCCTTCTGATAGCCTTTCATAGCGGGCAGTTTAGAAATTTCAAACACTTTTATATACACTACGTATCGGTTCACCTGAAAGATGATTTTCCCAGATTGGTTTCTTACAATCGTTTCATTGAATTAAGCCATCGCAATGCAATTGTTTTTATGCTATTCATCCAGTACTGCTGCATGGGTAAATGCACTGGAATCAGTTTTATAGATTCTACCATATTGAGAGCATGCCACAACAAAAGAATAAAACGCAACAAAGTATTTAAAGGAATTGCAGAAGTGGGGAAGTCCACGATGGGATGGTTCTTTGGGTTTAAGCTTCATCTCATCATTAATGATAAAGGAGAGATATTGTCTTTTTACCTGACTAAAGGCAACGTAGATGATAGAAATACAAAAGCAATTACACAAATGACAAAAGAACTTTTCGGAAAACTGTTTGGTGATAAAGGATACATATCAAAGTTATTAAGCGACTTGCTTTGGGGAAATGGTATTCAACTTATCACAGCCGTAAGAAGAAACATGAAATCAAAAGCGCTGAGCAACGAGGAAAAACTATTACTGCGCAAGCGTTCTGTAATAGAAACCGTAAACGATGAACTCAAAAACATCTGTCAACTCGAACATACCAGGCATCGCTCTATCAGCGGATTTTTACTGAACATAATGGGAGCCATAGCAGCATACTCGTTCTTCCCTAAAAAGCCATCCATCAAAAAGAATATTGAAGAAACTAATCCCATATCTATTCAGCAACAACTTCATCAATTACAACTTGCTGCTTAACCCGAACTCAGGTTATTAAGCGACTTGCTTTGGGGAAATGGTATTCAACTTATCACAGCCGTAAGAAGAAACATGAAATCAAAAGCGC
>JAGWGB010000076.1 GCA_028867595.1 Nitrososphaerota archaeon | reverse complement strand
AACCACGCTTTCAGGTGGCGAAGCGCAAAGAGTAAAGCTTGCGTCAGAGCTGTCAAAGCGAGACACTGGAAGAACGTTATACATCTTGGATGAGCCTACGACAGGACTGCATTTTGCAGATGTACAAAAATTGCTCGAGGTCCTAAACAGACTTGTCAACCTTGGAAACACGGTAATAATTATCGAGCATAACATGGATGTTATCAAAAATTCAGATTGGATAATTGATCTTGGTCCAGAGGGAGGACATGGGGGAGGAACAATTGTTGCGTCAGGCTCTCCTGAACAAGTTGCGCAAAATCCCAAAAGCTATACGGGGCAGTACTTGAAGCCCTTGCTGAAAAATGGCTCTTGATATAACGACACTGAGCATACCGTCACACTCTGGAATTTACATTATGAAAGATTCCAAGGACAACATATTGTACATAGGAAAGGCAAAGAACCTAAAAAATAGAGTGAGATCATATTTTGTCAAAAACCAGAATTACAAGACACAGAAACTTGTTGAAAAGATACATGACATCGAGTTTGTTTTAACTGATAACGAAGAAGAGGCGTTTTTGTTAGAGTCCAACATGATAAAGCGATACAGGCCTCCCTACAACATTGAGTTAAAGGACCAACAAAGGTACACGTATCTTAGGATTACAAACGAGGAATTTCCTCGCCTCATGGTGGCAAGAAGAACTAGGACAGGAGAATTCCTAGGCAAAGGCAAGGTATACGGACCGTTTACGCATGGAAGCTCAAAGATGCTCTCAATTGGGCTTCTAAGAAAGACGTTCAAGATAAGAATATGCAAAAGGCTTCCAAAAGAGGCATGTCTTGAATATCACCTAGGCAACTGCGAGGCACCATGCCAGTTCGAGGCAGGACGGGTACAATATCCAAAACACATTGCAGAACTGGAATCAATTCTCAAGGGAAAACAAAAACTTGGAGATTTTGTAGAAAAACTCGAGTCTGAGATGAAAGAAGCGTCATCCAGTTTACAGTATGAGCGGGCAAAAGAGATTCGCGAGACTCTGCAGAGGCTGCAGAATTTGCAGACAAGACAAAAGATGGAAACGGTTGGCAGTACCGACGAAGAATATTTCGGAATCAGGATAACAGAGCAGACTGCACATGTCATGAGTTTTAGGCAGACGCACGGGGTAATCAAAGACAGAAACAAGTTTTCGTTTGACCTTGTTGGGGATAATTCTTTTTCAAGCTTTTTGTCGCAGTATTATTC
>JAGWGB010000075.1 GCA_028867595.1 Nitrososphaerota archaeon | reverse complement strand
TCATTTGGGCATGGCATATCATAATCAAGTATGTGTTCAAGACAAAAGTATCCACGCTTTGAGGAATAAACTCCATCTTTGTCGCACTTTGCTTTGTCGCAGAGTCTTTTCTTGAAAACAGAATCCTTTGGAATTTTGTTTCTAAGTATCTCCAATTCCTTCATGTGATATACGTTTAGTATCTTGGGTATTTTTCAAGTCTTTCCATTATAGCTAGAAAGTTATTTTTCATCTTCATAAAAATCTGGCCGTATCCTGCTCCCATACAAGGCTGTATCCTTGGCCTCTTTTCTTCTTTTTATCCACAAATGAATTCCGCCAAATATCATTGCCCCCAGAAGAATCATTCCTGGAACTACCCACATTATGCCAAGTGCCATGATATATCACTAGTCGGATGCAGGTAAAGGGTTTACGGTTGCAGGTGGATTGTTTGACAAGTTCAATTTTCCACTTGAAACTCGGATGAGTTTGTTTTTTGTCCTAGGGATTCATCAAAACTTTGGCATGCCGCCAAACTTGTATCGCATAACAAAGTAAAGTGCCGACATGGCACCTATTGCAATAGGGATGCCAAGCGGAAATTCAGGTACAAACACCGCTAACGTGGTTGCAGATGCAGGAGGACTAGACAGTGGGGAGTCGCCGCCGCTGTTTGATGCCGTGACTTCGTAATAGTATGTGGTAGCTTTAGAGAGTCCAGAATCGATAAACGATGTCGTAGTAGAGGTGCCTACAGAGGTGGTGAAAGGTCCTGATGGAGATGTGGATCGATATACCGTATAGCTTGTCGCACCACTAGATGCAGCCCACGATATGGTAATTGAGCTTGTTGATGCAGATGATGCTGTTACGCCTGTTGGTGCAGATGGCGATGTTAAAAATTGAAGCACCCTGTTGTTGCCAGCATCTGCAACCCAGAGGTTATGTGTAGAGTCAAACGAGATTCCAGTTGGACCATCTCTGAAAAAGCATCCGCCGTCTTGAGTTATATCGCAATTAGCAACGTTAAAACCTGATTTGCCAATTACAGTAGTTGCCGCCTGGTCATTAGAAAATGGTGTTGTATATTCTAATACTCTGCTAGGACCACCATCTACAATCCAGAGGTTGCCTGAGGAATCAAATGTGAGCGCATTTGGTTCAGTCTCTGATGTTGCAGTTTCAAAACTCGAACTGCCTGAAGTAAAAACTGACTGGCCAAGGACTGTAGTTGCTGCAGCGCCGTTTGTGCCAAGGCTTGCTTGGGGATACATTAGCACTCGGTT
>JAGWGB010000074.1 GCA_028867595.1 Nitrososphaerota archaeon | reverse complement strand
GGCGATCGGTTCGGGGCGCGGCGTGTCGTGCCCAGGGTGGAATTTTTCGGGGCGGGGGCGTGGCCTGACACGTGGGCGACGAAGAACCGGGGCGCGACGAGGCAAAGCACCGTGGAAGCCGTAGGACTGGCGCGTGGGGCGTGGGTGGCAGTCTCACCCAGCGGCGACTCCAAGCTCGCGCTGAGCTTGGGGCGTGTGGAAGGCGTCGATGGGGAAGGGAGGCCTACGCTCGTGGCATTGTGCCCAGCCAAGGAAGGCGCGGCGCCGCGCGTGCTATCCGTGGAGGGTATGACGTGCTGGCCGGTACCCGAGCAATTTGTGGAAGGCGCCAGATTGCTTTGGGAAGTACGTTCAAGCCACGGGGTATTTGCAAATTGGCGCTGGTTTACGATCAGGGCGTCTAGCATCATGCGCAAGCGCGCGACGAATGACGGAAAGGCCCAGCGTCGGGCGACAGCGGCCCAGCGCAAGGCCGAGGCTTTGGCGCGCGAGATAGCGGACCTCATCTAACATGGACAATTTGTAATTTGCGTTTTACGCCAAGCCGGCCCATGTTCGGATTGTCTATAACAAGTTACAAGGGAGTAACGGTTATGCCTGATCTGTTTCCGGCGGATGCGTTCCGCTTCAATGAAACTGCCAGCGCGGAGTCGGAGGGTTTCGAGCTTTCCGCTCGCCTTGAATTTGACTATGACTCCGGTACGCCGTGGGAACGCGAAGACGGGCACGGTCCCGTCTCCGATTGGACCACGCGCGACAAGCAAGCGGGCGAGCTTGTGCTTGCGGCAGATCGGCGCCGGGGATCGCGCCGGTACTATGACTTTAGGGAAGCGTGCAAGCTCGCCCTACGCGACGGCTGGGGCGCGCGCAAAGCCCCGGAAGGCGCGAGCAAGCGCCAAGTCGCCGCAATCGCCGCGCGCGAGGATTACGAAACCTTGCGCGCGTGGTGCAATGATGAGTGGAAATACTGCGGCGTGATCGTTACCGCGTCACGCGAAGGCATCAATCTTGGCTCCGCAAGCGTGTGGGGAATCGAGATCGGCCATCCGGCCGATCCTGACAATGCGTACGCGGCAGAAGTGGCGGATGAGCTTGCGCCGGAAGCTATTGCGGACGCTCGCGCCAAGCTCGCCGCACTCAGCAAGGCGTCCTGACATGGCCTATACCCGCTTGCCTCACAACGTCGATCCGGTTTTCAGCCCCATGCGGCCGATGTGCCGCCGCTACGCGGCCGATCGCGTGGAGGGTTTCCGAGGCTGGTTTGTTACCG
>JAGWGB010000073.1 GCA_028867595.1 Nitrososphaerota archaeon | reverse complement strand
GTATAAAGGTAGAACTTGTTGCCCTTTTCATACTCTGTTAAAATCTTGTCAAAATCCCGATGGCTGAAGAAATATCCGAGCTTTATCATAGGGTGTACCTCGCCTGTTATCTTTTCTATGCGCGCCTGTAGCTGCTCGGAAATCTTTTCCGTGCCGAATTTCTGGACAAGCTTGTCATAATCAATGTCCCCTTCCACGCTCCATGGAGTAACCGTGAAGTCCTCGGACGACATTCATGTTTCAGTTAGGTTCAGGTTTAAAAAGTCTTTATGGTAAACTGGCAATTTTTTAGACTAATGATACTGTGAAAATCTACGTCAGTTTTTTAAACTTAGAACCACAAACTAGACTAACTTTTGAAAGCAGAAAATGTTGTAGCAATAATTCTAATCGCGGGAGCAGGAACTATGAGTACATATTTTGTTGTCTCAAATTTGTGGCCTCAGACATATACAACAATACCTCATGGAATATCTTGTAGCACAGAGTTAAAGGAATTTCAAGGCAATCTTATGCTATCAACAAGACAACAGGTGGAAGCAATAGTCATAGCAAATCAAACACTGAAAACATTCATTGATGATAGTTCTTATTGTGAATTCATGTCTATTGGAACACTGTATACAGGAGACGGATCGTATCAGATACTGAATATCAACCTAAATGACACAAAAGAACTCACGGCTGAAGTGAATTTACATAACAGTTCAGTTGTATCCTATGAATTTACTGGTCTGCACAGAAACTTTGATTCGGTTGCCTACGTGCCTGTTAATGTTATTTTGCCTTCCTTATTTTTTGGTGTTATCGCGGCAGGAATAATCATTTACTTTTTCATAATAAAGAGAAGAAAATGAGAACATCGTTCTCTGATAATTCTATTTTAAACCTCAAAAAGCATGCTTTAAAAGGTCTTTTTGGCTGTTTGTCATAATGTCGCAAGTTTTGCATCCTATAGAGCAAAAGATTCTGCGATCTCTGCTTGAAAAACAGACTGCAACGCCAGAAGAGCTGGCAGAAAAAACGCAGCTATCAATAGACCAGATAAGACGGGGAATAGAGTGGCTCAAGTTCAAGAACCTAGTCCAAGTGACCGAGTCTGAAAAAAGCTTTATCAAGCTTGGAACCCGAGGAAGGGAGGCACTGGAAAAGGGGCTACCGGAAAGACAGCTTGTAGGGTATCTCAGATCCATTCCTGTCTCATCGTGCGAAATGAGCCAGGCAAAGGACTATCTGAAAAATGAATTCAGCCCGGCAATTGCAAACGCAAAGAAAAACA
>JAGWGB010000072.1 GCA_028867595.1 Nitrososphaerota archaeon | reverse complement strand
ATAATTCTGGTTCATTTTCAAATGATAATTGGTAGACGAATATACTGATTAGTATGCGAATTTGTCTTGGTAATGCGTTATATTTTGTTCTGTAATCGTTAAGAACGCTTGGGTAGATATTCCATAACGGACTTGTCTGACTCATTAAGCCAGTTCAAGTATTCATATACATTTAATGGTTTACCAGTTTCTTTATTTTTCAATAGTTCATTATACTTCTTTACTGACTCTGAACATGCTGGTGTCCATTCTAGTGTTTCCATGTTATGCATAACACATTCGCTCTATTTTAACAATACGCAGATTTTACCACATATTTTATCTTGTGTAATATACCTACCCCCTCCCACCTACTATGAGTAATGGCTTTATACTACACTCCGTCTCAATTCACCCCGTCCCTTCGACACCCCCTTGCCACTTCGCTTATTGGCGAAGTCCTCGCTCACCTCTAACACCAGGCTCGTAAACTCGCTTGGTGTTTTTTGCTGGCGCAAAACCGAGGCTCACCGAGCTAGAGGTAAAATTTTGTCCTTTCCGTTGGCTCAATTCACCCCGTCATGTACCATGACACCCCTCTTGAGCCACTCCAAGTCCAAAATCCTCGCAATGCTCGGACGGCACGATTTCATGCGTGCCGTTTTCCCTCTAGCTCGCTTCGGACGGCTGCCGTTGGCAGCCTTTCGGGTGCTTCGCACCCTCACCTCGCTCGCTCGCCGTCAGGGGTTTAGGGGTTTCGTCCTGCGTACGACCTACTTTTCGCAGACAGCAAAAGTAGGCAAAAAATTTTCATTTTTTTGGAATGACTGGTTTTAAGGACAGTTATTTTGGGAGTAATAATTTGGTATGAACCTTTCACACTCGCAGTGATCTGCTCTACATTTTTCTGCCCCAAGACAATCATTTGGATCTGGATGTTCCATCTGGCAATGTGTACAACTCTTATGCATACAATGGTATCCCATGCCCGTGAATATATCACAATTAATTATTAAACATAATTATCTCATGGAGGGATTAAGCGATCTTTCGAATCTTATACTTCAACTTGTTTCATAGACACATTCCACCACATCTTCGCTAATTGACGAAAGACCAGATTTTGGGATGTGAAACAAGACTAAAGTTGGTAGGGTGGTGGTAGTTGAGGCGTTGGTTTTGTTTTAAGGTGGTTTTTCCTTGCTATAACGTTTAATTTCTCCAAACTTGTGCTAATAAAACGCAGGAGTCGCCGAGCCTGGCCAAAGAAGGCACGGCCTTTGGACGCGCGGGACTTAAGATCATAAAAATGGGTGATCCCGTCT
>JAGWGB010000071.1 GCA_028867595.1 Nitrososphaerota archaeon | reverse complement strand
GAATACATGTCGGTAAACGCTTTCTTTACCTCTTTTTCGTTTTGAAGCCCGACTTTTACTCCTCCGACATCTGTCTTGTGTAGTATCTGTGGAGATACCACCTTCATGACTAGGGGAAACCCTAGTTTCTTTGCCGCCTTTGCTGCCTCTTTTGCGCTATTTACAAGAGCATATCCTGGAACCTTGATTCCATATTTTTTCAAAACTGCTTTTGAGAGATCCTCGGTAATTACCTTGTGATCAGTTGCTATTGTTTCTTCGAAAACTTTTGTAACGGGATTCAAAGCACGAACTCCATTTTCTTGTCTTCAGAATATACTGTGTTCTGTATTCTAGTTTGATATATCATGACGAGATCCGAGTCTTGATGTCATTATATTAAACTTTTGTCAATATGTTGAAAATTATCTCCGACGGTTTGACATTTTGTTTTCTTACCGTGCCAAGATGTGAACCGAAGGCTCAACTATGCTCTATTATCTCCACCAAAGAGGTTTTTGTGGTCATCCAAATCTATCAATACAACTGTGTTTTCTTTTGGTAAATGCATGTAAACAAGACTATGACTTTTTGTGATGTGTATTGCATAACAATTGGCATACAGACCGTTTTTCGCTCTCCTATCTCTGTGGGATCTGGAGAAGTTTCTAACTCTTCCAATATTCTATGATAACCTTCAATTATTGATTTATCTGACTTGAATTTCTTTAATTTCTTGAGAAGTTTAGCTGATGGTTGAACAAAACGCAACTTATTCTTCTAAAATCTTCTTTACCTGTTTTTTATGTTCGTCAAAAGTATAGGTTTTTAATTTCTCCTTTCCTTCTATGATTCTCTTTACGGTCTCATCTAATTCTGGACTTAGATCGCTCTTTTTACTCTGCTTTTGCATATCTCTATCATAGAGAATCGATCTTATTTAGGCTAACGCCGACTTGATATGGATGCTCTATTCATCATTCATACCTCATTCCAATACTTGCTAATTGATAACGGATCACGTGATGAGACAAGTGGAAGGACATGTAACACTGGTAGTTTAAGAGAGTTTGATACTGCATTGAATCTTGTCAAAGATTGAATTCTGACTTGAAATTACGATAAAATGTTTGCATGTTGTCCTGGACAATATCCAAGTTTTTGGGCATATTGTCTATTATCTCTTGAACCCTGATATGAGGAACAGAGCTTAGCTCCTCTTTGGATTTTTCAAGCCATAGCCTTATTGTAATCTCGTCCACTTCTAGGTGAAACTGTACTCCCACTGCGCTTCCAATCTTTATTGCCTGATTTTGATAATACTTAGAATGTGCAAGCCTTGTTGCTTCCTCTGGAAGGTCAAACGTGTCTCCGTGC
>JAGWGB010000070.1 GCA_028867595.1 Nitrososphaerota archaeon | reverse complement strand
CTGCTATATGGCAACGCTACAGGTAATATAAACACTCTCTCCCCTGCTGCCATTGGCAATGTCTTAGTGAGCAATGGGACCAACCCAACCTACACCACTGCTCTCACAGGACTTACACAACTAACCTCCTCAGGTACCATTGACTTCACCGGTCTTGGTATTGGTATTGTCCACTCCTCAAGCAATGGAACACTCTCCTCCTCTGCTGTTAACTTAGCAAATAGTGATGTCACCGGGGTCCTCCCTCTGGCTAATGGTGGATCCAATGCCAACCTCACTGCGGTTAGTGGTGGCATTATATACTCAACCACCACAGGTCTTGCAATCAGTATTCCCGGAACAAACGGCTATTGTTTGGTCTCGGGGGCTGCAGGTGCACCAAGCTGGACGCAATGTATTACAGGAACTGCCGCCACCAACTACTGGCAAGAAGTTGCCGCAAAAGGTGCAGTTGCTCCAACAATCGATAATTACGATTTGCTCATCGGAGGACAATCAACCGCCTCTGCAAAGTTTGCATTTATTAATACTCTTGTTGGAACACCAACCGCATCTGTTTCCGCCGGTGTCACCGGTGCTACCTACCTCACTGCAAACGGTACACTGGCAACTACTGCCAACCAAAATTTAGTCTTAGGTGGCAACGGTACTACTGGCAACATTGTCTTAACTCCTCTTAATACTGTTACTGTCAATGGTGCAGCTGTTATTAACGGAGCACAAACTGTCAATGGTAACCTCACGGCAACCGGTACCATTGACTTTAGTAACCTTGGTATTGGTGTTGTCCATGCAGGTTCAGGTGGTGTCCTCTCCTCCTCTGCTGTTAACTTAGCAAATAGTGATGTCACCGGTGTCCTACCTGTCACCCATGGCGGTACCGGTCTCTCAACCATTACCTCAGGAGCTCTGCTATATGGCAACGCTACAGGTAATATAAACACTCTCTCCCCTGCTGCCATTGGCAATGTCTTAGTGAGCAATGGAACTAACCCAACCTACACCACTGCCCTAACTGCGTTAACACAATTAACATCTTCCGGTACAATCCAGTTCTCCAGTCTTGGTCAAGGCATTGTCCACACAGATACCAATGGCACACTCACCTCTTCTGCTGTGAATTTGGCAAGTAGTGATGTGACTGGTATCCTACCTCTGGCTAACGGCGGTACCAATGCCAACCTCACTGCGATCAATGGCGGCGTAGCGTATTCAACAGGAACAGCATTAGCAATCTCTACTGCTGGCAGTAACGGATATTGTTTAGTATCGACAGGAACAGGTGCCCCTACTTGGAAACAATGTGCAACCGGTCCACAAGCAGGTGTCAACTACTGGCAACTGTTAAACGGAGCTCTCTCCCCGATCAACTCCA
>JAGWGB010000006.1 GCA_028867595.1 Nitrososphaerota archaeon | reverse complement strand
GTAGCCCAATGATCAGGGGCAGACATGTGTAATATTCCAACCACAGCTGCTCCTATCACATACGGAAAAAGGCTAATCATGAGACGCTTTTTTTAGCAAATAATTAACCTAAAAAACATATCCTCCCCCCCAGGATACAGGATATTAAGTGGATAGACAAAATGACAGATTCGAATCTGAAAAAACAAGCGATCTTTTTCTGGCAAGGATTAACAAAGTGATTTTGGCAGATTGTATACGTTGAGAGTGCTCCAAAGTTAATGTTAAATTAGTTTAGGTTATCAAACTTGGAATGGACGAGTTTGAAGAGTTTGCATTTTCTCTTTTAGACCAGATCTCAGTTGAGCTGACCGAAGAGAACACAATAAAAGAATCCCAATCAAAGGCTGCCGAAGCATTTGCCTCAAAGATAACTTTTGAGGACATCAAGACCATATCTGAAAGGCTTTTTTCAGATAGTGCCCACAAAGTAGCGCAGTTCACTGGTATCGAGGTTTCTGATACCAAGGTAGAGTTTCCGGATTTGGTAGAATTCAAGCGCCTAAAGGGCCGCAAGGTGTTTCCGGCAAAAAACTCAGTAACATTTGTAGATGATCTCTTTACAGCATTAGCCCAAGAGAGCACAGATAAGATTGCACAGCTTGCAAAGAGCAACACCCAGCAGTTTCTTGTGTATTCCACATACGCCAAGGGATACATCTCCCAGATATCTACAACCTACGGAGACTTTTACGAATCAACAATATACCTAAACAGGTTTGTTCTTGCAAGTTATCCTCAAATAATTTTGCACAAGCAGGGTCCTCCTTACGAGTCAAACTTTAACCAAGTAAACTCTGGATACCATGGCGCGCTAAAGATGACAATACTTGAAGAACAAGTTCATTCCATACAAAAAAATCTCTACGAGACAAACAAGACTGCAGTAATCCAAGTAAACGAGATAAATGAGGAACTTGCAAAGATAATTTTGTCACTAGACAGTGCCAAGATCAAAGGCCTTTACGATTATCTACAGCTTCCACAAGTACCAGACGAATACCCAGTAGCACAGAGAGCGAATCTCTTTTTCACTCTAAACCCTGACAACTTTATAGTCAGTGTGCTTGGCCCGGATGTAATGACCTTTAACAAAGTCTCAGTGGATCCAAAGATTCTTGAATTCATACCGGAGCTGCTTGACATCTATCAGAGATGGCTCAAGCCAATACAGACACACCACGCTGCATTTACAATAATGGAGGGAATGGCAGAGTTTGCAGTCAGAAATATCCTAAAAGACGATCAAGACTTTCACAACTATCTTGTCACGTTTGCAAACACAGACATCTCAGCATATCAGGTAAGAAAAAGCATGGGAATGGATTTTACGGAATATGTAACAGGCAAAATTGGCAAAAACGCATACAAAATATTGATTGAGAATCCTCCGACAACAAGAGAGCTCAAAAACCCTGAAAGTTACCTTGCAAGAATATGAGCGAATTTGATCCATTTGTAGAAGAATGGGTTTCTTATGCAAAAAATCCCAGATACACACTGGTGGAAAAATGTCTAAAACTTGCCCAAGTTCTTGAATTTCCTGATCTTGATCTGGTATTCTATATCAATAAACTAAATTCCATGGGAGAAGAGCTGCGAAATTCTATTTCAGATGTGAAAAATCCCACGTATTTGATCTCCATGTTAAATGAATACATGTTTGACACTCTTGGCTTTGATGGAAACCGTGATGATTACTATAATCCAAGAAATAATTTTCTAAATGTTGTAATTGAGAGAAAAACTGGAATACCAATCACTCTATCAATAATTTACATCCAGCTTGGAAGTTACATTGGATTGGACCTAAGGCCTGTTGGCTTTCCAGGACATTTTCTGGTGAAATATTCAGAAGAGATGATACTAGACCCATTCAATGGAGGTGCATTGCTAGATGTTGACGATCTGCAGGAGATACTTGACAATACCTATGGTAATGGAGTCCAGTTCAGTCCAGAATATCTAAACGAGATAGAGCCTGAAAAAATTCTTGTCCGCATTTTAAGAAACCTCAAAAACTCTTACATGCAGTCTTTCAATTACAAGACGGCCATGCATTGCATAAACATGGTTTTGGGTTTGCTGCCTGATGATCCAGAAGAGATAAGAGACAAGGGAGTCGTACAGTCAAGGCTGCTTCAAAATGATCTTGCAATAAGGTCTCTTGAAAAATATCTAGAGATAGCGCCTGAAGCAGATGACGTAGATTATGTTTTGGATCTGATAAGAAGCATTAAGGAAAGATCTAATCAACAATCGACTTGACGTCAGTTCCTTTCTTGATTAATCTGTGTTCGTATCTTACAATTTTATTTCTCATGGTACCCTTTATGATATCCACTTCATGTCGCAGCATAGCAACCTCATCTTCTAGCCTGGCTACTCGCTCGTAAATGGATTCTTCTGCTCCCTCTGCCATATATCACACTCTGCGCTAGATCTGATCTTAAAAATTGATGGTTTATTTTGTTGAGGGTTTTGTCAGGTTCTGTCAACTTGTTTACCTCTCCAACAAGTTGTCAGAATCTCTTGTCAGTGTTTTTGCTACAGGTCGAATTCGCCATTGCATGCTTGGCATTTGCCTTTCTCGCTGCCAATCACGCCTATAATCAAAATCTTACCTATCGTGCCGCATTTTGGACATAACCCAGTTGTAATGTTTTTTGGACCGCTTGCTCTTGGTTTTACTGTTTTTCTCCTTACCATTCTTAATGAGAATTTCAAATTCCGTTTATTAAGTCTAAGTCCAGATCGCAGAAAGCGCGGGGAGTGGGATTTGAACCCACGGGTCCTTGCGGACATGGGATTAGCAATCCCACGCCCTACCAGGCTAGGCGACCCCCGCACAGATGTTGCTGAAATTTGAACTGTTAATTAATTCTTGGTTAAGATAATTTGCCTATTCTTCACCAAAACGCTTGTAGTTGTCTACCAAGTCCTTTAGCGACATTCTCTTGCCGCCAACAATTTTGAGGTCTACTTTGACCTTGCCTTTTTCTATATTGATTATGTTGTATGTATTTTCAAAAAGTCCCCTCATCCTTTCTGAGGAGGCAGTTCCGGCATTGGCAATTGTCAAGTGCCCAAAATGCCAAAACCACGGCCTGTGCTTGTGGCCACAAATTACCAGGTCTATCTTGCTTGCAAGTGCGGTGCGCAAGACATCACCCGAGTCAATCACCGTAACCCTGTCAGTTCCTGTGTCTGGTACACCAATTAGGTGATGGTGCATGGCAAGTATCTTTGTCTTGTTTTCATACTTTTTCATGGTGCGCTCAAGCCAGAGGTTTTGCCTGTACCCGACCTCCCCTTCATCTCGGTCAGGTCTTGCAGTACCTATGGTTACAAGTACAGTGTTTTCATCAAGCTCGTTTACGGAATCTATCGGAAAGAACTTTTTGAATAATAGGTATCCTGTGTTTCTATAATCATGATTTCCGCTTATTGCAATTATCTTGTCTGTCTCAAACTTTGCAAACTTTTTTTTGCATTTTTCGTATTCCTTGAGTAGTCCTTCGTTGGTCAGATCACCTGTAATTACAATGGCAGAAGGTTTGAGTTCATTTACTTCTGAAACCACTTGATCAAATACTTCTTCTTGAAATTGTCCTCCTACATGGATATCTGAGAGTTGGACTATTCTCATAGAGAAACATCACGTATAGATTTGTTTAAGGTTTGGGGTTTGTCGCAGATCGATTACAGAAAAAATCTTAGGTAGAGTTAAATATCTGGATCTGAAAGCTCGCCTGTTTTGGGAAAAAAGGCTGCAGTTATCAAAGGCGATGGCATCGGACCTGAAATTGTGGATGCGATGCTTTACGTGTTAAAGTCATGCAATACCCAAGCTGAACTAGTTTTGTGTGACGCAGGCTCGGAGCAATGGGAAAAGCGCGGTGGAGAAACATACATTCCTGACGACACAATGAAGATACTTGAAGGCTCTGATGCATGTTTCAAGGGACCTACCACTACAATTCCAAAACCAAATGCTCCAAGAAGTGTGGCAGTAACTCTTAGACAAAAGTTTGAACTTTATTCCAACATCAGACCAATCAAGACATACAAAAGAATAACACCTGATAGATCACTTGATTTTGTCTGTTTCAGAGAAGCCACCGAAGGACTCTACACAGGAATAGAGTTTAAGATATCAGATGATGCAGCCATTGCAATAAGAAAGATTACAAGGCAAGGCTCGAGCAGATTCATAAATTCTGCATTTTCATGGGCAAAAAGATACAAGATGAACAAAGTGGTTGCAATTACAAAGAGAAACATACTAAAAGTTACAGATGGAATATTCTGGGAAGAAGTAGAAAAGGCATCCAAGGCAAATCCCGGCATAGCAATAGAAGAGTTGTATATCGATAACATGACTCAGCAGCTTGTCATAAAACCTGAACAGTTCAATGGCTCAGTACTTGTGAGCACCAACTTGTTTATGGACATCATATCTGAACTGGCATCAGGAATAATTGGCTCAATTGGACTAGTGTATTCTGCAAACATGGGAGACTCTTTTGCCATGTTTGAGGCGGCTCATGGAAGTGCGCCTTCCTTCAAAGGCCAGAACAAGGTGAACCCGACTGCCGCAATACTATCAGGTGCTTGGATGGCAGAATACTTGGGGGAGACTCACATAAAGGATGCAGTCTTTTCAGCTACAGAACAGGTAATCAATGAAGGAAAACATGTGACGTTTGATATTGGTGGAAATGCTACCACTAGACAAATGGCTGAGGTAATAGCAGAGATTGCAAAACAAAAACTGCGAAGATAACTTAGGTTTTAGAATGAATTCTTGATTTAGCAGATACCGCTAGAACAGAAATTATTGAAAATGCAAGAATTGCACAAGATATTTGTCCAAACTCAGGAACTGCAGCATTTCCGGTGTTTATTGTAAAATTATGTCCTATTACCGACATTGATTTGCTTGCATTGTTTTTTGTAACAGCAATAAGATCTGACGAGAAATCGTTATTTTCATTGTTTTGTCCTGCCAGATTCTCGGCGTCAAAGTTTAGTCTATACTTTCCTGCAGGTGGATTGGTCCATGCAAAACTTATTGGCGCATTTTGTTTTGCCGGTACATTTCCGCGTGTAATGTTATCGTAAAATAAAAAGCCAGAATCATTTAGTATTCTGAGCCTAAAGATTACTGAATTTGCATCTGTACCTCCAGTGTTTTCAATCTGTTTTGTCATCGTCAGTTTCTGAATATTGTTGTCAAACTGACTTGTCATGGAAAGAGAACCGTTTACCCAATTGATCTCTGCATGAGTTGGATTTTGGTTGCTTACAACTACCACTCCAGATGGCCACATGTCAACTTGGTCATAGTACGTATACTTGCCAATTGCCCCAAAGAACTGTGTGTACGAGCGTCCTGGAAGAATTGTTCCGCTGTCAAACATTCCGACAGGACCATAATTTGGAGTTCCTGCTGTAGCAGTATGGGTTTTGTTATCATCATTTACCCATGTTACTGTATCTCCTGGCTTTACATCAATCTCATATGGATTGTAACAGGAAGGGTATGGCAGGCAGTGGTTTATTGTTCCGTTAACAATTATTACTTGAGAATTAGATGCATAGACACTTGGTACAAGCATAAGGAGAAATGCTGCCATTGCTATACCACACAGTACACTTGCTCTCAATGAGTACAAAGATTCCATGCTAGACATAAATCACACTCTGTCCTTATGCGTAATGCTTTTCTCTCCCAGATAAGTTTAGAGTTTTACACATTCTACAAGTATCAGCTCCTCAAAGAACAATTTCTTTTTTGAAACTATCTTTGCAGAAAACCCAAGGCTCTCAGTTCTTCTTATCAGTTCTTGATAGTTTGCAAGAGATGACGTAAGAAAGACCAGTTTGCCGTTTTTGCCAACTGTGTTACTTGCAGACTTGATAATACCACTAGTGATACCAAGGCCTTCCTCGAGTCCGTCTACAGTAGGATCTGCAACTTGATCTGATGGTAAGTAGGGCAAATTGCATACGACTAGATCGAAACTGCAATGTAATGCATCTGCAGAATTGCAGCAGATGCAGTTTTCCACAGACTCGTGTGCTTTTTTTAGCGCATCAAGGCTGATATCAGTTGCCACTACAAGTTCAAAGTTATTTGATAAAATATTTGCAAGATAGCCAGAACCTGTTCCAATATCAAGTGCTGCATGCCCTTTCTCGTTTTGTATGTTATCAGCAAGAAAGAATGTGTCCTCTGCAGGTTTGTAATATTTGTCAAATGATTTTTTTTGCAATGCCTATTATCTCTCCATCAGATAGGTCTTCAAGACGTTTATCAGAATCTATTTCCAGGCCAAACTGTTTTGCAATGTTTCGTATGGTCTTTCTCTTAAAAGAGAAGAGTTTGTTTACTGCCAAAAGGACCTCTTTTGGTATCTTTTTCCTGCATTTTATTCCTATTACTACCGAGTCTACCTGAGGCATTGGCTGGAAATTTGATTTTTTTACATCCAAGAGTTGTTCCATGTCAAAGCAATAGCTTGCAAGTACAGATATTGCTCTTCTGCCCTTGCCTTTTTTTGCAAGCAATTTCTGGGCAAATTCCTTTTGTACCATCACTATAGCATGGGAAAACTCTCTTTGGACAAGCCACTCTATGGCATTGCGGCTCTCTGAATAGGGAAGGTTTGAGACGAGTATATCAAAATCTACATCCATCTCAAAGGCGTCGCCACGCTCCAATACGAGGTTTTTGAGGTAAGAAAACTTGGATTTTGCCTCATCATATAGTACTGAATCCTTTTCAACAGAGATTACGCTTTTTGCTTTTCTACACAGGTAAGGAACCAATATGCCTTTTCCTGTTCCTACTTCAAGAACTGTATCGGTTTTTTTAATATTGGCAAGGCTAACTATGGATTTTGCAACTAGATCAGATGTTAGAAAGTGTTGTCCTAATGCGTGGCGCTTACTCATTTTCTGACAAAGAGATTCATTCTGGTTTCACCTGTAATCTCTTCGAGTATTCTTTTTGCAATTTGTTTTGCAGGCTCTTTAAGACCCACTCTTTCTTGCAAGTCTTTAAAGTCAGAGAACTTGCGTTTTTCTCGCTCCTCAAGCATTGTCTTCATGTATGTTTTTCCAATTCCTGGAATAAGCTCCAGTGCATGTATTCTTGGAGTTAGTGGCTGCGCATTATTTAGATAATCAATAAATCGTTGTTCGTTTTGTATGACTATTTTTTCAACAACAGATCCGAGCTCGCTTTGTGCTGAAGACGAGGTCTGTGCAAATTCCAATCTTCCCAGTACTGAAAGTATCTTTGTTCTCCCTTCCTTTCCAATGTAAACGCGTTCGCCTATTTCAAAAGTAGAATTTGGCATTGCAAGAAGTTCAAGTATTGTCAGTCTTTCTTCTCCCAGTGCAGTTACAATTATTCCATCCCTTCCTCGCACCGTCGTTGATTTTCCTCTAACTACAAAATCTAACACGTATGCGTACTCTTCATACTTTCTAGTTTGAGATCTCTCCAAGAAAACTTGGCTCCTAAGACTAGGCGTTCTCCTTGATTATCTTTAGCATTTTGTCAAGCGTCTCTGCCAGAATCAATTTCTTCCAGCCAAAAGTAAACGCTCGCAATTCTGCCTCAGTACTTGGCAGGTTGTTGACAATCTCAACAGCTTCCTCGTCAGTAATGTTACATTCTTTGACAAGTTGTTGTTTGAGTTTCTTACCGGCCTTTGAGTCAATGCTTGCAAACTTGGTAACATAATCATATGTCCATCTTTGGATTTGATCCATAGATTCAGGATCTACTTTTTCCATGATTTCCTTAACTTCTGGAATAGAGATAGGTTGTTTTTTCTTAACTTCTTCCATATTTACACACCAAACGGTTTGATATGGTCCAGCCTAGTGATTAAGGTTTTTGTCTTGTCACCTAGTTTGACTGCCAGTTTTACTGTTCTACGCCCCACTGCATTTACGGTACCTACCTTGCCGTGATACCTGCGGTGTGGTAGAGCCTTGTGTTGTGACGGATCTATGATTACCAATACTTTGTCTCCTACTTTGTACTCTCTTAGTAGGAAAGATACTCCTCTATCCGCATCCTTTGTCATTACAGATCGTGCCTTGTGCATAAAGCCATGTGAACGACCTCGCGGCTTCTTAGTAGTCATATCGCTAGGACTTCAGTCGGACCTAATTTAACACTTACTGGCTGTAAAAAGGAAAATCAGACTTTGTATTTGAAAATAAAGGAAATAGGATAGAACCTATTCTTCAGGTTCTTCTTTCTTTTTCTTCTTTGTGTCGTCTTCTGGGTCGGATACACCAGCTTCAGTCACAGTGAAGAGCACTTCTTGTTCTGGGTGATGCGGACTGTCAACCATTCTTGCAATTCTCTTCTTACCAGATTTCTTGAGATAAACTCGGTAAGTTGAGGCATGTCCCACAACGTTTCCTCCAACAGGTCTTGTCGGATCTCCAAAGAATGTGTCAGGAGATGACTGGACTTGGTTGGTAGCAATTATTGCGATGTTGTACGCTTCAGCAGTTCTAGAAAGCAAATGCATGAACTTGTTTAGTCTTTGTTGTCTTACAGAAAGGGTTCCTCTACCAAGATATTCTGATCGGAATAATCCTACTGCAGAATCTACTATGATTAGTTTTATCTTGTTCTCTTCAATCACAGGACCAACTTCTTGCATTATCAGTTCTTGGTGTGAACTATTGTATGCTTTTGCCACAATGATTCTGTCAAGAGCTTTTTCTGGCTCGAGTCCCTTTGCTTTTGCAATAGAGACAATTCTTTCCGGTCTGAAAGTTCCTTCTGTATCAATGTACAAAACTCCACCGTCTAATCCACCTTCTTCTTTTGGTTTTTGAACATTTACACATAATGTGTGACAAAACTGTGTCTTTCCTGAACCAAATTCACCATAGACTTCGGTTACTGCTTGTGTCTCGATTCCTCCATCAAATAGAGTGTCAAGCGAGTTGGTTCCAGTAGAGATCTTGCCAATGTCTTGCCTTCTCTTGTAGATCTCAGTTGCACTAACAAACTCTTTTTGCAGCTGACCGCTCTCGACTAGTTGCTGTCTTGCTTTGTTTACTAGTTTTACGGCTGTGTCAATATCCATACCAGTAATTTCTGATATGTCTACAGGACCTCGTATGACAAGATCAAGTATGTTATGGATTCCTGCGTCGCTTAGCTTCTTGGAAGTTACGGGGCCGACCCCTTCTAGACTTTCTAATCTTAAATCGTCCATCTTACCGTATGGTACGGTACCAGTACCTAATAAAGATATTGATTGAAGGTTCTGTTTCCTTGTCGATTGATTTATTGACTTTTTTCAAGTGTTTCCTTCGGTTGATGTCTATTCATTTAATACATTATGAATAGACTTTTGTCAAATAACTACAACTGACAATGATTATGCAAAATGATCCAATCCCTTTGGAATTGGTTCAGTGTGCCTACGCAAAATATGGATCTCTAGTCCTTCTCTTGAGAAGAATTCTAGTTTGCATTCCTCACAAGAGTAAGGCATTTGTTTACTTGAATTGGATTTGATTTAATTGGTTTGATTGAAATGCTGTTAGCTTCAAATCAACATCATAGTTCTATGTAGGCTTCCAATATCTCCATATTCTACGTCTACAATCATCACACCAAAAATACTTGAACGGAAAAGGAATGTCAAGATCCATCTTAATTTTGCATAATGGGCATTGGTGTATCATTTTTCTTTTCTACTCGCATTTTGTATCATCTGATGAACAACCTTGAAGTTTCTATTCAATCTTATATCCATTAATGAAAATTAATTGATTTTGGACCTTAATAGAAGCAAACTAAAAAAAAGTATTGGAAAACGCATGGTAAGTGAGTCTTGGTTAAAGAAAATAATAGTCATTCTGGGAGTAACATCAATCATAATATCTTTACATTATTTTGGATTTTTAGGAAATCATCACGTATTGTCTTCGTATTGGGAGTTAAGAGCCATATTAATTACTGGAGTAACATCAATTATAGGGATTTTAGCCTACATATTCCGATTTGGACAATTTAAGAAAAGGCAAACAAGTTAGTTATTTTAAACTGTAATTTTGATTATAGTACTTTACACACATTTTGAATTAAAGTCATACATTTGTTTTTGCTCTCAATCTTCATACCACATTTGTCCACAGGTGTCTGACTGTCTAGTGCAAAATGATTAGGCACACTCTTATACGCTAGTCTAGCAAGCCAGTGTTGCCAGAATTATGCGAACATTGTGGTGCACCCATGAAGGATTGGAGTGCTACACATTGTTCAGAAAAATGTGTGCTCTCAGATATACAATTTAGCATGACATTACGAGAGAGTTCTGATTTTGATGCGTTACTTAGCAAGATGAGAAAAGAGAATCGTTTTGACAGAAAGTTACTTGAAGAATTAAAATAACTAGTCCCGCAAGTCTGATTTTGGAAGATGGTTAGTTTGTACGGGACGAACAAACTCTATCTAATATCATGTAATCTATATAGAAAGCAAATGAATCTCAAAGCGCTAGTTGTAGACGATGATCATAACATAAGAGGTGTTTTTACAGAGCTGCTTCAGCTTGCCAAGTTTGATGTTATAGGTACTGGCTCCGATGGCAAAGAGGCTGCCGAGCTGTATCAAAAACTTCATCCCGATGTTGTTTTCATAGATGCTCTGATGCCAAAATACGACGGATTCTACGGTGTGGAAAAAATCAAAGAATATGATCCAGATGCAGTAATAGTTATGGTAACAGGTTCCATCAACGTCGACGAAAGATTAGAACAATGCAAAGCAACAGCAGTTCTCCCCAAGCCCATAGACATTGACAAAATTATTAGTGTCACAAGCAAATTTTGTGTTCATTAAAAAAATGTCTAGCTTTTCATAATTTTAAAAAACCTATCTATCTCTTTTTCAACGTCAACCAATTTGTCAAGTTCCAACCCAATATCATCCAAAACAGAATCATATGCTTCTTTGTATACATCTTTGAGTATATCCCGTAAACGTTCAGGATGCTCGTAACAGTCTATAATTGTACAATGGTAAAGAGAATCAAGTTTTGCCATTACCAAGTGATAGTTTGCGTTTCCCCTTCGCATTATGGCTATTTCTATACAGGTCATAAAGGCCAGTTTGTTTTGTTCCGCAAGGGAATCCACGCTATCAAGACGTACGGGTCATGCGTTATAACATTTGTGGGTTACAATTTTACCTAATGCATCAGCCTATGTCTTGCTGGCAGGCTTTATTTCCACATCGTCCCTGTTGTACAGTATCTTCTCATGTGTTATTGTAACAGTAGAGTTTCTCTTGAACTTCATCTCTCTTCCATTTCCTATTGCATCCACGAAAAGGATCCTAGGTTCTTGGGCAACATCTACGGAATAGTGTTTTCCCTTTTCGCTTGTCTTCATCTCCCGGCATCCCTTTACGTCAAGCAGTTTAGAGCATCCCACGGAATTTGATTCAGTCCCAGACATGAGATTTTCCAACTCTTGACTCTAAAAAAAGATTCTGTTGTTTGCAAACTAGTGCATTTTGTAGTAGGGATAAAATTATGAAAAACTACTTTCTTCTTCTTTGACCCGGCTTGTTCTGTCCAGGTACTCGTTTTAGTATGAACCTTTTTCTAAAATTGTCGCGATTTCTTGCAATGCCAATCTCTCCATGTCTTTCTCTTGCCTGAACTTTTGGAGTTTGGCCTCTAACTTTTCCTGCTTTTGTAAGCGAACCGTGAGTTGGCACAAATTATTTCCGCTATTGATGCAATTTATGTATTTGCCTTACCAGTACTTTGCCTTGATGGTATCTATAACACGCTGGTGCTCGGCACCTTTCTTTCTTGCATATTTTTCCATCGCGTTTAGTGGAACTCCTCCCAAGGTTTTTGCAAGCGTGGTAAACATCTTTCTCTTAAGAGGACTGTTGTGTCCTGTCTTGTCCATGAATTTCTGAATTCCATACTTGAAGTTGTGCTGCCATGTCTTGTACATGACACCAAGTTGTGCTGCAGTCATCTCATTGCCAATATCGAAAAATTCTGATTTCTCAAGCAATCCAATAGGGACAAAAGTCAGAGGTGTTGTCGTAAACATTGATTCAGGCTGTTCTTTTTCAAGTTCGCTTATGAGTCGTATTGTCTCCCATGCGTCTTCTTCTGTCTCTGCATTGTCCAATCCCATTATCAATGTAAATGCAGGTATCCAGTGGTGCTCGTTTAGTGTCTTTACTCCTTCCTTTACAACCCAGTGCCATTCTTCTGGCTTGTATGGCGAAAGTTTCCTGTCGGCATATTTTCCTATCAATCGCAAGCTTCCAGTCTCAAAGCCACATTGAATTCCAATCTTGTTCTCTGGACTTGAGCGGATGATTTTTGAAATGTTTGGAATTAATTTTTCATCTGCTATAGCGCCTGCAAGGGTGCCGTGAGTTGGATTTGTATGAACAATACCTGTTGACATTACTGCAGTGAAGAGCTCCTCTAGTGCTTCCCTGTTTGGTGCCATGTTCTTTGTCTTTCTTGGATCAAGACCATACACAAAGATGTCATCGCTGTGCAGCCAAGCATTTTTTTGTCCACCTTTTTTGATGTTGACTTCGATCTCTCGCTTAACTTTCTCCGGAGGATAATATCTAAGCGGTCTTAATGTAACATCGCAAAACTTGCAGCCTCTTCCACATCCACGCATGACTTCAACCATTCCGTGCATGCTAGGCTCTACAATTTCTGGAATGTCATCAACTTCTGGCTCATCCCAATAGTGTATGAACCTACCATGGAACTTGGACTCGTCTTTTCCAAATTCTTTTACCTCAACTTTAAAGTCGCTTTTAACAAATGGATTCATGTTATCAAATTCATTGTTGATTAATTTATCAAAGAATAGTCCGGCGTGTCCGTCAATTTCCGGCGCAATGCCTCCAAGCTCTCCTTCCAGTACAGCATACAGGCCGTATTCTTGTATCTTCTTTGGATCATAGTTGTATTGCCAAGTTCCAGATGCGCCAACAATCACTTTGGCGTTACTGCCATTCCTCTTTTTTGCATCAAGGATTTTCTTGTGCAGATATGCATTGTAATATTCATCATATGATATCTGTTTTCTACCATAAGTAAAGGTCATAGTAACTGGTCCCATTCCGAGAGGATCCATCTCATAGGTTCCTACAACTTGGGTTTCAGGGCCAATGAATTTCTCAATGTGATCAGGATGAGCTACTACAACATCTTCTCGCTTGTAGCCGTCTCTCAAAAGTGCTGCCTCTACCTTTCGCAGCCCATATGGCGCATATGATGCTACTCCGTCATTATGTTGAATAGGATTACAGATAAAGTCAAAGAGAACCTTTGGTGTGACTTGATTTTTCAAAAGGTAATACCAGAAGCTGTTTTTTGGCCTATGCGGATCAATTGCAGGCGCACATCCAAAGAATGTAGCCAAAGATATCCCACGATAGGGCGACATTAATGTGCGATCAGCACTTAGTACAATCTTCGGGTGACCCAATTTTCAATCTCAATGAATTCCTATAGCATTTTAAGGTTTCCCGCTTTTGCAAGTGCCTAATAGTTCTCAAGTATGCCTGATTTGTTTCTGTGAGTGTGCCCAAATTCCTTGTTTGTTAGCAAATATTGACCGTCAAATACCGTACCATCTTTGCATGCCAATACTTCACCAAAGCAACAGCTCCCACACAACCCCATACCGCATTTCATCATTCGCTCAATGCTTGCTTCCACATAGATTTTTTTTTCAAAAGCAAGTTGTACCACCTTGTGCATCATTTTTTCAGGACCGCAAGTGTAGACTGCATCAAAAGTTGTTTCCTTGAGCAACTTTTGCATTGCATCTGTTACAAGCCCTGATTCTCCATGGGTACCGTCCTCAGTCACTACCAAAACATTGTGCTTGTTTTGTTCCAAAAGTTTGTTTGCAAGGCCTTCAAAGAAGACTTCGCCTTTTGTTTTTGCACCTATTATTACTGTGACATCATCGGTTTTTTTCAAAAACGTTGCAAGCCTCATGAGCGGAACAAGCCCCGTTCCTCCCCCCACAAGCAGCAACTTGCCTTGTTTTATGGTAAACGAGTTCCCATATGGACCTCTCACTCCAATTTGGTCACCTTTTTTTACAGAATAGAGTGCTGTTGAGGACGGGCCATGTTTTCTGACCGTAAAGGCAGCCTTTTCCTTTTCCTGTGTTATCATTACACTCATTGGCAGTTCGTTTACTCCAGGAATCCAGACCATAGCAAATTGTCCTGGAAGCACTCTGGCTAGAAATTCATCAGAGAAAACCAATGTGCGTACTGTTGGAGTCTCGTCAATTACTTTTTCAACTGTCACAATTTTTATAGAATTAGTATTTCTTTGCAATTCCAACCATATCACCAATTTTGTGAAAACCTTTTCTTTCCATGTATCTTGATATCCCTCCGTTTATTTCCGAGAATACTCCAGTCCATTTGTCTGCAACCGCACTACCAATCTGAACTGCACTGGCGCCTCCAAGAATGAATTCAACTGCATCTTCCCAGCTTGACACCCCACCGCAACCAATTATCGGTGTATTAAACTTGGACGATATCTCATAAACACATCGAACCGCAATTGGTTTTATTGGAGTCCCTGACAGTCCCCCTATCTTATGGCTAAGTGCGGGGCGAGTGGTCTCAACATCTATTGCCATTGCGCGTACTGTGTTTATTGCAGTTATAGCATCGATGCCTGCATCACATGATGCTTGTACTGTTTTAAGATAGTCAGATGAGCCAAGGCCCACTTTGGCTATCACTGGAACCTTTGATGCATTTTTTACTTGCTTTACAATTTTTTGCACAAGTTCAGGATCATCTCCAACTTCAAGTCCTACTTTTTCCACGTGAGGACATGACAAGTTTAGCTCATAGGCCAAAACCTTGACGTTTTCAAATTGTTTCATCATAAAAGTAAAGTCTTCCGGAACAGAACCTACCAAGCTTACAACAATCGGTACAGTGTTGTTAGATGAAATCATCTTTGCAAAATACTCAGCGCCAGGATTTGAAAGTCCGACTGCGTTTAGGTATCCACTCTTTACTCCAATTACAGTTGGATTTGGATATCCCTCCCACGGTTCTTTGCTTAGAGATTTTGTTACGAGTGCTCCTGCTCCTTCCTTATATAAGCGGGCAAAAACTTCAAGCGATATCCCAAGAATACCTGATGCAAGCATTGTGGGTCGTTCAAGTGATATGGGTCCCACATTTGTTGAGATGTCGGGATTCACTTCTAATTATAAAAAATTGTTGTCTTATAACGGTTAGTGTGAGGTTTACCTACTGTTACCTTTTTTAGTAAGACATGAAAATGCTTTGTATGCATTCTGTAATTCTAACAGAACTCGGTATTGCAATTTTTGACAATAACAAATGCGTAAAATCCATTCCATTTAGAAATCCCGCAAAGGAATACATTGAGATAAAAAAAGAAATGTCCGATGTCAATGAGCTTGGACAATTTCTTGCAAAATCAGGAACAATTTCATCTGTTAACGACGCAAGCCTTCTCAAACTTTTAAAGAAAAATTCAATAGATGTAGAACTCATGGAAGAAAAAAAGATTGAGACAATCCAGTCTTCCAAGCTAAGAGTTCTTGTAGATTCCGGTTTTGCAACCGACGAGAATGATGCAAGGGGAAAGTTAAGAGAATTTGCAATGCAGCTTTCTTCTTCAAAAGTTACTGAAATTTCCGAGAGCCCAGATCTTCACATCATTCAGGCCATAAATGCACTTGATGAGACTGACAAGATGATCAATCTGCTAAGCTCAAGACTTAGAGAGTGGTACGGCCTTCACTTTCCAGAGCTAGATAATCTAATTGATACAATTTCAGGATATGCAAAAATAGTTTTAGCAGGCCGTAGAGACAACTTGAATCGCCAGGTGTACAGCGATGCAGGATTTCCTGATGAAAAGGCAGAGATGTTATCACTGCTACAAGAAAAAAGCAGGGGAGGACAAATTTCTAACGAAAATCTTGCCATAGTGCAAAACCTTGCAAAACAAATTCTAGAATTATTTGAATTGAGACTTAATTTGGAAAAACACATCGAGGATCAGATGAAGATAATTGCCCCAAATCTTTCCGGAATTTTGGGAACATCAGTAGGAGCAAGAATACTTGGCAGAGCAGGAAGTCTCAGGAGATTGGCAACCATGCCAGCAAGCACAATCCAGGTTTTGGGTGCAGAAAAGGCACTTTTCCGTTCACTCAAGACTGGCGCACAGCCTCCAAAGCACGGATTGCTATTCCAGCATACTCTTGTCCACGCAGCTCCCAGATGGCAGCGTGGTAAGATTGCAAGAGCAATAGCTGCAAAGGCAGCTTTGGCCGCAAGAGTGGATGTTTTTGGAGCAGGAAGAAATGAGATGCTCTTTGAAAAATTGAATGTAAGAATTGGCGAGATTGAAGAAAAGTACAAGAATCCTCCTCCTGAGAGGCCCCCAACACCTATGCAACAGCGCAGGCCCATGGAACAAAGGGACAGAAGGCATGGCGGCGGAGGCTTTGGCAGACAAAGAGACAAAAAGAACGACTGGCAAAAGTCAAAACGAAGGAAATTTGGAAAACGAAGAAGGTAACATTTTCTGGGTTAAGATAGAAGGAGAAAAAAGACTCGCTACTTTAAATCTCGTTCCAGGAAATCAAGTTTACAGAGAAAAACTAGTAAAAATTAATGACGAAGAGTTCAGGGCCTGGGATCCTTTTAGAAGCAAACTCGGTGCTGCCATTATGAACGACCTGCAGATATTACCAATAGTTAGAAAATCACGAGTTCTATATCTTGGAGTTTCTACAGGAACAACTGCAAGCCACGTTTCAGATATAGTAGGTCCAAACGGAATTGTGTTTTGTGTGGAACATACAAGCAGAGTTGCACGAGAGTTTCTAGACAGAGTTGCATCATATAGATCAAACATGGTTCCCATCCTACAAGATGCAAGAAAACCAAAAGAGTATTTTGCAGTCTATGGAACTATTGATGTCGTATATGTCGACATTGCACAGCCTGACCAAACTGAGATTGCAATATTGAATTGCAAGACATATTTGAAAAAAGGCGGTTACTTGATGCTTGTAGTAAAGACTAGAAGCATTGATGTCACAAAAACTCCTGCAGAAGTGACGCGCATGGAGGCCAAGAAACTAAAAAATGATTTTGAGCTAGTGCAAGAACTTGATTTGGCCCCATATGAAAAAGACCACACCATGCTTGTTGCCAAGTATCTAGGCTAGACTCCAAGCAATATTTTTACAGGCTTCCAGCTTTTTCGCACAAATTTAGGCGGCATTCCATTTGAGGCAATAGAGGCTTTTATGAAACGCATTGTCTTTGGGTCAGATGGATACCCACTTCCCACATCAAAGTTCTTTCGTATCTTCTCAATGGCCCTGTCCCTATTCACTTTAGCAATAATAGAGGCTGCAGAGACCACTGGAAAACGTCTGTCAGCATGATGGCTTGAATGCACCTTCTCAACTTTAGCAAGTTTTGAGATTAACAGGCCAAATCTAACAGGATTGACATCGCATGAATCAACGTATGCAGAATCAGGCCTTAGTTTTGCAATGACTTTGGCCATGTATTTTCCCTCCAGATGATTCAGCTGGTTTTTTTGTACGCTTTGATCTATTATGCGCGGCGATATCCTTGCTACATAGTAATCGTCCACTAGAGCAAGGATTTTTTTGTACAAATTTTCTCGGGCCCGAGGAGTAAGCTGCTTTGAATCTTTTACTCCTATTTCGGACAAGAGTTTTATTTTATTGCGTTCAATGCGTATGCCTGCAATAACAAGTGGGCCTATGGCCGAACCTCTTCCCGCATCATCAACTCCGCAGACTAGCACTTGGGTTGTTTTGCGTTAGATGTATTAAATCATTTTAGATTATGCAATACAGTTGGAATCAGAACTTGTAGAGACAGTAGAAGGAAGTACCAGACTTTTAGTGCCAAAAGAGGCACTTGTGGACAAGGTACCTCCAAGGGAGCCTGCTTTTTTCAACCCAAGGGCAAGGATAAGCAGGGATTTTTCAATAATTGCATATGCCGCTTTTCTAAAAAACTTCAAGGGGCCAAGGACATTTCTTGATTCTCTTTCCGGCATTGGTGCGCGAAGCATCAGGGTTGCAAATGAACTAAAAGAAGTAGAACAAGTTTTTGTAAATGATGTAAATCCAAAAGCTCTTGCGATTGCAGAAAAAATTGCCAAGCTAAATAACGTCACAAATTGCGTCTTTTCTGAAAATGAGGCGTGCAGATTTCTCAGCTTGCATTCCAAAAGAGATCAGAGGGGGGCAGTGGTTGATGTCGATCCCTTTGGTTCACCGTCAAGATATCTTGATTGTGCAATCCGTGCTACATTTCATGGTGGCTTGCTCTCTGTTACAGCTACAGACCTTACGGTCTTGCATGGATTGTTTCCTACAGCATGCAAGCGAAAGTACTATGGAGTTCCAGTCAGGGCCGAATATGGTGATGAAATAGCGTTAAGGCTGATTCTTGGTTGTACAAACCTAATTGCCGGAAGGCTTGATGTAAAGATAGTTCCGCTGTTTGTACAAAACAACATGCATTACTACAAGACATACGTCAAAGTTCTAGTTAGAACAAACGACGAAGAAGACATGGGATACATATTGAACTGTAAAAGTTGCGGCAATAGGCATGTCACCAAAGAAGCCAAGTATGAATGTGAGATATGCAAGTCAAAGGCAGAACTTGCAGGTCCGCTTTGGATAGGTAGCCTTTATGACAAGGATTTTGTAAATGAAATGATATCCAAAGAAGAACAGCTTCAGGTTGACAAGTCATGCAAAAAAACGCTCGAAAGATGCAAGGAAGAGTCAGATATGCCTCCGACATATTTCACAATTGATGAGATAGCTCACATGAAACACTCTGCACCAATATCACTTGCAAAAACAATAGAAAAAATTCAAAGTGCAGGATTTAAAGCGACTGCAACAAGCCTCAACCCTGCAGCCTTTAAGACAGATGCGCCGATAAATGATATTTTGTCTATTATCTAATTTCCAAGGTATCCCAGACAGATGTGATATAACTCACTGCTTGTTTTTCTGCTGGCTTTTGGCTTTTTTAGCTGCACTTTGACAAATTTTTTCTTCAGATAATCCCTAAACTCATTTGAGTATTCGCCATCAAAGACCTTAAACAACGCATTTCCTTTTCGTGCAAGAACATGGTCCATTATTTTGCTTGCAGCATAGTTTAGCGATATTTGTCTGCCGTGATCTACTGACCATGTTCCAGTAATCTGTGGCGATAGGTCACATATCACAGCATTTACTTTAGTTTCAAAATAATCAAAGATGGATTCTACGATAGATTCATCCTCAATGTCTCCTCGCATTATGTTTGCATTTGGAATCTCTTCAACAAAGGACTTGTCCACTCCCATTACTTTTCCTCTGTTGCCAGCTAGCTCAACGGCAACTTGTGTCCATCCGCCAGGAGAGCATCCAAGATCTAGAACATAAAATCCCGGTCCAATAATTCTGTAAGACTGGTTGAGTTCTTTGAGTTTGTATGCAGCCCTGCTCCTATACCCCTCTTGGTGAGCTAGTCTCCTATACAGATCTCGCCTTGCATCTAATAGTTTCATTTCTTGCCAGTCTTCTTGGTTGCAAATTCAGTTAAAACCCATTGCTCAATTAACGGACAGGTTCTCGGGCTCACTTCACCATCTAATGTACATTTTTGTTCAACAGGACAAATAAGGCATGGTGCAGATTCAATTGATTGTGTGCTCACTGGGACATGAGCAATCTTAAGTTTGTACGTCCATCTCCCATCTTGTAAAATCTTTTCTCTTTTGATAAGGTGCTGTCTTTCAAATTTCAGGGCAAGTCTTGAACCGTCTCTGCTAGAGAGTTTGAGCTTCTTCCATAGGTCACTTTGGAACATTCCATCGTCGCCGCGCTTTGCAACAAGGTCAAGTACCGTAGCCTTGAGTTTTTCCATATCCAAGCCTTCAATTTCAAAATTTTCAATTTCTTTTTCATCAATTTCTTCAAGTTCTTCATCGGTTGCTTCTGCTTGTTTTTTCTTGGATTCTAAGGCCTTCTTTTTGTCTACTTTTCCAGTCTTCTTGTCTTCCACTTTTTTGGATGGTTTTTTCTCCTCGATTTTCTTGGTAGGTTTCTTTTCTTCCACTTTCTTGGATGATTTTTTCTCTTCAGGTTTAGTTGGTTTTTCTGTTTTTTTAGCCATGACTATATCTTAATAACAATAATGCTATTCCTCAAGAATACTTTGTTGATTGCAATATAATAACATATTATTTATCGTACACTAAACGCGGCAGTTACGTTTATGCTATTTTGGTACGATTTGTCTTGCATCTCGGCTACAATCTGATAGTTTCCAGTACTGTTTATGGTTGGAGAGAACACTTCATTGATTGGAAGCGTGGAAACACTAGCTGCAAAGCATTGCGAAAAGTAAGCGTTTTGTGCCACTGCTTGTTTTGGTGATGTATCAGTGTTGTAAACTGTCATGTACAGATCTCCACAATTAAAGGCAGTGTTGTTTACTTTGACAGCAAAGTTCAACGGAATTCCCACAGGGTAAGAGCTGTTAAGGTTCACTATTCTGATATCACTGCTTCCCATTTGAGTTGGTTGAGATGTAAAGTTGAACTGCCACATGTTCAGATGTCTGTCAGGTTGTGCAAGAACATTTGATAAAACATATCCTCCCAGAATTATCGAAATTACTACAGGAAGTACGAAAACAACATAAGCTATTTTCCTTGCACCCATTTCGTAATCTAACCACTTGAATTCCCTTATATCTATTTGGTCGAAAATGATCTCTCATGACAATTTTGACGAATAAGTTAAATCATAGGCAAGGTCAATAGCGCTAATGCGGCTAAGGAAGTTCAGAGTTAAAGCTTATCGTTGTATTCATGATTCAGGTGAGATCAAAGTTGGTGACCTGGCAGCATTTGTGGGAAGAAATGAGAGCGGCAAAACAACAATACTTGAAGCTCTTACTTTACTAAACAAAGACCAGAAGGTCTCAGAGCTAGATCTATGTGATGAGATGACAGAGGAGCTAAAGTCAGAAATCAAGCTCGTGGAAGGAGAATTTGAGTTAAACGATAATGAGACAGGACTTATCAGAGAAAAATTTCCAAACCTTCAAGACATAAGAAAAGTCAAGATTTACAGGACAAACAAGAATCCGCGTGTTCAATATGACTTTGGGGAGATAAAGATAAGCGGAGAAGCAAGTAAGCGACTCAACTCATGGGAAAATTTTGTAGAAAGATTACAGGAATTTATCAATTCCATGCCAAACGAGATAAGAATACGTGTGGATGCAAAATTCCTCCAATCTCCTCCGCCAAGAACAAGAGACGTCTTTATGAATACGATGGCAGAGTTCAACAACAACATATACTTGCTTGCCTCAGAGGAGCCGCGCATAATATCAGATTGGAAAAAAATCTACGAAGACTTGGAATACATATTTGACAACATGCTAATAGGAACAACTGAGAGATCAGCTCTTGAAAACTTTATCGAAGATAAATTGCATCCAAGATTTGTCTACTTTTCAGATTACAAAAAGATACTTGGCAACATTGACTTGGAAGAGTTTCTAAGGGAGAAAAAGGGAATTAGGCCCAAGGGACTTGAGTACATAGAAGAGTTTGACAAGGCCGAGACGGTCATGAATTTATTTTATCTAGCAGAGCTAGATGCAGAAAAGCTAGAGGATGCACAAAATAGCCCTTCCAAGCTGATAAAATTGCTACACACTGCAAGCAGAAAGCTCAGCGACAGGCTAAATCCTGCATGGAAGGGAGACCCAATCCATGTAGAGCTTAGATGGAATCCCGGAAATATTTTGAGTGTGGTAATATCGGATGTTCACAAGGATGGCACTGTCACCAATACAGGACTACTAAATAGAAGAGCAGAAGGATTCAAGTGGACATTTTCTTTCATAGTAAACTTTGCAGCAGAAACTCAAAAGGCAGAGCTAAAAGAAACAATATTGCTGCTTGATGAACCAGCAAGAAACTTGCATCCTGCACAGCAGAGGGGAATATCCGATCTTCTCAAAGGTCTTGCAGGATCTAACCAAGTTCTATACTCTACACACTCTCCGTTTATGATATTTGATTACACTCCAGGAAATCTCTTGGTTGTAGAGCTTGACAAGAGAAAACATCTGAGCCACATCTACTATGATTACTGGAATGCAGAAGATCAGACATTAATTCCAATTGTGTATGGCCTTTCAAGAGGACTGGTAGAATCCATTGTAGACAGGCAGATTGGATTTAACTCAAGGCCTGTAATTATTGTAGAAACAATGTCGGATTGCATGTATCTGAATGCTTTTGACAAGTTCCTAAAAGATCCAAATTTGTCCATGAATCCACTCAATGTAGTGCCTGCATATAACAAAAATTCAGTCATGTCGCTTGCCATATTCTATCGAAATCACGGCTATGATACGTTTGTCCTTCTTGATAACACTGAAGAATCAGTACAAATCTCTGCCCAGCTTGAATCAAACCAATTCAAAAAAGTACAGATGATATTCTTTGAGCTTGGCGGGCAAACAAAACAGTTCCTAGAAGATCTGATAATTGATGATGACTATTTGTACGCAGTAAACCAGACATATGAAGTAAAACTCAGAAAAGAAGGTTACAAGGCCTTGACCAAAGAAACTGTTTCATCAAAGGGAAAAAAGAGCATAATAGACAACCTAAATGAAATTTGGAAAGAAAACCAACATTTGGGATGGGAGAAATTCGACAGGGAAGAAATATGCAGATACATTTGTGAAAAAATAGCCATAAATGAAACAGACTTTTTGACAGATAAAACAAAAGATCAGTTCAGGTCTTTGTACAGGCTAATAGCAGAGCGCATAAGGCAGAATCAGAACCTTGGTTCACAGACCGCTCTTCCCTATTCACGATAAGGACAGATATTTAGAAATTTCACACTTTTAAAATCAGACATGAGACAAAACGACTGGATGATTTATCATTAAGATTTAATTTAGAGGCAGATCGCTTGTTTTTTTGAGTAAAGTGTTATTAAAATCCAGCATTATTCTAGCTCTAATCATTAGTGGTACATTGACTGCTTTTATGCCACTAGCACAAGCTGCACCTGAACTGGTGACAGTTACTGCTACAAACGTTATGAGTAAAACTTTACTTCAAGTTACCAATAATCCTTCAAGCACTTCGGATATTGCATCATTTACAGTAGAAATTAAAAATGGGAATTTCAAGTCTTTTACATTAGGAAATGGATGGATGGGAAAGAAGACATCGCAGACAACAATAGCATTTTTTTCTTCTAGTCCCATCAAGCCTGGTGACGCTACAACATTTACAATCAGTACCGACCAGCCCACTCCAGATCTTGTATGGACAGCATCTGACGCAAACAACAATCAGATAGGTACTGGCGAGATTGGAGCTGTAACACAGCAAAATACCAATACTCAGAATCCAGGCAATGGCAATACTCAAAATCCAAGTAACGGCAATACTCAAAATACCAACCAGCCGCCTCCAACCCCTAGAGGCATACTAGACATGTCAACTTTTAGAATTGTACCGTCAACTCCCGCTCCAGGTTTTGATGTGCGCGTTGTTGGACAAAGTTTCACATCATCAACTCCTCTTGATCTGTACATAGGAAGTCAGAAGATTGATTCTTTTTCATCCGATAGTAACGGGAATTTTGTGGTTACTACTACAATTCCACAGACGGTTCAACCAGGAAGTGTTGACTTTGTTCTAAAGGACCAAGCAAACAATCAGAAGACATTTACCACAGCAATAGAGGCGGCTCCACCATCTCGCTCAACAATCACTCTGACGTCAATTCCATTAACTTTGAACATTGACGCTGTTTTGCATCCAGGAGACACTGGAAAAATTAGCGGAACTGCAAATCCCGGCAGTACAATAACTGTCTCCATATTGAATTCAAATGAAACAAGCATAACCACATTTACAGCCAATGCTGACAAAAGTGGAAACTATGCAATTTCACAAATAATTCCTAATGACAGGCCCTTTGGAAAATACACAGTGTCAGTTTCAGATGGAAAAAGCCAAGTCTCTAAAGATTACACAGTAACTAGTGCCCATCAGCTTACCATATACACATCACAAACGACATACAACCCAGGTGATATAGTAGTGATAAATGGCACTTCCATATCCAATATGCCAGTATCCATTGTAATACTAGATCAAACTTCAGCTCAAGTTTTTGCAAAGGAGGTTAATGTCACAGCAGACGGAAAACTTTCAGCAATATATCAGGTAAGTACTACAGCTCTTGTAGGCACTTATACTATTACTGCATCACAAGGAAGTGATCAAGTCAGCCTTAACATTGGAGTTGGCGTTGCCCCATCTGCACTTTTATCTGCCAATTTGGACAAATTGAACTATCAAGTTACTGACAAGCCTCTGCTTAGCATCTCTGCTCCGCATAGCTCTACATTGAATCTAGTTGTAGTAGATCCATCTGATCAAGAAAAATTTTCTGATACCATTTTGGTAGGACAAGACGGCTTTGCCACGTACTCTTTTAATTTAACATCATATACACCAGGCATATACTCACTTGTGCTTACTAGAGGTACTGACAAGGTAGAAAAGCAGTTTGCAGTAGGACTCCAGACGGGTTGCGGACAGATAAGCTTGAGAACCGTAAAAGACACGTATTTCCCCGGGGATAACCTGCTTATTTTTGGAAATGCCAATCCAAACTGCATCATACAGGTCGGTTTGACTGACCCGAACGGCTTGCAGGCAAAGGTTGAACAAGAGTTTGTAGACAAACAGGGTATATTTTCTGCGTTTGATTTTAGAATTCCAGATAATGGCCTGCCAGGAACTTGGAAGCTTGATGCCACTAGCGGCATAGATCACAAGAGCATACCCATAGTTGTAAGATCAGAATCTACATTAACTGTTGAACTTGACAAGAGTCCTCCAATTTACAGTACAGGAGGCCTTGTCCAGATATCTGGTAGTGGAGCAGGCCAGTCAGTCGGGGTCACCATCAACATACTAGGAACAAATAACACATCGCTTCAAACCTTACAGATACAATCGACAAACCGTGGAGATTACAACACAGAGTGGCTCATTCCCAAGTCTTTCAGTCCTGGAAGTTACACGGTTCAAGTATCAAGCACGGTTGGCAAAGTTACTACACCTATAACAATTCAGTAATTCTCAAATTGAGAAATATTTTTTACATCCACAGCTTGTGAAGCATTTGTGAATCTAAGAGAAAAAATTGCCGAGATCCCTGATTTCCCAAAAAAAGGCATCTTATTTAGGGATATTAGTCCTCTTTTAAGAGACCCATCTGCACTATCACTTGTAATAGACGAGTTTTCAAAGCGCATTCATCATAAGGACATAGATCTCTTTGCAGGCATAGAATCAAGAGGTTTTCCATTAGCTTGTGCACTTGCTCTCAAGTACAACAAAGGAATGATAATGATAAGAAAAGAGGGCAAGCTGCCAGGTCCAACACACAAGACAAGTTACAATATAGAATATGGCACTGCCACTATGGAAATTCAAAAAAACGCGGTGAAAAAGGGCGAGAGAGTTCTCATATGCGATGATTTGCTTGCAACAGGCGGTACAGCAAAGGCCGCAGCCAAGCTAGTTGAGAAGATAGGTGGAACCGTTGCCGGTTTTGCGTTTATTGTAGAGTTGACAGATCTGAAAGGTTCCAAATCAATCAAAGATTACAGATACGAAGCACTGGTGAAATATTGACAGAACAAGCTGAAATAGGAATATTTGGTGGAACTGGAATTTACGATCCAGGATTATTAAGTGAGAGCAAAGAGATCACAATAGACACACCGTTTGGAAAAACTTCAGACTTGATAACAGTTGGAATGTACAAAGGCAGAAAAGTTGCGTTCATGCCAAGACATGGAAGAAAACATACCATTCCTCCACATCTCATAAACTTTAGAGCAAATATTTGGGCCTTCAAAGAGATGGGAATTAAAAGGATAATAGCTCCATCTGCAGTTGGCAGCCTACAGGAGAAGCTAAAGCCAGGAGATTTTGTCATCCCTAACCAATTTATCGATTTTACAAAATCAAGAAAGTATACTTTGTTTGAAGACGGCAAAGTAATTCACATATCAGTAGCTGATCCCTTTTGTCCAGAGCTTCAATCTTCAGTATATAGCGCAGCAAAAAAAATCGATTTGCACCTACACAAAAATGCTACATATGTCTGCATAGAGGGCCCGAGGTTTTCCACAAGGGCAGAATCAAAATTCTACAAAAATGCCATAGGAGCTGACATTATAGGAATGACTTTGGTTCCAGAATGCCAGCTTGCAAGAGAAGCCCAGATTTGTTATGTTTCAGTTTCTACAGTAACAGATTATGATGTATGGGCAGAAAAGCCAGTTACTGCCAAAGAAGTTTTGGAAACGCTGTCAAAGAACGTACAGACCACAAAGAATCTTCTTGGAGTTTTACTTGACTTGATTCCTCAGCAAAGAGGATGCTCTTGTGCCAAGGCCTTGGAAGAGGCCAGTTTTTAGCTGTCTGCAAATGACTCTTTTTTGAGTCCTTCGGGGAGAGAAATGTCTCCACGTACTAGTTTTTGCTGCAGTTCATTTATCACATCATCTACATTATACCCAAGTTTTACTAGCTCTTTTTCCACTATCTTTGAAATTTTTGCACCAATATTGTGACCTCCTATTCTTCCAAAGGCAATTGCGCTGAACTTGAAGGAGTGTCCATCCAAGGTAAAAACACCTGTTAATTTAGCTGCTATTTGGCTGCCGTGTACGTTGTTTATATGAACCTCAAGATTCATACTAGATTCTATATCTCTACTGCCTTATTTACAGAGTTTTCAATTAGAAAATTCCAGTGCTTGTCATCTTCTATTTTAAAGTCTTTGACTTTGAGTGTGATGACCTTTTCCCCCAAGCATTCATGTTGAATTTCATCGTCTTTTTTAATTTTAACAAGCTTCCATTTGTCTTTGTGTTTTTTCAAGTTACAAAGAAGAACTGCCCATTTTTGATCTGCAGATATTTTTGGCATGCCAACATAATCAACAATACTATCAATTCCTAGTTGTTTTTCCTCGCAAAACACTTTTTTGCATTTTACGCAACGCCATGCATCTACAGAACCAATAGTTCTCTTTTCATAATTTATGTTAGTTACTCCATAGTAAACAATCTCATGTTTACAAGAATCCTCGTTTGCAGACATCGTTCCTTCTCAATATTGGGTTCTATTTAGTTCTTGCATCATCGTACGGTTTTTCTAAAACAATTGATATGTTGTCAACTAGTAAATTCTTTTTAAAAGGAATATTTTCTCGCATGCACATCCTTCGATACATGTTAACAACAGCAAATCTTGGATGCATGGATTCAAATTCTGTTTTTGTGATATCTATAAAACCTCCCAAATCAACAAGGCTTTTTGCCACTTTAGATGCATCCAGTACTGACATGCCAATGCCTTGAGCAATGCTTTCTGCAGATTGTTTTCCGTTCTTTACGATAAAGACAAAAACTTTGGCTTGCGATGGTGACAGTTTGAGTTCTGACGCAAGTTTTTCTTCAACATCATCTATGTTTACACTCACAGATGCAGAGACAAGTTTTGTCATAATTAAACATGCCCAAAACTATGAAATTAAATAGCGAAGAAGAACAGTTCTACTATGAGGCTAGTCATAGGCATCACAGGCAGCTCCGGAATTGTTTATGGAATAAGAATGCTTGAAGTTCTAAAACGCTGTAATGTTGATGTTCATCTAATAATGACAGAGTGGGCCAAAAAATGTCTAGTGCTGGAAACAGATGTTGACTTGAAATATGTCAAGTCATTAGCTGGTAGTTATTCTGAAGATTCTAACATGGCCGCAAATGTTTCAAGCGGCACTCACAAAACAGATGGAATGATCATAATACCGTGCAGCATGAAAACTCTATCAAGCATTGCCAATGGTTATGAAGAGACACTTGTTGCACGTGCAGCAGGAGTTACAATAAAAGAGTCTCGCAAGCTTGTGATAGTACCAAGAGAAACGCCATTAACAAGCATACATCTTGAAAACATGTTAAAGCTTGCAAGAATAGGAATAGTCATCTTGCCTGCCATGCCAGGGTTCTACAATAGGCCAAAAAATGTAGATGATTTGATAAACCACATAGTTGGAAAATGTCTTGACCAGTTTGGTATAGAGCACGATCTTTTCAAGAGATGGGATACTGCAAACCCTACAACAAGCAGTTAGAAATATTCACTAACATATACAGAATTGGTCAAGGGAATTCTACGAGTGTTTATATTTGGATAAATGGTTGCTTATACAGAAATAGATTGAGCAGCTACAAGAGCCGATATTCTAATGACAAATCATTTGACTTTATCATACCGCTAATGGTTCTTCTATTCTTGGGGGTCGTGTACGTTCTCTCATTAAGAAATGATGCAGGATATGTCAGTTTCATTTTAATTGGAATAACTGCGGTTATCATGATTTACTGGGTCAAGGTGCTCAAGAAGATGACAAGAGATACGCAGCCCCAATATGCACCAAAAGAATCTGAGAGTAAAAACTGGGTATATGACTTGATCAAGGGTGAAAACGAGATCGTGTTTGTTGCCGAAGTGCCAGGTCCTGAAGATCAAGTGACAGTAAGGCTGATCAATGGAGTCTTGTATGTACGCGGGTCGGGCCACTTTTCAAAAGAAGTTCCAATTGAGACAACTCCCGACATGGGAATTCATGATTTCAAGTACAGAAACGGTGTTCTTACACTTAGGATTAAGAAACTAGAGACTCTTTGATTCTTCTAGTTTTGCTGGAAGATACTTGTCAGTAATGTTTGTCAGACCATACTTTGAGAACGCTTCAAGTTCTGCCTTTCTCTTAAGTTTTAGAAAGACCTCTAGTTGTTTTTTCCAGTTTCCTTCTTGATATCTAGGATCCTTTTGCAAGTCATAGATTCTTTTAATGTCAGACTCTGTCATCGGTATTGTCGGGAGTTTGTATTTTTCAATATCAGTTGCCCACACCCCAAGCCATTTAGCATCAGGTACGGTCAGTTCACGCAGATGAGCTGCATTTGCAGAACCTGATTTTATTACCATGGCTATGTGTTCTCCATACACATCACCGTCAGCCAAAATTACTACTGGAAGGCTTAGTTCTTTGTTTAATCTCTTCAAAAGGCTTCGCGTAGAACGCGGTGCTTGACCTGCAGTGTCCACAATGATTGCCTTGAATTTTTTGTGTACATTTTCTTCTACAAACCTTGTAAAAAGACCACCCTTTTCAATTGCAATGACTAGTTCAGCACTAGTATCTACCAATTCTGCACTGCTAAGACTTGGCCCAATCAGATATCCATCTGGATGATCAGACAGGTTTACTCTTTTGCCCTCATATCCAGGTACAGTATACTCTATAGTCAGGTCTCCAAACACGCTGCTTCTCTCCTCAGGAAATATGTGAAATTCTTCACGAGGGCTTGAAGTGACAGCTTCCAAATCCACTATGATGTTGTCTGATTCTGGCTGGTCTTCAAAATCAATACTAAATGCCTGAGACGAATAGTAAATGTCTCTTAATGTAGATGATTTTCCCTCTCTTACCAATCTATTAACAAAAAAGGCAAGCCATGCAAGCTGTGTGTAAGAGCGAAGCTGCGACATGTTTCTTGCGCTTCTAACAGCACTTGCATTTCCTAGTATATACTGCCTAATTTTTTTGTCATAAACAATGTTGTTTACAGATCTGCTTGGGATGACAAACTGCGGAAATTTGCCTTTGTCAAGATCATCGTATATGTTAAGTCCATGCTTTTGCAACAAGGAAAGGAGATTTGCCTTTCTTGTTTCTGCAGTCTTTTGTTTATTGGATTTGGTCTTCAATTTCACTTCCCATCTTTATTAGCTGTTTATAATTTGGCTCTTTTTTCTGTCCTGACAGTTCTGTTGCAAACTGAGCAATGAGCGGAACATATTTCGCGTATAGATTGGCCCTTTTCTTTGCCATGTCTGCAGCTCCCTGCCTTGACATGTGGACGGCAAGTTTTCTTGCCAGAAATTGTAGTGCATTTTTTAGTTCGCGTTCAAGTTCAGGCCTGTCTGCAACATTTTCCTTTCCTACAGTCTTGTATGGTATCCTAGTAGAACAAATGTGAGAAACTATTACAAGCGGAGGATCGCCTTTAACCTTGTACCTACTCCAATCCATCTCATTTACTATCTTTAGTACAACATCGCTTCCTTCGTCATAAAGCAGAGGTATCCTATTTGCAAATCTGTATACTTTGAGGCCAGCTGACGGTATATCTCCACCATATGCTATGCCCATCTCCACAACAAACGGGAAACCCGAATAGGCAGATGCGCTGCGCTGTATTACAGAGGCAAATTCAGGGTTGAAGAACTTCATAATGCCTTTAGAGAGAGGCTCTTCTCCCAATGGTGCAAGACAGCTTGGGTCAGGAGCCAAAAAGTCATCAAATTTTTGTAGTGCGTCTGCTAGCCTGACTAGTTCTTCATTTGTCATGCTGCCTATTCTTTTCTCAGGCTTGAGTTTTGCAAACTCACAGAATTTTTCTGCTGTAGTTGGGCCTACTCTTTGAAATCGTTTAGTCAAAAAGGTGAGCAATGTATCTCCCTGGACGGTATTTGCAAGTTGTTTGTAGTATGGGCTTTCTGGGTCAAGATCTATTCCATGAGATTGTGCTTCACCAAAATCCCAGTAAGTAATCCTCTTGTTGGCAACATCGATATCATCAATTCTTATCTTTTGTAACCCTTCAAAATCAATATTCAAAAATGCCATTACTGCAACTATTGTTCTAACCGGTCGTGATAGATCAGACCATTTTTTCTGAGCTTTTTCCAGTATTTCCTTGCTTGTGAGATTTTTTTTCTTGCCCAGTTCTTTTTTTATTTTTTCTATCATTTTGTTGTCAACAGTTGGAATCTGGTAATGAGTATCAACTATCATTCTCCTGATTGTTTCAACATCTACGCCATGCGGGTGCGGTTTGATTATTGTTGGTGGCGGAGGCATTTCTTTTACTATTCTTGGATAGTGAAACTTTTCTCCTGACGGATCCTCAAATGTTATTGAAGCATAAGGTGTGATAAGTGATGTTTGAGAGACATAGTCGCGTATCTTTGAGCCTGCTTTTGAATAATCTCCTTCAAGTACAATGCTTACAGAAAGCCCCGTCTTGGATGCCTCTTTTGTATTATGTTTTAAAATTACTGGCTTGTTTTTCTGAATGTCAAGCAGCATAACAAATTCATCGCTAGTTTTTCCATCAGAGCAACTTTTCACAGTGACTGGTTTGTTTGTAGTTATTTGCCCATACAGTATTGCCATGGTGGCACCAAGACCAAACATTCCTCTTGCCTGTTTGAGACCAAATTTTGAACCATAAAGGACTGTACCAAATGCATGTGGTACATGTTTTGCGTCTATTCCAGGCCCATTGTCTTTTACGGTTAAAATGTAAGATTTTGGATCAGATTGTTCCAAATCTACTGCCTTTATTGATAAATGAATATCAGGCAGTATTTTCTTTTGGTCACATGCATCAAGTGCGTTTTCCACAAACTCTCTCACTGATGTGTACAGCGACCTAGTTGGATTGCTAAAACCAGCAAGATCTCTATTCCTGTAAAAGAACTCACTGGGTGAGATCTGGCTGAAAGTTTCCTTACTCAAAGACGTTTTCACCCTCCCAGAGTTGCAATCTTTCCATCTTTTGTCGTCTCCTTGAATCTTGGAGATCATTGTAAACCTTGCCATGCGTGCTACCATTTGAAAGAGCTGTGATTGCTTGGACAGCAGATCGTAATTGCTTGCCTTCACCTATTATGGCAACTGTACGTCCATAAACTGAAACGCTGGCACCGCTTAGATCCTCAACATTTTTCCTGACTCGTCCGCCTTCGCCTATTATTCTGCCTTTTACTCGTTCTATTTGCGATGTTGACTTGCCCACAAATTCCCGTAAATCAATTATGTGTAATGAGTTTTCGCCTTCAAGAAGTCGCATTGCCTTGTCAGGAGAAAATCCACGCCCTATTGCCAAGACAATCTCTTCTGCTTTAAACGGCAACATGTTTTCGACATCATCTTTTCCTCTAATAATAATCTCACCTGTTTGACCATCAATCAATAAAGAAACTGAGCAAATCTTTTCTATCTTGGCCTTTACTTTTCCGGATTTGCCTATCAATGCCCCTACTCTTTCTAATGGGATCAAAATGGTTTTTTCAAAGATCATTTCATTATCCTCTTTATCACATCAGATGGGTTTGTGACAGTCAATCCCCTCTTAACAAAGAATTTGGTTATATTTTTAATGTCTCTTTCAAGAAACTCCATTGCATTTGGGTGTTTTACATCTACGGCTGATCCAAAATCAAATACCACAAGCCCCTTTTCTGTCTTGAATATATTATATTCAGAAAAGTCAGCGTGCACCATCTTGGCTTTGTTATACAAGTCGTCAATGATGGAAATTGCCTGCTCATAGTCGTTGTAATCAACTTCAGTTTCTACCAGCGTAGGCTCGGGAACACCATTTTTCCCTACAAAATCCAACACAAGCACATTTTTTATTGCAGTTATTGGCCTGACACACGGTATTTTGCTTTCAAAACAATGAGTTAGGTTTGAAAACTCTTTTTGTGCCCAAAGTTCAACCAAGTTTCGCGTGCCTTTTCTTATTTTTGAGAACCTTGGGTCTCCCAACAAATACGGATGTCTCTTTTTGAAGTTTGAGGTTGCTACAAGGTATATCTTCAACGCCAGATCGTTTCCGGAAGGCCCCACAGCCCAAAATGTTTTTGATTCTTTGCCAGAGCCCACTGCTCCATTCACATAAGAAATTATTCCAGAATTTTTCAATTCTGAAACAGTCATGGTTGTCGATTTATCAAAAACTTCATCGATTACTTTGTTTTTGTCAAACCCATCTTTTTCAGATTTTCTTTCTCTGTCTTTTTCTAAAAGTTTGCCATCAATACGTTTTGCTAATTTTTTCTGAAGTTCATCGGTCAACATGATAAATTAAACAGGCTTGGTAAAATTGATTACGTTTTCAGAAATCTTTTGGCAGGTATCCGTTTTCCTTCAACCAATCCACTTGAGATAATGTATATCTCCATGTAATGTCTCCCCTGTCATCAGCTTTGAAATCCCACGGTGCTATAGTAACAATGTCGTTGTCACGGATCCATATTTTTCGTTTTAGTTTGCCACGAATTCTACCCATTCTTGTTTTTTCATCAGTACATCTTACCAAAATATGATCACTGCCCAATAACTTGATGACTCTGCCAAGCATTTCACCTTCTTCAGGTATTTTCATTTCTTTCAATTCGCTTTCATTTAGTACTTTGCGCTTTCCCAAAATTCTCAGTCTTTGATCTGTTCAGTACGTATATAATCGTTGTATTTTCAAAATTTGAAAACTAAAAGGAATGGAATGCCGCTGATTTTTTTTACTCCTTTTGGTGATCCTACTCCAATTTTTACAGAAAGAGCAATTGTTTCCTCGCCAACCATGTTGATAATAGAAGAACTTCTCAGTAGTTGTTCTGCTTCTGTTTCATCAACAATCCTCTCTGCAAAATAACTTGGAGTTATGTTCATAGTTAGGTCTCCTTCAGTTAGGACTCTGCCAACTAAGCTAGAATCGCACATGTTTAGCATTTTGTTGCGTTGATAATTGACGGTTCTTACAGCAAAAGCCATTACGCATATTGGCCTTTTAGAGACGATTTGGCACCACAGGCCTCACATACAAGAAAATGTACACGATTAGATTTTTCTATTCTCGTATCGGGGCTTTTGCACATTGGGCATTCTACGTATTCTTTCACATATCGAGTCAGAAGAGATGTAAACTCGTGAGGTTCCTTTTTTCCTACAAATACAGCTTTGTCTCCAGCGTACTGAGCTGGTGTTGCAAATTCTTTAGAAAGATACTGAAGTATTTTTTCAGGCTCTCTACGCAAGACTTTTGGAAATTCTGAAAAGTTTCGGAAAAAGGTCCTATTTCCTTGCCACATAATGTCAACTTTGGGAAGTTCAAATCTAGATGTAGAATCTTTTCTAATTTCAGAAACCTTGTCCTGTATTTTCTTTAGTAATTTTTCGTACTCGGTTTTTGTCAACTATTCTGTTAGCAGCATTGCTGCCTATATTGATGTTTCAAAAAAGAAGAAAGTGGTCCCCTAAGGCTTTCCTATTCGGAAGACGTTAGTGCCACATTTTGGGCATTGGCCCTTTACCGCAGGTCGTCCATTCTTTAGCTTAACTTCTTTTGGATTTGCGATCTCGACTTTCTTCCTGCATTTGACGCAGTAGGCTTGAGTCATTTCATCTTCTTACGAAAGAAGTGGTATTTAGCAAGACGCTGTAAAAATTATTTCACTATACGCTAGAGGCTGTTAAATTTTTACAATGACCTTCTCAGATCATATGTGAAGAATTTATACAAATGATTGCACTTTTTTGATATTTCTTAGGTTGAAATGATCCAACTTGATGAAATTAACAGATAGAGTTATTGAATCGTCAAATTGTTCTACTCGAGTTATACTTTTAAACGTCTTAAAAAGAGTCATTTGAATGGCCACCAAGAAAGGCATTATCGTAACAGTGATCATACTTGGAGCCATAGCAGCTGGCAGTTCTGTCACATGGCTTCTTCCACAAAATAGAGGATCGTCCATTGTTGTATCAGATTATGGAAATGAGCTTGAAGGCGTCAAGGAAAAACATGCTTTGATAATGACTGAGATGAGCTCAAATCTAAAAAGCATGCTAAACAAAACTCTCTCACCGGACGACTATACAACTATGGCACAGACCTCATCGGCTCAAACCACTTCTCTCATATCTGAGCTCATAGAGAGCAACCCCCCTACAGAATGGAAACTAAGCTACCTCAATTACGCCGAGGCGTTGAAAAAATACAATGATTATCTCACCGAGAGCATTGCATTGGCAAGTAAGATGAAGAGCGGAATCTCGGATAATGACATGTCAGATGAGACATCAAAGCTAGACTCACTGATGAATGACACTAGCTCGTTTATTGCCAAGTCCAATGAGACAAAGCCATGAGACTTGTAGTCTAAACTTTCTCAGATTTTGACAATATTTTATATAAATTAGATTAATTAATAGGAAATACGATTTTCGTATATCATGTCAACCAAGGAAGCTAACCTACAGAAAGGAAATACCGAGACAAAAACAAGTAGGCTATTAGTGATATGTGTTGACAGGGATGACGATATTGGAAGCAAGGCAGGGGTTGCAACACCAGTAGTAGGACGTAATGCATGCATAGAGGCGGCACAGCGACTAGCTCTTGAGGATCCAGAAGATGCAGATTCTAATTCCATCTTTGCTGCTGTCAAGACCTTTGAAGATTTAGTTAGCAAGGGATATCAAGCAGAGGTAGCAATTGTATCCGGAACAGAAAATAAGGGAGTGCAAGGCGATGAAAAAATTGTTTCCCAAGTAAAAACTATAGTACAAGCATTTTCAGCCAATGGTGCAGTAATTGTATCAGATGGAGAAGATGATGAAAGCGTCATACCAATAATTCAAAATGTTTTGCCAATAGTGTCAGTCAAACGAGTTGTTATGCGAGTCAGCAGAAGTGTTGAATATTCTTATGCAGTATTTGGAAGATATCTGAAAGCAATTGCTTTTGATTCAAAGTATTCTAAATTCTTTCTAGGTGTTCCTGGAATCTTGCTAGTGATTGGCGGAATTGCAACAGTGCTTGGATTAACTAAAGAAATTTTTGCGGTGATGGTAAGTGTTCTTGGTGGAGCATTTCTAATCAGAGCATTTGATATCGACAGAGCATGGTCACATTGGACAAAACCAACTCCTGCTGGATTTATCAGAGTATTCACACTAGTGGCAGGAATTATTTTCATACTTGCGTCAATAACAGCTGGAGTTGGAAGTGTCAGTCCACAAATATCATCTGCAAAACCAGACGAGATACTCAAACTGTTTGCCAACAAGCAAACAGTTGGCATGTTTGTTTCCGGAATGTTGCCGTTTCTCTGGATGGGAATTGGCTGTATGTTTGGAGGATCATTGCTTAGCAGTTGGTTTAGAGGAAGCATTAGATCAATTACCGACATACTCAGAATCATCGTGCTTGTAACTCTCTATCCAATTGTTGCACAATTTACAACAGTTGTAATAAAAGATGAGAGTCCTTTCACACTTATACCCCCATTGCTCTTGGGTTTGGCAGTAATACTGATATCAGCGTCGCTGCTCTTTCACAGGTACAGAAAGAAGAAGGGTGGCGAGGTACTATCGGAATAAAAGACAAAACTTTCCAATTAGGCGGTTTTTACAGTCTTTACTCGAAGAAACTTGAGAAAGAGATACGAAGTGGAGAGATTCCAAAACACATAGCAATCATACTTGACGGCAACAGAAGGTGGGCCAAGAGAAACCTAGTCATGAAGGCAAATGGGCATTTTATAGGAGCAGACGCAGTTGAAAAGTTGCTAGATTGGTGTGAGGAACTTAACATCAAGATAATCACCCTTTATGTTCTGTCAGCAGAAAATCTCACCAGAAATGATGAAGAATTACAATATCTCTATGACTTGATTAATCAAAGATTGGTAAAGCTGTACAACGATCCTAGAATTCACAAAAACCGCATGCGTGTAAAAGCAATTGGGCGTGTTGAGCTATTGCCAGATTTCCTAAAAGAGATTCTAAACAAGCTTGAAACTACTACAAAAGATTACGATAATCACTACCTAAACATAGCAATAGCATATGGAGGACAAAATGAACTAGTTGATGCCATAAAGAAGATTGGTGCAAGGATTAAGGAAGGATCTCTTGACGTAAATCAAATAGACAAAGATGTTATCGAGTCGTGTCTTTACACATCACATTTGCCACAATCCTCACCTGACATGATATTGAGAACTTCGGGTGAAAAAAGGCTTAGCGGTTTTCTAATGTGGCAAAGTGCATACAGCGAGCTTGTTTTCATGGATGTCTACTGGCCAGAATTCAGAAAGATAGATCTTATGAGAGCCATCAGAACGTTTCAAAAAAGAGGCCGCAGGCTAGGCAAGTAAAAAAGAAAAATACTAGTTTCAAAGCTACAACTACATGCTTGAAGAAAGATCAGCCGGGGCAATTTTGTATCGCGAGTCACCTACAGGCAGGCTCTATCTGCTTTTGAATTACCCTTCTGGCCATTGGGATTTTGTCAAGGGAAATATTGAGAAAGGCGAGGCATTGAAACAGACAGTCCTAAGGGAGATCAGAGAGGAGACTGGAATAACAGACGTGAGTTTCATAGACGGTTTTGAGGACAAGGTAGAGTATCATTATCAACGAGAAGAAGGATTGGTGCACAAAGAGGTTGCTTTCTTTTTGGCAAAGACATCAACAGAACATGTGGAAATATCGCATGAACATCTTGGATTTATCTGGCTTGGATTCAATGACGCGTTGCAGAAATTAACATACAAGAATGCTCAGAATTTAATGAAGAAAGTAAGAAAGCTAGGATTCGAGGCTTAGTTGCTGTAGTTTTTTTGCTTCTAAGACGGGATTTTTGGAATTGAGAATTGTCCTTCCAACTATCAGATATCTAGATCCTGCCTGTAGAGACTTTGTTGCATCGCCACCTTGCGTACCAACCCCAGGTGAATAAATATCGCAGCGTCCCCTGACAACCTTTTTTGTATATGCTATGATATCAGGTACTGTCGCCCCTACTACAATGCCGTCAACATTTGAAGAATACGACCATTTTAGAAACAAGTCGTGAAGTTTTTGTGCTCTTCCAGTCTTTGGGTCTTGCACACTAAGGCCATAGCCCAATTTTGCTCCCGGGTGGCTCATGTGTACAAGTGTTATCACTCCATGTCCTCCATTGTGAGCAGCTTTGACCAGTTCTTTTAGATTCTCAGGCCCCATGATTGGATTTGCAATTACTGCATCAAACCCGCACTTCCAGAGCCTCTTGATTGCAATCATGTTTGTGTTTCCGATATCATTTAGTTTCATGTCAGCAATTGTCTGCAGCCCCTCATTGTGGGCAAGTCGATTTATTTTTGATAGGCTTTTTTCACCTAGTGGAAGCATGACATGAAAATTAAATTTGATTGCGCAAAGATATTTGCCAAGATTTTTTATGTTCGAAATTGTTTTCTTTTCCAATTTCTCGATATTGACATCATCAAGGTCATTGGCAAGTATTATCCTGCCCTTTTTTGACGAAGATTTTTCCATCCTTTGTCTAAAACCGATCATAGTTTAACTATAGGGTGTTTGCCTTTTAGTTTTATTACTTTTAGGTACGAATACCCGTGTTCATTTATGCTGCTAACAAACGACGGTTCTATCCCATCTTTGCTAGAATATTTCAAAAATGGCTTTGTTGGTTCATAGTCAAGCTTTACGTGACAAAAGTACGATGCCTCATCAGACTCGTTAAAGTTCATAAATACGCCTACAAGCCAATTTTTTCCATCAGAAAACGCAAATAATGGAAAAGGAGATTCTTCAAAACCATAGCTTAGTTTCAGCAAGCTTGCAAGATCCTCAAGTTCAAGCGGTTCATACATGGCATCAGATTCGGTCAAAGCCTCTGGTTTGAGCGACTCTGGCATTGATTTTATTCGTATAATCGGTGAATAGAGATATGTCGGATTGGTTATTGTGTTTACTATATCGCAGTCTTCTTTTCCAGTTTTAAAACCATATGAAAGATAGTGGCCATATTTTGTATTTGGCACATAGTAGCTCACTGGCCTTTCTTTTAGTAAATCCATCTGAACTGAAACAACATCTTTTCCGTCCATCGAGAAAGAAAAGCACGTACGAGGAATTCTTTCCAAGGCACATACCAGTCTTGAAAATTCAGTCATGTCATAGAGTTCTACATAATACGGGTGTTTGGCCATACGATCACTCCTAAAACTACCCCATTAAAAGTAGTCGTTTGTTATTTTACAGTTCATCGCGTCTATCTATGGTATCGCTTACGTCAGGACCGGTACCAATCAAAGTTACAGGCACTTTAAGCTGATCCTCAATAGTTTTTATAAAATATTTAGCAGGCGAGCTGAGGTCAGAGAACGATTGCATGTGAGCACATTCAGGATATACCACATCAAGTTTTGTTATTCCTATCTGTGTTGCACTGTTTAGCATTACAGCTCTTTTTGCAAGATCAAAATCAAACTCTGCAGCTCGTCTTGTCCTACCTGTGACAGTGCCAACTTCTTTCCATCCTTTTGCAGCCGTCTTTTCTGGACTTAGTTCATTTTTTAGCGGTCCTTCTCCAACTCTGGTAACATATGACTTGAAAACAACTATAACGTCATCAACGTTTTTTGGTCCCAATCCCACATCAGCGCAAATTCCAGACGCAGTGACATCTTTTGAAGTAACATACGGATATGTCCCATGCCATAATGAGAGAAAAGTGCCTTGGGTTCCTTCCACCATAACTTTTTCTTTCCTTTCTAACGCAAAATTAACTGCATTTGGAATGTCATCAAGGTATAATGCAAGTGAGTCTATGTCTTTAGCAAGTTTGAGTGTCCTCATGGCTCTGTCAGCATTTGCGGGTCCTGTTCCTGTTCCCGTGCTACCAATTGATTCCTTGAGTCTTCCTTGAGAATCGGTTGCCTTGTGAGATTCTTCTATGATGCCGCATTGGTAATCAACAAAAGTTCTGTCTTGCGTACCAAACTCAGATATTTCTTTTTGCAGTACTTCTTGGCTTATTACAACACCAGGCCCTATCAAAAGGCGCGTGTTAGGATTCAAAAAGGCGCTTGGAAGCATTCTTACTTTGTAGGTCTTTCCCCCATGTTCTATAGTATGGCCAGCATTAGGACCTGCTCCACCCCTAACAGCAATTACTGGATTATCTTTCATGGCAAGATAGGAGACAATCTTTCCTTTGCCTTCATCTCCAAAGAAACCGCCAACAATTACTGTAGAAGTCATAAAGGAGGAGCATAGACGGACATATTTAAGCCAAGTCTTAGCAATACAATTTTAGCAAAGAAAAATAGATCAAACTTGAATGTCACAGCCAAATTATGCTGGCAACATCATTGTTAATCTAGCAAATCTTCCTGAGTTTCTTCGCAAGCCCATATTACAAAAAAGATTATCAGAGTTCTTTTCGATGTCAAAGGAAGACAAGCAGGAGATCATAAACAATGCGCTTCAGGCAGGACCTACAATACAGTTTGATAGGTTTTCCACCTTGTTTAAGACATGGCTTGAGATATTGTGTAGTTTATCAGAAGAGCAGAGGGTGACAATGTTTAGCGCATACATTACTGAGATAGCAAGCCACCCAGAGAAGATCATATTATTTAATTTAGACGGGATTTTGGAGATTTACTTTACACTTACGGACGAACAAAAAAATACCATATCAAACAGCATTAAGAGAATTGTGGATTCGCTTGATAGCGACTCAAAAAAGAGAATTTATCTTGTGATTCCTGAGAGAGCAAAGAAGGAGATAGGAATCTAGAGCGGCTTGTCAGGTTTTCTTTGATTCTCATCTGCAAAGTTTATGACATCGCCTTCGGGCGTCATTACTCCAACAAAGACTTTTTCATATCTTTTTACCACTTTACGGTGCTCAGGCATAGACATGTCAAGTCTCATTTCATTCATGACCATTACCCTATAGGTCTTCCATTCTTCCCAGCAAGGATTACAGCAAGGATACGTTGCGGCTATTGGATCTAGCTGCATATCAGATGGAATTTCCTTTTTACATTTGGTACAAGTTGCCATAATAAGGCCTTCAGGATGTAGCAATTTAATTCTTGATTCTCGTATAAAAGTAAGAGTTACAGATGACATTATCTTAGGTAAAAAAAGACCTGAATCCTACTTTTCTAAAGATCCCTTTTAAGAAAAGATATTAGGGAAATCAGAGAAAATAAGATATGAAGATCAAGTGCCCCAAATGCAACGACATAGCGGAGATGGGGGATGATTTTTCATATGTCAAATGTTCAAAGTGTTCCTTAGACATGACATATGGAGAATATGTCAGATTTCTAACACTCAAAGATGCACGATATTCTGATATACTTGGAGATTATGCCAATGATACCAATGGCAATGCAGCAGGAACTCTTGATGACTGGTAGAAAAAAAACAACTACAAGACTTAATTAATTTCAGAATACTAGTGCGCTTAGTTGATATCTGCGTTTGACACGGCTACTCTTGAAACAGCTCTTAACTTGTTAGGATTTGTTGTCGGGCTGCTGTTAGGAACTTTTTCCTACATAGGATTCAAGAATACTGGTAGTCCCACTTTGTTTAGACTAAACATTTCCTTTTTTTCAATTGGAATAGGTTTTGGAGTAGTAGGATTTGGATGCCTAATAGAGCTATTCGTACTAAACTACAGCCAAATAGATAGCTGGATTCAGACACTTGGAATAGGGATTCAGACGGTTGGATACTTTTTCATTGCATTTTCACATGGCATCAAGTCATTTTTTCCAAAATCTCGGTATTTCAAATCCATAATATTTCCTCTTTTCATCATACCCGGTAATTCACTTGAGCATATTATAAGGTCAATTTCTTTTATCCTATTGGTATATGGCACAATTGAGACCATTATGTCATATATGGACAATAGGAATAGGAGCACGATATTCGTTGCTACAGGCCTAGGGTTACTTGCCTTGGGCGAATTTCTGGGTTGGTATTCAGTAATATTTCCAAAATCAATACTTTACTTTATCTCGCTTTCTACAAAGATAGGAGGCCTTGGGGCCCTGTTTGTCCCAATCTCTCAAGTTCCTTTAAGAGGAGGTATGAAATTTGGCAGCAGTGTATAGAACTCACATGAGCATCATAGGAGACATTCTTGCTACTGCCAGAGATGAGATTCCAGATGAATCTGGTGCAAGCGTAACATATCTGATTCGAAAAGCCAATGTATCACATGGTAGACTTGCAAAAATACTGGACACTCTAGTTCAACAAGGTCTACTAGAACAGAACACATCAGAGAGGGCCTGCAAGTATAGAATCAGTTCCAGAGGTAGAGAGTTTCTTCAGGCGTATCGCGGTTTTAGAGAATTTGCTGATTCCTTTGGATTAAGAATCTAGTCGGAATCGTCTTCAACGTCTTCGTCATCTTCTACATCATCATCGAATTCATCTTCAAACTCATTTTCAAAATCTTCAGACATTAGAATCAGAGAAAATATTTTACTATAAAAGATTTACAGGTACGAGCAGTTATTTGCAAATTAGGTTATGCAGGCGCTACCCAGCCGCCACAGGAAACACAGATATCCATACCGTCTTCATTTACGTATGTTTCTCCGCCAGGCGGGCACTGACATTGAGGTATTTCCTCTTCCATACAAGATATACGTCATTCAGCTTTATATCATTTTTAGAACAAGAGATAATTTACTACTGCCCATCAAGTAGGTCATGATCGTATCATGTGACCATGCTGGAATTACTACTGCATCAAAGGCAGTCAAGAAAGGCAACATTGTGGTTTTTCCCACAGATACGGTATACGGCATTGGGTGCGATCCATTTAATGAAGAGGCAGTCAAGAAAATTTACAAAATCAAAGGGCGACAAGAATCAAAGCAGCTTCCAGTTCTTGGGTCCTCGATTTTTGAGATATCAAAGATTGCAGTTTTTGACGAGTTATCAAGAAAGTTTGCATCCAAATTTTGGCCAGGTCCGCTAACATTGATTCTTGATGTAAAAGAAGAAAAGATAGCAAGATCTCTTGGTCTAGATAAAAAAATAGCAGTACGTGTGCCTAATCATCCGTGTACACTAGAACTTCTCAAAGAATGCAAGTTGCTAGTTGGAACAAGTGCAAACCCATCGGGCCAACCTCCTGCTTCAGACCCTGCAGAGATATTAGAGAAACTAACTGGATATGACATACTGCTAGACGGCGGAACCATTCAAAACTCTGTGGAATCTACAATTGTCCAAGTCACAGGAGATAGGTTTCACATAGTGCGTAAAGGAAGAATTAGCGAAAAGGAGTTACTTGCACTAGTTTGAATCTAATTGTAACATGCAGTCGCCACATGGAAGAGGAAGCATCTGATGAGATTTCAAAAATTCTTACCATGTTAGGGGATGATGAATCTAGAATGGAGCACAGTAGATTTTCAGGTATAGTTACTGTCCACACATCATTAGATCCTTTTCAGGTTGTCAATGAAATCAGAACAAAAATTCTTGATGAGCCTTGGAGTGTCAGATATTGTCACAGATTCATACCAATTCAGGAATCAGCAAAAGCTACGCCAGATAACATTGTAAAAGCTGTACAAAATAACATGCACAGCATGCAACCAGATGATTCTTACAGAATTACGATTGAAAAGCGAGGCTCTGAACTATCCACAAAAGAACTCATCGATTCCATTGCAGGAGTTGTGAAAAACAAGGTGTCTTTGGAAAAATATGATTGGAATATCATAGTTGAGATTTTAGGTGACATAGTTGGGGTTTCCATCCTAAAAGAATCCGACATAATAAGCACCTTGAAAGTAAAACGAGATTCAATGGAATAAAACTGCGGCTCTCTCAACTAAGAGATCCTCAAGTGGTTCTCTTGACATTATACAATCAAGTTCTTTCTTTGTTATTTTGAATTCTTTTTTTAAGAAATTATCATTTTTAGGAAATGGTGTCATGGGTTTTACCACATGGCCAAGGTCGGTCACAAGCTTGTTGATTGTAGGCATTTTTCCAATTAAAATTAAGATAGAGTCGTCACCTTTCTGTAAACCAACTTTACTGATTGCTTCACTTATCTGCCTGCTTGCGGCAAACCGCATAAGCATGTCAGTCTCAATTTTATTGGAAAGCAATGTTCCAGCTTTGCTGGCAACTAAGGAAATCTCGATAACTCGTCTGACATGTTGCAAACTTAGGGCATATTTCGATCTAATTCCCTGAATAATGACATCTGGAAACTTGGCTCTCAGTGATTCTAGTAATTTTGTTGGATCAGGTAGTAGTTTTCCCAGCCTGACTAGCACTATGTTACAATTTGATACTCTAAAGTTAACGGTTGTCTTGCTTCCTCCATGCACTATTGGGATTATGCTAACAGTATCCCCGTCCTTGACAGATGTATCATTTCCCTGTAGTGCAGACGAATCCACGCCGTTTATTGCTACAAGAATATTTTTTGTGTCAAATGGAGGCATGTTTTTTTCAACCAAGTTCTGGAGAAAGGCAAGAAGCTCAGATACAGACATGAGATTTTTTTCGACTGAGAGTTTATCAGACAAAAAAGACCTTTTAGCGCCGCCAAGAAGTTTGATTGTTATCACAGTTTAAGAGAGTAATCAGTTCAATATGGAATTTTTGGTTTTGTATATATGAGAAAGTTTAGCTGACTAGCTGTTCTTCCATCTCTTCAGTCTCGACGATGGCTTCTTCTTGTGGTGCTAGTGATTCTTTTTCTTTTTGTTCTTCCAGTTCTCTTTTCAAATGGGTTGCGATATAACCTGCAATCTCATTTTTCAATCCCTTTGATCTCACTATTGCAACTTCATCTAGGATTTTTTTATTTTGTTTAAAGTCGACGCCAAATTTTCCTTTATAAGCAGTCATCAGTTCCGTGGAAATTCGTCTGACTCTATTCACGTTACCGATTGGCACAAGGGGTATTTTATACCTATATGCCAAGATAGGAATTCATGTTTTTTTCCACTATTCCAAGCGTTTCGTCATATTGCATTCTAAGAATGTTTGACGCACAAAAGAGAACGCTTGGAAGAAAAGTTATTTGTGCAGTCTTGTATCCAAAACATTTCGAAAACCTGACTGGCCCATCAGTCTCAAGCAAAACCTTGTCAAGTCGAGTTTGCAAAAGAAGAATCTGCTTGTCTTGAGAATAAACCATGGCAGGTCCATATGAAACAAAACATCCCATATCCATGGCTTTTTGTAGTTGTTTTTTATTTCCTGCAAACCAGTGTAGCAATGTACCACCAAGGCGATATGACGGCAAAATAGAAAATATCTCGTCTAATGTTTTTCTTGAATGAATCGATATTGGTTTTCCAAGCTTTTCTGCCAGAGATAGCATTTTTTCAAAGACATGAACTTGGCGTTTGAAACCATCCTCGTCTGAGACATATGTCTTGTCAAGACCAATTTCTCCTATACCCGAGATTTGGTTTGAATTGTCTACAATTAGGCGTTCTACGGGTTCCAGATCATCATTAGCCTTTTCTGGATGTATTCCAAGAAAAGGCAAAACAAGATTGCTTTTTTTGCCTATGGCAAGCGTTGTGTTTGAGCTTGCATAGTCCATGGAGACACAGCATGCCCGCATTTTCATCTTGTCCATTGCTGTCAAAATGAATGGCAGTTCAGGTTTGAATTCATCGTCTGACAGATGAATATGAGCATCAGTTAGCCAACTCATGAGTATACCATAATCATAATAGTGTGTATAAATCGATTCCCAGCTAGTCTTTTTTCTACTCTAATTCTTTTATCACAGATGTTTGGAGTTAGATTATGACAACATCTGAATTTGGTCTTTCTGTAATGTATAGGATCCTAAAAAAGGCCGGAGCTGACAGAGTAAGTGATGAGTCAGCAAATGAACTAAGAAGAATATTGGAAGAGGTTGGCGTGTCCATTGCCAAAAATGCAGTAGAAATGTCAACACATGCTGGTAGGAAAACAATCAAAGCAGAAGATGTTAGACTAGCTGCAAAACAGTTTTCAAAATTCTGATCTAAAAGATTTAATTGTTCATAGGAAACCTGTTTGATTACGGTGAGGTGGCAGAGCGGCTATGCGTTCGCCTGCAAAGCGAATCTATAGGGGTTCGAATCCCTTCCTCACCTTTGATATCATAATAACCTACTTTTCTAAATACACCAGATTCTACACATCTCAGATTGGCAGATAGAAGTAACGGATTGTTAGAGTACATACCAGGTGCAAGACCGCCTTTACAGCAATCATCCAATGGTCAGCCGTTAGAAGGATTTGTTCAGAACGTACGTGATAGTGTGAAAGAATATGCCGAAAGTGCACAAAATGAGGTTGAAAAAGGACATAATTTTCTTCAATGGGTACTAACAAGAGTTTTCGAAGCTACAGAAGACGATGCGACAGATGCAATTATCGATGGTCCAAATGATCTAGGCATAGATGCGTATCTACCAGTTGACTTTTCAGAAGACAAGATCTACCTTTTCCAGTCAAAATACGGGACATCTCATTCCATGGAAGCAATTGCCAAGTTCAGACATGACGTACAGAGTCTACTTGACAAAGACATTGCAAAGATGCGACCTGAAATTGCTCATCTTGTAACCCAGATACAAGAAAGGCACCTAAAGATAGAATGCATTTACGTTACGGATCAAAAAATTGACGAGGAGATCTATGAATCTGTCGAGATATATGACATTGATGCAATAATTCAAAAATTATGGGATAGGATCAAAAAACCCGCAGTGGGCAAAAAAGCTGCAATTAGACTTGAGAGCAAGTTGCGATATCAAAATACCTTGCTTGGAATCCTAAAGCTAAGAGAACTGACAAACTTTGTTACAAAAAATAGAGATTATGTTTTTGAGTCAAACATAAGGCAGTGGATGCAGTTTAAAACAACTGTAAACAAGGGTCTGCGCGAGACTTTGCAGGAATCTCCTAACAAGTTCTTCTACTACAATAACGGCATAACCATAGTTGTAAATGATTTTGAAGAGCATGAGGACAACTCAATACTTTTGCATGCACCCCAAATAGTTAACGGTGCACAGACATCAAATTCAGTACTGGACCATGCAAAACGCACCCACAACTTGGAAGGAAGTATCACGGTTACTATAATCAAGGCAGCTGATGAGATGGATCAGAACAACATAACAAAGTACAGAAACTCGCAGAATGCAGTAAGAGGAAAGGACCTCGTCTCCTTGATGGATTTTCATAAATCAATCAAGTCTCAGATGGAAAGCCTTGGGTATTTTTACGAAATACAGGCAGGATCGTTTGATAGCAAGACCAAATCACAGCAGTCAGAGTTTGTAGGCGATCCCATATACAGCAAATATCTTCCGGATAATCACAAAAAGGTCATCGTTGGAAAAGACGCCATACAGGCCTTTGTAGCTGGAATCGAACAGAGACCAACCGAGTCGTATAGTTCTCCTGCGCAGTTTTTGCCAAGAGGAAGCAAGTATGACGAAGTGTTTGATGAAAAGCTAAGAGACGATTACAGATTATTGTTGTATCCATATCTTGTAAAGGAATATGCAAAAAAGGCTTTGAACTATGGAAAAAAGGGAGGCCATAAAACAAAAAGATATGCAACATTATTTTTTGTTGCAGTCTATTTCAAAATTCTTCATGAAAAAATCCTCCTTTCCAAAGGAGATTTCAAGGAAGATATTGCAAAACTAGAACCTGTCTTCAAGAGCGTCAAGCTAAACCAGAGAATTTTAAAGCTGACAGATACTGTAGCGACAAAGTTTCTAGAGGATACTGTAGTGGATGATGAAATGACAGCGGCAAACACATACCACAACTTCTTCTCACATCACGTATGGCTCGATTCTATGATACGCGTCATTGAGAAGAAAATAAAACAGGAAGAAGAAGACATACTCAGTATTCAGGCCATAGTGCGAGATCTTTTCTAACAAAAATTCATCAAGAACGGCGGCAGATGGGTGACCGATAGGTCTCTTGCAGGAGGTCCGCATCTGGCCATCCAGTCTACCGCTATCTTATTGTACAATATTGGTGGTATTTAACATGCTTTTTAGGTACTGTCAAGTTATTGGAAGATTGATCCCATCACATGACTTGACTGCATCGACTCGACAGATTACTTGTTCCTTACTATCAAGTTCTGCCATCACGGCTTCACCTGCAATCCCGTTTGGCACGACCCGTGTGCCTCTAAGCAAGATGTTGTGGGCAGCATTGACATCTCTGTCAACACCACTTTTGCAGATGGAACAAAACATCTTTCGGTGCTCTTCGGGTACTAGTCTTGACCCACATATCGCACACTTTGTGCTCGTCCCATTTGCTTTTACGTATTCTACCGGAAGACCAAGCCATCTTGCCTTGTACTCGATCTGTCTTTGTAGTTCATAAAATGACCATGAGTTCATTTTTTGTCGGTGTTTTCTTCCTTGCCAGTTTCCCTTTTTGTACAGTTTACGGATTCCTTTTAGATTTTCCATGATGATTCCAGAATTTTCAGATACAATCTTCTTTGAAGTATAATGTAAAATGCTATGAGCCCTATTCTTCTGTAGTTTACCATATTTTTGAAATATCTTTTTTCGTATTCTAGAATCATTACGTCTGAATTTACTTTTTATTCTGCAATAAGATGTAACAATTCTCTGCGCCTTTGCTAGATCATAAACAATACAATTTCCTTGGGAATTATACGTTGTAACATTTTCCAAGTTTCTGTCTATTCCCACAGAATTAGTTGGGTTCTGTTCTTTGATATCTCTCGAGTATGAAATGATTATCTTGTCATCGGTAATAGTAATATTGCCGAGTTTAGTATCCATGATTTTCTTATATACATAATTAGTTAGTTTGATGAATACATATTTTCCTGATTCCGTTGGAATCCTAACAATATTTTTCTCGATCTTGTATGACTGATTATCAAGTATCAAATGATTTTTTGAAATATACGGTCTTTTGGCATTAGGTTTCTTCTTGAGTGTCTTTTTGTATATCTTTAGCCTGGAAGCAGCGCATTCTAGTGCACCATAGACATGCTTGCAATGGAATTGTGAATCTAAACGTAATTTGTGATACAGTTGGTAATATAGTTTGAACTTTGATGTAATCTTCTTTTCAATGCCAATTCGGATTGCCTCGTTTGCACAATACCTATAATAATCAAAAACTGGGCCAAGATCATCATTTTTATCATGATATTGCCATGCACATTTTGTTACTTTTACAATGTTACCAAAAAAGATGGATTTCTTAAAAAACAAAGGTAATTATGATATATTCTCAAGTATTACATAGTACGTTTTTATAACGAAAAAATCAAGTTTTAACAACGTGGTAGAAACAAGTAACAAATGTTCAATCTGCAATGGTACTCTAGATCACACGTACCAACCTATGGAAGCATGGGGCATCAAGGGATCTTTATGCAGCAAGTGTTACTCCAAAAAGCTTTCAGAATATTATCCAGGCACTCATGAAAGAGTCAACAAATCAAACTAAAAACCAACCAGTTTTGATTTCAGACTTGTCAGACAATTCTCCTATTCCAGTAGCATAACGCCATATGTATCGTGCACTAGTTTCCATCTTGTTCTTTATTTTAACAAGAGATTCAAGCTCAGAGTTGATATTTCCATCAACTGTAGAACATGTTTCACAGAATTTGCATTTAGGATCAAGAATCGGTGGCGAAGATTCCATCAATGGATATGCCCTACAGGCAAGTGGCCGATCTTGATATATCTTGCATTTGTATCCTCCGTGCGGGGATCTGCTATCACTTTCAGTATCAAGAAAAGGGCACGTATTTCCATTAGACTCGCTTCCCATTAATTGGTATGCAAGAATCTCATCAGGTTTGGTGTTTTTTTCAGAGATTCCTATCCTAGGAAGAATTACCACACTGACAGAGTGTTTTTTTGCAAAAGACTCTATTTTTTGCTTCTCGTCAGGCAATATCAAGACGCCAACTTTTCCAAACTTTACAGATGGATAGTATTCTCTTTCAATACAGCATTTAGAACACCCTTCTATGCAGGAAAAATCCAATGTTATCACTATGCCAAAAAGAGATAAAATCTATGTCATTGAGTGCTTGAGGGTAACATTTGTGAGAAAGGAGTAATACCCTTATATCACCTCGGCCTTATAAGTACCGAATATGGTAGTATACAGAACAAGCATGCAGATCGTATGCGATCTGCTCACTGTCACAGAAGAAAGTGGTGTCAGTGGAATTAATGTAACAGCACTTCTAACAAAGGCAAACTTATCACATTCAAGACTATCCAAATTTATCGACAACCTTACTGGAGCAGGCCTTATAAACAAGATAGAGTTTGATGGCAAAAATACATTTGTTATAACTCCAAAAGGTAAGCAATATCTAGAGACATACACAAAATTCCAAAGTCTAGCCGATTCCTTCGGTCTGGACCTCTAAAAAATTCTCCATACTTTTTAATTTTAAAATAAATTCAATTTATAAAATATTTTTGCCTTTTGATTTTCTGTCATACAGAAATGATCTTTTAGATTGACTGTGACAAATGACAGAAAACAATTTGAGACTAACAAGTTGTTGGATCAGAAACAGAAAGACGCCTTAGTATAAAACAACCGACAGATCTATAAGGACGTAGTTTGGTCTATGATAAGGGGAGTATTGTGACTGAAGTATCAGCATGGTGGAAAGGACTTGCAAAAGAGTTGGAGTTAGATATAGAAACTCTTGATGACGTACAAGAAAATAACAAACAATTTTGAATTTTTCATAACGTTACAGAAAAAACAATTACAAGTTTGAATACAGTTTAACATTAAAAGCCTCGAGCGGGATTCGATCCCGCGGCCTAACGCTTACGAGGCGTTCGCTCTACCAGGCTGAGCTATCGAGGCATTGGTTCGCAATGCCATCAGAGTTTATAAAAAGCCTTTGTGCTTTGGATACATTGAAAATATCAATTTCTGGAGTACGAGGAATTTTTGCAGATGATCTTAATCTCAAAGACATAATACATTTTTGTCGTAATTTTTCATATCTTATAAAATCAAAAAAATGCATCTTGGCTCGTGACACTAGACCATCAAGTGAGATTCTCTCTCAAGTGGCATCAGCATCATTGATGGAAAGAGGCATCTCAGTCTACAATCTAGGAATAGCCCCTACACCAGTGGCATTCAGAGAGTCAAGAAGGTACGGAGCAGGCCTGATAATAACATCGTCTCATAACCCTCTAGAATGGAATGGCCTAAAATTTATCATAGATGGAAGAGGCATCAATGAAACAGAACTTGGACATTTACTTGAAGAAAAACAATTTCCAAAAGGACCTATAGGTCTGGAATCTGAAATTGGTTCTACATATGTTAATGAAGCTGTGAAATTGGTTGGAAAAGTCAAGGGCAACCCAAAGATTGCACTTGATGTGGGAGGAGGAGCAGCGTTTGAGGTAGCTCCATTGCTTTTGGAGAAACTTGGATGTAAGGTAAAAAAAATCAATCACGTTCCAGGCAAGTCTTTGCGTGGGCCTGATCCCACTGCAGACAGATTATCGGGTCTGACAAGACTGTCCAAGAATGCAGACATTGGATTTGCATTCGACCTGGACGGAGACAGGCTCGTAGTTGTCAAAGACGGCAAGAAACAAACACCAGACGTCACACTAGGACTAGGAGTTGCAAAAGCGCTAGAAATTGGATACAAAAAGTTTGTCTTAAGCATCGATACAAGCATAGCAATTGAGAAATTCATCAATGGTGAAGGTGGACAAGTAAAAAGATCCAAAGTCGGAGAAGCAAATGTTGTTGACGTGATGTTAAAGACAAAATCTCAAGCGGGGGGAGAAGGAAGCAGTGCAGGTTTTATCTTACCTGAATTCAACATGTGCAGAGATGGGTTACTTACCAGTGGCTTTATTGCATCAATGATTGGAACAGCAAATTTTTCAGACATTATAAAATTCATGGAAGGATACAGTCAGAGAAGAAATAAGATTAAAGTTGATTCAAAGTTTCACAAAAAGACAATTGAGATACTAGCCAAGAAAATGAAAAAGGAATTCAGCCATATAATTACGATTGATGGAATCAAAGCAATAATTGATGAAGACAGTTGGGTTTTAGTGAGACAATCAAATACAGAGCACAGCATTAGAGTTTCTACAGAATCAAACAATCTAAGGAAGATAAAAAACATCGAACACGGCATAACCAAGCTGGTTACTAAGAGCTATGAAGAAGCCAGACGAGATAGAAATCATTAAGATATTCCAGTCCCGATTTGGGCAAGGACCAAAGTTTATTCCAGAAGACTTGGAAGTTTTGTCTATCTCCAATCAAAATTTCCTAGTCAAATCAGATATGCTAGTCCAAAGCACAGATGTTCCGGCTGGCATGAAATTGTATCAAGTTGCCAGAAAAAGCCTAGTTTCATGTGTTAGCGATTTTGCGTGCAAGGGAATCAAACCAAGATATGCCATCATCTCACTTGCCATTCCACGAGGTTTTACCAGAAAAATGATAAATGAATTAGCAATAGGTTTTGCCAAAGCTTCCAAAGAATTTGCTGTAAAAATAATTGGCGGCGATGTAAACCAGGGAAAAGAGATTGTCATAGATGTATCCATGTTTGGAGTTGGAGATAGACTAGTACGAAGAGGTGGAGCAAAAAAAGGCGACATAATAGTCACTTCAGGACCTTTCGGGTATTCTTCATCAGGTTTGAAGATAATACTCCGAAAACTAAAGGCAGATCCAAAATTTGTTAAAAAATGCAAAAAATCTGTTTTCCTTCCAACGCCCAGATTGGAGTTTGGACTAAAAGCAGCAAGGTATTTTTCATCTTCAATGGATTCAAGCGATGGCCTATCCATTACGCTAAATGACATGAGCAAACTGAGCAAAAAGAGGTTTTTTGTGACTAGAATTCCAACTGAAAAAGATGTGGAAGAGTTTGCAAAAAAGAAGAACATTAGTCTAGTAGACCTTGTTTTTTGTGGCGGTGAAGAATATGAGATGGTAGCTACAGTACCTAAAAAGAATCTACACATGGTCAGAAATATTGCAAAAAAGCTTAACGTGCCACTTTTTGAGATAGGATACGTTACCAATGGCAAGAATGTCATTCTTGTCGATAAAAAACAAGAAAAAACTCTCAAAAGATGTGGTTGGGTTCATCTTAGATCCTAATGTTTTTTAGTCAACTGCAATACGGTGGTCTAAAATAGTAAAATTATGATTGATTTTTGACATTGTTAATTGGTGGTTGATTTTGTCCTCTCCTCAAAAAAGAATAGTATACAAGACCGATTCCAATTAATGTGATGACAATATCCAACGATAATGAAACATCAGAGATGTAGAATGGGTTGCTAAGACAAACATAGACTGAGGGAAATCCAAATCGATCTCTTATAGCTACATTAGATTTCATAAAGAGGGTAAATGATTCAACACAAGATCCTCCTCCATTTATTATAAAAACAAGATAGTTAAAAACTCCAAAAATAATTCCGCATACTATCAAAATTATGCCTACTTTGAAGGCAGTTCGCACATCTGTTCTTTCCTAATAATAATTTAAAAAACTGGCGTAGATTCCCGACCTAACATTCTTCTAAAACTAATTCCATTCATGCCTAGGCTCACAATGTTTTTTAGTCAACTGCAATCCAGTGGTCTAAACTTGAAACTATGAAGCAATGGAAGACGTGGAATTAAAACAAGCAAAAACTTCCCTCATACTTGCATGATATATAGGAGACGCATCGGTTCCACAATAAAGTATTCTCCCTATGTTTCTGTTTTCAGAATCAAACTTGTCTACAATGATTATCTGGTTGTTGATTCCTCTGCCCATGGCTAGATATTCTACATCATTTTTGCTACTAGGAAAATTTGGATCTTTCTTGAGGTACCAATCAGTTGGAAACGAATTGACGCATACATGGCTATACATATGCATCATCATCGACACTTCTGGAAAGTTTTGCGTCTTGTTGATTAATTCAAACTCTGCTTCGTTTCCAAGAAAAGTGCCTTTGAGTGTTGGGTCGACATAAGACATTTTGCCATTTGTCAATACTGCATAGTAGACCAAGTAAACTATTTCATGTCCATAGTTTGATTGTTCGTGACCTCCTAGCGGACAATCGGCACTGGGAAAAACATTACCAAGTCTTGTTCCGCTCGATGCATCATAAATTGTACTGCCGACCTGCCCTCCAGCACTTGCATCTTCTGTGAGCGGTACTTTCCACACGTATTGGTCATGTGGATAGTTCGGTAGATTCTCTTGGTACAAATCTGTATCTCGGAGCGTGTTTTGGTTAACTAGATAGACTTGGCCTGTTTTATGTATGTGTAACAATTCCATGTTGTTGAGATCATAGCTGGACAGATCAGGGTTAAGTTTTTTCATCATTATAATAAGCGTGTTCTTATCTACGAGTTCTGGAATCGGTCCTTGACTTGTGGGTCTTACATAAATTAACAAGAATGCAAAGACTACACCAATCACAAGAAGTGACAACGTAGAAATCCGAACAATAGTTTTAGTTTTCAAAATACACCCTAATTCATTCTTCAAACTTTAAAAAATTGGTGTAACTTTCTTACTGTGTTATTCTTCCAAACGGAACCTATTCATGCCTAAGCACACAATGTTTTTTAAACCCGTTATAGAGTTCTGAGATGTTGTCAGAACAACAAGAAGCTAAGGAGAAATGGGGTATTGCTCACATATACAGTAGTTATAACAATACCATTGTACATATCACCGATGTTTCTGGTGGCGAAACAATAGCCATTAGTTCTGGTGGCAGACATGTAAACGCAGACAGATACGAATCGTCACCATATGCTGCAATGAAATCTACTGCAGCAGTAGTAGAGGCTGCTCATGACAAAGGTTTCACAGGACTTCACATCAGAGTAAGAGCTGTTGGAGGAGTTGGTTCTAGAGTGCCAGGACCTGGAGCACAAGCAGCAATCAGAGCATTAGCAAGAGGCGGATTTAAGATTGGAAGAATTGATGATGTAACACCAATTCCTCATGATACTACCCGTAAAAAGGGCGGTAAAAGAGGAAGAAGAGTCTAGACTTCAAGAAATTTTACCTTTACTTTTGCACCACTTTGTTCAAAAAAACTTGTTGTAAAGCTGACAAGTTTTTCTTCGTATTTTTTTCCCTTTGATGATTGTATCTTTTCTCCAAGCTTTATTGGCATAGCATTCCAGAGAGAACTTTTCAATAATATTTTAAAAAAAGTCCAGCCAAATCTATGCACAGGTTCACTAATAAGAAACCCATCGGTTATTTCACATAGCGACTGCAAGTCATTCATTGCAGAAGTGATCAGTCCTATGTCAGTCTCATAATTAGTAGTTGCAATTTCCAAAAGGGTTGATCTTCCACTCATTTTAGATGTCTCCAAAAATGTACAAAATGAATCATTTCATTCTTTTAGTTTTGTTCTAGGATTTATAAAATTTGATTTTTTAATATTATAAGCTAGAATTGTTTTCCATAGTATCTTGGTTACCGAGATTTGATTCTCCTTTTAGTTTATCTGACCAAGATACCAATTTCCCATCTTGTTCAACCTTAATTGTAGTTTGCACTTTAACTCGTATTCCTACAGACCTAAAAAGAGTAAGCAGTTTTCCACCATCAATTATCTCAGTTACGTCACCTGACTGTATCAATTCCGCAAGTTTTTCTATAACCATCCTAGTTTCTGCAGGAAATTGCGCTTCAGCATTTTCAAGCACCTCCAATCCCCTGTATCCCAGTTGTTTGACAACTATCTCACGCGGGGATACAGATGTGGTCTGTTTCGGCTTTGTCTTTAGTTCCTCAATTTTCTGTTTTTGAGATATGTTTTCTTGCATTTCGCGTAGTCGTTTTGCTTTTAAAAGTTCAAGTTCTTTGTCTTCCTCGCTCATCCCTTGATCACTCCTATAGGAACAAGTTTGGCCACTTTGGTTGCTATTCCCAGTTCGTGAGACACATTAGCTACTGCATCAACATCCTTGTATGCTTCTGGTGTTTCTTCTACGACGCCTTCTCTAGTGAGAGCTTTTATGAAAATTCCTTTGTCTCCAAGAGATTTTTGAACTTGACTTTCAGTGAAACTGCGTCTTGCGGCAGACCTTGACATCATCCTACCTGCCCCATGAGCAGTAGAACCAAAGCTCAAGTCCATCGAACCTGGTTTTCCCAAAAGAATCCAGCTGCCAGTTCCCATTGAACCTGGAATGAAGACAGGCTGTCCCAAGTCTCGATATTTCTGAGGTATCTCTTCTCTGTCTTTTGGAAATGCCCTTGTTGCACCTTTTCTGTGAACCACTAGTGAACGTAACTCACCATCAACTTTGTGTTTTTCCACTTTTGCGATATTATGTGCTACATCGTAGATAAGTTTCATGTCCAAGTCGGTTTCAGTTTGTTTGAAAACTCGTTCAAATGCTTTTCTTGTCCAGTGTGTGATCATTTGCCTATTACTCCAGGCAAAGTTCAATGCGGCAAACATTGCTTTTCTGTAAGACTCTCCTTCTTCAGAAGAATTAGGCACACATGCAAGTTCTCTGTCTACTAGATTTATCTTGTATTTTTGAAGTGCTTGCTCAGATGTCCTAAGATAGTCACTGCATACCTGATGTCCAAATCCTCGCGAGCCGCAGTGAATAAGCACAGTAATTTGTCCTTCGTTGTAAATTCCCATTCTCTTTGCGGCTTCCTTGTCATGAATTTGCTCTACACGCTGAATCTCAAGGAAATGATTTCCTGATCCCAGACTTCCTAGTTGCGGAGAACCCCGTTTGCGTGCAGTTTGTGAAACTTTACTTGGATCTGCATTTTTTATCTGCCCGTTTTCTTCACATACATCAGCATCATCATTTGATCCATATCCATGATCTACAGCCCATCGCACTCCTCGTACAAGCACTTCATCAAGATCAGATGAGCTAAGCCTTACAGCACCTTTTGAGCCAACTCCTGAAGGAATAGATTTGAAAAGTTCAAGCACTAGATCTTTGAGTTTTGGTCGTACGTCTTTTTCGTTTAGATTCGTTCGAATTAGCCGTACACCACAATTGATGTCATAGCCTACGCCTCCAGGGCTAATCATTCCCTTTTCTGCGTCCATTGCAGCTACGCCACCTACAGGAAATCCATATCCTTCATGACCGTCTGGAAGTACCACTACGTGTTTTACAACTCCCGGTAATGTTGAAACGTTTATAGCTTGAGTGAGAGTTCTATCAGTCATCATTTTTTGCAATAATCCTTCATCTGCATAGATTGTAACAGGAACCCTCATGCCTCTAGAAGAATCAGCTTCGATGCGATATTCCATATCTCCTATTTTTTTTGGAATTAACGAAGTCATCTCTTTCTGCGAAAAAAGGCATTTGGGCACAATTTAAATCATGAGAAGGAATAGGTGTTGATTTCTATTTTATTAGCTTGGTAGTATGCCGATATAGGTCGTGTAGCCCTTTACCGTCAAGAGAAGTATCTGCAATATCACAATTTTCCACATTATTTACGTCTAGGTCTTTTTTCTCCTCTTTTTTGGTGTCAGCCACATATTCATGTCCATACATTAGTATAAAAAAATTGATGGCATAATACAAAATAGATTCAGTCTGTTCAAGTAGATTTATTTTGCGAGTATAGTTTCCTTTAGGTATGCCAATACTACCCATTGATTCCGGTCGTTATGGAACGGATGCCATGAAGGAAATTTTTGATGATCAAAAAAAGATCTCATATCAGTTAGAAATTGAAGCTGCAGTAGCTCTGTCCCAATCAGAAATAGGCATGATACCAAAAAGTGCAGCTCAAAACATTGCACAGATGGCAAAGTCAGGAAAGATAACTGTAAAAAGAGTAAAGCAATTGGAAGCAAAAAGTGATCACGATACAGCAGCTTTGGTTGAAGCGCTCAGCGAAACATGCAAGGCTTCTGCAAGGCCATGGATCCACTATGGCCTGACAAGCAACGACCTTGTTGATACAAGTAATTCTTTGCAGATGAGAGATGCCATACGTATCATAGAGCCTAAGATAGCAAGGATGGCAATGATTTTGTCAGAAATGGCAAAAAAATACAAAAACGTACCAGCAGTAGGCAGAACTCATGGTCAACACGCAAGCATAATATCATTTGGTTTAAAATTTGCAAATTCTGCTCTTGAGATGTCAAAACACATTGAAAGAATTGAAGAGATAAAAAAGCGAATTTTAATTTGTAAAACTCTAGGAGTAGTTGGAACTGGCTCTCTTATGGGAGCAAAGGCCTTGGAAGTTCAAAAAAGAGTTGCAAAAAAACTCGGATTATTTCCTGCAGATGTGACAACCCAAGTAGTACCACGCGAGAGATATGCAGAATATGTCTTTTCTGTAGCATTAATTGGTTCAACGCTTGAAAAGTTGGCTGTTGAAATAAGAAATCTACAGAGAACTGAGATAGGCGAAGTAGCAGAACCATTCAGAAAGGGACAGATGGGCAGCAGTGCAGTTCCAGTTAAGAGAAATCCGGTGAAAAGCGAGCGTGTCACGTCACTTTCAAAGTTATTGCGTAGTCAACTCTCGGTGGCATTTGAGAACATTCCGCTTTGGCACGAACGAGATCTTTCAAATTCTGCCAATGAAAGATTCATCCTTCCCACAACTTCCATCCTGCTCGATGAGATGATTGAAGCAATGACAAAAATTCTAAAAGAGCTTTATGTCAACGAAGAGAGAATAAGGAACAATCTAGAGTTTACCATGGGCCAAATCTTTGCCGAGTTTGTTCTAGAGGCATTGATAAAAAAAGGAGTTCCAAGATTTGAGGCCTACAGAGATATACAACGTGTCGCGTTTGCTGCGTCTGAGAGCAGAATTGATTTCAGAGATGCAGTAAAGAGCGATAACGCAATCTCATCACATCTGACAGAAGAAGAGATAGACAAAATATTTGTTCCAGAAAATCACCTTGGCGCATCTGAACAGATAATTGGAAATGTCTACAACATAGTCAAAAAATCGTGTTCTAGGTTTTCCTGACTTTGATCAAGTTTTTGTGAATAAGAGAGCCGTATTGTAGCGCTTTTTTTCGTTTCAATGCAGAATCACTTGGCACTCCAATTGATAATGCTAGTTGTCTAATGATGTGTTTTCTTTCCAGATCATCTTTATTTTTTATTTTTTCTTCTATCGGAAGAGGCTTTGCAAAAACAATAAAGTCCTTTGAAAGAAATGGTTGTGCTATTTTTACACCAAATTTTGAAGAGATCTTGTTTACTGCTTTCATCATTTTAATTTCATTCTCAAGTTTTGATTCCATGAGATCCATTACTGCCTTCTCTCCATTCTCTACAACATCTCTGTAAGCATTGTATCCACAAAAGAGCTCATCTATTCCGTTGGATGTGAGAACAACTGCAATATCATGTTTTTTTGCAAGCTCTGATACATAATGAAAAGCTATACAGTTTTCATTCCAAGAGAGATTGTCTGTTTCTATTTCTAGTCTGACTTTTTTTGCTACATCTGGAAATGATTTTTCAGATATAATGTGGATAAAATGTTTTAATTTTAACAAGGTAGCAATCTTTTTTGAAAATTCAAGATCATGGGACCCATCAAATCCAATTGTAAATAATGTCACATCAAATCCAAGATCAGAACAAATTTTTGCTAAAAGAGAGCTGTCAACTCCTCCAGAAAAGGCGATACCAATTTTTTGCGATGTGATGGTATTTTTTACTGCAAGAATTACCTGCTCGTGCAATTTCGTAACAAGGTTTGTCATTTTTTCACTAACTAATTTTTCTATGAGAGTTAAATATAGGGTTCGCTAGGAAAAATTGTGACATTAATCAAATTAACTGATGAACAAATCAAAAAGGAGTTGGCGAACTTACAAGGATGGAGTGTTGTCAATGGCAAGCTGCACAAAGATTTTGTTTTTGCAGACTTTGTGGAGGCATTTGGTTTTATGAGCAAGGCTGCCATCAACATAGAAAAGATGAATCACCATCCAGAGTGGTTCAACGTGTACAACAAGATCAAAGTGGAGCTAGTAACTCATGATGCAGGCGGGATAACACAAAATGATATCAATCTGGCAAGAACCTTGAACTCTTTGGCAAAATAGTGCTTTACTAACAAAAATAGCCTGTACAGAATTTATATACGGATAATCTAAAATTTTTCAAATGCCAAGCGGCTCGGCAATTCTGGATTCAGATTTTCGATATATCGATAAAAAAGGAAATCTCATGATGAGTAGAACAGAGCTTTCCATAGCTGAAATGCTCTCCTTTCTTGGCATAGAATATGAATACAATCATAGTGTCACTTTAAAAAATGGAAAAAAAACTCATGTTGATTTTAAGACCGAGAAAGGACTCATAGAGGTAATAGATGATGAAAAAGACATTGTAAAGTACAAAGAACTAAAACAAGATAACCAAGAAACAAAATTAATTGCAATTGGACATCCGCAACTTGCGGCTCAGCTAAAGGAGCTTGATGACATAGTACTTTACAAAACAAAGGATGTTCAAACGGGTTCAATATTCATCGAAGATCCTTCATTTGCATTTGATTATGCACATATTCTACCACTAGTGGAAAAATGTTCCATTCTTCATGGTCATACATCATCTGTCATGGTAGAACTTGTAGGTGAAATGAAAAATAACTTACTTGTTGATTTTGGAGAGGCAAAAAAAATAATCAAAGAAGTAATTTCAATTCTGGACCACAAGTTCTTCATTAACAAAAAATACCTTGTCAAAGAAGACAACCTGCATTTTAACATCGCATTTGATGGGCCTAAAGGCAAATTCGATCTGCAGATGCCAAAGAATACCACATATTTGTTAGAAGGCGAAGCTACAGTTGAAAACCTGTCAACTGAGATAATAAAGCTCCTTGTTCCTAAGATGCCAAAGAACATAGAAGCAGTTGGAGTATACATCTACGAAGGATACAACAAGGGAGCTCATATTATTTCGCAGATTCCAAGATCATAGCGACATGGAACCAAAAATACAGGAAACAGCTTGGAATCCCGAGATTGAAAAACAGATTTTAAAACAATGGGAAGATTCGAAGATATACGAATTCAAGCCACAAGGGGAGGTTTTTGTGATTGATACCCCTCCTCCATACCCATCCGGAAGGCCTTGGCACATAGGAGCTGCCGCACATTATGCACAGATAGACATGATTGCAAGAACAGCAAGAATGACAGGAAAAAATGTACTATTTCCCATAGGAATTGATAGAAATGGTTTACCTGTTGAGATGTACACAGAAAAAAAGCACAACATAAGGATGCATGAGACAGACAGGGCGGAATTTCTAAAGTTATGCTCTACAGCATTAGACGATCTTGAAGCAGAGATGATCCAAATAATGAAGAGTTTGGGTCTAAGCGGTAATTTTTCAGAGTATTATAGAACAGATTCAGAGCAATATCGTTCCCTTACACAAGCCACATTCATAGAGTTGTGGAAAAAGGGATTGGTATACATTGCAAATAGACCAAACAACTACGACTGGGTAACTGGCACTACTATTGCAGATGCTGAGATAATTTACGAAGACATACCAACTAAACTTGTTTACATGAAATTTAAGATAAAAAATTCTGATATGGTTCTAATTATAGCAAGTACACGACCTGAACTTTTATGTGCATGTCAGGCAATTATTGTAAATCCAGAAGATGAGAGATACTCTGACATCATAGACAAGAGTGCAATTATTCCTGTGATAAATAGAGAAGTTCAGATCAAGACACATCCTTCAGCAGAGAAGGAATTTGGTTCAGGTGCAGTCATGGTTTGTAGCTATGGTGATCAAAACGATGTGGCTTTGTTCAGAGAGCTCAAGCTAGAAGAAATTGTAGCCATTGGTAAAAATGGAAGGATGACCGAAGTTGCTGGTCCATATGCAGGACTCAAGGTAAAACAAGCAAGAGAAAAGATAATCGAAGATCTCCAAAACCAAAACTTGGTAGAAAAAATCGAGAACATCAATCACAGAACTCCAATTTCCGAGAGAAGTAAGATTCCAATCGAGATAATCCCAATGGAGGAATATTACCTAAAACAAAAAGAATCCGTAGAAAAGATCAAGGACCTTGGCTCCAAGATCATATTTCATCCATCAATGCACAAACAGATTCTCATGAACTGGCTAGAATCCATAACCATAGATTGGCCCATTTCACGAAGAAGGTTTTACGGAACAGAGATTCCCATATGGTATTGCAAAAAATGCTCTGAGCCTCACGTGCCAGAGCCTGGCAAGTACTACAAGCCATGGAAGGACCCAAGTCCCATCTCAAAATGTACTAAATGTGGTGCAACAGAGTTTGTTGGAGAGGAGAGAACGTTTGATACATGGATGGATTCTAGTGTATCACCTTTGTATGTCTCAAAGTATAATCGAGATAACGAATTTTTCAAAAAGACATATCCAACAACATTAAGACCTCAGTCAAAGGATATTGTACGAACTTGGTTGTATTACACAATTTTGAGATGCGAACAACTTACTGGTAAGACGCCGTGGAGTGAGGCATGGATTATGGGTTACGGTGTTGACGAACATGGTGCAAAGATGAGCAAGAGCAAAGGAAATGTTGTAGATCCTCTTCCAATAATTCAGAAATTTGGTGCAGATACGTTCCGATTTTGGAGTGCAAGTGAGATAAATCTCGGCTATGATTTTAGATGCTCTGAACAAAAAATTGAAACCACAAAGAAGTTTCTAAGCAAACTTTGGAACATATCCAGATTTCTTTCAGGTTTTCCAATAGTCAAGTCGGCCAAGACCACTCCTACCGATAACTGGATATTATCAGAGTTAGATAAAATGGTAGCCGAGTGCAAGAAGGGTTTTGATGATTACAACTTTTTCGTCCCCTCAACTAGTATTCGCGAGTTTACATGGAATCTGTTTGCTGCACATTACATTGAGATGGTGAAAGGCCGTGCATATAGCACAGGTTTTAGCGAAGAGGAAAGAAATGCTGCAATATTTACTCTGCACAAGGTTCTCTCCACGTTGTTGCTGCTTCTTGCTCCAATAACACCATTTATCACAGACTATCTCTGGCAAACCATTTATTCAGATAAGACTATCCATAATGAAAAATTTCCCCAGCAAGAAAATCATGAAGACTGGACGCGATTTACAAAACCGATTACTGAGTTTAACTCCAATGTATGGAACAAGAAAAAGGAACAAAACCTGTCTTTGAAAGATACTTTAGAGATGGATATTCCCCAGGAATTACAACAGTTCGCAAAAGACTTGCAGGCAATGCATAACCTAAAGTCTTAAAATACAAATCGCTTCTTTTCCAGATTCAAAAATATGTACTTTAATAGTGATTTTTGGTTAAGGCATGTAAATGAAGGCAATAGTAATCAGAAAACACGGTGGCCCTGATGTTTTATCATATGAGGACATTGCAGACCCAACTCCTGCCAAAGGACATGCAATGGTCAAAATCAACTATTGTGCAGTAAACCATCTTGACATCTGGGTTAGAAACGGACTGGCAGGCAAACAAGTACCATTTCCCCACATTTTGGGATGTGACATCTCTGGTACGCTTGTAGAGAGTTTTGGAAAATTCAAAAAAGGCGACAAGGTAGTTGTGCATCCATCAGTACCAAGCGGGGTGCCACGTGTATCATTTTCCATCATTGGAGGGTTCAGCAAGTATCGAGGAGGTTATGCTGAACTAGTACAGGTTCCACAAGAAAATATCATTAAAAAGCCAGATTGGTTCAGCGATGCAGAGGCAGCTGCACTAAATGTATCATATCTTACTGCATGGAATATGCTTGAGAGATCAAAGTGTAAAAAAGGTAATACTGTATTAATCTGGGGCGCAAACAGCGGAGTTGGTTCTGCTGCAATACTGCTTGCAAGCGCACTTGGCCTCAGAATCATAACAGTTGTGTCAAACAGAGACAGTATAAAGACAGCAAAAAAACTTGGCGCACATTTTGTCATAAATAGGAACGAATCAGATGTAGCAACTGAGACCTTAAAGTACACTAAAGACCAAGGTGTTGACGCTGTAATAGATCACGTGGGTGCAAAGACATGGCCCATCAGTATCGAAGTTCTCAAAACAGGAGGAAGAATGATTGCATGTGGCACTACCACCGGAAATGAGGCTAACGTAAACATCCGAGCATTCTACAGCAAAGAAGCAAGTATAATCGGGGCATATCTTGGAACCAAAACACAGTTGATTTCACTGCACAAATTTATGCAGTCAAAGAAAATCAAGCCAATAATTGACAGTGTGTATGATCTAAAAGATGCCAAGATTGCACAACAAAAGATGGAAGAAAGCTCCCAGTTTGGGAAGATAGTACTAAAAGTTTCTAGCTGACAAATTCCCTACATTCACAATCCAAGACAAGACATGTCTCCTTTGTTCTAATGTGATCATCCATCGAGTGTCCGCATTTTACATTTTTACATGTTCTTCTAGTAGTTTCTCGCCGTACAACTCTTTGCGCTATCTGGTTTGCCTTTTCTTTAGAGTATCCCTTTTTGTCAATATAGTAATGAACCACTCTGTTATACAGTTCGTTTGGATCAAATGTATGGCTCATCATACATACAATAGCACGTTAAAACATTTTAAGTTGCTTAATGCAACAGGTTTTCTTTTTCACGCAATATGTTAAGGGCAGATCCTGCTTGGAACCACTTTATCTGGAACTTGTTGTAAGAATGATTCAGCATAAGATCTTCTTTTGTTCCGTCTTCGTGATTTATTATAGCATGTATCTGTTTTCCTGGTTGTATGTCTGATAGACCCACTATGCTTATCCTATCAGTTTCTCGGATCTTGTCATAATCTGCCGGATTTGCAAATGTCAATGCAAGTACTCCCTGTTTTTTTAGATTAGTTTCATGAATTCTTGCAAAACTTCGCGCTATTACCGATGCGCATCCAAGATATCTAGGAGACATGGCTGCATGTTCCCTGCTACTTCCTTCTCCATAGTTATTATCACCTATCACAACCCACTTGAATCCCTTTTCCTTGTACTTTCTTGCAACAGATGGAAAAGTATCAACGGTTCCAGTAAGAAGGTTCTTTCCTTTTCCAACCTCGTTATTGTAGGCATTTACTGCGCCTAGGAAAATGTTGTCACTTATTTTGTCAAGATGGCCCCTAAACCTTAACCAAGAACCAGCAGGCGATATATGATCAGTAGTACATTTTCCTTTTGCCTTCAATAGAATTGGTAATTCCACAAAGTCTTTTCCATCCCATTTTTCAAATGGTTCAAGTTTTTGCAGTCTGTCACTGTTTCCCGGAATTGCTATTGCAACAAGATCTGGAATTTCAGAGGGTGGAACGTAAACATCTTTTACGTTTTGAAATCCTTTGAGTGGTACTTCGGGTGCCTTTTTTGGAGGCTCTAGCATGAATTTTTTCCCATCTGGAGTAGTTATTGGGTCCTTCATTGGATTAAATGACAATCTCCCCCCTAGTGCAAGGGCTACTATAAGCTCCGGACTTCCTATGAAGTTCATTGTTTCTCTTCTACCATCATTTCTTCCCGGAAAGTTTCGGTTAAACGAAGTTACTATAGTGTTAGGCTCACCAGCTTTCAGTTCTGGTCTTCGCCATTGTCCAATGCAAGGACCACATGCATTTGCCAATACGGTTGCGCCTGTTTGTACCAATGTTTCCATCTGGCCATCTCTTTCTATGGTAGCACGTATTTGTTCAGATCCTGGAGTTACTAGTAGTGGTATCTTCACCTTTAGTCCGTTTTTCTTTGCCTGCTCTGCAACATTTGCTGCTCTTGTCATGTCTTCATATGAAGAGTTGGTACAGCTACCAATTAGCGCAACAGAGATTGTATCAAGATAATTATTTTTCTTGACATCATCTGCAAGTTGTGATATTGGCCTTGCAAGGTCAGGGGTGTGTGGCCCCACTATATACGGTTCGAGTGTAGATAGATCAATCTCAATTACTTTATCAAAATACTTTTCAGGATGCTGTTCAACATCAGGATCTGCAACAAGCGTCTCTCTGTGAGTATTTGCAATGTCAGCAATTTTTTCACGCCCAGTTGCCCTCAGATAAGCGTCCATTTTTTCGTCGTATGGAAATAGTGAACATGTTGCCCCTATCTCTGCACCCATGTTGGTTATTGTTGCCTTACCTGTACAGCTTATTGTTCTTGCACCTGGTCCAAAGTATTCCACTATGGCATTTGTTCCTCCTGAAACAGTGAGCTTTGAAGCAACATACAGTATGATATCCTTAGGTGCTGTCCAGCCATTTAGTTCACCCTTTAGATTGATCCCTATTCTTTTTGGATACAAAAGTTCCCAAGAAAACCCAGCCATTACTTCAGCAGCATCAAGACCTCCAACACCTACTGCAATCATTCCAAGCCCACCTGCATTTGGGGTATGAGAGTCTGTACCTATCATCAATCCTCCAGGGAATGCATAATTTTCTAAAACTACTTGATGTATTATTCCTGCACCCGGTCTCCAAAATCCCATGCCAAACTTTCGCGATGAAGATTCAAGAAATTTGTATACCTCACTGTTTTCATCCAAAGCAAGTTTAGTGTCTTCATCACTTCCAACTCTTGCTTGTATAAGATGATCACAGTGGACCGTTGTTGGGAGTGCAACTCTTTTTAGTCCTGACTGCATAAATTGTAAGATTACCATCTGACCTGTAACATCTTGTAATGCCACTCTATCAGGGTTGAGAAATACATATGATTTGCCAGGTTCCAGGTTCTTTGCGGCGTCTATGTCTTCCAAGTGTCCAGCAAGGATTTTTTCTGCCAGAGTCAGCGGACGGTTTGCTATCTTTCTATATTTTGAAATATTATCTTCTAGTTTTTTGTAGACTCCAGAAACAAGTTCAGCAGTTGTCTCTATATTCATAATAAACATCTTCATAATGATCTGAATTTAATATAAATTGTCCTCAATAGAGTAATAAATCAGAAAAAATCCAAATGGCTAGTTTTTCTTTTGGACTAGATTGACAAAGTACTTGTGCAGTGACAGATCTTCTGTGAGTTCTGGATGAAATGAAGTTCCAATGATGTTTCCCTGTCTTACTGCAACTATTTTTTCGTCAATCTTTGAAAGAACCTCTACTGTCTTGCCCGCATCAACTACAGATGGAGCCCGGATAAAGACACCTCGAAAGTTTGGTATGCCAATCTTTTCAAGCGAGACATCTGCTTCAAATGAGTTCTTCTGCCTTCCAAAAGCATTTCTTTCAATCTTGATATCAAGATAGTCTAGCAGAGGTTGTTCCATATCCCCTACAACTCTGTCTTTTGCCTTCTTTGACAAGAGAATCATTCCAGCACAAGTACCAAGAACTGGCATGCCAGAAGCAATTTTTTCTTTTATCTTTTTCAGAGAACCGTTGATTAGTGATAATGTTCCAATTACAGTGCTCTCCCCACCAGGAATAACTAATCCATCAAGATCAGAAATTTGTTCAGGAGTTTTTACTTCAGATACTATTCCTTCTACACCAAGCTCATCCATTGCCATTCTTGTAGCAGAAATGTTTTCTGCAACATCACCTTGTACAGCAAGAACACCAATACTTATGCCGCTCATGCTGTACTTCCTCTTTCTTGCATTCTAAGTTCCAAGTTTTTGGTGTCAAGTCCCAACATTGATTGCCTCTCATCTATCATCTTTTGCGCCTCCTTTACTTTGTCGGGATCTTCCCAGAATGTAGTAGCAAGCACTACAGCTTGAGCCCTTTCCTTTGCATCATCAGCCTTGAAAATTCCAGAACCAACAAAAATTCCATCACATCCTAGTGTCATGAGATATGCAGCATCCGCAGGAGTTGAAATTCCTCCTGCTGCAAAATTTACTACAGGCAACCTACCAAGACTTGCAGTTTCTTCTACAAGTGAGTATGACACTTTAAGCTCACGTGCAACGCTCACTAAATCTTGCTCATCACCTGCGTCATAAATTGATTTTATGCGCCTTAGTTCAGTGTTGACATTTTTAATATGAATTACTGCCTCGGCTACATTTCCAGTTCCTGGCTCGCCTTTGGTCCTTATCATTGCCGCACCTTCCTCAATTCTTCGAAGCGCTTCTCCCAGATTTCTTGCACCGTTAACAAATGGAGTTGTGAAATCCCATTTCCATATGTGATGAAATTCATCAGCTGGTGTAAGAACTTCAGACTCGTCAATCATATCAACATCAGTTTCTTCCAAAACTTTGGCTTCGTAAACATGACCAATTCTACATTTTGCCATTACAGGAATTGTAATAGAGTCCATTATTTCTTCAATAATTCTAATGCTAGCAGTTCTAGCTACTCCTCCAGCTTTTCGCACATCAGATGGAAGCTTGTCCAGCACCATTACTGCCACTGCACCAGCGTCTTCTGCTATCTGAGCTTGTTCTACAGTTGTGACATCCATTACAACACCATTTTTCAACATGTGAGCAAAACCACGTTTGAGAGTAGAAGTACCTCTTCTAGTTTCAAGAGAACCCAAATTCTCTCGAACTATTCCTTTTGCATTGCCAAGATCACCTGAGAGAGGAATCATATAGTTTGATCGCTTCGAGATCTATTTATTTTATTATTTCAGTGATTATGCTATCAAGGTTTGATTGTACTTGAGTTATAATAGGTGGAATAAATTCTTGGCTTGCGTTCTGGTCTGCCCACTGTAGATTTACAGTTTTTCCATTGAGTGTAACTTGTAGGCCGTACTTTTCATAACTTTGAGCATCTGGTTTGACTTGGTATACGGTATTTGGAATGCCTATAAAGCCAGTTTCTTTGATCATAGACTCTAGTTGGGCAAATTCATCTTTTGACATTTGGTACTTTATATCAGGATTAGAATAGCCGTTTTTTGTAAGGCTGTAGACTGTAGAGCCATCACTTTGTATGGTCAAGACTTCGGCAGTATCTGCTCCTATGCTTTGCGTTAGACCAAATGAGATCTTTTGTAAATGCTCTTTTGTATACTGTATCGTCATCACATCTTCGGAATTTACTGCCGCACTTGGAATCTCAGGCCTTGTCAATTGTGGAACAACTATGAAAATAGCTGCAAGTATTGGGATTGCTCCTAAGATTAGCATTATTGGTTTTACCATGAATCCTCATCTGTGTTTTGTGCGATACAAATGAAAGAGAATTGTGTTAATTTGGCAAAATTCAGATCGTGCACACCAATGAATTAGATTCTCATGGCTGCAATAAATCTTCAGAAGTTAAGTAAATTAAAATTCAAGTGCATTTATTGACCAAACGTGGGGTCGTAGCCTAGCCAGGCATGGCGACAGGATACATCACATGATCACCGCTAAGGGCTCCAGTGGTTCAACTAGCTTCACTGACGAAAGGATGATGTACAGTTTGGAGCTGTAGTGACCCGTGTGTCGCCGGTTCAACTCCGGTCGGCCCCACCATCTTTAGATCGTTAACTTTAGAGAACAGTTATAAGGAAAAAGCATCAATATTATACTGATCAAGTGGGGATGATTTCTATTAATTATTACAAAGGGAGAAAAGAAATTTGAGTCGTGGTAACTTTCCAACATTTGGCGCTTCCAAAACTGGAACATATGTTTCCACGCTGAAAAACTACAATCTGCCTCCTTTCATCCTTGAAAGAATAGCAACTGACTGCAATTCTGACCTGGTTAGAAAGGGAAGAATTGAAGAACGGCTGCAAAGCATGAACGATGCTGCTCTTGCACTGCTTCACAAGGTTTTTGTCGATTGTGAGGAAAATTCTGACGGTACTTATGCGGATTATCGCTTTTTTGCATATATTTCAAGCATGTTTCACAAATGTGAAATCCTTCTAAATGAAAAGATTCCAGGCCATTCGGGCAAGGTTCACAAAGTTCCAATAGCAGTAAAAAACAACGGCATGTACATTGCTGTTGGTTTTAACAAATCAAGCGGCGGTCCAATTTCAAAGAGAGAGGCAATCAAATTCTATGAAATTGTTGATGACATCAAAAAGGGAGAGCATGGAAACCAGCTCTCAGAAGGAGTGTTCGGATCTTCAGTGGGATTTGATGGCGAGGCACTTGTCGGTCTAGAAAAATTAAGCAAAGCTCGCAAAAAAGACCCACAAAATAAGATTGATTTTAAGACTGCAAGTTTTGAAAATAAGATTTATTCTGTCACCAAGTGCTAGTGCTTCTTCTTAGCAGGACAGAATTTTCCGTGGACTTGTTTTTCTACATCTAACGTTGTTTCGTTTTCATGAAACATTTTCGTGCCACAGTCAGGGCAAACGAATTGAGGCATGAAAAAACTCTAAAACACTCACTTATAGTCTTTTAGAACATTTGCAAGCATGCTATGAGAGCAAAACAGTAGAAAAGCTACGCAATGTATTTCAATCATTATTTACAAATTGGCGACATGATGACAATGGAAAGCACGGAAGATGCAAGGACATTTGGATGGTTCTATTACAAAAGAGGCAGATATTTTGGAGTGGTAAAGAATCACTATCTGCCACCAGGCAAGTGGCAGACCCTGTGTGGCAATCACACTGTAGAGCCATCAGACATGGCACACGTTCGTTTTACCGACATGAATAATCTCTTCAAACACAAGATTTGTCAGAGTTGTTCTAGCTTGCTTAATGCCAAGTCAAATTCAAGTTATCAAATTACAATGTCATAGTTTCAAGCTTGTTGTATCAAGCGTTGCAAAAACAGGGTTCTTTTCTGTCTTTTTATGATTAGTATCATAATACTCAAAAGGCAGAGATGCAAATAGGTGCTTGTCCCATATTTCGTGCACTAGCTCTTTGTAATTTTTGTATCTTAATTGTCTGAGGAACTCGTGAGCGAGTTCATGGGATACTTTGGTACAGTTTTTTTCCCTCAGAAAATTAATATCGTCTTTTTGAGGGCTTTTCTGCCACCATATCATACCAAAGTTTTCTGCAAAATACCCTTCACATGTACAGTCTGTCCACATAGGTCTAAAGTATGTCAGATAGAAATGAAAAATATCCTCTCCTCTGCTCACGTGATCTTCTAGGATCACCGGAGTATCCATTAGTCTGAATCTACCGCCAGATCTTACTATCATCTCATCTGACTTGACATCAACCTTTATGGAAAACGTCCTTTCTATCCATGTCTTATAAAAATCTGCCATCTTTTCCACATACTGGAATTCCCACTTTCTCGATTCCAGTTCTTCTTCCTTTACGAGGAATATGAAATGGAGAAGCACGTTTGCTCAAGGATACTGCACAATTAAAAGGTCTTTGCATGAAAAAATATTCTTGTCTTGAAAAGATGAAAGGTTGGGAAAATAAGGCGACTAACTTTGACCTTCGATTCCCATCAAAGTTAGAGTCGAACGAATCTTCTCTATTTTACGAATTTTCCAAGTTATGATCTCCCTGAGTGCTTCTACTGTTGGAGATTCAATTTTGGCCAAGATGTCGTAGGCTCCAAATGTGCCATGAACTTCTTTTACGCCATTAATTGCTTTCAGCTGCGAAATAATTGCCTCTTCTGAACCAAGTTCGCAATTTATTAACACATATGCAGTTGCCATAGTATATCTATACAAGGCAAATATATCAATAGATCTATCGTTTTCGCCTTTTGCAATATTTGCCAGAGCTACACAATGAAAAATACTATTTTGCATTCAAAAACACAGAAATGGTTGGGATTGACAGCATTTTTTAAAAAATTAAATAAAATGTTCCCCGGTTCTGACTCACAGAGAATCATTGGTGATTTTAGCCAAAACCCTCATCTTGTTCTCATACCGGGGTGCCCATGTCGCACGGCTGGGTGGACCAAAAATCATATTTTATCTTCATAGTCCGTCTGCGTGCATTTTGGGGCGTAGTAAATTATCTGCTAGTCAAATATTAATCCAGTGAGTTTTATCTCAAAACCAGCCACAGGCACTCTCATCTTGAAATTATCCAGTACTTGAGGGGACAGCTCTCCAATCGTGCCAATCATCTTACCATTGACGAGTATGTCGGCTGTCCTTCCTTCAATAAATAATGAATTCTGCGAGTTTTTTGTAGTGCATGCAATATCAAATCCAGATTTTAAAAGAGACTGCAGGACAGACTTTATCTCAGTATAGCTTACTTCATTGTACGCACTTGCACATGCCAAATGAATTTCTTCATGGATTGGATTTCCCCTGTGAAATACAGTTCCTGTCTCAAAAATTTTCTGAGGGTACGGTTCATGAATGTTTCTTGACAAAGTATCAATCAGTCCTGGAAGAATCATGTCACGCAAGATCTGGTGCTCTTGGCTTTTTGAGTCTGCCACAGATATGATGCCAGACGAGTCCCTTTTTGTCATGTCATACTGTGTTTGCTTTCCCACTAATCCAAAATTCATCACTTCTAGGCAGCCAAGCCCAATCATTGTATCTCTTACAGCTTCTAACGCTACAGTTGTCTTATTTTTTTGACCAGCAGATTTTGCGGGCGGTATTGTATATTCCATCTTTTCAATTCCATATCCTAGTGCAACTTCCTCAACTAGATCAATTGGTCCAAATATGTCTGTCCTGTATCTCGGGATTAGGCAAAGAATTTGTTTTCCTTTTACTTTGGCATCAAGTCTGTTTTTTCTTAATGATTTTATCATTATCGATAAGGTCAAGTCCAACCCAAGCATGCCATTGACCAAAACAGGATCAAGCAACATCTTTCTAGATTCCAACTTTGGAGTAGAGTTACGAGGGCCCAGTATGCGAACAGAATGCAGTTTGAACCCTGCATTTTGTAATGCATATGCAACTACGGCAAGCACATCATCTGCTGCATTTTTGTCGTTGGCAGTGACCTCTACCAAGAGGTTTTTGCTTTTGGATGTAACTTCGGTGAGTTTTGAATTGATTATAGGCGGGAAGGATATTGTGTTTCCTGCCAAATCCATTATGATTGGAACTTTGTTTGATTCAAGCAAATGCTTGTACGTCACTCCAGTCTCCGTTTTTTCAAGTATTTCTGATATGGCCATTGCGTTTTGTGAATTCAATGGTACAAATCGATGAGTTCTCTCTACTGCCTTGTATACGAGTGGAAATTTTATCTTGTCCAAATCATGTATGCCTATAGATACTTTTTTGCGTCTTCTTCCAATTCCGTTATGTAGGTCTTCCTGCATCGTTATTATCTGCCTTATTGTTTCATCATCTAGCTTTCCGCCAATGGCCTCAATTGCAACAACATAAGGACGGATTTTTCCAACAGATGAATCAACCTTTATTGTATTCTTTCCCTTTTTGATTTTGAGTAAAGGCATTCCAAGCTTTATCTCCAAAAGGCCTTGCAGACCTGTCACTACTCCATAATCTGTTGAAAAGTCGGGTCTGTTAGGGCTGTATTCCACATTAATGTGATCTGATGTTTCTTCTTCAATATCAAGTCCCAAAAACGGCAAAGTAGAGATGATCTTTTCTTTTGAGACCTTGCGGCCAAGCATCTTTGAAATCCTGTTAAAGTACAGTGTTACTACTGGCATTTCGGTACACTCCTCAACCAACTGAATTTGTTATTGTATAATTCACGTACATCATCAAGACCATATCTTAGCATCGCTATTCTTTCAATTCCTCCACCCCATGCAAGGACTGGATTCTTTATGCCAAGAGGTCGTGTAACTTCTGGCCTGAATATACCCATGCCAAAAAGTTCTACCCATTTTCCAAGTCTTTCATTATAAATCATTGATTGTAGCGACGGTTCTGTGTAGGGGAAAAATGTAGGCCAAAATTTGGCTTTTTTAATTCCCATTTTACGATAAAATTCCATTTGCAGACCCATAAGATCTCTCAAGGTAACGTTTTGTCCAACAACTACTCCTTCTACCTGATTGAACTCAACAAGATGCTTGTAGCTTACCTTTTCATTTCGATACACTCGTCCTATTGAAAATAGTCTTGCTTCATCATATTTCTTGTCTGCAAGCTCTCTGATAGTGACACATGTGGTATGAGTCCTCAAAACCATCTTCTTTGCAGCATCAACTCTCCAGTCATAGTGCCATCCATTTTTGTGCGCCATGGAAACTTGTTTGATTTGTTTTGGAGTTGCAACTGACTTGGCATTCATATCTTTTAGGTAAAAAGTATCTTGCATCTCTCGCGCTGGATGATCTTGCGGAATAAACAGAGCATCAAAATTCCAAAAACATGACTGTGCGCTGTTACCAACAAGTTCGGCAAATCCCAAGCTGACAAATATCTCTCTGACCTCGTCTATCACATCTGCCAATGGATGACTTTTTGCAGCAAACGCAATAGGGGCAGGTGCTTCTACATCAATTGCCCTTTTTGTAGAATCATCTGCAACTTGGCTTGTGTTCTGTGCTTCTGAGATTCCCTTTTCAGTAATGTTTACAGTGGTATACTTGGTAGATGCAAAGTCAAGAAATCCTGGTCTTTTTTTAAGCGAATCAAGTGCTTCTTTGTCGTCTATCTTATCTACTGCTGTTGCATTAGGATTTGAGGCAATAGTTTTGATGATTCTCTCTTCTGAAGTTGCATCATGATATCCTTTAAGTAAGATTCTATTTTCGTAAATTTCTATCCATTTGTTTTTCTTTGCATTTGCAATTGCTGGACTAAATTCATTTTTCAGATAGTCTTTTGCCTGGTTCATTTCGCATGATGAGACAGGAATCGATTTGAGGTAGCCTACAAGCTGTCTTTCTGGCAATCCTTTTTCTAGTGCCTCTTTTCCTCTTGCTCCAAGTTTGACAAAACTTTTTTCCGATTCGGTTACTCGAATCAGGTCCTTGAACTTGAGCCATTCTATTCCTCGTCTCACTTGGTCTATAGACAGCTGTGTATTTTCTACTAGTTCTTCAGGTGTCACGTTTTGTTTTTCAAGTAATGACCGCAGAATCTTTTGCTCTATCGGATGCAAAACTTGTGACATTATGACAAACAACCAAAAAGACTTTTTAAACCTTAACCTAACTGAAACATGAATGTCATCTGAGGACTTCACAGTAACCCCATGGAGTGTAGAAGGTGACATTGATTATGACAAATTAATCCAAAAGTTTGGCACGGAAAAAATTTCAGAGCAGTTACAGGCACGCATAGAGAAGATCACAGGCGAGATTCACCCGATGATCAAACTTGGGTATTTTTTCAGCCATAGAGATTTTGATAAAATTTTGACAGAGTATGAAAAAGGCAACAAGTTCTATCTATATACAGGCAGAGGTCCATCCGGTTCCATCCATATGGGACACCTTCTCCCTTGGATTTTTACCAAGTATCTCCAAGAAAAATTTGGCGCAAATCTAATTTTCCAGATAACAGACGATGAAAAGTTCTTGTACAATGATGAAAAGTCTTTTGATGACGTATCCAAGTATACAAAAGAGAACATCTACGATATTATCGCAGTGGGCTTTGATCCCAAAAAAACAAAAATTTTGATAGATACAAAAGACATCAAAAGAATCTATCCAATAGCACTTGAGATAGCAAAGCGAATTACATTTTCAACTGTCAAGGCAGTTTTTGGATTCCAAAATTCCACTAACATAGGCATGATAGGTTTTCCTCCAATACAAGCTGCTCCATGTTTCCTTCCCTCTGTTATAGAAGGCAGGCCAACTCCTGTGCTAATACCTGCTGCAATAGACCAAGATCCATACTGGCGTGTGACAAGAGATATTGCTGAAAAGATAGGGTATCCAAAACCAACACAGATTCACTCCAAGTTCTTGCCAGGTCTTGGGATGCAGGGAAAGATGTCATCATCCATTCCTGATACTGCAATATTTACAACAGATACCGATGAGGCAATAGACAAAAAAATATCCAATACTTTTACGGGTGGGCAGCCTACTGTAGACCTGCAAAGAAAACTTGGAGCAAACTTCAACATCTGTCCAGTTTTCTGGTACCTAAGATACTTTTTCGATACAGAAAAAGAATCAGACGAGCGGGCAAGAAAATGTAGGTCAGGTGAGCTTTTATGTGGAGAATGCAAATGCAACCTAAAGGATGCTACCAAGCCTTTCATTGCCGATTTTAAGAAGAAAAGAGAAAAAGCAAAGGATCAAGTTGACAAGTTTCTCTTTGACTAGTCTTTAGAAATGAAAAAAAGAATAATTTGTGAAGATGCGTACGAGGCGCAAAAGCTTGCAAGTTTAATCTACATCAAAGATGACAAAGAGACATTCATTACTGGAATACTTGAGATAATTGAAAACGAGCTTGTGATATCACTGAAGGACAAATCTGCCCATAGTATACTTTTGAAGGATAGAAAAGAGGCAGAGTCTTTTGCAGATTTTATCCAGTCTGTGATAGAAAATACGGATAAACTTTTAGACACTACGGTTGCTGAAAACGTGGTAGAAATAATAAAAGAATAGTTTCACACTAGTGACCTGTCCATTTCTTGAGATACGATTTCCTGTACTTTAAGAAAATACAGCTTTGTAGAGTATGGCATGTCATCAATGTTATTTGCTATTGCAATCATAAGATATCGCACTGCTCGTTTTGAGACATCCAAGTTAAACTTGAGATACAGTATAGGGTCTTGTTTGACATTTATTTTGTCTACAAGCCACGGCGGAGCCATATCTTTTGCTTCTGCAATTACCTTCTTGTACCAAAATGCAATGTTTTCAGGATCAAGCCCGTCCTTTAGACTAGCAATGTCTGAAGACATCTTGCCTAGCATGGCATTTGTTATTTCTTTCAATGATGTACAAGGCATTGCGGGGTTTTAGAGCGATTACTCAAATATAGGAAAGCTATTTGTCAACAGCAAGAATATTTCCGTCAGAATCAATCTCAGAGTTTCGAATTCTTGAGGTTGATATGCGTTTGCCGTCTTTTGCAAGGGCCATTGGTACCACGATTACCTCCACTTCGGGCGAATTTCTCTGTCTTCGTAGCTTGTTCAGTTCATTTCCTTGAAATGCAGTTTCTTCGCTTACAACCAAGGCTTTTACTTCTTTTTCTAAAACTGCAGGACCAAAATCATTTTCAAGTTTGCTTATCTCGTATTTTTCACCTGGAAAATTTTTCTTGATTGTGCTTTCCAATGTGTTGTATCTTTGTGCGTAATCATGGATGAGTTTCTTTCCTTTTCTTTTAGCAAACTCATCACTGGTTAATCCTATAATCACTTTGGACGATATTTCAAATCCACTACGTAAAAGTTCCATGTGACCTTTGTGCAAAAGATCAAATGTCCCACCAAGAGCTGCTAATGAATATTTTTTCATCAAGATATTGATGTTAATTAGTGCTATATGATATTATTACTTCACAAGCACTATATTGATTCGAGTTCCTGCAGAGGATAGAGGAACACCGTTAGAGTCCCACACATAAGTCTCCACATAATACGAACCAGCTGTATCAGGAGTCCATGATACAGACTCGGTATGCGTTTGATCTGTCCCTCCCAAAAATACACCAGTCGAATTTCCAATAAATGCAACCTCTCCTCCAAATTTCTTTATCTGCACATAATAGACATAGGATTGGGGATTGTTGAGAAGGTATGTCATGTCACTACTAATCTTAACTGGTGCATATACTGGTATTGAAGAATATGAACTTCCAGATGGGTTTGTGACGTTTGTGTTACCTATGATTACTGGAAGCGATGCGACAATATTAGATACATCTGTTGGTAATGATTGGTAGCTGTCAGATTCTGCAATAACTTGGAATGTTTTAGCTCGACTGCTTGGTGCAGATGCTATAGTAAAGTTTGCTGTGCTGCCTGCACCAATGATAGGTATTGTAGCAGTACCAACTGAAACTACTCTTTGAAATGCGTCATATGATAGCAAGTAGATTCTAGTGTTAGTAGAAGTAGATGTCCCCTCGTTCTTTATTGTACCCTGTAGCATCATATTGTCAGATACCTGAAGTGATCCGGGAGATATTACTAGGACTTGATCTCTTGATGATGCAGGTGCAAATCCTGCCAAATTTACAGATACCTGCGTAATTGAAGGATTAGGTTTTGTAGAAGATATAGAGAATGGAGCCAGAGATTTCGGAGCAATAACTTGAAGAAGTGTTGTACCAGTCTTGTATTCAAGTACGTTATGATTGGCATCCTCAAAAGTAATTCCCACCTTGACTGCGGTTATTGGAGTATCCATATTGTTCTGAACCTCGCCAAGTACAACTGTTGTGCCGTCTGGTGCCTTGTAGCTGTAGGATGAACAGATAAAAACTTGAATCGAACTTGGCTGAGGCAAGTTTTCTCCCCCTGGTGCTGCAGTAGGCTGACATGGTTGTTGCATATCTCCATCTGCTATCCACGCAGCATCAGTTGAGAATAGTGTAATGATCAGCAAAACAGAGAAGATTGCAAGTTTCATACATCCTAAATCTGCGTAGGTGATTAATCATATGCGACATATCATAATCTATACAACGTGGATGAGAAGCTTTTACCAAAAAATTACATTTAATGAATTATAAAAAGAAGAATAAAAGGTGGTAACTTACTTGTGTTTCTTCATTGCGGTGATAACACACCAATATACGAAACCGGGGATTAAACCAACGGCCAATGGTATGTATACGCCTGCTTGACTCCAATCTTGCATTTCTTAATTACCTAGCTAATCACAACCTGCTATACTATTTAAATCCATCTTTCAGGAATGCCTTTAACGCTAGGACGATCTTTACAATAGAACATTCTTTTTAAATAAATGATGTCACGAGTTCAAACTAGATTTGGAGATAATAGTAGATCCATGGAAAGAACTAGTCATACATGAAGTGCTTGAGCTAAAGTTTGAAGATTGGATTATTCAAGTAATTGCGACTGCACGATCAGCTGGTGGAGGTATACCTACAATTTTTTGGGCGGGCGGAATTGCATTTCATTTTTCTACCTTCCCAGATACTGAGACTACAGTCCAGGAGAAACTAAAAGGAAGAATTCATTATTCCTCAGTGACTTTTGCCATAAAGGAAAAGTTTGAACGTCAAGTAATAAGAGAGGGCGGTGCAGTAAACTTTACAGACGTTAGTCATAACGAGATATTCAGCAAGCTTGCAGCCAAGTTAAAAACAGGATCTAAATTTAAGGCATAGTCAGAGTCATTTTTTCTTTTTGACTTTACGATACACTAGACCAAAGCCTGCCCCAACAAGAGCAACTCCTGCAACAAGAAAATAAGGCGGAGTAGATTCCATCGGAGCCATGAAAAAGCCTGCTGTAATCATGGCAAGATAAAATAGCATCTCAAAATCAAAATCCCACGTCATTTAATGATGCCCACTGTATGCCATACTATAAAGAATACCATATTTATCAAGACAAAAATTGTATTCAGAAAGCGATCTGATTGAACCAACAATAGGAATGGACTGGTGGGGATTTGAACCCCAGACCCCCCGCGTGCAAGGCGGGTATTCTACCGCTGAACTACCAGCCCATTGTATGAACTCAAAAGTGCGTGGATTTTAATTGTTCTCTTCGTGGCAAAGATTTTATTGATATTATTCATCAAAATTGTCATGGTCTTGCTCAAGTCTGAGGTTGTTTTAAAAGCAGGCGACAAGGCACCCGATTTCAATTTGCTTGGAATTGATGACAAGAGACATTCCTTGTCAGAATTCAAGGATTATCCAGCAACACTAGTCATTTTCATGTGCAACCACTGTCCATATGTTCAAGCCAAAGTATCTGCCATGAATGAGATTTATGGAAAATTCAATGGAAAGATAGCAATGATAGGGATAAACAGCAATGACCCGACAAATTATCCTGATGACAGTTTTGAGAACATGAAAAAGTTTGCAGAAGAAAAAGGCATAAAATTCACATATCTTGTAGATGAAACGCAGCAAGTAGCAAAGAAATACGGTGCTGTGTGTACTCCAGATCCATTCCTCTTTGACAATAACAAAAATCTTGTTTTTCACGGTAGAATAGACAACGCTATGAAACCAGAAGACACCCCTACTGAGAAAACAATGATTGCAAATATAGAGAAAATACTTGCTGGAAAAAAGATAGAGAAAGACTTTGACCCATCCATGGGCTGCTCCATCAAATGGAAAAGCCAGCAGACTTAAATGACAGTTGAATCGGAAAATTTCTTGGGCCGATAGCTCAGCTTGGCTGGAGCGTTCGACTGATAAAATTATTCAGATATCGAAAGGTCGTGGGTTCGAATCCCATTCGGCCCATTTTTGTTTTAAACTATGATTATTTCGAGAAGGGATCTCGATAAATAGTCGTACATGCTATCATCCTTGTTGCCAAGAAACAATCTTTCAGCACAAGGCAATAGGGTGACAAGTAATGGAATATGAAAAAATATGCAAGAAAGTGATGGAGCTTGATCCCAAGATAAGATTTGCAGGTCTGATAAATGAAAAAGGAAGATTAATTGGCGGAGGGATGCGAGAGGGGCTCAAGTCTCTTGAGGACTCGAGAGATGATGAAATGCTATACATGGAATTGGTTCTCAGAGCAAAAATGAGACGTGAGTTTGACAAAGTTCTAGGGCCAGTACAGTTTGCAATGTCATATAGAGAGAAAGTCATCATAATGAGTTTCCCCCTAAAAGATAGCGTTCTTCTAATTTCTGCTGAAAAAGGAGTTAATTTTTCAGAGATTCCATTCAAAGTGCTAAAAATCTTGTCTCATTAATTCAGTGAGCTTTCAAATACAGTTTGAGACCATTGCAGTAGTTGTTCAATATCATCTGAGACAAAATCAGCTGTGTTTTTTGTTTTCTTTATAACTTCACTGCATAATGCTAGATACAAGCCCTTGCCAAACTTTGCTCTACTTGTATCAACTGCCTGAGAAAAAAATTTGGTCTCACCTTCTGTTGAGGAGAATATGACAATTATCATTATTCCCTCTCTTTTAGGCCAGGCTTTGTTTAAGAATCTCTGCAGATCAATATCAAACATTACGTCTATTGCAGAAGACATGTCTCCCAAAAGCGATACTCTCCATTTTTCTGTCTGAAACGCGGCAGAAGCAGCAAGTGCAAGAAGGGAATTTTTGTGATCAGTTGAAAGAATAACTACATTCTTTTTTGTATCCACTTCTTTTTCATACAGTTTAATCAAATACAGCGATGAAGTAATCAGTTCGTCAAGAAAGTTCTTTTCTGATTTGCCTATTTTCCCATTTTTATACGAATTTTCTACAGCCTCTATTGCCGATACAATGACTTCACTTATCAATTTGGAAGGATTCGCGCCGGAATGTAGTGATGTTCTTACCAGATTGTGAACTTCTTGGCTTGCCGCAGATAGCACATATTCCAAATAGCGATTTTTTACCTGAAAGAGATCTGCAGGAAAACTTAGTTGATCTACACCTTTCTCAATGAACCAAAGATTTACGCTTCCAATGTTTTTTTGTTTAATGAGACTTTCAGCAGCAAAAACTTTGAGATATTTTGCCATTGTCACTCGGTTTACACGAAGTTTTTCCGCGATTTCAATTCCAGTAAGACCAGTTTTTGACTGACTTAGTGCATCAATTAATTTTTCTCTTATTTGCTCTGGATTGTATCCTCGCGTCACTAATTTCTAATCTAGTTTTGCCGGTATATAGAATTATTAAAATCAGCAGGGATCTGAAATACAGATCCCCGCCAATAGGTACTTTGGTATGGTCTGATGGTCCAGTGCAGTTTTGTGTCTGAATTACAAGCGCACTATTGAGAGTATAAACACAGAAAAAGTAAATAAAAAACACGCATCATTGATACTAAATGCTTAAGTTTGATCAAGAATTCTTTCTTACGAAATATTCTTCATCACCAATTAAGACACCAAATTTTGCATTGCAAGTGACGGATTTAACAGAGAGAATAGCTGACAAGAACTTAACAGAGTCGCGTTCAGAAACGTTAAATATTAGTACTTTAAAGTACGGTATAGGTACATAATTTGCCAAAAGCAGGTTTCAAATCAATAACTGTTTCAGAAGAAGTATACAATAGATTCCACGACATCTACAGGAAAAACAAACAAGATCTCGCAATGAAAGGTATCAACAGTTTTGCAGGATACATCACTTACATGATGGAAGATCTGATGCAGAAAGATGAGACCTTTGCAAGATATGCGCCTAAATTAGAAAAAATTTCAGCTGATGACAACCGAGTAGTGATAAAAGACAATATCAAAAATAGAATTGCAGAAGTAGCAGTTCAAAATGGTGAGCTTTACTGTTTGTTATGTGAAGAGAAGAACTGCGTTCATGTCGGGTATGTGTTTTCACTTTCTGAAGTGTATGAAGTTCTAAATTCCAAGGGAATAAAACATCAAAGGTAAAAAGTGCAGGAGGTGGGATTTGAACCCACGAACCCCTAAGAGACGGGATCACCCATTTTTTATGATCTTAAGTCCCGCGCGTCCAAAGGCCATTGACTGCCTTCTTTGGCCAGGCTCGGCGACTCCTGCGTTTTATTAGCGCAAGTCTGGAGAAATTAAACGTTTTATGAAAAAAAATTTTGAAACCAAGTAAGATTAATAAGGATTCAGAAGGGCGAGCATTTCATGCTTCGATAGCTCAGCCTGGTAGAGCGTTACCTTGGTAAGGTAAAGGTCGCGGGATCGAATCCCGTTCGAAGCTTATAGTGTTTTATGATAATTTCACTATCATTTTGGAATTGAAAAATAAAATGTAGTCCCTTCGGCTTCTTTGCTTTCAAACCAAATCTTCCCACCAAGATTTTCTACAATTCCTTTGCAGATAACCAATCCAAATCCACTTCCACCATATTTTCTTTTAAAGGAGAGATCTACTTGGTAAAATTTCTTAAAGACGGATTCTTTTCTTTTCTCAGATATTCCTATTCCGTTGTCTTTAACATGAAATAATATGGAATCTCCTTCATCTCTTGCAGATATTTCTATTCTTCCTCCTTGGCTTGGTACAAAATCAACTGCGTTTTGCACCAAATTGTAAAATACCTGCTTTATACGTGCTTTGTCACTTTTGAGCATATATCTAGTAGAGGATTGTGTGACAAGCTCGATCTTCTTTTCCTCCATCATTGGAGAAAATGCATCATCCAAATTATGCATAAATTCATCAACCTGTAACGACTCTTTTTTGAATTCCATTTTTTTGCTATTGAGTTTTTGCACATCTATTATATCCTGTATCATTTGTTCCAGTTTTCCAGCGTTATCGTGAATCTCATTTACTGCATCAAGTTGTCTGGAGTCTAGTTTGCCTGCTACGGAGTCTTTTAAGATGTCACAGTATTTTTTTACTGCTTCTATTGGTATTTGGCATTCTTTTGAAACCATCATGTAGAATTCTTCTTTTAGTGCATCCATCTTCTTTAATTCATCAAGTTGGATTTTCTGTCTTTCGTGATCATCTACTATTTTATGTGCACGATAGGTCTCAGAAATATCGCGTATCAGCGTGTTGCTTCCAATTAACTTGCCTTTGTTGTCGTATATGTTATTTGCACTAAGCAAGGCCGGAAATGTACTACCATCTTTTCGTTTGAGCCAAATTTCCTCATTTTCAACCCTGCCACTTTTCTTCCAGTTTTCAAATGTTTTCTGCATATTCTCCCTATTGGATTCGGCAACATGCTCAAAGAGAGATTTTCCAATAATGTCACTTTTTTCGTTTCCAAAATTCTTTACATACATTTGGTTACATTCTATTATTATTCCGTCAGTGTTAACAGTTCGCTGCATAACAGGAGATCCTTCATAAAGATTCTTGTATTTTATCAGTTCCAGTGTGGAATCATTCTTTGTTGATGCTACTTCATATTGTTGGGTGAGAATGTTTTTTCCCGTCTTTCTGCTGTTTAACCAAACAATAATTCCGCCCGATGCTGCACCTACAACACCTACTGCGAATGCATGATTTGCATAAGGTACGGTAGAATTCAACCCATAAGCAGCGGCTAATAGACCCAAAATTCCAAGTAGCAAGCCACCTACAGAGCCAAATGAGCTCACGCCTTCCTCTTACCAACCCCTTGCAATGGTAAGATAATGGTGAAACAAGAAGATTAACTTTTCATCAAATCAGCTAAAAATCAATCAAATTCAAGAAGTGATATTACGATATCAAGAAATTCTTGCGCCTTGTTCTTAATTCCACTTAGCACTTGGTTTATCTCGTTTTTTGAAATTTTTGCTTCATGTATTCGTACATTTTTTGACGCATAATCCATTCCATGTTCAGATATGAATTTGTTAAAAGTTTCCAAGAGCTGACTTCCAATTACAACTTGGCTACTATTTTCAAGTTCTTTGACGGAATGGTATACAGTGGATTTTCCAAAGATACTCATTATATCAACAGGCAGTGAGATAGGGTTTCCGTAAAGATCGTAGAACTTCCAGATTGTCTTCCTATAGCTTGGTAGGTTGTCATAGAGTTGTTCTCTAGTTTTGTATTTGACTACATATCCATTGAGCTCCAGATCTATCCACGAGTTTTCATCAGAAATTTGCAATGTTTTTGCAATGTTTTTGCATGTTAACAGTATGTCATGCAACGACTTTTTCTCCTCCAAGAGATCAACACTTGTCGCTTCTGCTAGACGCAAAATTTCCTTTCTATTCGTATTGTCCACTTGGAATCTGTAAAATATCTTTGATTTTACCTTATCTAAAGAAGGAAGTACTAATTTTAGTAGTTTTTAATTAAAAGCTCAGTATGCCCGGTTCTTCTCTGCGATACAGAGTTTATGAATCGATTTGCGTTTATTTCTATCACATTATCAGAGAATTCTTTGAAGAGATCTATTATTTCTTCAGACTTGGAGTTTGACAGTAGAATCTTGACACCTTTTTTGTCGAGTGCTTTGAATTTTGCATATAGTCTTTCTTGATCACCATAGTCAAAGCTGCCATTTGTATAGCTTGTAAAGTTTGAAGTTTCGCTAACTGGGTGATATGGAGGATCCAGGTACACAAAATCACCTTCAGTGGCATTTTTTAGTGCACCTTCAAAATCCTGACATTTTATAGATATGTCTCTTGACTGGAGAATTTCGCTTACGGCAATTAAATTTTCTTTACTTACAATATTTGGATTGACATATTTGCCAAGAGGTACGTTGAATTTGCCTTTGCTGTTTACTCTATAGAGTCCATTAAAACAAGTTTTGTTAAGAAAGAGAAGCCTCGATACCTTCTCAATCTGACCTTTTGGTTCGCTCTCTCGAATTTTATAATAGTATGAACTTTGATTTTTGAAATAACTTGTAGAGTGCGATTCTAAAGCAGAGATCAATTCCTTTACTCTATCTCTAATTGTAACATAAGACAAGACAAGATCAGAATTTAGGTCGGACAGGAGCCACTTGGTATCTCTTCTTTTGTAGGCTAGATTGAAGAATACTGCACCACCTCCCAAAAACGGTTCAAAGTACCTCTCAAATTTTTGAGGTACATGTTTTGTTATGATAGGCAAGAGTTGTCTTTTTCCGCCTGCCCATTTTACAAAGGGCTTTGGTGCTGATGATATTAAGCTGTATTCTTGCTTCAATACAGGCTAATTCCAGAATATTATTTTCTGTGATATGATAACAAAAGATCACACATTGTGTTGTTTTTTTTAATCAAAATGAGACGGAAGTAAATCTCACGATGATAGCAAGTAAAATAAAGTAAAAGGAAAAGGGAGGATTAATCCCACTTTGACCAAGCGGCCATCCATCTGTAAGTCCAGGTTGTTAATTTGCAGCCTAATGCAGTCATTGTAACTGTCAAAACTGCGCCTGCACCTGCACCCAGCGCTACAGGACTGTCGTAGAACTTTCCTACTTGAGGTTCTATTGGAGTCATGTATGGAGGCAATGTTGTTCTTGGATACTTGAAAGCAGTCTCTAGTGGATCATCTATTGTCAATAGATTGACCATGTTGAACATTGACATTGACATTCCACACAGCACACCACCGACCAAGATCAACATGTGTTTGTTTCTCTTGGTTGCCCAATATGCAAGATCCATCAGTATAGCTGACGGAATCCACACTGGTACAACGATGAAGCTGTACGGATATCCTAGAGAGAACCACGCACCTTTTGCAATCCATGTATACACTGTCATTATCAGCGCATAGTAGGTTGCTGTTCCTGGTACACCAGTGAACGTAAGGTAATATGCTGCACCGACTGCGAGCATCAGTGATTGTGATAAAGTGAATATCACATATGATGTCCACATCCAGTCAGTGTAGAAGATGTAGTCTCCCGCGTTGATTGTCAACAAGGTCGAGTTGACTGCTACCACTACTATGAATAAGTAGTGAGTACATCGTCTTAGCCAGACCATTAGCTACTAATGATATGTGTGATGTATATAAAATTTTATGAGGTACGAGATCAGGATCAAAGCCTTCGCTACATCTCGTATTTAATAAAAGAAAGGAATGGGTGTTTCTTCTATCCAAAGAAGAAGCAGTCTGTCAGTATTACTGCTACAGATATTGCTGCTATCACACCTGCAATAGCGCCATTGTATGTCTTTGCCTTGCTTGTGCCTTCAGTTGCTACCTTAACACATAACATGTATCCGATAGCCTCAATGATTGTAAGCACAGTTAATGCATAGTGTGCGCTTGGCGGTGGGTATGCCCACGGATAGTACGTAACTGCAACGGCAACTCCTCCCCATGTACCTAACCACAAGGCAACAAACATGCCTGTGATTATTCCAAAGTGGTCCTCAATACGTCTACCAATCATCTTGGAAACGTCAGAACTGGAGGCTCCGCCACCTGAACCGAATCCTTTTGGTAAGGTCATTTGGCTTAATTAGAAAGGCATTTGCTTTTAAGTTTTTCTTGAATAAAGCGGTTAATTTTACATTAGATCTTTAAAAATAAGAAAAAAGGCGCTTGTGCGCTTGTTTATGGGATGGATCTGCTGTACAATTTGCCTTCTAAGGCCATCTTGTACATTTCTGCAACATATGGGTTCTCACCTGGTGTTTCTGCGCCAAGTTCGACTAGACGTGCGTAGACTCTAACTACATAGGCAAGTGCGCCCATGAATGCTACGACGACACCCATGTTGAACATCCAGTGGTTTGGAACTGCAAAGATTTCCTCTACATACCAGAAGTGCCATAACTCGTTTACACCGATTGTAAACATGGTTGCTAGATAACCTAGAATTGTCATCTTAAGACCGGTGTTCATTGAGTTGTTTGGACCTCTCAGGATTGGTACCTTTCTGTCATACATCGATATCGCAGCCCAGCCGAGTGGGAGTGCAATAAAGTGGCTGTATAACCACCAGTGTGCTGGTGTGAAGGCACTGTCTCTGATTGATGTCTGGTGTAGAGATCCATCTACAAAGTTGTCGACCTCTACGGATGCAGCGATAGATCCCAATGCGATGATGATCATCCAGATTTTTTTCAGTCTCTGGATTTCAACTTCTTTTGGAATTAATGCTGGCATTTGTGCCATGTATTGGAGGTTGTTTCTTGTTTATTTAAAGTATCAGTTGTGAGTATTACAATATTTCATCCAATTATTACATATTCTAAATTATAAATATATAAAATTCTTAAGTTGAATAACCAATATTTGTGTTAAATTTGCCATGTTAGATCAATAATATCATGATTAACATCCATGATCATCATAATTCATCTCACATTCAACAACGATCGCGTACAGACAGGGCAAAACATATATCATTGTTGTTTGTCAGTTGGATTAGTTAAGCGATATGGTCGATAAGAAGTTTATTGTGGCTGCAATAGGTGTGATAGTAGCACTTGGCGCAGTTGGACCATCATTTGCACAAATGTTCCAACACGCAGAAGCACACGGTGTACAGGCACAGCTGCAGAGTCGTTTCGTTAGAATAGATGATGAGACATGGTCAAAACAATCTGTTCAAACAGGCGATACTCTAACAGACTCTGGTAAATTTACAAGTCTGGTAGATAGAGATCTCAGAGGCTGGTACACAGTATACGGTGACTCTCCAAACGCAGGTAACAGATGGGAGATTGTAGCAAGAGATCCACCAGGAAACGTAATCACGATTCCAGCAAACGGTGTGGTCCCATACAAACTCACAATCAGAGCTTTGGAGCCAGCAGTATATCACATGCATACGCAGCTTAACATAGCAAGCATCGGTCCAGGTCTCGGTCCAGGACAGACAATAGTCGTCACTGGTGACCCAATCGTAAAACCAATTCCATACACAAACATCATGTACCAATCAATAATCATTGGAGTTGGATACGCAGTCACATTTGCGACAAGACCGTGGCAAGTGATTTAAAAATCACAACCCTCTCTTTTCATTTTATTATTTTACACTAGTCTCAGACTTAGAACATTCCACGTGGCATTTGATTAAATTCCAAAGTCCACTTGCGAATGTAATACACTGGAATCCCCACTGTAATAGGCAGAGCAATTATTGTTCCAACAGGCCATGATATGATAGACGTTATAATTAGATCAATGAAAAAGACTACAACTTCAATCATTATCCCATAAACTAATTTTTTAATTCTGTAAAAGGCAATTATTTGTGAGACAAAACTTGGAATCAACGCCAAAATCATTTGGCTTCTAAAAGGGACACGTTCAGTCCCCCCGTTCTTGTTTGAGCTCACACCAGTCTCAAGACTTGCCGATACTAATTCTTGACTATACTGCCAAGTATTACCAGATTCAAGATTTTAGCGTCTTTGCGACGTCTCTAAAGTCCTTTATCGGCACAATTTTCACTGTACTAGTAGCTGAAATTCCAACAGATATACAAAACTGTTCTATATCGTGCGCATTTTTTGCATCCAAGATTATTATCCATTCATGTTCAAGTACTGACATGTAAAATGCATTGATTTTTGTTATACCGTGCTTTTTTGCATTTATTTTCATCTTAGACTCAAGGTCCAAGAAGATTTTCCTGCTTTTGGTATTGTTTAACGGGCATGACTCTGGATTGTGTACGGCGAAAACTCCGAATAACATAATTTTATTTTTAATTAGCGTTTAATTAAACTTTCAATTTGTCTTTGTAAAATGAAAACAAGGAAAATTTTCACTTGTTAGTATTTAATTTGGAGATCATCGAAATAGGCTTCAGTGTCATCCTTAGTCCAAAGTCCTACTTGTCCCGTTTGATAGTATTCGTTGTTTGCTTTGATAATTTCTTTGCCGTCAAGCCATCCGCCTATACCTTCCGAAGATATGGTAGCTTCTAGTGTGTGCCACTGTCCAGTGCTAATCTGAGCGTTTGTTTCATAGTTGCATACTAGAAATTGAATGTCGGCTTTGCATAAAGAGACACGATTGTTTTGTGGGTCCGCCATCAGGACAAAATAATGGCTCGCATCAATGAAGCGAATCACTAGTCCTGCTTGTTCTACTTGATGTCCAGGCACTATCTTGAGTTTCACACTAATTTGAGCGTCAGATATTTCTGGCGAGTCAGGCATCACCTGCATGTGATATCCAGAACTATTCCCCGCCGGTAGTACTGCGAATACATTAGGTTTTGAAGGTGCTGAGTCATCTGCTTTTACAGTCCACAGTCCAGATGGTGAATTTAATTGAAAAGCAGCCAAGTCGGACGGTGTAGTATTATTTTGGTAAGAATCAAAATTCCAGTCTTTTGTATGCACGTAATTATAGTTTATCAGTGCATTGTAAAGTGCGAATGAGACTCCTATTGCAGTAATGATTGCAAATATTGTGTATCGTCGCTTTCTTGATAAATGAAAGGTTTTATCCTTTGACAAATAATATCAAGATTAGTCCTATTAGTGGTTGATATAAACAAACCTGATCTAAAAAATTAATTTTAAAAACGATAATAAACGAATGATTTTATCGGCGTTTTCTTGGTTTCTGCTTTGATTTCCATCTGTCAAAGCCCCATCTTGTTATAGCAAATACACCAAGTGAGAAAAAAAAGCCTCCAACATACATGAAGATCAAATTGTAATGATGTGGATCAGTCCTTGCCGCAAATCCCCAGTAAAATCCAATTGCAGCACTAACAAACTGCGTACCACAAAATACTAACCATTTATCGACCATGTTTGAGTCTCAATTCTCATCCTTTTTACCGTTTCTAAGATAAATTCATCTTTTTTCATATTTCTAAAATATTAAAAATAAACAGAAAAATGAGGGGTCTTAGCACTACTCCGCAAATTGCGAGTATGCTCGTTCTCCGACTTGTGACAAGTCTAAGCCGATTTCTTCTTCTTTTGGAGTTACTCTTACACCACCAGGCCAAATTGCGTCCTGGATTCTCCATATGATGTAAGTTATACCAAACGACCATGCTGCACCAAAGCCTGCACCTTCACAGTTTATCACAAACTGCATTGGGTTTCCAAAGAACAGTCCGTTGTGGCCATATGGATTGATACGTGTTTCACTGAATGCTCCTGTTAAGAGTGCACCAGTTACACCACCCATACCGTGGACACCCCATGTATCCAATGCGTCGTCTATTCTAGCTCTGTTCTTTATCAGAACACAGTAGAAGCAAACTGTCGCACAAGCGAAGCCTATAATTATTGACGCCCACGTACCGACGAATCCAGACGCTGGCGTAATTGCTACAAGTCCCGCTACTGCTCCATTGCAAGCACCGATTGCACTTGCTTTGCCAGTATGAGCCCAAGCCAGAAACAGCCACCATATTGCTGCAACTGCTGTTGCAACGTTTGTGTTTTGGAATGCTTGAGTTTCAAGGAAACCTGCAAAACCTGCACTTCCTGGGTTGAATCCGAACCAACCGAACCATAGGATTGTAGCTCCTAAAATGATCAGCGGTATTGAATGAGGTTCAAATGGAGCTTTTCCATAACCTATTCTTCTTCCAAGGAACATTGCTGCAGCCAATCCAGCAAAACCTGAAGTAATGTGGATGACTGTACCTCCTGCAAAGTCTTCAGTTCCTATTTTTGCCAACCAGCCCACTGACGTGCCTTGACTTCCAAGTGACCAGTTTGCGTGTCCCACAAAGTCATAAACAAATGTAGTCCATAATACTACATGAATTAGAAATGCACTCATCTTGACCCTATCAGCATAACCTGCAATTGCAAGTGCAGGAGTGATAGCAGCGAACATGAGCTGGAACATCACATAGGCCAAATGTGGAATTGTTGGTGCGTAAACATCGGCAGGTGCATTATGAAAGACGTTATTGAGTCCAAACCAATCCAAGTTTCCGATGAAACCGTATGGATCAGCAGATGGACCGAACATTATTGCATAGCCCCAAACGACCCATTGAACACTGACAATAGAGTAGACCATGAAGTTTTGTAAGATTACTGTAAGTGCTTGTTTTCTTCGTGTGGTACCACCATACAAGAAACCTACACCTCCAGGAGTCATTATCATGACGAAGACAGCTGCTGCGTACATGAAAGTGGTATCTCCAGTATCAATACATGGTGCCTCACTACCACCAAAGGTTCCATTTCCTGGTGGAGTCATTGCTTGACCACAGTGAATTTCATTTGTCTTCTGTGGATTAGCAAGGTTGCCAATTGGGCCAAATTGAGCCTGTGCGTCTTGCATAGCAGTGAATCCTGACATTGTAACGACCAAAGCTGCTACGGCAAAAACGAGCGGCCATTTGTGCTTAGATATTGTCTGTAATGGCATTCTCGAGATTGTTTCCGACATCTTTTCGTAGAGATGAGTCCCGTCTATAAAAGGTATTTTATCCTAAAAAGATTTTTCTATGATACTATTTGATATCAAAACAGATTTGCATTTTGATCGTTGACATGGTATCATAAAATTTCAAAAAATTTTAAAAAAAATTATTATACAAGCTACATAGTATCTCTGGCATGGCAGAAGCAGATATAACAATATTCATCGCAACTGCAGTCTCTCTTGGTATTACTATTGCCATTTACTTTGGTGAGAGGGCATATAGATACAAGAGAATCAAAGAAGG
>JAGWGB010000069.1 GCA_028867595.1 Nitrososphaerota archaeon | reverse complement strand
ACAGGGGGGGAACCTTTGCCAGCCTAGTAGGTACGCTGGAACTGCTTGAAGACAGGAGGCTCGTCAAGGGCTATGTGATAAACAAATTCCGGGGAGATCCCAAGATTCTGCGACCGGGATTTTCATTTTTAAAACGCAAGACAGGAAGGCCTGTGCTTGGGACTGTTCCGCTCTTAAAATTTGACATACCAGACGAAGACTCGTTGCACGCAAACCCAAAACAAGTATCATTTACTGCAAAATATGTCAAACTGCTTGACCGGGAGATAGAGCATTTAAGTCGCGTTGTAAAATCCAGTCTTGACATGAAAGCAATAGGAGATCTCTTGAAATAATGATGATGCTTGTATTCTCGATTGTGTTTGCCGTCACACTAGATCTAGTCCTTGGAGATCCAAAAAATAGGTACCATCCAACCGCTTGGATTGGAATCCTGATAGGCAAGCTTGCACCGCTGGCAAGATCAGACAGTCCACACTTTGAAAAACTGGCGGGAGTGATTCTCGTCGTTTCTATAACTGCGCTTGTTGTTGCTCTGGCGTATTCTGTCGATCACACGCTTGCCTACGTGGATAATCTTGATCTAAATGGAATTTTCAAAGTTCTAGTCTTGACGGCATCTGCTTCTGCAATCGGGTTGCTGTTAAAAACTACGATTGCAATCAAGGGCATGCAAAGACACGCGTCGCAAATCATGGATTCCCTTTCTAAAAATGATCTGGACGGGGCAAGGGAAAAATTATCAATGATAGTAAAAAGAAACACAAAGAACTTGGACAGGCAACATATCATATCTGCCACACTTGAGAGCATAAGCGAAAATATTGTAGACGGCATAACGGGCCCGCTGTTCTACTTTGCATTCTTTGGTCTTGCAGGCGCCTTTGCCTACAGGGCGGTAAACACTGCAGATTCCATGATTGGCTACAAGACTGATCTTTTCAGGAACCTGGGCTGGTTTGGAGCAAACTGCGACAAGGTACTGAACTTTGTACCGTCAAGGCTGACAAGCATGATTATGGTACTTGCAAGCATAATTGTAGGATGCAACTGGAGGCACTCTGCCGAAGTGATGAAGCGGGACGGCCCGAAAACTGAGAGTCCAAATGCAGGATATCCAATGGCCACAATGGCAGGTGCCCTTGGGGTGAAATTTGAAAAGCTAGATCACTATATCCTGGGTGACGGCAGTACGGAATTCACAGAGAAACATTTCAAGACAGCCATATTGATGATGAAAGTTACATCTGTCCTGTTTGCCGGATTGTTTACAATTCCTGTGATCATGGCCTTGTATTACTTGGGATGGTGGAATCTTGCTTAAGGGAATCTCGTCTGTAATCTCATTTCTAACAATTATTCCGTCAAAGGGAGCGGAGCTTGACGTTGTTGCAAAAAACATGTATCTCTTCCCGGTTGCCGGCGCGATCATTGGATTATTGATTGGCGGCGCGGGTTACGGACTGTCTCTGTATGTACAGCCGCTCATTGTAGGCCTTGTTCTGACGGGCGCACTTGTCATCATGACAGGAATACACCACACAGACGCACTATGCGATT
>JAGWGB010000068.1 GCA_028867595.1 Nitrososphaerota archaeon | reverse complement strand
GATATAACAGAGATAGAGAAGGAATTAACTAAAACTATAGATGCTATCTCATACTCAGTTCTTCACTGGTATGAGTATGGTATATAATATAATATAATATAATACCCCTGATCATAAAAATGGTCAGGGGTATTTTATTGTGGTATCACAATAAATATTAAGCCTGGATCCACCGATTTATATTGAAAATAATCGGTGACTATCCGCGAAAAGTGCCCTCTGATCAGGTAAAATTGGGGTATGAAAACAACAAATAAACATGAATCAGAAAGCACTTTTTCGATGCGTCCAGTATCTCACAAATCTTCAAGGTTTTCAATAGTATTTGATGATGATAAGAGCCTTTCTTACGGCGGGCTGGTATTAGTAGATGATCTGGCTAAAAAGCTGGGGTTAATAGATTCTTGTAACTCCATGGTTGACTTAAATGGATATCCAGGTGGTGCAAGCCCCGGCAGAAAAGTAATGACGTTAATTGAAACTCTAATAGTTGGAGGAGATTGTATAGATGATGCGAACCTTTTAAGATCAGGTGCAAGTGAAAAAGTTCTCAGCCATGCTGTAATGGCTCCTTCTACCCTTGGATCATTTCTCCGGTGTTTTACATTCGGCAATGTGAGACAGCTTGATAAATTAGCTGGTGAAATGCTAAAACGTGCCTGGTCACTTGGATTAGGACCTAATGATGAAGATATTACGATCGACATCGATTCAACAGTATGTGAGGTATATGGGAAAAAGAAGGAAGGCTCATATTATGGCTATACAAAGGTACTGTGCCAACACCCATTACTGGCCACACTGGCAGGTAGTGGTGAAGCCCTCCACATCAGACACAGGAAAGGTTCAGCCCATACAGGACGTGGTGCTGAGCGATTTACTACTGAGACCATAAACAGGGTTAGAAATGCAGGTGCTACTGGAAATATCACGCTACGGGCAGACTCTGGCTTTTACTCACAATATGTAGTGCAAGCCTGTGACAAAAAAGGTGTTAAATACTCAATTACAGCCAAACTAGCTGGACCTATCAAAAAAGCCATTGAGTCAATCGAGGAAGATTCCTGGATACCGATTGACTACACCTTAAATGGTGAAGCCCAAGTGGGAGAGGCTAATTACAAAGAGGGTCAGAGACTCATTGTGAGAAGAACAAGGATAACTGGTGACCAAGCTGACCTATTCCCAAACTATCGTTACCACGCATTTGTAACAAATTGCGAAGGAGACAAGGTGGAATTAGATGCATTCCACAGGAACCATGCCACAGTTGAACTTGACATTAGGGATCTAAAAGAAGGAGTGGGACTTAACCACATGCCAAGTGGCAGATTTAATGCCAATGGGGCCTGGTGTGTTATTGCAACATTGGCTCACAATATGATGAGATGGCTCAGTTCAATCGGAGAGAGCCAAACCAAGAGGATTACTGCAAAATCATTCAGGAAGAAATTCATTGTATTTGCAGCCAGAATAACTAAAAGTGCTAGAACTTTCATACTTCACTTACCTGAAAGTTGGCCATATGCAAAGGCTTGGATCAAAACTCTAAATGCCCTGCAATTACCTCAGGACTCCACCTAACAATTTGACTCTTAGAAGTTGCCCCTTAAACTAGCTAGTGACTTCCATTAACAGAAAAGCCTAAAGCCTTACATC
>JAGWGB010000067.1 GCA_028867595.1 Nitrososphaerota archaeon | reverse complement strand
CCAGTCAACTGATTCTGAAGTGGAATTTGTAAAAAATACCCGTCCGACTTTATTTGTAGATGGAGAAAATGCGCCTTTTGGCCCCGTTGGTGAAATAAAGAGTGCCAAGTTTTCAAATTCGTCTTCAGACAAGAACATTCAGAAATTGTTTTATGACAAGGACATTTTGGCACAAGATGCAGTGCTTGAACTCTACAATCGTGGTATCGAAGTAAGCAAAATTCAAAAATGTTTCAGTATTGGAATGTTTGGAAAAAATAGAAAACTTGTACCTACTAGATGGAGCATAACTGCAACCGATGACATGATTTCAAAATCCATGGTTGAACAAATAGCAAGTTTTTCTGAGATTGACAGCTGCCGTCTTTTCACCTATGAGCATCTCGGTAATTTGTATGCAGTAATTCTGTTTCCAAGTAGGTGGATGTTTGAGATGCAAGAGGCATGGTACGATCAGGAAGGAAACATAGGATTTGGGTCTGATTTTGAAGACATGAAGGGACTTTCCCATTATCCAGAGACTGCGGGGGCCCATTTTGCATCACGTCTTGCAGTTGCAGAATATCTTTTGGCAGCCAATGTCCAGGCAGGCGTCATGGTACTTCGAGAGATAAGGTCTGAATATGCAGTTCCTGTGGGTGTCTGGCAAGTGAGAGAAGGAGTCAGAATGGCGCTAAAACAAAAACCAGTCATGGTATACACTTTTGAACAAGGCCTAGATCTTGCATGCAAAGGTATGAGCGTAGACAAGAAAGAATGGCTGGTAAGAAGTAAATTGCATAAAGCAAGAAATCAAAAATCGATAAAAGATTATTTCTAACTGCTAGAGTTTTTATTGAACACGTTTTGAGTCTAATTGTTGCAAAACAAAAGTATGATTATTGCCATAGCGATCATAGCATCGCCGATAATGTTTGCGTTGGCAGTATTCCCAGATACGTTCAGTCTTGGTTGGAACCAAGGTAGGGGAGGACTTCTCTTTGCATTGGCATTTATTGCAGCAGAATTAATAGGCATAAAACTTGAGATCCCAAAGAAAAGGCTTTTTGCTGCAATTCCGTTAGCAGGAGCGGCCATTGTATATTTGGTAGCCATTGAATTTGGCCTCAAAAATTACCTTGCTACAATTGCGCCACAGTTTCATGTCTTATTGTTAGATTCGTGGGACTGGATGTGGGACTTTATCGTATTTGCAATTTTCTTTGTAGCTACACTGACCATACTTTTTGGCAAGAGGTGGATAAGAATATCTCCAGCAGGCCCAATCTATGCCGCTGGTACTGCGATAATTCTATCCCTTGATGCATTCTTTCCGTATGACTCACTTGGTCCATTACAGTATGTTGTACCTTATCTTGTAAAGTTAGATGTATTTTTGATAACAACCTTTAATCTGGGAATTGCCAGTGCACACGGAAACATCATGTTCCTAAGCGGTGATCATGGCCCATTTGCACTTCAGGTGTTCTGGCCATCCGCAGGAGTTCATAGTATGATAATCTATTCTCTTGTCATGATGGCATTTTTGCTAAAGATGAATATTCCAAGAAACAGAAAGGCCGTTTATTTTGCGCTTGGAGTAGTTGGAACAGTCGGGGTAAATGTAATCCGAATCCTGTCTCTTTCACTATTTGTGCTCAAAGTATCTACTAACGTAAATGAATTTCAATCGTTTCATGGTAGTGCAGGCGAGATAATGTTTC
>JAGWGB010000066.1 GCA_028867595.1 Nitrososphaerota archaeon | reverse complement strand
CCTTGTCTATTAGTTTGAACAATTCTACAAGAAACGGTTTTGGCATGACTGCCCAGCCTGCCGCTACTGCATTCATCTCCCATTCCACATAAGAGTCAAGTATCTGGCTGACCAGCGCATTTGGGCTAGTCTTTTGTTTGCCTGCAAAAACCTTGAGCCTGTTCCAAGTGTTGGTATCCAAACGAAGTGAAACTGACTCGGTTTGTTTCTTTTCAACCATTTCTATTTATTGTTGTTCTTAATCATCATTTAATGATTTGGGAACATGCAGTGACAAAATACTTCTCTGCACAATCCAGAGGGATTTAGTCAAATTCTTTTTTCCTTTTCTTCCATCATATACGGTATCACCGAGGAAGTAGCCAGTATTGACATACGTGGAAATGACGCGATGTACAGTGTACATGTTTTCAAGATATTTATTATCAAAATAGTTTTGGCTGAGTAATGGTCACATTAAAGACTCGTCATTGTGTTTGATTATCATGTCCAAGCTTCCAATAGTTAGACCACTTGAATTGATAAAATATCTAGAGGGAAGAGGATTTGAGACTGTACATGTAAAAGGAAGTCACCACGTCCTTAAGCTAAATGACAGACAGGCCACAGTTCCACTGCATCATTCTGAGATTGGCAAGGGAACGTTAGAAGAAATTCTTGCAAGAGCCGGAATAAGTGTAGAGGAATTCAAAAAAGATTTAGAAGGCAAAAAATTCTAACGAGATAAAAAACCTTCATACTAGTGTCATTTTGGGTTAAACCGATGCGTAATAATGATTTTTTAAAAATTGTGGTTCTGAGAGAGTTATTTTCTAGGAAAGATGAAAAGAGAAGTATTGTATGTTAAAAAGACGAATTTTTGTGCGATTGAAAAAATGGAACTGATTGCAGATGTCAGAGTCATGCGGTTGATCCAAAAAATCGTGTTGTAAAGATAAATGGTGGAACCAATCTTTACAAGAAACTCTTCTTCCCACGGGCAATCAAGCAAGACATCTTTCGATACTATGAGACAAACTATGGCATATTCATTAGAAAAATCAAACAAGACCAGACGCATATGTAAAAGGTGTTGGATAAAGTTTGAAAAGGATAACGGACTCCATATTCTACTATTGCCTAAAGATGTGTAGGTGATTGGAAATGATATATTTGGACTTGATTGCAACTAAATATGTTGAAAGCAACTAAGGATCAAAATGATCTAGTCATAGAGAAAGGATTGACCGGGAGGGATTTGTTGCTAGAGCCAGCGTTGAACAAGGGAACAGCTTTCACTGTTGAGGAGCGGAACCGATTTGATCTGCATGGATTGCTGCCACCGCTGGTAGAAACGCTCGAGCAGCAATGTACTCGGGCATATGAAGCTTACAAGAGAAAAAGCGACGATTTGGAACGGCATATATTTTTGCGCGCATTACAAGACACAAACGAGACGCTCTTCTATGCGTTACTTTACCGTCATATTGCAGAGATGGCCCCAATCGTATATACACCTGTGGTGGCGCAGGGTTGCATTAATTTTTCACATATTTACCGTAGGCCTCGCGGCCTGTTTTTATCATATCCACTGGGAGATAAGATGGATGAGATGATAGAAAACCGACCATATCGTGATGTCGACGTTATTGTTGTAACAGATGGCGAGCGCATTCTGGGTATAGGTGATCAGGGAGCTGGTGGAATGGGCATTCCAATTGGCAAGCTTTCATTATATACATTGAT
>JAGWGB010000065.1 GCA_028867595.1 Nitrososphaerota archaeon | reverse complement strand
AAGCCGGTATAGTTGGTAGATTGCAGATTTTGAAGCTGTTCTACGTGAATCTTGTCAAATTGCGCTAAGGCATTTTCCAAAGATGTGTGTGATCCTACTGCCAAGTTTCGTCCTACAGTATTCTCATCTGTCGTAGTAAAAGATAGCCCAGACCAGTTTCTTTGTGATCCGTTCATGTTATCAAACTGATACTTGTCAGAATAGACCAATGCGGCTCTTTGTTGAGCAGCAAGTTGCCTCTGAGCAATGTCAGACCATTGATCGTCTGCAAATACCGTTTTACTTAGGTAAACAGAACTTCCACTTAGAACTAAACCAGTGATCATTACCACGGCTAGGAGTTTGGCGTTCACGTTTGAGTATCATAATTATAGCCTTTAAAACTTTGCGATAGTAAGAAATTGACCAAGTGATCGCCTAATGCCTAGAATATTCACAAATCTTGGGGGTCAGGATTGGATTAACAAATGCCCCAGTTACGCTTTAACACTACAGGATACCTTATACAGTTTTCTTGACATACTTGATAGATAGTGGAATTGCGATGGAAGAAATCCTTTCTGTAAAAAACCTGAAAAAATACTTTGTAAAGGGTGGTTTTGCCCGCCAAAAAGAGACGATAAGAGCAGTTGATGATATTTCATTTTCAATAAAGAGCGGTCAGACATTTGTCCTTGCTGGCGAATCAGGATCTGGCAAGACAACAGTTGCGCGTCTGATATTGAGGTCAATAGAGCCAGAATCAGGAGATATCATTTTTGACGGTATCAAAATAACTAATGATGCATCAAGTCTTAAAAAGATAAGAACTGAATGCCAGATGATACACCAAGACCCTTATGCATCAGTAGACCCTAGAATGAAAGTTTTTGACATAGTAAGGGAACCATTGGACATACATGCCATCGGCAAACCAAGTGAGAGAAAAGATTTAGTTTTTGCTGCACTCAGAGATGTGAAATTAGATCCTGAAGAGATTGCTTCAAAATATCCACACATGTTATCAGGGGGTCAGAGACAACGCGTTGCCATTGCAAGATCCATTTCAACTAAACCCAAATTGATCATAGCTGATGAGCCAGTCTCAATGCTTGATGTATCAGTTAGGGTTGGAATTTTAGAACTGATAAAAGAGTTGCAAAACAAACATGGTATCTCATTTTTATATATCACACATGATCTTTCCACTGCAAGATACGTAGGCCATGTTATTTCCATACTATATCTTGGCAAGATTGTCGAGGCAGGTCTTATCAATGATGTATTGTTGCACCCAAGACATCCATATACGCAAGCCCTCATGGATTCCATTTCTGAACCAAACCCAGACAACTTGCAAAAAGAGAAAAAAATTCGCATCAATGAACCCATCAAGACTGATGTGTACCAAGGATGCAGGTTCAGGGCAAGATGCCCATATGCCATTGAAAAATGCAAACAAGAGCCAGAGCTTGAACCATCCGGAGATAAAAGATCTGTTGCGTGTTTTGTAAAGATAGACTAGTTTGCTACTTGGGATACATTTGAAATCCTGTGCGATACAACATGTGATACACCGTTTCTTGGAAATACACCGTAGATCAATTTTGCCTTTTGTACTACTGAATCCTTTAGGGATACCATTATGATTTGGCTTCCTCCAGATCTATCTTCAAGTATCTTGGCTAGTCTTTCGGTATTTAGTGCGTCCAAGTGAGCATCAACTTCATCAAGAAGATAAAATGGCG
>JAGWGB010000064.1 GCA_028867595.1 Nitrososphaerota archaeon | reverse complement strand
AGTATGCAAAGAACACTTATCTGTTTTTTCATATTCAGGTAATAAAGTTGGCTTAGTGGAATTATAAGCGGGGCAAAAATAATAATTTTAGCCAAGTTGCCGCAGGACGACTTCCGGAAGGCCGTGATGCAAAGTTTTTTTTACCGATTTAATTTTCAACCAATAGCGTCCTAAACGATAAAAAAAGAGAAAGGGAAGTTTTTTAACTCAAAGATTACCTTTGAGGTACAGAAAAAAACAAACCCTTTCCCATGACAAACATAACACTGTTTTCTCAAATCATATCCAAATTAGATAGGATAAAATTTTTAAATCTTGTAAAAGAGAAGGAAACTGACAAGCATCAGAAAGGATACGATAGCTGGACACATTTAGTTTCTATGGTATTCTGCCAGTTTGCCAAAAGTCAATCAGTTCGGGATATTAGCAATGGGTTGCGTTCAGCAACCGGTAACCTCAATCACCTTGGTATTGAGAAAGCGCCTTCCAAATCAAGTATCAGTTATCAAAATAAACACCGATGTTGGGAACTGTTCAAAGCCTACTATTACTCGCTTTTAGAAAGTTTAGGACAGCAGGCGGGGTTTAAGCAGGTAAAATTCAGGATAAAGTCAAAAATATTCTTGTTGGATGCAACGGTTATCAGTTTGTGCCTTTCGCTTTTTGACTGGGCAAAATACCGAACTGCCAAAGGAGCGGTAAAGATGCATACTTTGCTTGATTATGATGGTAATTTGCCTGCCTATGTAAATATAACCGATGGGAAGACCGCCGACAATAAAGGAGCGTATGATATTCCTTTATTGAAAGGAAGCGTTATTGTAGCTGACCGCTATTACAACGATTTCTCGCTCTTAAATATTTGGGACAGCAAGGGGGTATATTTTGTAATCCGGCACAAAGAGAACATTCAATATAAGGCGATTAAGGAAAATGAACTACCTGAAAAGAGGCATCCGCATATTCTAAAAGATGAAATTATTGAACTTCGGAATAAATCGTCAAAAGAAAAGTACCCTAAAAGATTAAGAAGGGTAGCCGTGTGGGATGACATTAATAAACAGGTAATTGAACTTATCACCAATCATACAACATGGTCGGCTAATACTATAGGCGAACTTTACAAAAGTCGTTGGCAAATTGAGATATTCTTCAGGGAAATAAAGCAATTACTCCATATTAAATCGTTTATCGGCACAACAGAAAATGCAGTACTCATACAAATATGGACTGCTCTAATAACTATACTTATCCTAAAAGCGCTCAAGGCAATGGCTAAGTTCGGCTGGCATCTTTCAAACCTTGTAGCATTTATCCGACTTAACCTCTTTGTGAAAATTGACCTGCAACTTTGGCTTGACAAACCCTTTGAAGAAATGATTGAACATCCACCTCAAAATAATCTACAGGGGGTTCTTTTTTGAAAAATGAAAAAAATTACCTTTATTACAAATAAAATCAGTAGATTGGTTTTGTCTTAAAAAATATTTAGGACACTATTGATTCTAAGTATAAACCTTAGTGGTAAGCCACCCGGTTTATATGAAATACAAGTACAAGATTATAAGAATGAATTTACGAAGAAAATAATTATTGAGTAGTTTTTTTACATTATGTTTAGTAATTACTTATGCTTAAAAAAATTTCTTTTATTCTTTTATTAAATTTAGAAATATTTTCAATTAATCTGAAAGCGCAGTCATATCTTAAAAACTATACAAAGTTCAGTATTTGTTTGAACT
>JAGWGB010000063.1 GCA_028867595.1 Nitrososphaerota archaeon | reverse complement strand
TCTTCAGGTAATAAATGAGAACATCGCTTAGCAGTTGGCATTGGTATACAGCAGAATATATATATGTACACTAGATATATACGTACATAATGAAATTCATTACTTATAACTATATGTAATAATGTGAATGCAATGATATTCCTCATATATATATATGATTTATGATTTATGATTTATGATTTATTGCAGACGTAAGTACTAAGTACTTTTTCATCTGTGGAGTAAGTGGGGTTATTGTATTTATGCATACTCCACTTCACAGGTTACAATATCGGCATTTGCGAAAGCAGCGATTTACGCAGATTACACTTAAACAAAGATAAACTGTTAGCTTCCACTACCGCGGAGGGTAGCGTGTTCCATTGGTTCACCGCTCTAACGAATAGCGCAGATTTACGTACATTGCACTTAAACTTTTCTGGTCGTATACGCATCGAGTGTCCTCGTGTTCCACGTCTCAGATACGACGGAACTCTCTTCCCGTCTACAAACGTCAAACCGTTCATCACTTTGTACATTTCGACCAAATCAAAATATTCTCGTCGACTACTTAGTCTGGGTAATCGAAGCGAAGACATCCGTTCTTCGTAGGACAATAGCGAGTAACCGCTGATACGTTTCGTAACGTAACGCTGCACAGATTCAACTTTCTTGATCTGTTTACTTAAATATGGATTCCAAACAACAGACGCATACTCCAATAGTGGTCGAACCATTGTTTTATACAGTGGTAAAATTACCATTTCAGATCGAGATTGAAATGAATACAGCATCAGTCCAGCTAATCGTCTGGCTCTATTTACTATATTGTCTATTTGAGATTGAAAGTTTAGTCGCTCATCGAATATTACGCCCAGATCTCGCTCAGTCGAATGCACAGTTAGTACTCGCTGATCTACATGATAGCTATAGCGAGGGTTAGTAGAACCGAAATGAACTATCGAACATTTATTTAGGTTCAATGGCAAGCAATTTTCGTTACACCATTGAGACAGATTATTTAGACATTTCTGTAAGTGATTACGTGAATCCTCAGTTGCAGATTTGGGATCGAATATATGACATAGTTTCATGTCATCAGCAAACTTGTACATTCTAATAGGACTATGTATTATTCTGTCTACGTCATCCGAGTACAACAGGAACAATATTGGTCCTAGTATTGATCCCTGTGGGACGCCACTTGTGACATTGCGTAGTGTAGAACAGCTGTTGTTCAGTACAACTGCCTGAGTGCGTCCCATTAGGAAATTTTGTATCCACTTTACTAGCGTTAGTGGAATGTTACGATCTAGCAGTTTTTGTATAAGTCTGCCGTGTGACACCTTATCAAATGCTTTACTTAGGTCCAAATATGCAACATCAGCACATAATCCCTTATCTAGTGCAAACGATAATTCATCTACATAACACATCAACTGAGAAGAGCACGACCTGCGTGCACGAAATCCAAACTGACTGTCGCTCAGTGGGCAACGTTCTGATATATACTGCCACAACATGTCTAGTACCAGTTGTTCTAGTACTTTACATACCGTTGATGTTAAGCTTACTGGTCTATAATTTTCACGTTTTCGCCTATCTCCACTTTTATATATCGGTACTACTGATGCGTGTTTCCACTCATCAGGTATCTTATTGGTTCGGATCGATATCTTGTATAAGTGGCATAGATATGGAGCTATTATATTCCTTGATGATCGCAACACTATATTTGGTATCTTATCCGGCCCTGGCGATTTATTTGTATTTAGTTTCGATAATTTTGTCATTATTGA
>JAGWGB010000062.1 GCA_028867595.1 Nitrososphaerota archaeon | reverse complement strand
GCGGCGACGAACTCAGTCGGCACGGGGGCGTATTCAGCGGCGTCCAACCCAGTAACCCTCACCGTCCCCCTCGCGGCGGTAGCCAGTGTGTCGGCTTCCATGTCGCTCTCCCCGACGCTGGTTCTCAACACCACGGCCACCGCCAGCGTCACCGCCTCAATGATGGTCGCCACGTCATCGGGGTTCGCGCCGGTCAACGTCGTTCCCTTCAACCTCCCCGTGGCTATCAACGACCACGCCTACATGATGGACTTCGCCAAGAGTCGCATCACCACCATGCAGGTGCGCCGTCAGGCCAGCGACAACTCGGTGGAGCCTGGTGAGCAAACCTTGTCAATCGCTGGAGTGTGGCCACGAGCCCAGGACAACTATTTCCTCGGGGCTGGTCAGGAGTTCTTGGACAATCGCTTCGCCTTCGAGAGTGTGTATGTCCACTCTGGGGAGTATCCCTCGGTACGCACGAGATTTTGGAAGTCGCAGGGGGTCAACCCTTGGAGCGAAGGGAAGATGTCGCTCCACAACGAGTACGCGAGTATCGCCACGTCCACGGCGAATCTGCTGATTATCGCCTGTGGCACGTATCTCTACAAGACTGACGGCAACAAAATCTACTGGACGAACAACCCGGTGGGCGTGCCTTCTCCGACGTGGACCCAAGTCACCACCACCAACACCAACAACATCGTGAGTCTGGCGACGGACGGTTCACGAGTATGGTTCGCCTGCGGTTCACAGGGGGTGTACGTGACCGTGGCTGGGACGACAACCTCAGCCGCCGCCGCGACCCCCGCCGCGCTGAACGGTATTGGTGGGGCTTCGGTGTCCCTCGCCTCAGTAGGAACGACCAACACCACTAACCTGCCCAACGCCGCGACGACCTGGTACGTCAGCGAGGTAGACGCCTTCGGGAATGAAACCGCAGCCGTCGCGCTCACCGCTACGGTGGCTGGACACCCGGCGAATCTCACGTGGAACCCTGACCCCAACGCCTCTAACTTCAAGGTCCGGCGCAACATCGGCGGTTCGGATCTACTCATCTACACCGGCACGACCCCTTCGTTCACCGACGACGGCACGGTGGCCGGGACGGTATCGGCCCACCCCACGACGAACGGCACCGGCTCCACGGCCTATGGAGCTACCTTCATCACCTACGCCAAGGGACACCTGATTGGCTCAACGGGGCGCGACCTGGTGGAGATTCTGGCGTCGGGAAACGTGTCATTCATCTTCCAGCACGAAAACCCCTCGTTCGTGTTCACCTGCGCCACGGAAGCCCCGAGCGCGATTCTGGTGGGGGGATTCGCTGGTGGGAATTCCTACGTGGGCGCGATACAGCCCGACGCCGCGAACGCTGGGGCGACCCTGGCACCGCCTCTCTGGGCCACCACCCTGACCCCTGGTGAGCAGATCAACGCCATCTCCTACGACGCCGGGGCGATTCTCATGGGGACGAACCTCGGTATCCGTTCGGGCACCAAGCCCGACTCGCTAGGGGTGTTTGACGTGAACCCCGTTATCACCGACCCCGGCCCGGTGCAGTGTGTGGCCTCCTACAGACAGTACGAATACTTCGGCTGGTCGAACTACAACCCGACCGAGAACTGGGCCACGCGCACTACCGTGTCGGGGCTTGGACGCGCCGACCTCAGCCAGTACACCACCCCTGGCGTCCCGGCCTACGCCACGGACGTAATGGGGGCGACCGCAGGAACGACGACCCAAGTTCTTCTGATGTCGGGCACGCCCTACTTCGTGGTACTCAATTCGGGGACGTACACCCTCTACGGGCCGGACGGG
>JAGWGB010000061.1 GCA_028867595.1 Nitrososphaerota archaeon | reverse complement strand
CCTGTACAACACATTTGGGAAAACAGGTTCTGAAGGGTAGCAATTTACTGGGGGTATAGACATGCAATCAGGATTTGGGCGCAGCGGGATGAGGTTGCTTGTAAAATCGGGTTGCCCCAATACTAGGGAGGCGTTTTGGTTATCAACAAACGAGAATGCATCATGCAATGGAAAAATGGCAAGCACCAATGCTGACAATACAAGCAAGGAAATTGTTTTCAATCTTGTTATGGACGGGACAAACATGATATAAAAAAGTGACGCAGATTTTCTATTCCATATTGATATTATAGAAAAATCTTACAATGGATTTATCAACTGCGTCCCTGTTTTGCTTCTTGGTAGGTTGTGGGTATCCTGCCTGTGTTACTGCTTGTGCAGTTCTTCTCCAAAGATCTTTACCAAACCCACGCTTTTTATCATGACCAGAATTTTGCAGTTCTTTTATGGAATTCGCTTTTGTAATGCATGATAGGATTATCAAGAGGGCAGAGGCTTGCTTGGAATTTCAAAGTTGGCAACAAGGCAGGCTTTGGGACATTGTACGTGCTTGACAGCGGAATTGTGTTTGAGGCGTCAGGAAAGGGCACTTGCCTTGAGCTTGGCCATGACGAGATGTCACGTGTAAAAGAGACCAAAAAGGAAAAGTTTTCCATCTCGTGGTATGAGGGAGAGGTTCAGCACCACGCAAGCTTCAAAGCAAAAAATACAAAAGAGATAGTAGAAAAATTAACTACGGCCAAGAACAAGAAACCAAACCTTGCCGAGGCCCCATCAATAAGATCATCCACAGAAAAATCCTTGCCTTAAATTTCAAGACCTTCTCTATGTGCATGGCAACACAAGACGAGTTTGTCTGGCTTGAGCTAAAACCCCAGCAGAACTTCAAGGACGACGATGATAACCAAATCCTCAAGATAACCAAGTCTGCATCAGAGTTTGCCTTCTTTGTATTGAAAAAAGACGACGCCATGAGAATAATCATCAGGGCTCGGGCAAGCGAGAAGGATCTCTTCCGGACACTCCGGGGCCTGACAGTATCCGAAGCCAAGATTCCGGATTTTGAGAGCATGGTAACAAGGTATCTCGTGCAAAAGAACAAGACCTCGCTTGTACCACTGCTTGACCCTGCCAGGCTGGAAAAGTCCGACATGTACCAGAAGATGTGGAACCGAGAGCACGATTCCATTATGGCCTGCTTTGTCTGCAAAGCTACCGAAAAGTGCCGCAGTGAGATCAACTCCAAAATAACCTCGCTTGAGGCATTCAGAGACTCGCACAAAGGGAGGCTCCCAAGCAAGAAGAAGGCAGAGCTTGCAGCCGCAATAAAAAAGCAGGATGGAAACTATGGTTACTACAACTGCTGTATCGTTTTTGGCATGGAATATGCAGGCAGCCAGCAGGACAGGGCTGCAGTCAAGGAACCTTTGGACAAGATTGACAACCTGATAGGCATAGTCTCAAGCAACAGGTTCAAGGACAGGATTGCAAGGAAGAGGGCCAAGTTCTCATATGAGGATAAAACCTTTCTGCAGAGAATATTCGAGATATTTCATCCCATAAAGACCATCAACCCCCTGACCTTTGTGCCAGAAAAATTGCGCTCAAAGAGCATGGTACTGACTGCAAACGAGCTTGCGTACTTCATATCGCTTCCTGAAGAGTACGACATCCAGACCGTCAACTTTGAGATGGGGCCAAACCCAACCTTCATGCACGGCAAGACAGAAGACATTGATAAGACTGACCTCGACGTCCAGAAAACTGACGAAGAACCACCGGATGACAGGGAAGACTAGTGGTTTGCCAGGAAACCTGTAAGAATCCAAGAGAGCAAGGAAGATGGCCATGGTTTAATGTTTTTTA
>JAGWGB010000060.1 GCA_028867595.1 Nitrososphaerota archaeon | reverse complement strand
CTATTTGCTAAGTTAACAGCAGAGGAGGAGAGGACACCACCTGACCCTGCATGGACAACACCAATACCAAGGTTACTGAAGTCAATGGTACCTGTTGCGGTGAGGTTACCATTGACTGTTTCTGCACCATTGACGATAACAGAGGAGAGAGGACTGAGGATAATATTGCCTGTGCTGCCAGTGCCAAGCGTTATGTTTTGGTTATTGGTTGTCTGCAGTGTTCCATTGTTGCTAATAAAGACAGCTCCTGTTTGTCCGGAAATAGTTGCAGTAGTTGCCGTGGTGTTGATGCCAACGACAGCAAACTTTGCAGAGGCAGTTGCCGTTGATCCGAGTAAGAGATCTTCTGTGTTATTTTGCTCAACAATTGCGCCGTTTAGTACGGTCCATGGGTTAATGCCTGTTGCACATTGTATCCAAGACGGAGCTGAGATTCCATTGCTTGCAAGACATTGTCCTGTTGTCCCAACACCGGAGATAGCCAAAGCAGAACCATTGGAATACACAACACCACCACTAACTGCAGTGAGGTTGGCATTAGTACCGCCATTGGCGAGTGGGAGGACACCGGTGACATCACTATTTGCTAAGTTAACAGCAGAGGAGGAGAGGACACCACCTGACCCTGCATGGACAACACCAATGCCAAGGTTACTAAAGTCAATGGTACCTGTTGCAGTGAGGTTACCATTGACAGTTTCTGCACCGTTAACGGTAACAGAAGCAAGCGGATTTAAGATAATGTTGCCTGTGGTGTTACTGCCCAGGGTGAGGTTTTGTTTATTAGTTGTTTGCAGTAATCCGGCAGTATTGAAGGTAAAGGATCCACTGGTGGTTGCATTGCCATTGCTAAAGATTTGGAACGTTGCACTTGCTGTACTGTTGCCGCCGATTGCAAGATCTGATGCTAAGTTGGAAGGAGCGATGACATTGCTTGTGAGTTGCCAGAAGCCATCGGTGCCACCGGTAACCGGTAACAAGACATTGTTAACATTGATGCTTGAAGCAAAAGTTGGAGTACCTGCACCGTTACTAATAAGAATTTGGTTTTGTGTTCCAGCGGCAGAGATAGCCAGGGCAGATCCTCCAGAGTAGACAATGCCACCACTAACTGCAGTGAGGTTGGCATTGGTGCCACCGTTAGCCAGAGGTAGGATACCGGTGACATCGCTATTTGCTAAGTTAACAGCAGAGGAGGAGAGGACACCACCTGACCCTGCATGGACAACACCTGTTGAAAGAGAAGTAATCTTGGTTGTTCCGGTAACGGTGAGTCCGCCGTTGATAGTTGCAAACGTCATTGGATTGAGGACAATGTTGCCTGTTGTTGCATTACCAAGATTAAGTGTTTGTTGTGCGGTTGTTGCCAGTGTTCCATCCGCTGTGAGATAGGTACTGCCGGTAAGGCCCGCTGAAAGTGTTGCGATTGCTGTACCCGATCCAGGATTGTTATTGAGAATAGCAAATCGCGCAGAGGCGGTAGAGGTACCACCAACGATAAAGTCGGGTGTGCTGTAAATTGGAGAGAATGCGCCGTTAACAATCTGCCAAAAGTTAATAACTCCAGCAGACGAACATGTTTCCCAAGTTGGTGTGCCATTTCCACCTGAGACTAAACATTGTCCGGTTCCACCGGCAGGAGTGATGGCAAGTGCACCGGATGTGGAATAGACAACACCGCCAGATAAAGCTGTCAGGTTTGCATTAGTACCGCCGTTAGCCAAAGGTAAAATACCTGTCACATCGCTATTTGCAAGGTTAACAGCAGAAGAGGTGAGTGTTCCATTGGTTGAGGAGTGGACAATACCAATACCAAGACCGGTGAAGTCAATGGTACCTGAGGAGGTTAGTTGTGTAAGTCCTGTG
>JAGWGB010000005.1:96099-97918 GCA_028867595.1 Nitrososphaerota archaeon | reverse complement strand
AACTTAATATAAGGAACAAAAAGGATCGATGACGTTGGCTTTCCAAAAAGGCACCTTGATTCTGGTAGACTATACTGCCAAGGTAAAAGACACAAACCAAGTCTTTGAAACTACAAGAGAGGCTGACGCAAAATCAAGTTCCATCTTTGATGCAAACGTCAAGTATCAACCAAGACTTGTCTCAGTGGGAGAGTCTTGGGTGCTCAAGGGTCTTGATGATGCATTGCTTGCAGCAAATGCAGGCGACAAGCTTACAGTAGAGGTACTACCAGAGAAGGGATTTGGTACAAGAGACCCAACCAAGGTTAGGATGATCCCGCTGCGAAAGCTAGGTGATGATGCTGACAAGGTTTCTGTCGGAGATGCAATTGAACTTGATGACAGAACTGGAATTATCAGATTTATAGGCTCAGGCCGAGTACAGGTTGATTTCAATCATAGATTTGCAGGAAAGACAATACTTTATGACGTAAACGTAATCAAATCGCTTGACACTGATCAAGATAAAATCATGGGATTACTCAAAAGGAGATTCCCACTAGATGAATCAAAACTAAAGTTTGAGATCAAGGGAACGCAACTTGACATCACCATACCAGATGAGGCTATGATGATGGAAGGCCTTCAGGTAGTAAAGCGAGCAATAGCAAATGAGGCATTCAAGTTTGCAACAAAACTTGAAAAGATAAACTTTGTAGAGTCTTATACCAAGGCAAAACCGCAGGAAAAGCCAGCAGAACAAAAAGCTGCAGAAGAAAAGCCTGCACAGCCCAAGGCTGCCTAGAGAACGCCAGTACTTTTTGCAAGAGACATAGCTTTTTGCTCAGTCATTTTTGTCTGGCTTAGAATTGTATATCTTTCAGGTCTCAATGATTGGGCAATTGAAAGTGCTTTTGCCAATATCTGAGGTTCAAGCCCAATTTCTTTTGCTGTAGTGGGGGCTCCAACATTTTTTAGCATCTGGATTATTTTCTTCCAGTCCTGTCCCTGAAGCTTTGCAATCAGTATTGCCCCGATGCCACACTTTTCTCCATGCAATCCAATTCCTGGCTGGATATAGTCAACTGCATGTGAAAACAAGTGCTCTGCTCCAGAGCATGGCCTGCTTGAGCCCGCGATGCATGCAGCAACACCTGAGCTTATCAGAGCTTCTACTATCATTCTAACATCGGGTTTTTTCTTGAAATTCTTTGAATTGTCAATGACTATTTTTGCGCTCATCGACGCCAAATTTGCGGCATAGGTTCCAAAATATTCTCCAACCTTATCCCTTGCAAGCTCCCAGTCGCGCACGGCCGTTACCTTTGCCATCAAGTCCCCGCAGCCACTTGCAATCAACCGGTGTGGCGCCTTTTTTAGTATCTCAATGTCTACAAAGACCCCAAGCGGCGCAGTGGCAACAATAGAGTACGGCCTGTCTCCGCGCAGGGAGACAAACGGGCTTGCAATGCCGTCATGTGATGCAGAGGTTGGAACACTAACAAACGGCTTTTTTATCTTAAAGGCAATCATCTTTGCTATATCGACAGACCTGCCTCCACCAATTCCTACAATTAGATCGCAATTGTCATTTTTTATATCGACCAAAGTTTTTTGTACAGACCTGACATCATTGCTTGTGCTTCGGTGCCAGACATTTCTTATCTTTGATCTTGCAAGCGACTTGGTAACTTTGTCATATGTGATTTTTCTTACCTGATCGCCTGAAACAAGTGAGATCTTTCTTGGATTGGCAAGACCATGCAGAAAACTTCCAATATCTCCTATGTTTTTCTCGCCGACTACTATCTGTCTTGGCAGCTCCATAATGTGAGAAGGC
>JAGWGB010000005.1:53573-96002 GCA_028867595.1 Nitrososphaerota archaeon | reverse complement strand
CATGCAGAAAACTTCCAATATCTCCTATGTTTTTCTCGCCGACTACTATCTGTCTTGGCAGCTCCATAATGTGAGAAGGCATGAATTTTTGCTCAAATCTCGTTATTTATCGATATCCCATAACTTGCAGTAACACCTTTAAAGCGGTGGAATCCTACTTTAGATATCTCTAGTTAAGGAGAATGTTATTTGTCAGACTATATTGAACAACACACATTTCATGGAACAACTACGGTAGGAATAGCCTGCACAGACGGAGTAGTCTTGTGCGCAGATATGCGAGCAAGCGCTGGCTATTTCATAGCAAACAACAATACGATGAAGATTCAGAAAATAGACAATCATGCAGGCATGACCATAGCTGGAGGAGTGGCAGATGCTCAAAATGTCACCGACATGCTAAGGTATCACAGCAACATCCACAGGATAGAGAAAGGAGAGTACCTCCCAATCAAATCAATTGCAAGACTTGCATCGCTCATCTTCTTTCAAAATAGGTACTATCCATTTATTGCTGATATTCTTGTAGGTGGATATGACAAACAAGGTCCAGCATTATACAACATTGACATGTTTGGCTCCCTTGACAAGAAAAATTATGTTACAACAGGAAGCGGTTCTCCTGTTGCATATGGCTTGCTTGAAAGCGAATACCGCGACGGACTTGCAGTAGAAGACGGAAAAATAATTGCACTGCGAGCAGTCAAGGCTGCAATAACAAGAAACATAGGAACAGGTGACGGAATCAATGTCGCAATTATAGACAAGCAGGGATACCGCCTCTTAACAAAAGAGCAGAAAAAAGCCATCATTACACTCTAAGTGATTTAATGCAGAGAAAACAGCAGCAAAGAGAAATATCGCCATTACCCAACATCATGGGCACCATACTCCAAAGTATTCCAAAAGAGGCTGAGGTAACCAAGATAGAGTATGAGGGTCCAAGAATTGCAATCTACACAAAAAATCCTCGCTACCTTATGGAACACAACGATGTCATATCTAACATGGTTAACGTGATAAAAAAGAGAATTGTAGTTAGAACCGAGAAGACCATTAGAAAAACGGAAGAAGAAGCAAGGGAGATTCTCATACAAATGCTTCCAAAAGAGATTGACCTGCAAGGGACTTTCTTTGATACTGCAATAGGCGAGCTTACAGTAGAGGTAAAGCACCCTTGGCTTTTGAACAACAATCCATCTTTTAGTATTACAGACCTTGTCTCAAAGACTGGCTGGCGTGTAAGAATAAGAAAGGCAACAACAATCCAGTCCCAGACAATACAGACGATAAACTATAACCTCAAAATATCATCCACCGAAAGAAGCAAGCACCTGCAGCAGGTGGGCGAGCAGATATTTCGGCCAAAGTTATCTGAAGACGCCGAAGTTTCGCTAATTACGCTTGGTGGCTTTAGCCAAGTGGGCAGGTCCTGCATGCTATTGACAACCCATGAAAGCAAAGTCCTAATCGACTGTGGTGTAAACCCGGGCGCCCGAAGCCCGCTAGAGTCTTTTCCAAGGCTTGACTGGGCAAACATTACTTTGGACGAGCTTGATGCCGTAGTAATCAGCCACGCACACCTCGACCATACGGGATTTCTGCCAGTCCTTTTCAAATATGGCTACAAGGGGCCTGTATACTGTACCGAACCCACCCTGCCCATGATGAACTTGATTCAACTTGACGCCATCAAGGTGGCAGCTGCGCAGGGCAAGATTCCGATGTACTCTGAGAGAGATGTAAAGCAGGTAATGAAGCAGACAATATCTCTTGCATATGGAACCGTTACAGACATCTCGCCTGACATTAAACTGGTATTTTCAAACGCAGGACACATTTTGGGTTCTGCATCATGCCACTTTCACATTGGAAACGGAAACCACAACTTTGTCTACACTGGAGATCTCAAGTATGGCAAATCGATGTTGTTTGAAAGTGCATCATGGAACTTTCCGCGAGTCGAGACGCTATTGATAGAGAGCACATATGGCGCAAAAGAGGACATACAGGCAACAAGGGAAGAAGTAGAATCTGCATTTATCAAATCAGTAAATGAGACGCTACGAAATGGCGGCAAGGTGCTAATTCCAATTCCAGCAGTAGGCCGTGCACAGGAACTTATGATGGTAATTGATCAATACATGAAGGCAGGACAGCTGATGGAGGCACCAGTGTTTACAGAAGGAATGATATCCGAGGCAACTGCAATTCATGAGGCCTATCCTGAATACCTGGCGCGAGATCTGCGAGAAAAAATTCTAAGCACTGAAGAAAATCCATTTGATTCTGAATACTTTACAAACATTGAACACTCTGACGCAAGAGAGGAACCGCTTCGCGAAGGCCCGTGCATCATAATGGCAACTTCGGGTATGTTAGAAGGTGGACCGGTCCTTGAGTATTTCAAAAACATTGCACCAATCCAGAAAAACAAGATCTTGTTTGTGTCGTATCAAGTAAACGGAACTCTAGGAAGAAGGGTGCTTGATGGGTCAAGGCAAGTTTCAGTTGTAGGAAAAGACGGAAAGATTGAGGTAATCAACATAAACTGCTCTACTGAAAAACTAGATGGATTCAGCGGACACAGCGACTATAACCAACTAATGTCATATGTACACAAGCTCAGACCAAAACTTAGACGAGTGATTGTAAACCACGGCGAGAGAAGAAAATGTGAAAACCTTGCAAGCTCGATTCACAGAATGTTTAGAATCGCGACAACTTGTCCCCAAGTGCAAGAAGGCATAAGACTACTTTAGGTCGTATTCTGCTCTCCAGATCTTTACACCTGGCGGAGTTACAATAATTCTCTCTTCTCCAAGCCTTGCAATGTCTGCGTCATTGGTCTTTGCAATGCTGTAAATCTCTTCTACTGCCTTTCTTAGCTCATCGACATTTTTTTGTGCAAGCGGAGTAACACGCAGAACCAAAATCATCCCCTTTTTGATATCCTCTTTTACGGCATGGACATCGCTATGGTCTCGAAGCGTAATGGCTTTGAGGTATGTCGGGGCCTTTTGTGTCTGCATGATTGGTATGCAAATATCTCCCTCAAAAAGCCTTTGCAGTCAATTGCAATTCACAGACTAGCTTGCTTGACTAAATTCTGTATTTCAGGTACTCTGGCTCGGAAATGTTGCCTGCAGAAATTTCTGATAACTTATCATTTTTTTGTACAGCTACTGTACCTGCCACGTCCTTTGGTGCGTCAGAGTATCGGAATGTGATATCAGATGCTAGTTTCATATTGTTTGGCAAATCATCTCCGCGCAAAAGCGAGACTGGACCCATGTGATCTTTTGTTTCAAGCAAGACATCACCGTCAAGTGCTAGTGCCTTTAGCATCTCGTTTTCGTCCTTGTTTCTTCCAACAATTAGTTTTGTCTTTGCATCAAATCGAAAATGTCTTCCAATCTTTAAGAGATCAATATCGTTTGTTGTTGGAGTCTCTGTGTGGTTGAATAGATCTTTTGCCCTGATTGCAAATTTTGGATCTGTAAGCAAGCAACCCCCTCCAGCATTTGGCGGGTTTTCAAAACCAAACTCGTGTGCAAGTTTTAGCTGCTCTTTTCTTGAGCGCCCGCGAATCATGCCGAGATCTTCTCGCTTGATTATGCCGCGCTCTTCTGGTTCTGTTTTTGGTAACAGCGCACCGGAAAGCGGCCTTACAATCTTTCCCTCAAGGCCTGACTCTTTTTCTATAGTTCGAAGTGCAGGACCATGTTGCGACATTGGTCGCTGTCCCAGCACTTCGCCTGAAATGATAAACTCTGCACCAATGTCTTCCATAACTTTTTTTCCGGCCTTGAACATCATTGCCCTGCAATCAATGCAAGGATTCATGCCGGAACCAAATCCATGCTTTGGATTTTTTAGCATCTCAATGTAATCGTCGCCAAGATATACTGTCTTTAGATCAACATCTAACATGTCTGCAGTCTCGCGTATCTCAAATCCGCATCCTCTGCCGCAGTCAAAATCACAAAACGGAGTCTTGATTGCAACAGCAGTAACATCAAATCCTTGTTTTTGCATCATCTTTACTGCAAGTCTGCTATCTAGTCCCCCTGACAATAGAGCTACAACTTTCTTTTTTTCTTCCACTAGAGAAAAATTCTGTTTCCATTATCTAAACCTTCCAGCAAACATAAATGGAGACAAGGCCAAGTTTGAGACTGATGCAGAGCCGCAGAAAAAACCTCTTAAAATTTTGCAATAAACTAGAATGTGATATACTTGTAGCCTTTGAGCCTGAGAACCTATTTTACATGACAGGCTTTTGGGGTGAGGCAATCGGAATACTTGACAAGAGCGGCGCTACCATAATTGCACCAGAGCTAGAGGTGGGCCGGGCAAAAGAAGAATCGGTAAACTGCAAGGTAATCAAGTCAGAGCGCGGCAAGGGCTCTATATCTACACTGATTGGGGCAATCAAGGGAAGAAAAATTTGCACTGACACGAACAACTATGACATGGTACAGTCGCTCAAAAAGAGCCTGCCAAGAGTCAAGTCGACTACAGAGCCTTTCTACCAGGCACGACAGGTAAAGGACCACAATGAGATTGCCATACTGAAAAAATGCTCCTCTATCCTGGACGAGATGTATGAGCTATGCGTGGACGAGATGAAGATAGGTATGTCTGAGATGGAGCTTCAAACTATACTGATGTCTTATGCGATGGAAAGGGGTGCCTTTGCCACGGGATACAAGTCAACACTCCAGCCCCTCATAATAGCGGGGGGACCAAACAGCGCACTGCCGCATGCGCAGGTAACAGAGCGCAGGTTTGAAAACGGAGACATGGTTGTAGTAGACCTTACACTTCGCCACAAAGGGTATGTCTCTGATGCAACAAGGACGTTTGGTCTTGGTACAATATCGCCTGAGGCAAAAAAAGTCTATGGCATCGTAAAAGAATCGCAGGAGGCAGGACTTGGGGCAGTGCGACCGGGAGTTTCCTGCAAGTCAGTTGATGATGCATGTCGAAAAATAATTGCAAAAAGGGGATACGGAAAATATTTCATCCATTCGACAGGCCATGGCATAGGCCTTGAAGTGCACGAGCTACCAAACCTTGGGCCGTCAAGCCAAGCAATGCTATCAAAAAACATGGCAATAACAGTGGAGCCTGGAATATATCTTCCAAAGAAATTTGGGGTGCGAATTGAAGACTCGGTAATTGTTGGAAGAAAACCTGACGTGATGCACAAGTTTACAAAAGAACTGATTGTTATCTAAAAGATCAACTGAGAGTTTTTGCAAATCTTTTCTCTATCTTATTGCAAATGAATCTTGCAATCTTTTCCTTGTCTTTCCATCCAGACTCTGATTCTGTGTCAGAGTCAATTACAATTACATTATTTTGGCTTGGGTTTTTTCTGTACCTTGTACCGATATCATTTGCAACTATCATGTCAGCGCCTGACTCATCAAGTTTTTTGCGCGATGATTCAACCAATCTCTTTTTTGATACGTCTGTCTCTGCCTTGAAACCCACCAAAAATATGTCTCTTTGAATTTTTTTTATTTCATTGATAATTTTTGGCACCTTTTTCAGCTTTACAACCATCTTAGACGCGTCGCTTTTGACCTTTGTCTTGCTTGGTTTTTCCACAGTATAATCAGATACGGCAGCGGCAAGTATGACAATATCAAACTCTTTTTTCAACTCATGCCTTACCGCATCTAGCATGTCGGCACTTGTCTCTACTCTGAGAACCTTGGCACCCTTGGGGGCAGGCTCTATGCCCGGGCCATAGATTAGCGTGACTTTTGCGCCAGATGAGACAAGCTCCTTTGCAATAAGGACACCAGTCTTGCCTGAGCTCTGGTTGGTTATCATTCGAACTGGGTCGATGTGTTCTACAGTGGGGCCTGCTGTTATGAGTATCTTCTTGCCTTGAAGTATAGGAGAGATGCCGTATTTTTTTAGAACAAAGTCAAGCACTTCTTCTGGCTCTGCAGCTTTTGCCTTGTCCTCGACAAACTGCGGCGCAATAAAACTTACTTTATTTTTTAAAAACTCGATATTTTTTTTCACTGCCGGGTTTTCATACATTGCCTGGTGCATTGCAAGCGAGATTATTATTGGAATTTTTGAGCCAAAGCCGACACTTAGGACAGTAGATATCGGAGTGTCATCTATACCATGTGCAAGTTTTCCAAGAGTGTTTGCAGTGCATGGGTATACAACAATAAAGTCTGACTGTTTATAGTCTGCAACTTTGATGTGCTCAAGATCTCCTGTCAGTTTTGTTATGACCTCATTTCCTGTGGCCCACTTGAAGTAGCTTGGCTTGATGAGCTCAGTTGCAGCCTTGCTTGCAACGCAGGTGACATCTGCACCGTGACGCATGAGTAGTCTTGCAAACTCGATTGATTTGTATGCAGCAACACTTCCTGTTATGCACAGTACGATTTTTTTGCCTGCGAGCTCTGTACCGTCAGAGCTTACTATATCAAGAGATGGATGTTCACGCAATTTCTTTTTTCAACCTTTCAAGTTCGGACTTTTCTATTGAAAATGAATGTTCTTGTGATGGAAACTTGCCTGACACGACATCATTTCTGTAAGACGTGATGGCTTTTACAATATCTGCTGCAAGATCAAGATACCTCTTGGCAAACTTGGGCTTGATCTTCTCGTAGAGGCCCAAGACATCGTGAACTACCAAGACCTGCCCGTCACAGTCGGGGCCTGAGCCAATCCCTATTGTTGGGATGCAGATTGATTCTGTTATTATCTTTGATACCTCTTTTGTCACCATCTCAAATACAATGCTAAAGGCGCCGGCCTCTTCAAGCGCCTTTGCGTTATGTAATAGGTTGAGAGCAGCATCCTTTGTCTTTGCCTGCACCTTGTACCCTTCCTGCAACGTAGTTGTTTGCGGCTGAAATCCAATATGGCCCATTACAGGTATGCCAATCTCGACAATTGCCTTGACAGTTTCTTTTATCTCGATTCCCCCTTCCAGCTTGACTGCATCTGCTCCTGCCTTGATTAGCTTCCCCGCATTCTCGATTGCCTGCGACTTGCTTGCCTGGTAAGACATGAAAGGCATGTCTGCAATTACCATCGCGTTTTTTCTTCCCCTGCTTACGGCTTCGGTAAAAAAACACATCTGCTCCATGGTAACCGGGATGGTGTTTTCATATCCAAGCATGACCATACCCCCACTGTCTCCGACAAGAATTGCGTCAACGCCTGCCTTGTCGCAAAGCTGTGCTGTCGTAAAATCATATGCTGTTATCACTGAAATTTTTTTTACGCCTTTCATGGCAAGTATGTCTTTTACAGATTTAGGCATTTGACATTCTCCCAAGATTATTTTTTATTGTAACAATTGACTGGTTGAGATTTTTCTTGTTGTCAAACTTGAGACCTTTTTTCAAATTTTTCTTTTTCATCTTCTTGCAAGACTTGATGAGCAGGCCCATACCCCTTGTTACGTTATCTACAATGGTGATGTCTGCGGTTTGCGCCGTGCGCGACATTGGATTGAGATCAAAGGTTATCACTTTTTTGCCAAACTTTTTTAGCGCTATAGTTCTGTCGCCGTCTTCAAGCGGCACTAGGACAACATCAGCTATGAACATGCCGCGTTCGTCTACAACTCTTCTTGCGCTGTCAAGTCTTGGAATCGTTTGTGAAAACTTGGCATCAAGACCAAGGACATTTGCCGCACCGTTTTTTTTAAGAACCTGTGCTATTGTCTTTTTTCTTTTCGCACTTGCATAAAACAGGTTCACCTCGATTTCTGCTCCTGTTATTTTTGAGAGCAGGACAATTTCCTTTGGACAAAGTGCTGCAAAATTGCCGTTTACTGATATGACTGGATGCTTTGCCAAGAGAAACATCTGTGCAGCAGCCTTGATTGCACCATGAGAGGCCTTTGAGGTCTTTTCACCTATGAGGTAGTCAAACATCTCGCCCCTTCCATGCGCCAAGAGCCCTTCTTCTACAACCAATCCGCTTTTGTATCCGCCAACTAGCCTTTCCCTTATGTAAAGGGATGCTGCCCTGGGATGTGTTTTTGGAATCAGCACTAGAATTCCCTGACTCCGCTTTTGTCAATCTCTGTCTTGATTATGATGCCGTCGTGGTATTTTTCTAAAATGTGCAAAACCTTGGGCTCTTCTGATTTTGGCACCAAGGTAAATACAGTCTCTCCAAACATTGCAATGCCGCACTTGAATCCGTGTTGCTGCAAGTCATCAATGACCTGCTGCATCTTTGGCGTGATTACATTGACGTATCTTGCAAACTCTAAAGACATGTCCAAGAACTCCATCTGGTCCCTTGACTTGAGAAGCTTTGTGACCATCTTTGCCCCAAGGCCGTTTATCTTTGAGAGCTCAGTCCTGATGAATTTTTTAGTAGATATGGGAGAAAAACAAATTACAATCGGTAGATATTCCGTGTGAATTTTTTTGAGACTGCCAATTCCTGGAGCGCCATACTTTGTTCTAATCTCAAACCCGCCATGGTATGATGATAATACGGTTCCAAGTCCTGTCTTGCAGTGAATCTCTGCGTTATGAGCTATCTGCCCGACCTGGGTCCTTGAAAGGTTTGTACCTAGAGCCTTGTTTAGTGCAAACGCCAAGCTTAGTGCAACAGCACCGCTTGAACCCAAACCGTAACCGACAGGAATTCCAACATGGTGTTCAATTTCTAAAAAACAATTTCCCTTTGCAATCTTTAAAAATTCTTTTGCGACATATTCTGAGACTTGCGTATCATCAGACTTGTAGCCTATAGTTGAAATTTTAAAACCAGTCCTGTCAGTTGTAACCTTTACCTTGGTTGTAACGCCTTCCTTTATACAAAATCCTGCACCGATGGATCCTTTCAGCTCAGGCCTTTCTGGCTCTACCTGGGCCTTGAAAAATCCGGTTATGTGTCCTGGGGCAAAGGCTGCTGCCTGCATGATGGATTTAAATTTTGGAAAAAATATAAAAATAATGATTATATAATATATATTGATATAAATTGGCTAAATTCATTCGACGCCTGCAAAAGGTGGGCAGCAGCATACTGGTATCGCTTCCAATAGAGTGGATAACTGCAAACAAGCTTGAAAAAAGCGACGAGGTGGAGCTTGAGACTGGCACCAATAGCATCTCAATTACCCCAACTGGAAACAGCAGGCCTCCAAAAGAAGTCGTCATAGAATACCCGGTATCAAAAAAGGAAAACATCAGCGCTGACATTACAGGCGCATATCTTCTAGGCTATGACATTATCAAGATAAAGGGCAAGTCTGCTATCCTAGTGGAAGATAGGGAAAAAATTCGTGGCCTTATGCGGAGGCTTGTTGGCATGGAGATTGTCGACGAGGACGCGACAAATGTCAACGTGCAATTTCTTTTGGATTCCACCACGCTAAGCCCTGAAAAAATACTAAAAAGGATGAGTTCAATTGCATTTGCGTTATTTCGAGATACGATAAACTCACTTGTATCTGATGACAAAACTGTACTGCAAACAATTCCAAGTAGGGACGACGAGATAGACAGGCAATATTTTTTGCTTGTGCGATTGATTCGAAGCGCCTTGGTGGACAAGAGGCTTGCAACTATATTTAATCTGGGAAACATTGACATCTTGGACTATCGAATTGCGGCAAACTTGATGGAAAGCGCGGGAGATACAATAGTTGAGCTTGCAAATTCCATACCAGATCTTGGCAGCTCAAAGACAGAATCAAAAAAGTTGCACTCGCTTGCAGTAGAAATTGAAAACATACATGACAAGGCAACTGTTTCATTTATTGAAAACAATAGGCTTCTTGCTATAGAGGCAATTACATCATTTAGAAACTATCAAAAGAAAATTTCTGACATCATGTCGTCGCTAGAGTCGCGCAAACAAGTCTCACTGCAATTTTTGGACTTGGTGTATACTCTTGAAAAACTTGCAAGATGCTGGGCTGACATTGCAGACTTGGTAAAACCAGTTTACAAGTAAATCTTTTTTTTCATTGCATATGTCAGTACTGCACAGATTGTCTTCGAGTCCTTTATCTTGCCTGACAAAACCATCCTTAGCACTTTCTTAAAATCCATTTTTACAACGGATATTATCTCATCCTCGTCTAGCTCAAGGCCTGATATCTCCCTTATTCCAGAGGCCACAAAGCAGTGGATTATTTCTGTATTATACCCGATGGATGGGTAGTATTTGACGAGGGGGGACATCTTCTTTGCCTCATGGCCAGTCTCCTCCTTTAGTTCCCGAAACGCGCATTTTTTCGGGCTCTCGCCTTTGTTTAGCGTACCTGCAGGAATCTCAAGAACAAACCCGTGTGGAAACCTATGCTGTTTTACAAGCAGCAGTTTTCCTTTGTCTATGGCAAGTACAGCTGCAGCACCTGGATGCTCAATTACTTCTCTTGTTACCTTGCGTCCCCTAAGAGATACTTTGTAAACGCTAAGAGAAAGAACTCTGCCTTGAAAAATTTTTTTGCGCATAAAATCAAACAAGCAAAATATATGTTATGAATGTATCTGGACTGCTAGATGCAGCGTCTTTGATTTCTTTGCATGCACAATTGTAGATTCTGCCCACTTTTGCGGAAAGTTGATCTCTTTTGGAATGAAAAGATCTACTGAATGTATTCCTTCAACTTCGTGAATTTTCTGGCCAAGCTCGTCAATCTTGTAAATGTTGTTGCTATAAAGAAAGAGAACTATCTTATCTAGATGCAGAAGTGGATTTTGCAAGAATGACTTTTCAAATTTTTCTTTTAGCTTGGATAATGTCTTTTTGACATCATCAACTGAGACAAGAACTGCAAATGGGATGTATTCTCCCATCTTTCTTGGGTTGTAAATTAAGGTAAATTGTATTGCTTCATCATTTTGCAGCTTGTCAAGTGATCTTGCTACTGTTTTTGTAGAAAAGCCCGAGGTCTTGGCAATCTCTTCTATTTTCATCCTGGGATCTTTTAATAAAATATCAATTATTGCAATGTCTGTCTTTGTAAGATCAGATCTTATCTCTGGATTTTTGGCCTCAAATATACTCAGCACCCTGACATCCCTTAGAATATTTTTTGCAAGCTCCATTGCATGCTCGGGGTTTTCCTTTACTACTATGCTGCAGACTGTTATTCCGCCAACACAGGGAACAACAAAAAACGGTTCGCCGACAAGCCTTATCTTGTTTAAGATATCGCCAAGCTCTTTGCCTATTACTACAAAATAGAGAACGCTGTATCCAAGGACAGGCGGTTCAATTTTTAGCGTAAACTTTTCAATGATCTTCTGTCCAAGCATTTTTTGTATTCTGGACTTTACTGCAACACCGGAGATTCCTATCTCCTTGCCTATCTGGCTATCAGGTGTCCTGCAGTTGTTGAGCAAACGTGAAAGAATTTCTATATCTAATTTGTCCAATCTATATACTTGCATTCTTCTATTCTTTTAATTCAGAACATCTTGTATATATAATTGTCTTATTCTCTAATAAAAGTACGACAAAATATTAAATATAAGACTATTCTCTGATCCACCATTGGATTACAGAGCACAGATAGGCATCAGGTTCATCACACGGCGCAAGGGCAGCCTTGTTGCGGCATGCCTTGCAATAGCAATTGCAATCTTGGTAGTACAGGTAAACTCGGTAATCTTTCAGGGCCTCTATGATGCCATTGTGCGTGATCTGGTAAACTATCGGTTCGGACATGTCTTTATCTCAAAGCGTGGTGACTTTATCTCAAGATCAGACTTTATGCTTGTAAACTGGCTTGATAGGATACCGTATGTTCAGGCAGCAGCTCCAAGACTAGAATATTCTGCACTGTCAATCAACTCAACTGTAAACGGGCAGTTGATACAGGATATCAATGCACCTGTCCCAGTGCTTGGTGTAAAACCAGAATGGGATGTGGAAGCATCAACACTGCATGAAACTGTAAAAGGACAGTTTGTTTCATTTAGAGACTCGATAGTTTTGGGTGCGCTAGTTGACAGGGATCTTGGATATCCGCAAATAGGTGATACTGTAAAGATCAGATTCAAAGATCAATTTGGCAACGATGTTGTCAAAAGATTTGTAATTGTTGGAATTTCTCAAACTGCAGGAAATCAAGGAAATGACAATGGAGTGATGATAAACATCGATACGTTACGGGAGATAATGGCAAGGCCTGGCCAAAGCTCAGAAATAATTGTAAGGCTAAACGATCCATCAAAGGCAGATTATGTCAAGCAACTATTCCTTAGTGCATTTCCGTCAAGTGCAGACAAATTCAAGGCCCAGACAATAGAGGAAGCTGCCGAAGTGCAACTTGCAGGTTTCAGGTCAGGAATAGCACTGATCAATCTAGTGGGGCTCTTTGGAATGATCTCATCTGCATTTGGTGTGGTTACAATCCAAATGATGCAGGTAACAAGTAAGACGCGAGACATTGGTGTGATGAGGGCAATAGGCTCAAAGAGAAAAGACATCTTGCTTGTATTCATATTTCAGGGAATAGTGATAGGTGCCATAGGAGCTGCAATGGGAACTGCACTTGCAATAGGCTATACCACTTATGCAAAGGAGACTCATATGACATTTAACGGAAGCTTGGCTTTGGAAGTAAAGTACAACTGGGCAGGCCTGCTTCAAACTGATATCATGGCCTTTATCCTTGCAATTGTTGCGTCGATATATCCAGCATTCAAGGCCACAAAACTACAACCAGTGGAGGCGATCAGGACTGTCTGATAACGTACTAGAGGTGCGCAACCTGGAGAAAGTATACGGCGAAGGAGAGACCACCGTAAATGCATTACAAAATATCAATTTCTCTGTAAAAAGGGGCGAGTTTATGTTGATAGTAGGCAGCTCTGGGTCTGGCAAGACTACATTACTTAACATGATAGGACTTCTTGACAGGCCTACAAGCGGCCATGTAATTATTGACGGAGTAGACACCTCAACTCTAAACGACAACCAGCTTTCTGCATTTAGAAACTCAAAGCTTGGATTCATATTCCAATTCTCAAACCTCTTGCCAGACCTGACAGTTCTGGAAAATGTCATCTTGCCGCGAAAGATTCAAGGGACAGTAGAGGGCGCAGAGGAAGAGGCAAAATCGCTTCTCAAAACTGTCGGGCTTGAATCGCAATTTAACAAGTTTGCAAACAAGATTTCCGGAGGACAAGCCCAGAGAGTTGCCATCACACGCTCTTTGATAAACAAGCCTGCAATAGTTTTAGCTGATGAGCCGACTGGAAGCTTGGACTCGATATCGGCAGAGACAACTGTCCAGCTCTTAAAGTCATTGAACAGAAAGCTCAACCAGACTTTTATCATAGTTACACATGAAAGGCCGCAGTTTGGCGAGGTTGACAAGATAATAACGGTAAAGGATGGTAGAATTATAGAGGGTGAACTGGAGGCAAATCTAGTATGATGATTTACAAGACTGCACTGATTGCCGCAGTAATTCTTTTGGGACAATTGGTAGCTCCAAGCTATGGGCAGAGTGCACCAGAAGTACTACAGCCGGGCCAGTCTCCGTTTGAGCATGGCTATACTGATATCAAGTTTCTCGATGCATACTTTGGATATCCAAACCAAAAGATAGAGGTACAGCCAGGAGACCAGAACGTTCCGTTTACTATATTATTTTCAAACGTAGGTACAGAAGACATTGCAGGAATTCGCGGACTGCTCAGCCTTCCAATAGGTTTCTCTGCAGCAACCCCACTAGTTGAGGGCTTGATTGAGGCAGACAACTCGCAGACAGCAACAACTGGAAGTTCCTTTACACTTACATTCTATGTAAACCTGGACAAGTCGCTTGTTGTGCATGACTATGCAGGAACGGTCAAGCTAACATATAACAGAGTAAGAGAGAACGGTGCACGCGACGCATTTTATGACTTTAATTTCAAGATTCCAGGCAAGAGCCTCTTGAACATAAATGCAGTAAACCCCTTCATCCAACCTGCATCTAACAACCAAGTGACAGTTCAGGTACTCGATAATGGCACTGCATCACTTAACAATGTAGACATTACCATTACTGCAGCATCTGGCAATTCTACTGTAGCTAGCATGTCAAACTTGCAAAATGTTGTAATTGACCAGCGCCACTGGAACGTTGGAACCATTGCACCTGGATCATCAAAATCATTTTTGTTTAATGCATTTGTACCGCAAGATGTTGCAGGCCAGAGCCTACACATTCCACTGACAGTAACGTACTTTGACGGACAAGGAAACCAAGTCGTATCAGACAGGACAGTAGACTTGATAGTGGGACCTGCAAACTCTAACTTTAATGTCAAACTTTCTACTCCGTCCTATGTCATGATGGGAGTAATGCAAAACCTAACACTTGGACTGGAAAATCTTTCTCCGTCAAAGATATCGCACATTGGAATCACACTTACTCCAAGCTCATCTGATCTTAGAATACTAAATGACCCAAGGTGGTATGTAGATGAAATAGATCCGCTTACTAGCACCAACCTGAACATACCTGTATTTGCAGACCAAAACATTGCAAACCAGGCAGTCAACTTTGATGTCAACATACAATACACAAAAGACGGCTCGACAGTAATAGAACAGCAAAGCTTTGCTACATACATCAGGCCAGTGATTGATGTATCAGTGTATGGCGTCCAAGTATCAGAGATTGCAGGACAGAAAATGATAATCGGCAATGTTCTCAACCAAGGAAACACCAAGGGGCAGTTTGCCGTAGTTACAATTGATCCTATGGAGGGCTCTACAATCAAGGAGACAACGCAGTATATTGGTGATGTTGATATTGATGCTCCAACTCCCTTCAACGTCCCAGTACAATCGACAACTGGAACATTGTCAGGCGACCAAAAAGTGCTAGTCACGCTAACATACAAGGATACCTTGCTACAGTCTCATACAATAACGCAGGTGGACACAATATCGTTTGGCGCGCCAGTGGCACAGTCAGACGGGAGCTCGTCGCAGCTACAACTTGTGATTCTTGTTGCAATAGCTGCAGGAATTGGCGGAATTGTCTTTAAGATAAAGAAAAAGCCAAAAGAGACGCTTGAAAAGAAAGTGCAGGAAGCAGCCTAAAGTTATTATTTAGAGGGCGGCCGGTTTTTTGCATATGGCTTCGGATGAGATCGAAGTCCCAAAAGATGTTCGACCCTTTATGTTAGAGGGTGCTGAAGAAACAAACTTGGGCCAAAAAAATGGCGCCATAAGGCAGTTTCGATATGGCAATTTACACATTAGAGAATATGAAGACAAGTATCTGGTTCACATGGACGAGGTAGACCCGAGAAACGATCCACTGGGACACCTGATTCATGATGCTCCTGAATTTTTAATTGGAATGGCAAGCGCTTACTTGGGCGGAAAAAAAATTGCGTCCGAAGTTTACAAGCGACAAAAGAACAAGCCCTTTGCATTGATTGGATCAGTTGCAGCAGGCTTTGCAGCATCTATCGCAGCAGGATACATTGGATATTCATTGGTAAAGAAGATAAAGGATTTCTAGAGGTGGAATGTCATTTCAAAATCTAGAACACTTGGCACCTTTTTCAAACTCTTGCCGCTTGTACTTGCTCTGAGAAAAGACAGAAGGGAATGGGTGCGAAGGGAAGGAAAGAACGTAAATCTGTCAAGATACCAAAAGAATGCGCGCAAAGCTCTCAAAACTTTTGTTTCCATGGGACCTGTCTACATCAAGCTTGGGCAATGGCTTTCATCAAGAGCTGACATACTCCCGCAGCCATACCTTGAGGAGCTTGCAAAGCTGCAAGACGAAGTTCCAGCAGCTCCGTTTGATAAGGTAAAACCAATAATAGAAAATGACCTGGGTCCAATTGAGAGAAACTTTGAGTACATTGACAAAAATGCAATCTCCGGGGCCTCGCTTGGACAGGTGCACCGTGCAAAAATAAAAGGACAGGATGTGATTGTAAAGATAAAGCGTCCGGGAATAGAGCAAGTGGTAGAAAAAGACATCAAGGTTCTAAAGAAAATAATTCCTTTTGCAATGCGGTTTGTTGATCCAAACCTGCGCTATTCTGCAGAAGCCATGCTCTCGCAATTCATTGAAACAATACATGAGGAGATGGATTATCGCATAGAATCAGAAAACCTCAAGACAATCAGGAGGAACTTTAGGGACTATCCAAAGGTGATCATACCATCAATCCTAGATGACTATTCAAGCAAAAACATACTTACAATGGAATACCTCCCCGGAATAAAAATAACAAACGTAAAGGCGCTAGACGAGGCGGGAATCAACAGGGAACAATTGGTTGTGCGCGCACACAAGGTATTTTTTACAATGCTTTTGCGCCATGAGATCTTTCATGCAGACCCGCACCCTGGAAACATCTCAGTTACAAATGACGGCTCGCTCATATTGTATGATTTTGGGATGGTGGGAAAACTTGATACCAAGACCCGCCTCAAGTTGATACGCCTGTATCTTGCACTTGTTGAAAAGGATCCATCAAGAACAGTGAATGCCATGGATGACCTTGGCATGCTGATGCCTGGATATGACCGTGGAATAATAGAGCAGGGAATAGGCCTGTCCATTCAGGCAATGTATGGAACAAAGGTGGACAGGATGGAAGTCAGGGCACTGATGGACCTTGCAAACAAAACAATGAGCAGGTTTCCGTTCAAGCTTCCAAAACACTTGGCACTTTACATGAGGATGGCATCAATCCTTGAAGGAATTTATCTCACACACAAAGTCAACTTTAGGTTTATCGGAGTCTTGCAAAACATTTTGGAAGAAGAAAACATTGTAAAGGATGCATATATCGAGGAGATCAAACTTGCATTCAATAGATTTGTAAAATCTGTTGACGCAACAATAGCGGTAGTACCAGAGATAAGAAAATTCCTAGACGACACAAAAAGAATGCGGGAAAATCCTTCCAAGCCAAGATACACGTTGCTTGCAGGAAGCATCATGTCGGCAGCTGTATTTGTAGGCTCTACAATACTGTATACGACAAACTCTTTGATGGGAGAGATGGGAATGATAGGGTCTGTAGTTATCATGGGAGCAGCAATTGCGGCAAAAGGCCGTTAAGCTTTATTCTATTGTGATATTTTTTCCTGACTTTATCGGAATTGAAAGCACTAGAACGCCGTCTTGATACTTTGCAGAGGCGCCAAGGTCTTCATCGTCCTTTACTCTCATGGGCAGCCTGACTTTTTTGTCTACAACGTTTGGTCTCTGGCGCCAGATGATGGTGCCCTCGTCGACTGTCTCCCTTTTTGCATTAATCGACAATATGTGGCCGTGAATTCTGAGCTTGATGTCTTTTTTGTCAAATCCAGGCATGTCTATTGAGACTAGAAGCTTGTCGTTTTGCATCACTACATCTACTGGGGGAAGAACAAATTCGTAGAACTCTCTTGACTTGTTACCTATCTCTTTCATGACTTCCTTTACCATGTAGTAGCCTAGGCCCATTTGTTATTTTAGAGCTTTTTTGATTATTAAACGTTAGTCAAATTTACAATTTATCTACCGCCCCATTCAATATGATTTGATGATTATAGTTGTAGAAGGTTTTGACCAAGCAGGAAAGATGACGCAGTCAAAACTTTTGGCCAAATTTTTTAAGACAAAAAACATGAAATCAAAAATATTCAGCTTTCCAGACTATCACACGCCAATTGGCAAAGAGATCAGGCGATATCTTAACGGAAGCAGGTCGTTTCCTCCGCAAGTGATTCACTGCCTTCTTGCCGCAAACAGGTGGGAAAAGGCAGAGGAGATCCGTGATGCGTTATCGGAAAATAATGTTGTAATCATGAATCGATACTACCAGTCAAACCTGGTATATGGAACAGTAAACGGCCTTGAGATGAAGTGGCTGCAAAACTTGGATGATGGAATGCCAAAAGAAGACCTTGTTATATTGCTTGACGTAAATCCGGACGACTCTTTTTCCCGCAAGACGCAGAGGCGCGACAAGTTTGAAGAAAACATCGAGTTTGCACAAAAGATTACAAAGACATACAGAAAACTTGCAAAGGAATTTGGCTGGCATGTGGTAAACGCATCACAACACAAACAAAAAGTACACCAAGACATCAGGCAAATTGTCTTAAAACACATCTCGAAATAATATGGCAAAAAAATATCTTCAGATAGTTGATCCAATACACGGATTCATCAACGTATACGGACACGAGACTAGTCTTATTGATAGCCCAATATTTCAGAGGCTTCGAAGAATAAGGCAGCTTGCCGGCGCGCATCTTATCTATCCCGGAGCGCAGCACTCTAGGTTTGAGCACTCACTTGGGACAATGCATGTTGCAGGGCAAGCCGCATCAATACTTGAAGAAAAGGGACACCTTGATTCTGACAGCATAGACAATCTCAGGCTGGCAGCTCTCTTGCATGACATAGGTCATGGGCCGTTCTCGCATCTGTTCGAAGAGGTTCTGCAAAAAAAGAAAAAAATTTCACACGAAAAAATTGGCAGAAACCTCATCCTAAAATCAGAAATCGGCGATCTTGTATCAAAAGGAGGGTTTGACAAAAATTTCATTGGAAAATTGGCGTTTGGAGACTCAAAATATCAGTTCATGAATGAAATCATTTCAGGAGGCCTGAGTGCGGACATGATGGACTATCTGTTACGTGACGGCTATTTTACAGGGGCAGAACACGCGCGAATTGATTTTAAGAGAATCATAAACTCACTTGACGTGCACCAAAAAAAGCTGTCCCTTGACAAGTCTGCATTACATTCCTTTGAGTCAATGATGATATCAAGATACCAGATGTTCAGGGCAGTCTATTTTCACAAGACTGTGAGGGCAGCAGAGGTGATGCTGCTTGAATCCATGCTGCTTGCAGACAGCGAGCTTGGGCTTGCAACAGACAACCTGCAAAAATATGTGCAGCTAACAGACGAGCTTGTCATCTCAAAGTTGATCTCCTTGCCAAAGACACGCCACGAACTTAGGCGAGCAAGCCAGCTTGCACTGGACTATCAGGAACGCAGGTTGCTCAAGTGCGTCTATGAAAAAATTTTCATGAAACCGCGAATGGGCAAAGTCAACCCCCTGGAACTACAAAGCGAGATTGCAAAAAAAGCCAAAGTGGACGAGGCCGAGGTGTTTGTTGACATATCAAAGACTCCGTCAATTCCGCTCGCACCGTCAAAAAAAGAATCGCAGTCAATCATTCTTACATCAACTGGAAAGACAGGACCAAAGGAGGCATATGAGTTGCCCATATCGGAGATTCCTCTAGTGTCTGCAATATCTGGATTCATGGACATACTTCGAATCTACACAAGACAACAATTTAGAAAAAAGGTTGAAATGGCAGCACACGACATCCTTGGTAAAAACAGGTAAAGAGAAATGAGAACTGACCAACCAAAACAAAAACCGAGAATTGTCATAAAACTATCTGGCAGCCTGTTTAGCCTGGATGATACCAAGACACTAAAGCAGTTTGCAGAGTTTTTTGTCAGATCAAGCAAGATCTGCCAGCCAATAGTAATTGCGGGAGGGGGCAAGATAGCAAGGCACTATATCTCACACGCAAGATCTTCAGGCGCAGACGAATCTACGCTTGATGAGCTTGGAATAGAAGTCTCAAGACTGAATGCAAAGTTACTGATCTTTGCATTGCAAGAAAAAGCATACCCTCATCCTCCAACCAATCTAAAAGAAGTAGCAAACGCTGCAGACAGCGGCTTGATAGTGGTTACCGGAGGCTTGCACCCGGGGCAGAGCACGAATGCTACATCTGCACTGATTGCAGAAAAAATACGTGCAAGTGCATTTCTTAATGCGACAGACGTAGATGGAGTATACGATTCTGATCCGCGAAAGAACAAACACGCAAAAAAATTTAAAAAAATTCCACTCAAAAAACTTCGTGCCATGCTTGTACACCAGGACTCTGTTGCGGGAGGCTATGACCTGATGGACATTGTAGCTTTGAAAGTAATTGAGCGCTCCAAAATTAAAACACGAATTCTCAAAGCTGACATCAAGACACTCGAAAAAGCCATCCGGGGAAGCCCAGAAGGCACGGAAATTACACTAGCTTGACTGTTCCGGTATATTCTGGAATTCCTGCAGTTATCGCTTTTTGAAGTATCTCTCTTGCTTGCTCTTCGGACAGAGTCTTTGACTGGGCCTTTGCATATCCTTCTTCATCAACTATTACTGCAACCCACCCGTCTGTTTTTTGAGCCACAGCAACAAGCTCCTTTTCTCCCACCGGAACAAAAACTCCTTGCGATTTTTTTACTGTAAGTGTAAGCATGGCAAAACCTGCATGTTCAAACAGAGTCATCTGAGATTTTCTTGATCTGTCTTGGCCAATTCGTATAGCTTGGTGATACTGCATAAATTTAGATCTTGAAACTTTTACTATAAGGGTTTTCAAGTCAAGGTTTAATTGAAGATCAAATTCATCGTATTTTGTACTTGGATACAAGAATCATACTGGGCGGAGTAGCTATCGCAATCATTGCAGTTGTCGTTGTATTTGCAGATCTGCCAGGCACTGGCATGATAAAAAACATCTTGCCCCACGGCCCAAACGTGCCTACATCGATGACTGCAGTTACAACTGATATCAAGCCGCTTGTCATATCGTACAATGGAACATCAGTTCTCTCAGCCAGTGAAAGAAACGCAACACTGCAAAGTACATTTTACATCACAAACCCAAACACTACCACAGTAATTCTTGAGTCTATCAATTATGTAATAACTGCTGACGGGACAGTGATTGGACACGGACAGCTAGGCCAGAGATACGAAGGAAGCTGGGAGAGCTCCACATACTATCCGCTTGTAGAACAAACTTCGTCAAGCTTCAACAACACTGCATTTATTCAAAACACTGGAAACTATCCAGATGTTTGGTCATCACTGGAAAAGGGGACCGCAAAGATTGTGATTGCAGGAACTGCCTACTATGCAACAAAGACTGCATTTAGTGGCAGTGACTTTACTGAGGACTTTAACTTTACAAAATAGGCTTTACTGTATTGTAGGATTGTATCTTGAACGCATGAACTTTACCAAATAGGCAAAGCCAAGAACAATCCATGTAAGTAACATTACTGCCCAAGCAAACACAACAATCTGTTCTAGGTTGATGTTGTATTGGGACATGATTGCAGTTGCCTGGGTTGGCAGTATTGTCTGCAACTGGTACAGGGGAAAAAGATACGGGTTTGTACTTTGATTGTAAGGTGTGACATTACCAAGTAATTTTACTACTGCATGCCACCCAAAGAAAAACGTAACAAAAAAGAAGACTGCTTTTCTGCCAATTGCCTTTTTGTATCCTCGCTTTTCGTATCTTTCCAGTTTTTGTTTTACGTGAGCAAGTTCAGTCTTTAGCTCTTCGACAGACTGCTGCCCGCTTTTTTTCTTTGAAGGCTCTATGTATGCAGCAATCAATGAATCCAAGTATTTTTTATCGGATATGTAGAGCGGCCTGCCGTCCTGAAGCATGCTGAGAATATAGTTCAGCCTGCCACTGTCTCCTCTCTTTGTATCTATGAGATACATCACGTGCTCGATCAAGTCTTCGCTCATTGCGATTTCCTATATGTCTTGAATCGCCAGATGCGGCTTTAGATAACCTTATCAACATTATCAAGCTCCTTTGGAAAAGGATTTTGATTATTTGTGAGACTAGCTGACTTTTTTTAGGAAGTTTAGGATAGGTTCTTTCTCTTCGCTTGACAATGAGGAGAACCCCTCCAACAACTCACGTTGAATCATCAGTGATTCATCAAGCGCTTTTTTTACGGTCTCACTTTCAAATGGAATCAGTTTGTTTATTGTTCCCTCGCTGTACGCCTCGACATATTTTCTTAATAGATATGAAACAAAATTTGGAGAAACACCAAGAAGTGTAAGAATTGAGCTTTTTAGATCCCTGTCCTTTGAATTGGAGGCTTTCTCAAAGAACTCGGTCATGATTCGCAATCTTTCTTTTCCCATCTCTGAGAGCGAAGCTGCAACCAGCATCCCTTCTTCTGTTAGTTGATAATATGGAACACCCTGTTCTTGAAGAGCTTTTGGGCCTCGCTTTATGGGAAGCCTGCCAGACTCTTGGACAATTCCCAGCGGCAAAAGAATTTCATCCAGATCTCTGAAAATTCCAGAATAGATGTTTTGCCAAGTGGTCCCATTTTTTTCTGCAAGCCTGTGTGCTATTGCAGTCCTGGTTTTTTTTGTTGGCAAAGTTTCCAAGGCCAGGTGCATAATTATTTCACGCTGGCGCATTGCCTCTCCAGTAAACTCTTTATTTTTTGTCTTAAACGTCTGAAAAACGGACAGCCTGGGAACAACTTTCTTTGTCTTGGTCATTTTACTCCTGTAATTTCAGAAATGAACTGTACACTAGGTTGATAGTTTTATAATTCAGAATTGTCATTTTGTGATAGTATCATACTTTGCATGGATATAAGAATTTACGATTTTAGAAAAATCGTAACAAATTACAACTTTTTCATCCATAATACATAATCTGGATGCATAGAAATTTCAAGAAAGTTGGCAAATTTCTGATATGCGTTCCGGTATGGTACTGCATTGACCAAATTCATGACATGTGAAATGAATTTACGTAGGATGTTGTAGAGAACTTTCATGCTCAAGTCTCCAGAAGAACTTTTGGAACTTCTCCAAAGTCCTACATTGGTACTAGTTGACTGCAGATCCTACAAAGAATATGCAGAGGGACACATTCCAGGGGCAATAAACATTGATCTGTTTTACTATCACTGGCTTGACACAACAAAGGACGGCATTAGCGCATTTGAGAAGCAGATGAGAACTCTATTCTCATTTATGGGCATTACAAGTGAAAAGACAGTTGTATTTTATGACGATGTTGCAGGCATGAGCGCAGCTCGAGGAGTCTGGTTAATGGAATACTTTTCGCATGAAAATGCATTCATGCTAAACGGGGGATTTCGAAAATGGAAGAGCCTTGGACTTCCTATAGAAATAAAGACTAATGGCCCCAAGCCCGCCAAGTTTTCAGGCAAGACAAACAAGGAAGTACTGGCTGGATTTGAGTATATCAAGAAGAATCTTGGCAAGGCAAAGCTAGTTGATGCAAGAACAAAAGAAGAATACGAAGGCAAGGTAATACGCGCAGCAAGAAAGGGACGTATCCCAGATTCTGTTAGCATAGACTGGATGCTCAACATCAATGAAGATGGCACCATGAAATCTACAGAAGAACTTGAAAAGCTATACAAGTTTTCAAAAGATGATGAGATCATAACATATTGTCAGGGAGGATATCGTGCGGCAAATTCTTTTGTTGCACTAAAATTGCTTGGCTTCAAAAATGTAAAGGTCTATCTTGGCTCTTGGGGAGAATGGGGCAACAGGCTCGATCTTCCAGTTGAAGATAACTCGTGATTCTAGATATTGCAATATCGCAGCTAAATTGTACGATGATCGCACCATGAAATTTTCTTATTTTTTGAAAAAATGCGTCAATGCTTTGTAAGAATTAGCTTAATATACCGTCTACAAATGAGCCATAACTGATGGTACTGAACAAGCGCTCAAAATTATCGCTTATCATCATAACAGCGGGGTTGACAATTGGATTATCGACCTTCTTTACAACTCATTCTGCATTTGCGGCAGATACTGCTGCCACAAGCAGCGGTTTGACAAAACCATTACTTGCTATTGCCGCAGCTATTGCAATTGCAGGTGGTTTGATTGGTACTGGTAATGCACAGCAAGGTATTGGTGCTGCCGGTATGGGTATCATTGCAGAGAAACCGGAGAAGTTTGGTCAGGTACTATTCTTCTTCGTCATTCCCGAAACATTATGGATCATTGGATTCGTATTGGGAATCATCTTACTGCTAGGTATCCTGTAGTGGTTTCAGTAAAATGAGCATCGAGACTTTCCTCCTTGAGATAGAGAATAGAAAGAAAAAGGAACTGGATAGCCTCGATAAGGACCTAGCAGAAAAAAAATCCAAACTTCAAACAGAACTTGATATCACACTAAAAGAGATTCAGGAAAAGTTTGCAAACGAGGCAAAAGTCAAGTCGGAAAGGGAATATGCAAGAATAATTGAAGCATCAAAACTTCAAGCAAAAAAAATAATGTTTGATGCAATCAACGAAAACATGCAGTCAGCATTTGATACAATCAAAAAAGAAATTGAAAATTATACTGCAGGCACTCAATACAAAAAGGCGCTTGAAACCATGGTAAATAGTTCAAAGAAAAAACTTGGGCAAAACATTGTAGTTCACTGCAGAGACGAGGACAAGGCCGCACTGAAAGACATGGGAATAACAATAGGCAAGTCCATCAAAACCCTTGGCGGCATAGTTGCAGAGAACAAGGAAGGAACAAAAGAACTTGATCTTACTTTTGATGAACTACTGCGAACTCACGAAGACCAAATCAAAAGTTTCCTTTCGGAGAGAATGTGATTGCCAACATCGCAATATGCATCATCTTTTGGTCGCCTACAAGCAATTTCATTAAACCTTCTATCAAAGGAAACAATGCAGAACTTGATGAAGGCAAAAGACGAAGGAGAAATGATAAAAATTCTCGAACCAACTTGGTATGGCCCAGAAATTGAAAAGGCTGCCACTTTATTCAAAGATGCAGACCTTTTGGAAGTTGCATTAAACAGGCACCTAGTTCAAGTAAACAAGATTGCCCTTGAGGCCACACCGTTTAACGGCAAGTCTGCCGTACGAGCCTTTCTTTCAAAGTGGGATATGTACAACATAGAGCTAATACTTTCCTCAAAAAGCATGAACAGGCCAATCACTGAAGTTGAATCATTTCTTGTATCAAGCAGAAATGTCCCAGCAGGAATCTCTGCCGGAAACATATCGCACGATGAGATGAAAGTCATACTATCGCAGAATAACGTAGACGGAGTGGTAAATCAGCTTGTAAAATACAACTATGGTACCATCCTGATGCAAAACCTCGAGATATACCAAAAAACAGGGGATCTTGGACCCATGATGTCCGCACTACAAGCCCACTATTACCAAAACCTATTGGAGTCGCTCAAGTTTTTCCAGGGAGACGAGGGAATAATTCGCGGCCTTGTCAGAGCAGAGATAGACAAGAAAAATGTCCTAAGCCTTTTGAAGGCAAAAGAATCTAACCTTGACAAAGAACTTCTAAGCAAGCACATAATCGATGGAGGAATGGTATCAAAAAATGAACTGTTGGATATCTATGGAGCAAAAGACGTGCCAGAAATTGTAGGAAGAGTAGAGAATCGCTTTATGCTAGTCAATGCATTGGCGCAATACAAAAAATCAAAGAGCCTTATTGATTTCGAGGTTGCGTTGGATAAATTCATAAATTCCGAATTTGTGAGCAAATTGAAAAACATTGCATTATCAATTGGAACAATATTCTACTTTATCATCAAGATGGAACAGGAGCGCGAAAATATCAAAAGAATTGCATATGGCAAGCGCTACAATCTTTCAACAGAACACATTACATCGTTATTGCTAGAGTGAGATAATGTCGACTCAAAAAACACAATCAAGTGGCAGGATCGCTGTGGTAGGAGAGCGTGAACTAGTGATAGGATACAGTCTACTTGGAATCGAGGACACGTTTGTAGTAAGTGGCGAAGATGCCAGCAAAACTGTCCAAGACTTGTATTCATCAGGAAAGTTTAGCCTTATCATTGCAAGCGATGCTGTAAGAAATGCCCTTCCGGCAGTATTTCGAAAAAAGATCGAGGCATCAATAGAACCGCTGGTCCTTTTTATGCCGGCCATGGAAGGAAACATTCAAGAAGAGTCAATTGCGGCACTGGCAAAGAGAGTGTTAGGAATAAGTATCCCTACAAGTTGATGATAGTAAATGGCTGATGGAATAATTTCAAGAATTTCGGGTCCGGTAGTTATCGCTAGTGGACTTGAGGGAGCCCAAATGTTCGATGTCGTCCGTATAGGAGAGATGGGACTAGTAGGCGAGATAATTAGACTAGAAGGAAACAAGGCAACAGTACAAGTTTATGAAGATACAACGGGTCTGCGCCCAGGTGAGAAGGTAACCAATACAAAAAGGCCGCTCTCAATGCAGCTTGGCCCAGGACTGCTTACTTCAATTTATGACGGAATTCAAAGACCACTTGATGTCCTAAGGGAACAGAGTGGTGACTTTATCAGCAGAGGAAAAGTAATCCCTGCGCTTGATCAAACCAAGAAATGGGACTTTGTTCCATTAAAGAAAAAAGGTGACAGCGTATCACCAGGAGAAATAATCGGCGAGGTCCAAGAGACTCCGCTCATCATGCACAAAATAATGGTACCATACAATGTTGAGGGACAGTTATCTGAAATTTCTGAAGGCAAGTTTACAGTAAACGATATTGTTGCAACAGTACAAAACAGCACCAAGACAGACATTGGTCTTTCAAGCTGGTGGACTGTAAGAACTCCAAGACCAGTTCTCAGAAAACTTCCTCCAGAGGAGCCACTTCTCACTGGACAGAGAGTGCTTGACACATTCTTCCCAGTTGCAAAGGGTGGAACTGCAGCAATCCCAGGCCCATTTGGAAGTGGAAAGACAGTAACACAGCAACAGCTTGCCAAGTGGGCAGACAGCAATGTAATTGTCTATGTCGGATGCGGCGAAAGAGGAAACGAGATGACCGAAGTTCTTTCAACCTTCCCAAAACTTGAGGATCCAAAATCAAAGCGACCTTTGATGGAGCGCACAATTCTTGTAGCTAATACTTCTAACATGCCTGTCGCAGCAAGAGAGGCAAGCATCTACACCGGAATCACGATGGGAGAATACTATCGTGACATGGGATACGGTGTTGCATTGATGGCAGACAGCACTTCTAGATGGGCAGAGGCATTAAGAGAAATTTCAGGCAGACTTGAAGAAATGCCAGGTGAAGAAGGATATCCAGCTTATCTTGGTAGAAGACTTGCAGAATTTTATGAAAGGGGTGGCAAAGCAATTGTCATATCTCCTGAAGAGCGTGTCGGCTCACTTACTCTTGTAGGTGCAGTATCTCCTCCTGGTGGAGACTTTTCAGAACCAGTATCACAAAATACACTTAGAGTAACAAGGGTCTTCTGGGCACTTGACGCAAGCTTGGCATCAAGAAGACACTTTCCATCAATCAACTGGCTTACAAGCTATTCATTGTATGCAGACGGCATGGGAGACTGGTACAAGAACCACGTTGCAGCAGAATGGATAGGTCTGCGAAAGGAAGCACTTGAGATCCTGCAGAAAGAATCTGAATTGCAAGAAATTGTTCAGCTTGTGGGATACGATGCACTGCCAGAACCAGAAAAGGGTGTTCTTGACACTGCACGCTCAATTAGGGAAGATTATCTGCAGCAAAGTGCATATGATGACGTGGATACGTACACCTCAATCAGAAAACAATTCCTCATGCTTGCTGCAATCATAGACTTTGGAAAGATGGAGGCAGAGGCAATCAAGAAAGGAGTTCCGTCTTCAAAGGTAGGCGCATTAGAATCAAGAAAGATGATATCAAAGATAAAATGGACAAAAGAAGACCAAGTAGAACAACTGGTCAAGGACTTTCAGAATAAAATGCAGCAAGAATTTAGCAATCTGTTAGTGGAGGTTACACACTAGAGATGTCCACCATATCATACAAGACGATTGACAAAATTGCCGGTCCTCTAATGTTTGTGCAAGGAGTGGATAATGCGGCTTATGGTGAAATTGTAGAGATAAAACTTGTAAACGGCGAGAGAAGACAGGGTCAGGTTCTTGATACAAGGCAGGGTCTTGCAGTGGTTCAGGTCTTCGGTCCAACACTAGGACTGAACACCAGCGGAACTTCAGTGAAATTCCTAGGCGAGACTGCACAGCTTGCAGTATCTGACGACATGCTTGGCAGAGTCTTTGACGGTCTTGGAAATCCAAGAGACAACGGACCCAAAATAGTTTCAAAACACAAGGTAGACTTGGTAGGTTCTGGTATCAATCCATATTCAAGAGAAGAGCCATCTGAATTCATCCAGACCGGCATGTCAAACATTGACGCAATGAATACTCTGGTAAGAGGACAAAAGCTTCCAGTCTTTTCCGGTGCCGGTCTTCCACACAACTTGCTTGCAGCACAAATTGCAAGACAGGCAAAGGTGCTCAACACATCTGAAAACTTTTCAGTAGTATTTGCAGCAATGGGAATTACAAGTGAAGAGGCAAACTTTTTCGTAAAACAATTTGAGGAAAGCGGCGCACTTGGCAGAACATCTCTATTCCTAAACTTGTCATCAGATCCATCAATGGAGCGTTTGCTTACTCCAAGACTTGCATTAACTACCGCAGAATATCTTGCATATGAAAGAAACATGCACGTACTTGTAATCATGACCGACATGACAAACTATTGCGAGGCATTAAGAGAAATTTCAGCTGCAAGAGAAGAAGTTCCTGGAAGAAGAGGATATCCAGGTTACATGTATACTGACTTGGCCTCCCTCTATGAAAGAGCAGGCAAGATCAAGGGCAGAAACGGCTCTGTAACACAGATTCCAATCCTAACCATGCCGGCAGACGATATCACTCACCCAATTCCTGACCTTACAGGATACATCACAGAGGGACAGATTGTCATGAGCAGAGACCTTCACAGGGGAGACATACATCCGCCAGTAGATGTGCTGACAAGCCTTTCACGTTTGATGAACCAAGGTATCGGAAAGGGAAGGACAAGAGAAGACCACCGAAGCCTTGCAGACCAGCTCTATTCCACTTATGCACAAGGAAAAGATGCAAGAGCACTTGCAGCCATTGTAGGCGAAGAAGCTCTAAGCGACCTTGACAGAAAGTTCCTAAAGGTTGCCAACAACTTTGAAAGAAAGTTTGTCAACCAGGGAATGGACGAGAATAGATCAATTGAGCAAACTCTAGATATCGGATGGGAATTGCTAAGCGAACTTACAGACTCTGAGTTAAACCGCATCAAGCCTGAATTTATCGAAAAATACCGAAAGAGGACAAGCCCAGGTGGAAAGTAGAGTTGCCGTCAGTACTTAACATCAGACCGACCCGACTCGAATACATCCGCACAAAAAAAAGAATAAAGATAGCACAAAAAGGGCTAAAACTACTCAAGCTGAAAAGGCAGGCTCTGATTTTAGAATTTTTCAATACAAGCAAGACTGCTGCCTCTCTTAGAACCGCACTCCAAGCGGAGCTTATCAAGGGTTACCAGAGCATAAAGATGGCAGAGATGCTGGCAGGCTCGATGAGACTTGAAAATGAAGCAATGAAGATTCCACAACTAAACAAACTGCAGATTACCTCAAAAAATGTAATGGGAGTAAAAATTCCAAAGATTGGCGGGGGACAAAGCGAGAATGCATTGGTAGAACACCTCCTTGAGCTTCCTCCATCAATCAATGAGGCAATAAAGGCGTACCAAAATGTTCACAAGATGGTGCTTGAAGTTGCAGAAAAAGAAACTGCATTGCGCAAGCTCTTGCTTGAAATAGAAAAGACAAAACGCAAATCAAATGCAATAGAAAATGTATTCATACCAAGACTGCAGGCAGCAGTAAAGTTCATTACATTCAGATTGGACGAAATGGAGCGAGACACTTTCATCATGCTAAAAACAGTCAAGAGAAAGATGGGCGAAAGAGAACAAGAGGCCCAGCAAAAAAAGGAGAAGGAGATAGTTGCCTAGCTTTAAGAACGAACAGCAGAAAAAGTTCTACATGATAATGAGGGCTTTCAAGTTTGGAAACATCTTTGGAACCGTTGCTCTAGTGCTATATGCTGGGAGACACTTTCTAGGAGTTTAAAATGTCATCTGCAGAAAAATACGTCAATTCCCTCAAGCAAATAAAGGAGGCAGAGGACAGAATTCAATCACAAATAGACGAACACAAGAAAAAAGTTTCAGAGGAATTTAGAAATTTTGAAAGCTATGTATCTAAATCAATTACTACCGCAAAAAGTGACGGGGAAAAGCTAGTGGAATCAAGCACAGAGCAGTCTAGGAAAAAGGCATCGGCAGAGACAGAAAAAATAATTGAGGATGCCACGGCAAAATCAAAGACAGTTTCTGCAAGGATTGATGCGCCAACTGTGCGAGAAATAATTGATAACTTGCTAAAAGAGGTATAGACTTGGTTCTAAAACCCATACCAATGGCACGCATTGCCGTGCTAGGACTGCGAAAAGACAGGCAGACTGTGGTCTCAATTCTTCACGACATGAACACAATTCAGCTGGAACCACTCTCAAAAGATGTTGCATCCATGCTGAGAAACGAGAGAGATGATGGAGAGTACAGGCAAGTCTCTGACCAGCTTTTAAGAATGAAGTCGCTCAAGACAATCCTGCCGCCAGTACCTATTACACAATGCCAGAGGTTTGGCTCTTCTGAGCAACTACTGACAAAGGCAAGATCCATTGATGTGGACACAAAGGTTGCATCACTTGAAAGAGAAAGAGAAAGCCTTTTGACACATCTCAAAGAAGCCGAGAACCACGCCAAGCTAGTTGAAGAGTTTTCATTCTTTCCTGAAGACTTTAACGTATTGCAGCTTTCATCTGCGCACTCTTACTTTGGCAGAATAGATCCGAAAAGCTTTGCTGGATTCAAGCAGGCACTGGACGTAAACAGCCAAGACGTATTTCTTTATTCAAAGGAAGGGAAAGGAACAACACTGCTCATACTGGTTACTTTTCCAAACTTTCCACCGCATGCACTGGCTACTGTAGTTCAAGAGTATAATGTAAAACTTGAAGCTGTTCCAAAGCTGAAAGGAAAGGCTGCCGAGCTTGCCCAGAGCCTAAAGAACAAGCAAAGCGAGATCACACAGAAAATAAATGCAATCGACAAGCAACTTGCAGAGATCTCGCAAAGTCACTATGTAGACATTGCATGCATTGAAGAACAACTGGAAATTGAGAACAAGAAACTTGAAGTGGTAGACAACCTTGGGGTCACTTCGGACTCTTTTGCTCTGGAAGGATGGATTCCAAAATCAAAGGTAGACCAGCTAAAGAATAGTTTTGACAGTCATGCAAAGGGAACCTTGCTTTTTGTGCTTGATACTGACGAAAATCCACCAACGCTATTTGATAACCCGAAGAGATACAAACTCTTTGAGGCCTTTATTCGATTTTACTCTCTGCCGTCAGGAAAAGAATTTGATCCAACCCTGATCTTTGGCACTCTCTTTCCAATATTTTATGGACTCATGATAGGAGACTTTGGTTATGGCCTTGTCATACTGCTAGTATCAAGATGGGTGATTAGAAGAGTAGAGGGAGGAAAAAAGAACTTTAACATCATGCCAACACCGCTGCGCAAGTTTGCGTTAACCATACTCAAGCCGCGGCAGATGGTAAAGCTTGCAAAAGCCATGACACCAGGTGCAATCATTGCAATGGGACTGGGGTTTGTGTTCAATTTGTACTTTGGATTCCATCCTAACGTATACCTGTTCAGCTACCTCAATGCTACATTTGGATTGCACTTGCCAGCAAGCGGAGCGTTCTTTGATCCTATCACTGGACTGCGAAAACTATTGCTAATATCTGGATACATCGGACTTGGAATGGTAACATTTGGACTAATTCTTGGCATACTAAATACAATAAGGGAAGGAGAGAAGAAACATGCAATTGGCAAGGGAGGATGGCTGCTCTTTGGATGGGGAGTAGTACTAACAGGACTTGCACTACTGCATCACCAACACGTCAACCCGATACACCACGTGGAAGGAATTGGCTACGTAGGCCTAATGCTTGCAGGAATTGGTCTCATGTTCTACGGTGAGGGCGTCAGGGCAATCATGGAGCTGCCGTCCATAGTAAGCCATATCTTGTCGTATACAAGACTTGTTGGAATCTTGCTTGCATCTGTAATTCTTGCTGACGTGATTGACTATATCTTCATCAAGACACTGCATCACTCGATACCATTCATAATACTTGGAACAATCATAATTTTCATTGGACACATATTCAATATCATAATTGGTGTGTTCGAGCCTGGAATACAGGGAGCCAGGTTGATCTACGTGGAATTTTTCTCCAAGTTCTACCACGGAAACGGAAGGCCATTTAGGCCATTTGGAACAGCAAGGAAATACACATACGATCAGTATGAGCTACAGTCAAAAGAAAAATAATTCTTCAAAAATCAATAATACTTTAGTTCGTTAACATCCAATATTCTGGTACAGAACCTACATCTTAGAACCAAGCCTGTCTTGTCAACTACATCCATTACTGGGTCAATGTCCTCATCGCTGTTTGATATGCAATCAGGATTTGAGCAGCGAAATATTCTTTCTATCTCGTTTGGTAGCGTAACACGCCTCTTCTCTACAAGTTTGTATTCCTTGATTATGTTGACAGTTGCTTTTGGAGCTATGAGCGCAAGCTTGTTTGTATCCGAGTCCTGCAAAAATCTGTTTTCCACCTTTATGATGTCTTTTTTTGCAACCTTTGAACTTGGTACATTGAGCGCTATTGTGATTACATTGCCGTCTTTTCCATCTATGCCAAGAGCATTGAGAACCTTGATGCCTTTTCCAGATTCAATGTGATCAATTACTGTGCCATTTTTGATCTTTCGAACAATTAGGTCCGATTCTGACATTGGAATAGTTTTTGTACCACTAGTATATAATAGTGAACTGCGATGAGCAATACTTTTTTCCAAAAAGATATTGTCTCGGTACGCGATTTTGATAAACAAAAGTTTGAGGAAGTTTTCCAAGCCACTGACAAAATAATTGCAATGAACCCAAACGAGAGAAGAGAACTTGCGCGAGGAAAAACTCTTGGATATCTCTTCTTTGAACCAAGCACTAGGACACGACTAAGCTTTGAAGCTGCAATGGCCTCATTGGGTGGCACATCCCTTGGCATAGCTGATGCGTCTTCATCTTCTGCAAAAAAGGGCGAAAGCCTTGCTGATACGGTACGAATAATGTCTCTCTACTCTGATGTCGTTGTACTGCGACACCAGCTTGACGGCTCAAGCAGGTTTGCAGCCGAAGTTTCAGAAAAGCCTCTTATCAATGCAGGCAGCGGAACAGAAGAACACCCAACACAGGCCATACTTGACCTTTATACAATTAGAAAGGAAAAGAAGAAAATTGATGGTCTTAAAATCGGCATAGTGGGTGACCTGAAATATGGAAGAACGGTCTACTCTCTTTTGTATGCGTTGAGCAACTATAAGGTAGATGTCAAATTGATATCTCCGCCTTCTCTGAAAATTCGCTCAGACTCGACATACGAGATAAGAAAAAAACTTCCGTATACAGAAGCAACAGACCTCGAGGAAAATCTCGATGACCTTGATGTTGTATATGTGACAAGAATACAAAAGGAAAGGTTTGCTGACATGGAAGAATATGTGAAGGTAAAGGGCAGCTACAAGATTGGGCCTGACCTTTTAAAGAAAATGAAAAATGATGTCATAATCATGCATCCACTACCCCGTCTGGATGAGATTTCGCACAAACTTGATTCCACAGACAATGCAAAATATTTCAAGCAGGCTCAATATGGGAAAGACACGCGTGCTGCCTTGCTTGCATTGGTTCTAAATGAAAAGGGACTTTAGATAATTATTTTATTATTCCAGATTGCTTTAGGTATTTTATCTCGTTGATAATATCATCGACAGGCACATTATTGTATACCATGAAACTGACAGTGTTTTTTACCCATGATGGGACATGTTGGCCTTGAATTCCAAGTACATCTAGCAGTTTTGAATCTGAAATGGTAAACGTTGACAAGCCGGCCCAAGATATCAGTGCAGATCTTGCGTCGAGGTAAAAGTATTCGTCATTGTTTGGAACATAGTTTGGATCAAAACCTGAAATCGTTATCTTGTGTTGGCCATAGTTGACATTGAACGCAACATGCCAGTTTTTGGTATCGTTATCGATGCTTATCAAGGGGCTTATCTGGCTGCTGTCTACGTATACCTTGAAGTTGCCATTACTTGAATCACCGGGAAACATGAAATTGGCATAATATGGTATTTGCCAGGGATTGGCTGCATCAAAAGAGATTGAGTTGTCATTGTCGTTGAATTTTTGGTTGGTAAAATACACAATTGAGAGCACGCTAAAGTAGAATGTCTTGCCCTTCAGTGGGGTAGCTATTTCTACAGAGGAATCAGTTCCAGGAATGAAGCAGCTGTAATAATATACATTTTTTGCAACGGCAGGATCAGGATACATGACAAATTCGGTCTTGCTTCCTGGATTGAGGGTTGGTATGGTCCAAGTGTTTTCTACCTCATCGAGATAATTGTTATTCTTGTCATGCACCAAAGCATAGACATCAATGTTATGTACAGTGTTATTTCCAGTATTTGTAATAAATCCTGTTAGGTGTCCATCGGGATATTTTATCAGGGTCTTGTCATAGTTTATCGCTATATTTAGCGGGTTACTATTGGTAAGAATAAAAGAAACATTGGGTTTTTGCAGTGTCGGTTCTCCACTAGTTATTTGTGGAAACTTGAACTTGAAAGGCATATCATTTAATGAATAGATAACGGGAAGAATCTGGGACTCTGAATATGCGGTATTTCCGTTATTTACCGTGATCTGGACTTTAGCAATTACTGGTTGGTTTTCTGTATTTTTTACAGAACCATATACAACATAGATTCCGTTATGGTCAAAATATCCTGCATATTCTTTGTCAGGTATGTACACTTCGGCACTTGCCACATGGAACAGAATGCCAAGCAGCACAAAGATTGGAATTGCGTAAAAGATTTTCATTGTGATATGATACGTCCCATCTAATTTGTATCTAGCTCACATTGCCACAAGCTTGACGTTTTCCATTTTCTTGTTTATCTTAAAGTCCTTAGTCATGATGTCAATCTTTCCGGCATCCCCATGGAGCAAGAATAACTCCATGCATTTGTTCCCGTCAACCTTGCTGTGAAGGTGGGTTCCAATCAGGTCCTCGTGGTTGTGTTTGATTCCAGTGACTACCTGCTCTGACTCTTCATCGTGGATGACCATCAAGATTGCATGAATTTGGCCTGAAAGGTTTGCTCTCTGTTTTTCTTCTGATACCAAATTCCTAATTCCGGCACGGATAATTTCTGATCTCCCAGAGAATCCCATTGTTTTTTGTAGCTTGTCTAGTTCCGAGAGGATCTCATCATTCAAAGAGATTGATACAATCGGCATGGGGTGATTATTATTAACTATCTTATAAGTTTAGCAATAATTATTATTAACGTTTTATAGATTTATTAATAATAATACGATAAAATGAATATTGAGCTCTGGAAAAAAAACTGCGGCAATAGGCGGTGGAATTACCATTGTCATAGTTATTGCAGTTGTCATTACAAGCTCGGACGTTTTTGTTCCAAATAATGTTCAAACAAACTTGGCAAACAATAATGCAAGTACATCAAAAAAAATCCAAGTGATAGCATCTTTTTTCCCAATGTATGAATTTGCAAAAAACATAGGCGGAGACAAGGCTGATGTCAGCGTCTTCATTCCAATTGGCGAGGAGCCACACGGATGGGAACCTCCAACACAGCAGATGCAAGATGTTCAAAACTCTCAACTTTTCATCTACAACGGGGCGGGCGTAGAAGCGTTCATTCCAACGTTTTTGTCTACTGGAAATTTTCCAAATACTACATTTGTCAAAGCATCTGAGGGAATAGAAATGCAGGATGCGGACGTACAACGCATGGCACAAGATGAAGCTGGGCCTGTCATAGCACAGGGAGGAAAGGATCCGCATGTTTGGAACGATCCTATACTTGCAGAGCAAGAGGTCAGAAACATTGGAGATGCAATGGAAAAAGCTGATCCTGCAAATGCCAAATATTATGAAAACAACACAAATGTATACATTGCAAAACTAGACAAGCTAGACAAAGACATCAAGTCTGGGCTGTCAAACTGCAGAACGCACACTTTTGTGTCATTTCATAATGCATTCAATTACTTTGCACAAAGATACAACCTGACTGATGTCTGGATATCGGGAATAGCGCCAGAGGCTGAGATTGCTCCTCAGGATATAGAAAGAGTAGAAAACATTGCCAAGACCAACAATGTGAAAATAATTTTTGCTGAAGATCTTGCAGATCCAAAACTTGCTGAAACTTTGGCAGATGATGTAGGTGCACAGGTAAGAATACTGAGTCCTCTTGAGGGAATAAACCAAACAGAGCAAAAGGAGGGAATTACTTTCATAGACAAATGGTATCAAAACTTAGGTAACCTCAAAGACGCGATGGGATGCCAATGAACGTACTTGATGTAGAAAATGTATCTGCAAGCCATAATGGGTCTCTTGCCATAAACAAGATCTCGTTTAGTGTGCGAGAAGGAGACTTGCTGGGAATAGTTGGGCCAAACGGTGCTGGTAAAACTACATTATTTAGGGCAATTTTGGGATTGCAACAGTATCAAGGAAAAATCAAGTTATTTGGCTATGAGGGAAATCAATACGAATCATTACTGCCCATGGTAGGCTATGTACCGCAAAAAGTAAATTTTGAATCAAATTTTCCTGCCACTGTATATGATGTCGTAGAGATGGGACTCTTGCCTGAAAAAAAACTGAAAAAAGGTGCAGCGTTGATTCAAAATTGCGGTTGTTCTTGGAACAGAATATTTGGTGCATCAAGCAAAAATAGTGAAAAGATAGAGACAGTACTTGAAATTGTAGGGCTAGACTTGTTGAGGAATCGCAGAATTAGCGAGCTCTCGGGAGGGGAACAACAACGCACATTCATTGCAAGCGCTCTTGTCAAAGAACCTGTCTTACTGATACTTGACGAACCAGTAACTGGTGTTGACATGGAAGTGCAAAATAAATTCTATTCAGTACTTCGAAAGATAAACAAGGAAAATAAAATTACTATAATCTGGGCTTCGCATGATCTTACTGCAATCTCTGATCATGCAACCAAAGTGGCATGTATGAACCGAGACTTGTTTTTCCATGGCGAGAAAGATGAGTTTTTCTCAAACAAAGATTTGTTGAAGACATATTCAGAGTCAGCCATGCAGATGCACATGCACAACCACAATCATAATCACAGTCACAAGGTGTAGTAAATGGTTCTTGATTTTTTGACATATGGTTTCATGCAGAGAGCGCTGATTACAGGTATAGCTGCAGCAATTTGCTGTGCAATGGTGGGCTTGTATCTTGTACTGAAGAGGTATTCGCTTTTTGGAGATGCACTCTCTCATATGGCATTTGGAGGAATAGCGCTTGGGTATTTTCTTAACGTATACCCAATTTGGACTGCCACTGCAGTTTCTGTTTCGGCAGCAATGGGAATTACAAAGCTAAGAAAGAGCACCAAGATATCAGGAGACGCAGCTATTGCTGTCATGCTGTCTTCTGGATTGGGCATGGGAGTAATACTTGTCAGTGCAGCTCACGGGTTTACAATTGATCTTTTCAGCTTTCTTTTTGGAAGCGTTTTACTAACAAGTATAAGCGATACATTGTCATTTTTAGCAATAAGCTGCGGAGTAATTGCCATACTGATTATACTGAGAAAACCTTTGCTGCACTTTACATTTGATGAAGAGCAGGCCAAAATAAACGGTATATCTGTTGAAAAACTAAATTATCTTTTCATTGCCTTGGCGGCTGTTACTGTAATTATAACAATGAGGCTGGTTGGAATTTTGCTCATTTCTGCATTGATAGTCTTGCCAAACATAACAAGCATGATGATGGGAAAAGGATTCAAAAAAACAATGGCAATCTCTATTTCCTTATCGGTAGCAGCTACAGCAATAGGTATAATCTTATCATATCCACTCAATTTGGCACCATCAGGAAGCATAGTTATGATACTAGTGGCAATGTACGTGGGAACATTGCTGGCAAAGCACGCTGGCATATTTTCAAAAAAAGCAACTGTACAAGAAACTCTGCCACCGGCAAATCATTGAGTCAAAAACCAAGAGTGAGAACTTGGTTGTTATGTTTTTCCAATCAGGGAGTTAGTTGTGGTGATACCGTACTGAGTGATATTGCATGATCATCAATTAGAGTTCCTACTCCAACATTGATGCTCTGTATTCTTACCACGACCTTTGGCAGGTCATCACTTGTAAGATTATACTGTTTGGCAAGAACTTCTTTTACCCTGTCTCCTGTGTTTGACAGTTCATTGAGAGCGGAAGGGATGGAAATATCAAGAGTCTGCCTCATCATGTTTTGTGGTATCTTACCCGTGCCGTCTTGAATTATGTAAAATGCAATCTTGTCCACAACTACCTCATGAGGTAATGTATCAAGAGCATTAGCAGTGTAGAACACCTGAACCACTAAAGGATTGGTATCGTAGTTTGTGTTTGATACTGTAACGCCTTTTGAAGACTGCAAAACAGAGTCAAATGGCACATTCATTATGATGAATCCTTCTAGAAAGTTATCATTGTAATCATCAAGAGATTTTCTTATGTCTTGGCATGTGATGCTGGTAGCATTTTCTGGACTTAGGTTGACAAGCATCGCATTGGAGCTAGGTCCGTTGTTGACTATTACATTCCAAAACACTGTAGACTCGATTCTTTCTTTGTTGAACATGCTAACATCTGTATCATAATGGCCTGGCCTGAGGGGCCCCTCACCTGCAAAAATTGAACCACATTCAAACTTTGCAGTATACATTACTCCAGATGGATTTGTTGAATTGAGTTGAATAGTATTTGACAATGACATGGACGTAGAATTGTTTGCTGCAATTGTTTTTGTTATTTTGTTTGCACTTGATCCTGATGAAGAGCTTTGTGCCAATGCTAAATTATGATCTTGTAACAGAAAGCTAATTGCAACAATGGAAGTAATTCCTGCTACAATCAAAACTATGCAAAACTTTTGCCAATTTTTCACAAATGAATTAGATCCCATAATAATATAATGTTAATGAGAATAGAGCTAACATTAAATATGAAGCGGAATCCATTGTGAACTGGGTACTGCCGTTGAAAAAACTTTTCAAGTTTTCATTATTTGCATTTTTACTTGCTACCGTGATATTCTCATCATTACCGCGTAACGCCTTTGGTGATGGATTTGCTATGGAAAATCTACCTCCGGCATCAGTAGGAAATAGGCAGGTACAACTCTTCATCAAGGTCAATCCAACAATACTCATTTCAAGTTCTGGTGTGCAACCAACAGTATTTTTCAGGTGGTTTGATGCAAGTACCAATCAGACGTTACAACACATATCGTTTTTCCTTACTATAACAAAACACAATCAACTACTATTTCGTGAACTGCTTCATACTCATACTGGAATTCTTAACATCAACGTAATTCCGACTAATGGTCCTCATTGGACTGTTTATGCAGATCATGAACCAATACTCAATGGATGGGTTCCTGACAATGATGACGATCCAATTGACATCCAAGGGCCAATCTTCAATGAGGGCGGACTTTATCACTTTAACATACAGATGTTTTCAATAGACTATGACAACAACATTTTTGATACAACAGACAACCCGCAAAGCATACCCAACTTTGATGCATATCTTAGTGTTGGCGATGTGTCAAACCATGATCTCACATATAACGGAAATACTTACAACTCTACAATAATATCATACTATGACAAAATAAACGACGACTTTAATTTTGATCCATCAAAAATACAGCTTTCATATTCGATGCCTTTTGACTGGAACATGACAAGAATTGCTAACCAGCCAATCTTTGTACACGAAGAAATTCACATACCAAAAGCTTTCAAGGAATTTACAAACACTCCAACATATTCAGCAACAATGAATGGTTATGATATCACAGGAAGAAGATTGATTGTAGACCCATACACATCTGGTAGTACTGTCATTGCTCACATATTGCTAAACAAGGTGGACATACAGACCATGGCAAAGGATATGCCAAGCGGAACTGACACAATGAACTTTACTCTTGCTCCGGCAAAACCAAATGTAGTGACATCAAACAGCGCACTTACTGACTTTGGAGGCTGGGGAGTGAAATTTGGCTGGAATCCAACTGACATAACTGCAAACTCAAAAAATACTCTGAATCTTTCCTTCTTTGACGCATTTACCGAACAGCCAGTCAATGGAGATGTAAATTATGATCTAAAGATACTTGACAGCACTGGCAACACTATTTTTTCAAAGAATGGCTTGACTGCAAAATCGTCAGTTGATACGCAAACACTGAACCTACCTGGTAACGGAATATACACCGTACAAGCGAACATCACATCAATAGTAGGCCCAACAGGATTGCCTGACACTTCTAGAACAGGTCTGGCCAGAGGCAATCTGGTTATTCCATCTACAGTAAGTGCAGATACGGGAGTTGTTTCCATTGGGAATCAATCCGGAAGTACAAGTGGTTCTAGCGGATCTGGTGGATCTACCCAAACAGGCAACCAAGGCACTACAGGTACGCAAATTATGATTCCTGCATGGGTAAAGAACAATGCCAAGTGGTGGTCGCAAAATACTATTGACGATTCTACTTTTGCATCTGGAATTCAATACTTGATAAAACAAGGCATAATCCAGATACCTGCAACAGCACAAGGCCAAGCCTCACCTGGCGTTCAGATACCGCAATGGGTCAAGACAAATGCGGGCTGGTGGTCTAGTGGACAGATAGATGATCAAACGTTTGTAGCTGGCATACAATATCTCATAAAAATCGGAATAATTACAGTATAGCATCTCTAATGCTATTTATACGAATTAATTATGATCTTATCGTCTAATGCTACCAATTAGAGATGAGAATCCAAAACCTCCTGGCTACAAGCCGTATGTAACTTACGGGTTAATACTTGTCAATGTGGTAGTGTTTTTTTGGGAAATCTCTGTAACCCATCAATTTTTTGAATTTACCAACGGCAGGGCAGAAGCCATGATGATAAATTATGGAACAGTACCGCAGGTGATAAGCAATGGGTTATCCAATCATCAATACGGCGTAGTCACAAATATTTTCACGTCAATGTTTCTGCATGAAGGAATAATCCACATAGGAGGGAACATGTTGTTCTTGTACATTTTTGGAGACAACATCGAGTACAGGTTTGGAAGAGGAAAATATCTTGCATTGTACTTATTCTGGGGACTTGTAGCAGGATTTACTCACATACTGTCTGATCCCTCAAGCCCCATGCCGGCAATCGGAGCATCTGGTGCAATTTCTGGAGTGCTTGGTGCATATCTCATTTTATTTCCAAATGTTAAAGTGGTAACGCTACTGTTTCTGGGATTCTTTGCGAGATTTATCAGAATATCTGCAAAATGGTATTTGCCGTTTTGGTTCCTTTTTCAAAATGTATTGCCTGCATTGGTTGGCTCTACAGGCTCTGGGGTTGCATTCTTTGCGCACATTGGGGGATTTCTCATCGGGCTATTCTGTGGATTTGTGTACAAGAAGACACATGGTTCTGAATACATGTATGGAACAAGGTATGGATGGAAAGGATACACCTAAAACTGTACATTGCCGCTATACCTAAGAAATAAATCTCATAAATTTAGCAAAATTGTATGCCACTGATAACAGTCTCAATGTATCCTGGCAGAACTGAAAAACAAAAAGAGGAATTTGCAAAAGCAATTACAAAATCTGCGGTAGAAATTCTCAAAACCAAAGAAAGTCATGTAATAGTAGTTTTTGAAGAAAACCCAAAAGAAAACTGGTACATGGCAGGTAATCCTCTTTAAACACATTTTTATTTTATAAAAATTGACGAAACCTGTGACAAAAATCGCAGTTGTTCAGATGAAAGCTGATATCGAAAAAGAAAAAAATCTCAAAAAAATTCTCAGCTATATCAAGCAGGCGGCAAAAAGAAATTCAAAACTTTGTACCTTTCCGGAATTTATGATGTTTTATACGCCATCACACCAATCAGCAGTAGAACTTGCAGGTCTGGCAGAAAAAATATCTGGAGAGTTTGTCACTTCAATATCAGAGGCTGCAAAAGAAAACTCGATTCAAGTTGTAGGAACATTTTATGAAAAAAGCCCAAAAGTAAACAGAGTTTACGATACGTCATTTTTGATTTCCAAAAATGGAAAACTAGTGTCAAGATACAGAAAAATTCATCTCTATGATGCGTTAGGCTTCAAAGAATCGAGAAAACTCTATCCAGGATCTGCTGTCGCAAGACCAGTTAATTCAGTTGCTGGCAAACTTGGTATGATGATCTGCTATGATCTGAGATTTCCTGAGATGTCTCGTATGTTAGCATCTTATGGTTCTGAAATTTTGGTTGCACCTTCTGCATGGGTGAACGGAAAAATGAAAGAGGAACACTGGATGACAATTAATCGCACAAGAGCAATTGAGAACGGTTGCTATGTTGTTGCACCAGATCAAGTTGGAAATATTTACTGTGG
>JAGWGB010000005.1:35128-53475 GCA_028867595.1 Nitrososphaerota archaeon | reverse complement strand
AACCGTTATTGTCATAATACTGTCGTATCTCGTCTTTCATCCTCGAAATTTTCTTATCTGTGACTCGGACAGAATTTCTTGAGCTTGTTCTTTTTACCATGGCTAGTTGTACAACACTTTGTTTCATTGGTATCATTAACTGGTCTGACCAGTTAAAGAATAGTAGTGAAGAATTTTTATATGGAATCTAGTCAGCGAGATTTGTGGAAAAGGTCTGCGTTCTTGGTGCTGGAAGCACAAAATATGGTAAACTTGAAGACAGTATTACTGATATCGCACTTCAAGCATCTGTTGATGCAATAGAAAGTGCTGGCATAGAGCCCAAACAAATTCAGGCTGGATACATATCAAACGTATTTGGAATTGCAGACAAGCAAGTTCACTTGGGTCCTGTCATAATGAGCGATCTTGGTATACCTCAAGTACCATCACTATCAATTGAATCCGCATGTGGAAGTGGTTCAGTATCATTTAGAGAAGCATTTGCAAATGTAGCTGCAGGATTTTATGATGTAGTTTTAGCAACTGGAGTTGAGAAAGTAACTCATACTGGAACAGAATGGACTACAACATATTTTTCCTATTGTTCTGATTTCTTTTATGAGGGTGGAGCTGGTGCATCATTCCCTGGACTGTTTGCATCAATGGCAAGAGCATATCTTGCAGAATTCAAAGCAACCGAAGAAGATCTTGCAATGGTTGCAGTAAAAAATCACGATAACGGTCTACTTAACCCAAAAGCACATCTTCGTAAAAAAATTACTGTTGACGACGTGTTAAAATCTGCTGTGGTTGCAAGCCCGCTAAAGCTGTATGACTGCTGTCCATTTTCAGACGGAGCAAGTGCAGTAATCCTATGCAGCGAAAAATTTGCCAAAGCACACTCGAAAAATTATATCGAAGTAATAGGCTCAGGCAGGGGTGGATCACCTGCTGCACTGCAAGGAAGAGATCACATTACTGAAATTCCAAGTACAAAGATTGCAGCTCAGGCAGCATACAAGATGGCTGGACTCACTCCAAAAGATATTGATTTTGCAGAAGTTCATGACTGCTTTACAATAGCTGAATTGGTTGACTCTGAAGACCTTGGTTTCTTTGAAAAAGGAAAGGCAGCACAAGCAGTTCGAGAGGGAAGGACAAAACTAAACGGCGACATTGCCATAAATCCATCGGGAGGACTCAAGTCAAAGGGGCATCCAATAGGTGCTACTGGCATAGGACAGGTAGCCGAAGTCTTTGACCAGCTAACGGGAAAAGCAGGAGAAAGAACTGTCAAGGATGCTAAAATTGGCCTTACGCACAACTTTGGCGCAACTGGAGCCAGCTGTGCCGTTCATATTTTCAAAAGTGTATAGCCTTGCTCTCAAAAGAGGAATTTATCAATAATGCAAAAGCAGGAAAGATACTAGCAAGAAAATGTACCAAATGTGGGCATTTGCATCTGGTTACTACGTACTTTTGTCAAAATTGTGGAAACAAGGGATTTGAAAATGTAATAATTGATGGTAAAGGTACAGTTGTTACCTATACCATAATAACTGTCCCGCCTGCTGGCTATGAAAAGTATGTTCCGTATGCCTGGGTAGTTATGAAAGTGGACAATTCTGAACTACGAATATCAGGCTTTATGGCCGAAATAAAATCGCCATCAGATCTACCTCTTGGAACAAAAATAAAGATAGCAGGCCATGATGAGCGCGGAATAATTCTGGAAAAACAATAAATCAATTTAATTAGTTAATTAAAAAAAACTCGAAAGATTTCTTTTATAATATTACTTGGAATTTTATTTGATGTCAGTAGAAGTTGTCTGCAACAAATGTGGATCTAAAATAGCGAACATGCGTATGCTAAAATCAATCAAGGATGTAATGCGACCATACAATAACAAATGTCCTTCGTGTGGCCAAACATTGTCATCATCAGAATTTAGCGTGGATGTCCAGAAGAACTGATCTAAAAAGATTGCGTATCGGTTTAGTCACAAATCTTATTTACTGATGCTTAGTAGACATGCCTATGGAACTGAGCGAGGACTTTGGCGAGCAGAAGCGAGGGGGTATTTTACAATCCGCGTCAAAGCGAGTAAGAATGATCTTTTCTGTAATGGCAAGCCCAAACAGAATAGATATTTTAAGAATCTTAAACTCAAAAGGCCCACTTACATATTCTGAACTAAAATCTCTTGCTGGATTCAAGTCAAAGAAAGAAAGTGGAAAATTTGCATATCACCTAAGAAAATTATTGCGTCAGTCTCTTGTAGCGTTAAACAAATCTGAAAGAAGATACACCATCACAAATCTAGGTAAACTAGTTCTAAGTCTTGCAAGGCAGATTGAGGAACGCTCAATCATTGAAAGCGGCAAGATGTACGTACGTACCTCGCATGAATCTATAGAGGAATTTAACTCGCATAAGATAATCCAGTCACTTGTACGCGAAGGCAGCCTCCCTCTTGAGCTAGCACAAAAGATAACCGAAGAGGTCGAAAATCGCATATACAAGTTCCAGACCTCTTATCTTACCTCGTCATTAATACGAGAGATGGTCAACTCTGTGCTTTTGGAGCAGGGCCATGAGGATTACAGGCACAGACTGGCGCGATTTGGCCTTCCTGCGTACGATATACACGAGATGCTCACTAATGTGGATAGCATTCACAACGGCGTAGAGGGCCTGTTATTTAAGACAGGACAGACCGTTTTTGGAGAATATCTAGTATTGAACACACTACCAAAGGATGTTGCCGACTCACATCTCTCAGGAGATATTCATATTACAAATACGGGCCTCTGGTCGCTTTTGCCTGATACTGTATTTGTGAACATTAAGGAGCTAGTAGAAGATGGCATGGACTTGCGAGGCAAATTCCTAGGCGTGACAAGAACTCCCCCGCCAAACTCTCTTGACAGTCTAGCAACATCTCTATCGCTTATTGCATCACTTCTTGTAAAGGAAGCATCACAAGAAGTCATTATGGACGGCCTTGTAGGTTTGCTTCAAAAATATTCAAAAAATATTTCAGAAATTGAGGAAAAACTTACAAATTCTTTTGCTAGAATATCTGCCCTATCTAAATACGGAAAGGATGAAACGCTAGCATCATTTAGAGTCTCACTAGCTACTGAGCCCAAAATCGTTGGCGCTATTCTTGCTGCATACAAGAACTATGTCAAGGCTACGCCTCTGCCAACTGTCGGACTCATAGTAGACTATGAAAAGGCCAAGATTAGCGACTTTTCTGATATTCTTTCAGAAATAATTTCCTTAGGAGGACATGTAATGTTCTCAAAAGGACTTGTATCAAACAAGGGTCTATCAAAAGGAGAGGGAAAGAGCACATCTGCTACATCAATTAACTTACAATCTCTGTCCATTAACATGCCCAGACTTGCATTTGAATCAAACAAAGATGAAACTTACTTTAGGGCAAGACTTGCATTGTTGATGAAGCCTGCTCTTGCAGCAATGTCAATACGAAAGAAAGAGATATCTGATCATACCAGAAGGGGACTAAATCCTATTCTTGCAAACAATACGCAATACATGCAAAAGGGATCAGTCACGTTAGTTGTTAATCTAATAGGACTCAAGGAAGCAGTTTATGGCATCTTAGGTTATGAGAACAACAAGGCTGGACAGGAAATTTTGGCAAAAGTTGTAGCGACTGCAATTGAGGTAGCAGCCAAGAAAGGAAAGGAGATGGGAGATAACGTTACGATTTCCATTACTGAAAATGACGCCGCCTCTAGATTTTCGTCTCTAGATGGAGAAAAATATGGCAAAATGTCGATTCATCCACACGTAGAAGGAGAGTCTTATTCGGAAGGAGTCATTATTGACGCCTCAGAGATAGACGGAATGACTCCCAAGAGCGAAAAGATAGCGGAATCAAACCACCTCTCAAAGATGCTTAACGGAGGATTGTTAGTACAACTCAAGATTCCAGACACGATGGATCACTCTGGAATTAAGAAGGCAATAGAAAAGTCAGGGGAATTATTAGGTTCGTTTAGGCCAGTCAAGAAGGTTCCTATCTGTAGCAACTGCGGACTTAAAGAAGAAAAGATCTCAGAAAAGTGTCCTGTCTGCAAATCCCCTTACATGATCGTATAGATAGATCTATCATACGTTAAGAAAATAAAAGATAAAAAAATACTCTCAAATTACTCGTAAATTTTTTAGTGAAAATTTTTACGATTATATTGGCATGCAACGATCTATTATCATGAAAATTGGAATGGTGTCAACAAAATTGATGCAAAGCTCAGTAATGGAAAAAAAAATTTTGCCGCAGGCTTTATTTAACTCCCATTTTATACTGATTCGGGGAGTATAAAATGTCAGATTTTTCGCAAATAGAGAATTCGATCATCGAAGTTAAGAAGCGCGACGGTCGAGTTTCGTCATTCCAAAAAGATAAAATTTCAAATGCGATCTATAAAGCACTAGTCGCTTGCGGCAAGCCAGATCACGGGTTGGCAGAAAAACTAGCAAATCGTGTTCTTGAAAAACTTGTAAACCATGGATATTCTTCTTCAGAGTCACCAAGCGTAGAAGACGTTCAAGATGTAGTTGAATCAACCTTGATTGATGAAGGACAAGGAGAGATAGCAAAGGCCTACATACTGTATAGGCATGAGCGCAGAAGACTTAGAGAAGAGAAGATGAAGGTACTTGAAACCACTTCTCTAGATTATGTTGCCAAGAAATTTGATCTCAACTGCCTAAGAGTTCTTGCATCAAGATATCTACTTAGAAACAACAAAGGCCAGATAAAAGAAAGTCCAGGCCAGATGTTTGAAAGAGTAGCAATGTTAGTTGGAATATCAGACGTACTCAAAGATCCTCTTGTCTTTAATGTGGAAGGGGGGCAGGTTCAGAACACTGACGAGGCAGCACGATATATGGACAAGTTAGATGACTTTGATTACAAATTCAAAATAGGCAAGTACTATCTCAACAAATATCACTTTAGATCAATGATACAGCACTACATTGATCTTGCCAAAAGGGGCCAGATGAAGGTCAATATCAAAGAATTTCTTACACTGCTGGCTGCTAATAAATTCGAACAATATGGCGAAAGAATTAACGAATACCATGAGATGATGGCTTCACAAGACTATCTACCAAACTCGCCTACAATGATGAACGCAGGAGCAAGACTTGGACAACTTTCCGCATGCTTTGTGCTTGCTATGCCAGACGACATGGAAAAGATAATGAAATCATCTTCTGACGCAGCCTTGATATTCAAATCAGGAGGCGGTGTAGGCATCAACTATTCTGACCTAAGACCAGAAGGGGATATGGTTGCATCAACATCGGGTGTTGCATCAGGACCTGTATCCTTCATGAACATAATCAACACTGTTACAGAGGTGGTTAAGCAAGGAGGTAAACGAAGGGGTGCAAACATGGGAATCATAGAGGCATGGCACCCAGATATTGAGAAGTTTATTACTGCAAAGACAAAGCCAGGCGTACTGGAGAACTTTAACGTAAGTGTAGGAGTATGGGAAGACTTTTGGGAAGCACTAGTAAACTCATCAGACGGCAAATACACATTACGAAGTCCTGTTGACAAGACACCAACACGGGAAATAAATGCCCATCACCTGATTGACCTGATAGCACTCTCTGCATGGAAAAGTGCAGAACCCGGACTGATCTTCTTTGACATAATTAACAAGTACAATGTATTTGCAAAAGCAAGAGGTGCACCACTGCGTGCAACAAATCCTTGCGGAGAACAAAGTTTGTATCCATACGAATCATGCAATCTGGGATCAATCAATCTTGCTAACCTTGTAAAGAGAAAAGCAGATGGACAATACGAATTTGATTGGCAAAGATATGAGGAAGTAATTAGGAAAACAACCAGATTCCTAGATAATGTAATCGATGTTAACAACTACCCAATTCCAGAAATTGACAAGGCATCAAAGGACTCGAGAAGAATAGGACTTGGAGTAATGGGTGTTGCAGATCTGTTATTCAAACTACGAATTCCGTACAACTCACAAGAAGGATATGAATTCCAGGAGAAGCTGGCCGAGGCATTGACATATTATTCCATGGAGGAAAGCGTTGCACTGGCAAAAACACGAGGACCATTCCCACTGTGTTCAAAAACAGAATATCCGGAAGGAAAAATCCCTGTTGCTGGATACTATGAAAAACCAAAGAATACTCGTACCTATGACTGGGATGCTTTGATAGCAAAGATCCAAAAACACGGAATTAGAAATGTTCTTACCACTACAGTTGCACCAACTGGAACTCTGTCTATGATTGCAGACTGTTCCAATGGAATGGAACCAATGTTTGCACTCGTTTTTGAGAAACGAGTAACAGTAGGAAGATTTTTCTATACAAACAAGATATTCGAGTCAGTTCTAAAAGAACATGGACTATACAACGACAAGATACTAGAAAAGATTGCAAACAACTATGGCTCAGTAAAAGGCATTCCGGAAATTCCAGAATGGATGCAGAAAATCTTTGTTACTGCCATGGATATACACTGGTCAGACCACCTCATGGCACAGGGAGTATGGCAGAGATGGATTGGAAATGCGATTGCAAAGACAATCAACATGCCAAACGACGTCTCATCAGACGATGTCAAGGCTGCATATCTGTTGGCTCATGAGCTTGGACTCAAAGGAATTACTGTGTTTAGAGACGGCTCACGACATGAACAAGTGCTTCACATGACAGGTGATAACGTACAAAAAACATTCCAAGTCACTCCAAGTTCATACGTGACTGATCACATCTCAAAGAGCATTACGAATGCTTACCTGAGAAACCAGATCGAAAGGGCACTTGCTATCAAGATTCCAGAATCTGACGTAACACAGCCTCCGCCAAAACTTACTGCTGAACAAATCGAAGAGAGACTATGTCCTTCATGCAAGAACACACTTGTATTTGCAGAAGGCTGCAATATCTGCATTGAATGCGGATATAGCGGATGCACATCTGGATAGGATAACAAAATTACATTAATCTGCTTTGCAAGCAGATGTAAACTGGTGGCGTAGTGAGATTGCACGCAACGTGTGTGTGCCAGCTCGCTACTGAACACTACGCCACAATGACATCTTTTAATTATAGACAGACAAGTGGTGTAATAAAGTTATACATAATTTTTAATGACTTTGTGGATCCAAACTTTTTTACTAATGGTAATTATCTCAATCGTTAGTGAAGAAAAAATCTATTGGCATTGCTATAGGAGCAGCAGCTGTTGCTGTCGCAATTGCAGCATTCTTTCTTCTTTCACAAACACAGCAAATCACAACAGAAACACACGTAACACCAAACCCAAAACTCGGTTTAGTAATTATGCCGCTTGTTGAAAGACCGACACTTGATCAAGTACACCAAGCATACATTCAAGCTGCATCTACGGGAATCGGAAGAAGCAATGTCTACATGCTGTGGCCAGCCATTGAACCACAGGAGGGAACCTTCAATTGGCAAACATACGACATTCTCATGGGACTAAATAGAGAGCAGCATCTCAACGTAACACTTTACTTTTCAATAATAAACAATGAACAACTGGGACCATTTCCAAACTGGGTAGGCAATAATCCAAGTCTTGACGAAAAACTTGCAAATGAGACAGCAAGCGCACTTGATACAATTTTGTCAAGATATTACATTGTTGACTATGTAATCATAGGAGGAGATCTGAACATATACTTTAGAGATCATCCAAACGATATTCCGAAATATGTAGACTTTTTCAACTCTGTTTATTCCAACCTCAAGGCAAAGCATCCAAATGTCAAGTTTGGAAATTGGTTCTCTCTAAACGACCTGATAAATCATTACGATACTGACATGGTAAAAAAACTCAACCAGGGTGATTTTGTTGCATATTCATACTCGCCAGTTGACCTCTTGTTCTATGAGTCAAAGAGCCCCGAGAAAGAAGCACAGGACCTTCAGAAGATGATAGACTTCGCAAACGGGAAAAACATTGGATTGATGGAAATTGGCTGGGCTACAGACAAGGCAGTTAACGGGACAGATGACAACCAAGTAAAGTTCCTCAAGGCTGCATTTGACTTTTACAGGAAAAATGAATCCAAGTTTGAATTTATGACATGGTATAGGCAGTATGACAGGCCAATTGATACGTGCTATAATGGCCTGAACACAAACATACAGACTGGATTTGGAAACGATATTCTTCTAAATAATACCGCTGCATATCTGTGTAGCACAGGCCTAATCGATGCAAACAACAACACAAAACCTGCTTGGGATGAGTTTAAGAACCAAATACAGATGAGCCCAAATTCCTGATTGTAAAAAAGTGAATTTGCTAATTTGAGAAGTTTATGTCTTGGAATCATTGTCCTGCTTTTTGCAAATTTTGTTTCAGCATATGCAACTTATGAACCTCCAACACAACAGGAACAAAACATCTTTTCACAACTGCTTGGTGAATTTGAAAAAGATGATGTTGCCAAAAAAGACGTAACAGATGTAATACAGACCTTTGGCAAGCCCCTGATCATAAGTTTTCCATGTAATTCCAATGATACAAATAATTTCGTGGTTGCTGTAATTACTACTAGACTCAACAAATTTGATGATACTGCTGTTCATGAGGACCAAGTCATAGGAGGGACATACACTTGGAACTGTCTTATTACCACAGAGGCAGAAAAAGTTACACTCCAGTGCAATAACGAGCTGCGACTCAACTCTAACATTTTACTAAATGGAACAGGCGTAGACCCTACAGTTCATCAAGTGGAAAACCAGGTAGTTTTGTACCATGAATTTCTACACGGACAGTTAATGATTGATGCAATAAAGTCACCTGGCGTTTGGAGACATGAAATTTGCAACAAGACACCTCAGGAAACGATGGATTACTCATATGCTGACCCTGATCACAAGATAATCAATCCGCTACAATCTCAATTTGCGTCTGAGCTAATGGAGGAGCATGGTGGAGATGTAATTACTAAATTCATACAACCTAATGAAACCCAAAAAGGAGATTTTGCAACTACAGTCTTTAAAATCAACAGTTATCCTCAATTTCGAAATGGGGGTGAGATCACCTTACGAGCAGTTAACATAGATAATACTGAATTTGGTTCTGCCAACAATGTTGTCTTTCTAAATGGAACACTGATTGATAAAACAGAACCCGGAATAGCGTGGTTTTACATATCAGCCAATCAGACAAGCCAAATGTTACAGTATGAATCTAATCCATTGTGGGAAAAAAGAATAGCAGGCCTTTGGGCAAATGGGCAGGTAAGAGATTCTGACTTTGACAACATGTTGCAAAACCTGTCTGGGCACAAAATCACCGGAAACACTATTCCTTATTGGCTGAAAAATGCTGCGAGCTGGTGGTTTGAAGGAAAGATAGATGACACGACATTTCTAAATTTGATCGACTATCTCATATCGAACAAACTAATCTCATAGTTTTCATCAACAACATGTAGCGATACCGAAAATCAAAAGTTATCGCTAAAGTTTCTTGTGTGTGCGTCAACCTCGTCTTGAGGTGATGGCGACTTGTTCTCATGCTTGTGCTCACTCTTGTGAATACGCCCTTCCATTTTTTTCTCATGTTCCTTTCTTGCATGGTGTAGTCTGTCTGCTTCATGGATGAATTCCTGTCCGCACTCGCTACATTTTACAATGGGATGATGGTGCTCATGGCGGGCATGGCTGATTAACTCTTCATAGCTTTTGAATCGAGTCTTACACTGGTCACAAGGGAATTTTTTACTAAATATGTCCATTATTGTATTTGGAACAAGCTAGTAGATAAAGAAGATTAAGAAAAACATGTGAATTCGTGAATGTCTTTGGATTGCAAGATTTACTGCATCTTTTGATTTATTGAAATCAATGCGGTCGCCGGGATTTGAACCCGGGTAACGGGCTTGGAAGGCCAGTGTACTAACCAAACTATACTACGACCGCTCACTGTGCCACTCTTATCCCTACATAATAATTCTTTTTTCGCACTCGTATAATACACGAGAAATAATTATGTGAGCTTCAAGTGGATTCTTGTCAACTGATACTATCTTGTCAAGATGCTTCTTGGTATCATCAGAAAACTGTCCCTTTGCAAAACCCCCTACCACAATGCATGCATCCTTGTCTGCCTCTTGCGCTAGTTGGTGATAAGAGGACACAACTCCTTTGCTTGAAAGCCCGATCACTTGGCTTGGCTTGATCTTTTCAATCAAGTCTTTAAAACTCATCTTCTTTATCTCAAGTAGATTTTTCCCATCCTCTTCTATCTTCTTTTCAGAAAATAATTTTTCAACCAGTCCTGCAAACCTATGATAGGATTTGGGCAATCTAACTGACTTGTCTAAAGATATGACATCGTCGTTAACTGTGTGTACAAATACCTGAAGCTTGTTTGCAAAATAAAGCGGTATGCTGGTGGCCTCAAGAAGACAAAAGTGTATCAGATCAGGCCTGCCTCTTTTTATCTCATTTTTTATCCCCTTCATTGCGGCAAAATGCCATGAAACGTCAAGCAAGATTTCAGATGGTTTTTTATTAAATTTCTTGGCTGATGCAAGAACTGAGTTGTGGTTCTGGAGCTCTTTAGGTACAAGTTCCAAAGCTGATTCTGCAATTACAAGCGAGAGCAAGATTGTATTTTAAGGGCAGGCATTAATTAATCAACATGAAGGCAAGCCTTCGCGATCTTGTAATAGAAAGAATGCAAATACTGATTCAAAACGCAATATCAAATGCAAGACTCAAGCCCGAATTGGCTGAGAGGCAGGCAAGTCTGGCAAAGAAACTGAGCATGAAATATCGCGTCAGGATGCCTTATGAGCTGAGGATGAATTTTTGTAAAAAATGCAAGAAGTTTATCGTACCAGGATTCACAGCACGAATCAGGCTTGGCAGATCTGATGTAAAATCGATACGTATAACATGCAAGTTTTGTAATCACACGTACAGAAAAATAATAAAAAAGCAACTGCCTAACTCATGATTTATAAAACGAAGTTTGAATTTTGAATTTTATGGCAAAAGCATACGATGTACCAGCAGATTTACTGATTAGCAAATTAACGGAGATTCTAAAAACTGAAGACATTACTCCACCTAGTTGGAGCCCATTTGTCAAGACAGGAGCTCATGCAGTAAGACCTCCACATCAGAATGATTGGTACTATACAAGATGTGCATCACTTTTGAGAAAAATTTACCTGCACGGTCCTATCGGTGTACAAGACCTAAGGACAATGTATGGTGGCACAAAACCTGTTGGATATGGAGGAGCACACCACAGAGATGCCGGCGGTGCAATAATTAGAACTGCCATTCACAACTTGGAAAAGCTTGGCTATCTTGATAAAGTGGAAGGAAAAGGAAGAACAATTTCTCATGACGGAATGAAAAAAATTGATCGTGTATCAACTGAGATACTAAACGAACTGGTCGCAAAAAATCCAAATCTAAAGAAATACTCCTAGTGATCTTATGAGCAATCAAGATCCAAATGACGACAAGAATCATCCTTCTGACGCTGAAGTTACAGCACTAAAAGATCAAGCCCTACGATCCCTTCTTGCACCCGAAGCAAGACTGAGGCTGAACAACGTACGAATGGTTAAACCTGAACTTGCCGCTATGGTGGAAAACTATCTTCTAGGTATGGCCTCTCAAGGAAGGCTGCGCAACCAAATATCAGACGATCAACTAAAGCAAATCTTGCTTTCTATCCAGCAACCAAAGCGCGATTTTAAGATAAACAGAAAATAGTACCCGAAAATATATTAGGGGTAAATTAGTCGAAACCATCTATGAAAGCAGTTGTTTATGAAAAATATGCTCCAAATGACGATTACAAATCAATCTTACAAGTAAAAGAAGTCCCAGATCCAAAACCAAAACCAAACGAGGTTGTCTTTAAGGTAAAAGCCGCAGGGTTAAACTACAACGATATCTGGGGAATGCGAGGTCAACCAGTACCAGTACCATTACCACACGTTTCCGGTTCTGATGCTGCAGGTGAAGTAATTGCAGTTGGTGAAGATGTTACAGGTTTCAAAGTTGGCGACAAAGTTGTTTCTCATTCAAACATGTCATGTAGAGTGTGTCAAGCATGTACTGACGGACGTGAATATGATTGCACAAAGAGAACAATCTGGGGATTTCAAACAGGTCCTCTCTGGGGTGCATTCTCTGAGATCACTCATTTGCCAGAAGTTAACGTGGCAAAGATTCCTGATGGCGTAAGCTTTGATGAAGCAGCCGCTGCTTCAATGACACTACTTACTTCATGGCACATGTTAGTAGGCAGAGCAAGAATCAGACCAGGACAGACAGTACTCATCATGGGAGGAGGTTCTGGTGTTGGTAGCTTTGGAATTCAAATTGCAAAACTTTACAATTGTACTGTAATATCGACTGCAAGTGGCGACAAACTGGACAAACTAAAACAGCTTGGTGCAGACTTTGCAGTAGACCACAGAAAAGAGGATTGGAGCAAGCAAGTAAGGGATATTGCCAAGCCATATGGTGGAATTGATATTGCATTTGACCACATTGGCCAGACACACTGGAATGCACAACTTACATTGCTAAAGTACGGTGGAACACTAGTCACATGTGGAGCAACCACTGGCTATGATGCAAAGACAGACCTCAGACACATATTCTTCAAGGGAACAAACATCTTGGGTTCTACACAGGGAACCAAAGCAGAGTTAGAACAGGGCCTCTACTGGATGGGCAAGAAGAAGATAAAGGCTGTAATTGACTCTACATACAGCTTTGAAGATGCAGCTGAAGCACATACTAAGATGTTGACTGGAAAAGGACTCTTTGGCAAAATCTTAATGAAGCCATAGTCCAACCAATTTTATGTCAAGACTCTTACGTAGTCTTTTATTCGTACCAGGAAACAATCAGCGCTTCTTAGAAAAGGCAAAGACACTTTCTTCTGATATTGTCTGTTTTGACCTTGAAGACTCTGTACCTCTTGAAGAAAAAAAATCTGCAAGAAATTTAATCAAAAAGGCTTTGGAAAACCGTTCTGAGTATCAAACAGAAATCTATGTCAGGACAAACTCACCGGTATCTGGGCTGATAGGTGACGACCTTGTCGTAATTGTTCAAAAGGGAATAGACGGCATAGTAATCCCCAAAGTCAATAATGTAAGTGAAATAAAAAAAATAGAAAAGGCACTGGCAGGTCTGGAAAAAAAGCGAAAATTAAAGCCAATAGAACTTATGGCATCAATCGAGTCCTCTGAAGGAGTAGTGAATTCATACAATATAGCATCCTCAAGCAAACGCATATCTGCCCTGGTGTTTGGAGTCTTTGATTTGCTCAATGATCTAGGTGTAGAGTACACAAAAGAAGCAGAGGGTGCAAGATACGCAAGAGCCAAGATCCCAATTGATGCAAAAGCTGCCGGAAAATATGCTCTGGACGCAATCTGGCAGGACCTAAATGACGAGACAGGACTTGAAAAAGACTGTATGGCTGCAAAGAGTCTGGGATATGCAGGAAAGACCATCATTCATCCAAATCAGATTCAGACCACGCACAGAGTATTTCATCCTACAAATCAAGAGATAGAATGGGCAAAAAAAGTAATCAGTGCATACAAGGAAGCAAAACAAAAGAAGACAGGGGCAACAAAGGTGGAAGGAAAAATGATAGATGAAGTGCATTTTAAGAGAGCAGAAGCCTTGCTTGCATCTGTTGGTTCTGCATAGCTTGATTCATACTCCGATGAACATAAATCACGATTAATCCATAAAATCATGACGCTTGATGTTCACAGGAATTATTGAAGGACTAGGGAAGATTGAAAAATTTGATAAAAACACAAAGACTCGCAGCGAAGCGAGAATGAAGATAAATCTTGGCAATCTTGCACAAGGACTTCGAGTGGGAGACAGTGTTGCGATAAACGGTGTATGCCTTACAGCAATAAACATCGCAAAAGGCATTGCTGAATTTGAAATGGTTGGAGAGACAATCAAGAAAACTAATCTTGGTCGACTAGAAAACGGTGATAAAGTAAACATCGAGCGCAGTCTCAAGGTTGGAGATAGACTTGAGGGACATTTTGTACTCGGGCATGTTGATGGGTCGGGAACAATTTTGAAAATAAACAAACAACCCAACCAGATACAGATATGGATAGAATTACCAAAAAAACTGACAAAGTATGTTGCTGAAAAAGGATCCATAACAGTTGATGGAATCAGCTTGACAGTTGTTGATAAAATAAAAAACAAGTTTTCAGTTTCTATAATTCCGCATACAATGCAAGTAACAAATCTTGGATTGAAAAAAATTGGTGACAAAGTTAATATTGAAACCGACGTCCTTGGAAAGTATATTTTATCTGAAGACTAGTTATTTACTACTTTTGTGGTAATAACCATTTTTGTAGTAAGATTTATAATCATAATTTCAAGCTGATCATTCATGTCCTTAGAAGAAGCATTAGCCTCACTGAGAAGAGGGGATTTTGTACTGCTTCACGATGGAAACACGCGAGAAAACGAGGTAGATATGGTAGTTGCAGCCGATTTTATCACTCCTGAACACATTGCAAGGATGCGACAGGATGCAGGCGGGCTCATATGTTTGTCCGTCAACTATGCCTTTGCAAAAAGCTTGGGTCTCAGTTACATGCATGACATACTTTCAAGTTCACAAAGTGTTGATGCTGATTCTAAAAACATGATTATCGGCAAGGCACCATATGGGGATAGGCCGTCATTTTCAATTTCAATTAATCATAAAAATACCTACACCGGCGTCACAGACAAGGATAGAGCATTGACAATGTCAGAGATGGCACAACTATACAAAAGCCAAGACAAAAACAAAAAGCAAGCGTTCAATTCAAGTTTTAAAACACCAGGTCATGTGCCGGTTTTGATTGCGTCAGAGGGATTACTGTCAAACAGGCTAGGACATACGGAGATGTCGGTTTATCTTGCCACGCTTGCAGGTTTGTCTCCTGTAACTGTAATCTGTGAAATGCTAGATTCCGAAACATATGGAGCACTTTCTTCTGAAAAGGCAAAAGAGTATGCAAAGCAAAATGCCATGCCATATTTTGACGGCAGCAAGCTTGTGGAATATGCAAAGGAGCATTGATTTTGAACATAGCAATTGTTGTATCAGAATTCAACGATGAAGTAACGTCAAAAATGCTTGAAGTTGCACTTGAAAAGGCAAGATCACTTAAGATGAATGTAATACATACCTCCAAGGTTCCGGGAGTATTTGATATGCCAATTATAATTGATGCCTTGTTAAAAAAGAAGGAAGTGGACGCTGTAGTAACACTTGGTGCAGTAATAAAAGGTCAAACAAAACATGATGAGCTAATTTCAAACGTGACAGCAAAGACACTAACTGAGTTATCGCTAAAGTATCAAAAACCTGTCTCGCTTGGAATAACAGGGCCCGGTATGAGTGAGAGGCAGGCCCATCAGAGGATAAGGCCAGTTGCAGAAAGGGCCATAGAGGCTGCACAAAAAATTCACGATGAATTAAGGAAGATTTGAAATGATTCAGCTTACTATAATAAAAATAACAGGATATGGACCGTGGACTCTGACATTGGGCAGCGACAGGGAACACAAGCTCCAGATGCTCCAGGCATCGCTTTATCGCGAGATTCAAAATTTGTTCTCTGAGAAGGGCTGCCTTGCATTTCCTAACAGATTTGATGAAATTTTTGTCATCACAAATGGTCTTACAGTAAAGGATCATGTGGAGATCCAAGAAAAATTGGCAAAACTCTTTGATCTAGGACTATCAATGACAATAGGACAGGGGAAAACTCCCTTTGAGGCAAATACAAACGCAGACGATGCAAGGAGAACAAAAGCTATTCTGGATAAGGAACACAATATTTTTGGACACCCATTACAAAATGGCGATAACACTGTGCAAATAATTCACATGGATGTGGACGGCTCTACATCCATTTCTGCCAAAAAATCACCCTATGAAGTATCATCTCTGATTGTTAATCTTTACTCTACCATGTCAGAATTTTTTCTAAAAAAGAACTCTCTTGCATTTTTTATGGGCGGGGACAACTTTATGATAATCAGTTCTGCTATTGAGAAAGAAAATATTGCTAAATTCCTTGAATTGATAAAAGAGCAACATGGTATATCATTCAATTGCGGTATAGGAACTGCAAGTACTGGCCGTGATGCTGCAAAGATGGCTACAAAATCACTTGACACAATACGAGAGCTTCGTGACTCTGGAAAAGGCGAACAACGAATTCTTGAGCTCACATGTTAATACGAAATGTCAGTCTTCTCTATGGCAAAGAACTAGACTATATTGTTAGTACAAATGTTCGAATTTCTGGAAAACAAATTGATGCAGTAGGAAATGGCCTGACATCTAGAAGCAAAGAACAAGTAATTGACTGCGAAGGCCTCTTGATGATGCCTGGCTTTGTCAACTCTCACACTCACATAGGAGACTCGATAGGCAAGGACGTGGGAATCAACTCTGACGTCGAGTCAAAGATTCATCCTGTAAGCGGGTTTAAGCAAAGAATATTGAAAAACTCGCAAGCTTCCCATCTCACAAATTTTATCAAAAATTCTTGCATCTCCATGGTCAGAAAAGGGATAACAACCTTCGTAGACTTTAGGGAGGGGGGACTGGAAGGAGTTCATCTGCTAAAAAATGCGTCTTCTCACATTCCGATAAGGCCAATAATTTTGGGTAGGATAAATTACTACCAGGATTCAAAGCTAATCAAAAAGGATGTTTCCCTACCAGATTCGCAGAAATCTGATCTTGCAGTCTTGCTGAAAAACTGTAATGGTCTTGGAATAAGCGGACCAAACGAGTTCAGTGACTCTGTACTGAAATTCTTTGCAAAGCAGAAGGCCATGCGTGCAATTCATTCTGCAGAAACTAGCGAAAGCAACAACATATCAAAAAGAACAACAAAGAAAACAGAAACACAACGTGCCTTGCTTGCAAAACCTGACCTAATGGTACACATGACATATGCTTCAAAAAGTGACCTTTTGCTTGCTGCCAGAAACAAGACAAACGTTGTTGTGTGTCCGCGCGCAAACGGAGCCCTTGCAGAAGGCATACCTGACGTAAACCTGATGATGAAAGCAGGATGTAACGTAACCATTGGCACCGATAATGTGATGATAAACTCTCCTGACATGTTCAGGGAGATGGATTATCTGTGGAAAGTCTCCATGGGCATACACAAAATACGAATGCCACCAAAATCTATACTAAAAATGGTTACAGTCAACGCTGCAAACATGCTTGGAAATAAAATTGGAGTCATTCAAAGAAATAGCTTTGCAGATTGCATCTTTGTGGAAAAACATTCTATTGATCTAGAACCAATGCATAATCCCTATGCGGCAATTGTGCACCGTGCATCTGAGAATACGATAAGGGCAGTCATGTTTGAAGGAGAGCTAGCTTATGGCAAGTTCTAAGCCATATGTGATACTCAGTGCTGCCATGAGCATAGATGGAAAGATAGCCACACGTACTGGAAAATCAGGACTTTCCTCTGGCAGTGACCTCACTCGAGTGCACAAGGTTCGTGGTTCTGTGGATGCCATACTTGTTGGAAAAAACACCGTTTCTGTAGACAATCCATCCCTGACTGTTCGACGTGTCAAGGGAAGAAATCCCATTCGTCTAATACTTGATCCTAGGGCAACCATATCGCATGGCTCCAAAATTGTCAAGACGTCCAAGACAATTCCGACCATAATCGTAGTATCGGAGATGGCGTCGTCAAGGAAGGCATTGCTGCTTGCAAAAAAGGGATTACAAGTGATTAGGTGCGGAAAAGTAGGAATTGATTTGAAAAAACTCTTATCGATACTTGCAAAGCAAGGCATAAAAAAAATACTTGTTGAAGGAGGGGGAACAACTAACTGGTATTTTTTAAAAGAAAGACTGGTCGATGAAATTCTTGTAACAGTAACCCCATACATTGTGGGAGGAAAAGAATCTGTATCACTTGTGGAAGGCCACGGCTTTGATGACATATCGTATTCTTTCAAGCTAAAGCAAGTCAAAAGAATTGGAAATGAAATTGTCTTGCGCTATGTTCTTTAATGCTTCAGGTCGCCGCGTAACTGGTCAATTTTTGCCTGAAGGGATTTTTTCAACTTTTCATTCTTGGACAAGTTTACAAGCTTTCCGCAGGTTGGACACTTGAAGGAAAGATCTAGTGCTTTCTCAAAAGTCAGTTTTTGGCAGTCCATGTTTCCGCAATGGTAAAAGTCTGCAGAATTTTCATAATCTAGCCTCT
>JAGWGB010000005.1:0-35030 GCA_028867595.1 Nitrososphaerota archaeon | reverse complement strand
ACCTTGGAAATGGTATCTTTGATCTCTGGATTGGCATCATACATCAATATCTTTGATGCACCAAATGCTCTTGATACTAGGGCAACATGTGTGGTTACCCTATCATCTCTTACAAGCCTCTGACCTATTCGCAAAACTTCAATCTTCATAGTTGATTTCTATTTTTGGCCTAAACGGTTCTTTCTCAGTTGGTGCAGGTTGATTTTCAAGAATGTGATGAATAAGATCCTTTAGAGGCAAAATGCCTTGTCCTGTTGTTGCTGATACTGCAAGCCATTTCTTATTTTCCTTCAGTCCAAGCAGTTCTGCTTTTTCAGTTATCTCTTCTTCTGAAACAAGGTCTGCCTTGTTTAAAGCAAAAATTATCCTGTCTTGGTTTACTCCAATCTCATCAAGCGTAGACACACAGCTTCTAAATTTCTTTTTCAATTCTAGGAAAGGGTCACTTGCATCTATTACAACTATCACAATGTCTGTGTAAATCAATTCCTCAAGTGTTGACTTGAATGCCTCAATCATGTATGCTGGAAGCTTGCTTATGAATCCGACCGTGTCAGATATCAATATCTCAAAGTCTTTTAGAATAATTTTTCTTGTGGTAGTTGAAAGTGTGGTGAAGAGTTTAGGACTTTCTTCCTTTTGCTCCCCTGTCAACGTGTTAAACAACGTAGTTTTTCCTGCAGACGTATATCCTGCAAGAGAAATTGTCTTAAACCCAACTCTCTTTCTTGCCTGTCTGTGAAGCTCTCGTTGCTTTGACGACTTGAGGAGCTTTGACTTGGTACTATTCATCCTGTTTTTGATGTCATTGTGATAAACATCGACCTCGAACTTGCCAATGCCCATGAACCCTGGCTGCTCGCCCATTTTTGCAAGTCTGACGCGTTCTTTTGACCTTGACATTTCGTATCTTAGCTGAGCCATTTTTACCTGCAACATTGATTCCGAACTTCTAGCCCTACGCTGGAAAATTTCTAGGATCAGCATCTCTCTGTCCAAAATTTTGGTCTTCAGAGTGGATGCCAAGTTGTAGTTTTGGCTAGGCCTTAGTATTTCATCATAAATTATGACATCTGGTCTTAGCGAATCAACAAGTTCTTTTAACTCCTCAACTTTTCCTTCTCCCAATCCATACTTGGATTTATTGAGAAATTTCTGTCGTATGGTTTTTTTTAGTTCATAGCCTGCGGCATCACAGAGAGCAAGTGCCTCCTTTGCGACATCCTCTTTATCGTAGGTAATCAGAATGGCAGAATCTCTCAATGTTTATTATCACTTTCTCGACATCTTATTGCTTTCTCAGGGTCTTCTCTATAGTCATATTCATGACGATTTCAGCAATATCGCTGGCGTATTCCGCTATTCTGCGTATGTTTTCATTCATACGTCTAACACGGTATATCTCCTCGTCGTCCCTTATCGACTTGATGCTGTCCAAAATCTTCTTTTCATATTTGGAAATCTCCATGCTCTTTTCTACTGTAATCTCTGCTTGATTGAAGTCCTTCTTAAAAAGAGACAAGCATGCTTCGTCTAATACGGATAATGCAAACGTGCTTAATTCCTGAATGGGTTCAAGAACAGATTTCTTGATAGGCTTTTTGAATTCAAGAAGATTTTTGGCAAGCTCTGTGGCATGGTCTCCGACACGTTCGACATTTTTAACAATTAACCTATAGCCTAGACAATGATGGGAACTTTCTATTCCCATCTCCTTTAACATATGTTCATTTTGAATTGCAATCTTGAGCTGGCGTATTATGTAAAAACTGAATCTGTCCACTTCATCGTCACTATCGATGACCTCTTTTGCCAAGTCATAGTTAGCTTCTCCCAGTGCAAGCAGCGCATCATTTTGCATGGATTTGGCAATTATCAGCATTCTTTTCAAGGCACCATCGACTGATAGCTCAAAGAGGTTTATCAGAACTTGAATCGTAATGCCTTCTGTTGAATCTGCAATAATTTCAGTGCCCATCAAAATTCCCTTGACTGCACTTTTTACAGCATTTCTTTGAGTTGGCTTTAGCCTTCCAACTTTTGGTTTTACGTTTATGATGTTAAAGCCAAGCAGGTAAAGAGAAATGAGTTTTCTTATAATTACAGCTCCTTCATCATCTGGTTTTATCTCGATAGTTGCATCTTCAGTAACAACTGGTTTGTTGTGGTGTTTTAGCGGAACAACTTGTAATGAAGACATTCCCTGGCGGACAACAGCAACCTGATCTCCCTGTTTTAGTCCCATGTCTGCAATCCATTGTTTTGGAAGTGACACAATATAGGAAGACTTGCCGGTAAACTGTATTTTTCGCATTTCCTCAATATTTCCCATATAAAATATGTAAACGGCGATTCTATATAGTTCTTCGGCTGTACTATATAGGAGAAACGTATTGTAATAATATAGGTTTTACAGGTAGCAATCAAGAGATGGACTCTGTTCTGAAGATCAAGTATACAATTGATGCCCTTTTTGGCCTTGGCGTTTCAAAATACCTGCCAAAAAATGTCAGGTTTACCTATTCGAAGAAAACAGGCAGAATCCAGCATGTGTACCAAGGTGATGCATTGTTGTGCACTCTGCGAATAGATGGTGGGCTTGCTATCACACCAAATTTTGCTCAGATGCTTATGAAAAGTAAAAAATTTCGAGAAAATTGTGTAGAAATTGACGATGATTCAAAGCCGTTTGTAGAAAACGGCAACTCTGTATTTTGTAGTCATGTTACATGGTATGGGAAAAATATACTGATTGGCTCTGACGTGCCAGTTTTACATGGAAACAAAGTGATTGCTGTAGGTAGGGCCATAGTTTCATCAAAAATGATGCATTCCCTAAAGAAGGGGGTTGCAGTAAAGATCCGAAATAGTTTAAAAGTCCAGACAGAGGAAAGATGAGTAGAAAATGATGCGTGGCGGAAACCGCGAAATGCGTAGAATGCTCGACAGAATGGGCCTAGAAATGAAGGAGCTTAGCAATGTTCAGGAGGTTATAATCAAGACAGATACAAAGGAGATCATAATTGTAAAACCCGCCGTCACTGAAATGAAGGCAAAGGACAATTCCATCTTTCAGGTTATAGCAGAAAGCTACGAAGAAAGAGAACTCGAAGTACCAATTTTCAGCCAAGAAGATATAGCACTTGTAGCACAGCAAGCCAATGTTTCAACTGAGGAAGCGACCAAGGCATTGACTGAGGCCAAAGGCGATCTGGCTAGGGCGATACTCTTGTTGACAACTAAATGATTCCCCTTGATCAACAATAGCGTACAAAAAAACTTTAAATTTTCAATAAGGGAAATTTAATCATAGAATATCAAACCCAAAACAACATTGCAATTGCAACTGTGTACGGGAGGCCTTATTTTAAATTCGTAAATACTCTGAAGAATCTCAAACTAGACTATGATTCTGTGCTGCCTGAAGAAATCACAAGTTCTGATAGGAGATTGATTCTGACAACTGTCCGGGAATCTGCTAAAATACCAACCGATCTTGTTCTATTTGACGATGAGTTTGACTATGATCCAACCATCGTAAGAGGAATGATAGTGAAAAAATTAGAAACAGGACTTCATCGCAGCTCACTTGTAATAGGGATTGATCCTGGCAATAGAATTGGGCTTTCTGTATTTTATTATGAAAAGGAAATAGAGAGTTCTATCTACACATCAGTCGACGAACTGATCTCACACATTGTAAAAATTCTGGTCGGATTAAACGCAGAACGCAAAGTTGTCAAGGTGGGAAACGGCAACATGAAAATTGCAAGGCAGATAACCGATTTGCTAAATCTGCGTTTTTGTTCCCATTTTGAACTAGAGTTTGTTGACGAACGTAAAACATCGCTTAGGGTTAAAAATTACAACAAACGCGGGATACGCGACAAGATATCTGCAAGATATATCACTCAAAGAGAGGGATATCGTCATCTTGTACTGCCATTATCCAGAATAGGTTGAATAAAATCGAAAAAATGATCAAGAATCTTTAAATATTTGCCTGAAAAAATCGTCAAAAATTTGAAAAATTTTTATTTTTGAAATAGCATACATATTTATAGATCATTTCATCGTTTTTCCTGAAAACTGTTGATCCTATCATGGGAGGCCATGTATAATTTTTGCAAAAAATGGCACTCCGATTTATAGAAATTTCTGATCCATGCTTAAATCATACTAATACTATATAGAATTACACAAGGTGTAATGTACAATGACATGTAAAGGAATATGCACAAGATACAAGGCACAAAAGCCAGTAGGTACGGGACGTTACGCATCAGGACAAAAAAGATGCCAGATTTGTGAAATTTTCATAAAATGGGAAGGCCTTTGGTGTCCATGCTGCGGATACAGACTCAGAACTAAACCACGAAACCTCAAATACAAAGCAAAACTGCGTGCTAGAGTCGAAGCTGATCAACTAGAAGCGATAGCAATAAAGGCATAGCACAGCTCACGTTAGCTGTTGATATCCCAGGTCGGTTATAGGAAAAAAACCGTCACGGTGGATAATCGGGAGTTCTTGGTACAAATGGTTCCCTTCGATAATGGAAATTTTATTTCTGTAACTGAAGGAAAAGAGAAAATTGGAACGCTTGTCGTTTCGATAGGTTCAGTCGGTCGTACTAGTACTGCTACAGTAATACCTGCCAAATCCGAGACCACGTTTTTGAAAATGGTTTCAGAAAGAGTAGCACTGGCTATAAATGGCATCTGTATTTTTTCGTTAAACATACAAAAAGAGCTAGACCTTGAAAGCATGAAGGTTCTAATGAACGAGATAATGGAGGTTATAAAATGACTGCAGACCTTAGGGGATATCTAGCCCAAGTTTCAAAATCAAAGGAACTTGCAATTGTAAAAAAGAAAGTATCTGCAAAATATGAGATAGCAGCAATTACTGCAAAACTTGATGGCTCAAAAGCCGTTCTGTTTGAAAACATCAAGGAAAGTAAATTCCGCGTGGTGGCAAACCTTGTTGGCACAAAGAAACGATTTGCAGTTGCGGTGGGAGCCACAGAAGACAAGATTCACGACAAGGTAAGCTATGCTATCAGTCACGCATCAAAACCGAAAATTACAAAAAAAGCCAAGTTCATGGAAAATCACTCAAGGAACCTCTATGATCTGCCCATAATAACACACTTTGAAAAAGAGCCTGGCGCCTTTATCACATCTTCTGTAATTTATACACAAAACCAAGAGACTGGAACACAAAATTCATCATTTCACAGGCTGCTCAGGCTTGACGAGCGACATTTTTCAGTCAGAATGGTAGAGGGAAGACACCTGCATAGGTCATACATGTACGCCAAAGAGCGTGGCACAGATCTGCGAGTAGCAATCACTGTTGGAGTTCATCCTGCAGTATCCATAGCAGGGGCATATCAGGCAGACTGGGGAAAAGATGAGCTTGAAATTGCAAATGTTTTGCTAAACAAAAAACTGAGTGTTGCAATGACTCCATATTCTGGAATGCTTGTTCCATCCGAAGCAGAGATTGTATTGGAAGGACGAATACTCAAGGACAAGACCCACAAGGAATGGATGGTGGAGATGCTTCGCACTTATGACTTTAAGAGAGAGCAGCCAGTCTTTGAACTTGAAAGGATGTATTTTAGAAATGATCCGATATTCCATGACATATTGTCAGGATATGCAGAACATCGGCTACTGATGGGCATGCCAATTGAGGCAAAACTAAACAAAAATCTCAAGCAGGCAATGCCGCAGATAAAGCAGGTGGTGTTAAGCGACGGGGGATGCAACTGGCTACATGCTGTTGTGCAAATTTCAAAAAAGAAAGAGTCTGATCCAAAAAAGGCAATAGGTGCGGCTTTTGCTGCGCATAGATCTCTCAAGCATGTAACCATTGTAGATGATGACATCAACCCTTCAAATCCTGTAGAAGTTGAATATGCAATAGCCACTAGATTTCAGGCAGACAAAAATCTTGTAATAATGCCAAAGGTACGTGGTTCAAGCCTTGACCCCTCAAGCGACCAGAAAAATTTGCTCACAACAAAGATGGGAATAGATGCAACCAAGTCTTTCTCAAAACGTCCTGAGGGATTTGAGATTGCAAAGATTCCTCGCTCTGATAAAATATCTCTTAAAGATTATCTGAAATAATTTTTTCAGGCTATCTTAGGACAGAGTCTACCATCAGTGCGATAAACAAGATCGCAAGATATGGACTTGAAAACTTGAATAGCGTCCACGATGCTCTTTCAGAAGGCTTGAGAAGAAGCCACAAGCTTAGTGCCACCATTATTGCACCGGATGCTATGGCAGTGAAAAGATAGATCTCGTGGAACAAATGTTTTCCAGAACTGTCTACCATGAAAAATGGCAATACACTAAACAATACCATCATCAATGTAGTTCCGGCAATTACTCGAACTGATGTTTTTTCAGACTCTACTGCAGTAAGCATAGGTACCTTTACTTTGTTATAATCGTCTTTGACATGCAGCGTCAAACTCCATATGTGCATTGGAATCCAAACAAAGACCAATCCTGCCATTACAAGTCCTAGATCCCAAAGCCCAGTTGTTGTAACTGCTACATAGCCAATCATTGCAGGAGCTCCGCCTGAGAATCCTCCCAAGACAATGTTGGTTCTACTTCTTCGCTTTAGCAACTTGCTGTAAACTAAAATATTGTCGGCAAGGCCAAATGCCATGAAGATTCCGGCCCATGTATTAATTGCAAATGCGCAAACAAGAGATATTCCGGCAAGAATTAATCCAAAGTGTAGTGCTTTTTTTGCAGGATAAATTCTTCGACTTGGAATCGGTCTTTCCTTTGTCCTCTCCATGATGGCATCAATGTCCCTGTCATTGTAGTTTGTCAGTGTATTAGCTGCAGCAGAACCTGCAATCACACCAAATGTAACAAGTGCCCATGTCAGAGCAGAAACTGGAATGTGATAAAGATTGGAAGCAGTATATGTTGCGCCCATTGCGGTAAAAACCAAAAGGTACCATATCTTTGGCTTGGTTACTTCATAGTATGTCTTGATTCTAGAACTGGCTTTTGTTGTTAGCACACTTGACCCTTCTTGATGCCATTTTGTTATTTATATGTTGAAAAAATAGGTGCCTATTTTGTAGCCTTGTAAGGCATGGCCTTTGTAGTTCTCTTCATCTCGATGAAGCTCTCTGAGCGCTGGACTCCCTGAATGCGGCCAACTCTCTCTGAGATTAGTCTGTGCATCTCGTCTAGGTTTCTGGCATACATTGTAACTATGATATCAAACCTTCCTGTTACCTCTGAAATCTCTCTTACTTCTGATACCTTCAGAAGCTCTTCAATCACATGGTCTCGCATCTTAGAGTCCATGTTAATGCCTGTCAGAGCCTTTACGGTATAACCAAGCTCTCTGTCATTTACTACGATAGTAAAGCGTTCAATTAGCTTTCTTTTGATGAGTCTCTTGATTCTGCTGTAAACAACGGACGAGTTTACATTGATCTTCTTTGAAATTCGGGGAACTGAGATGTTAGCATCTTGGGATAGTTCCGATAAAATTATCATATCTAAATCATCAACTTTTGCCAATCAAAACACCATTTATTGTGAATAAATGGATCTTAATAAACTTGTTATTATAATTTTTCCAAAATTTGCTGCTGTCTAGATGTAGCCTTTCTTATGCAACATCTCAGCCAATAACACGGCTCCCTTGGCAGATCCCATCTTCTCGTTATGTGAGAATAAGACATACTTGATGCCGTTGTCAAAGACCGTGTCTTCTCTTATCCTACCAACTACTGTTGTCATGCCTCCATTTATTTCACGATCTAATCTTGGCTGCGGCCTTGTTGGGTCTTCGTTAACCATGAGGTATTCTTTTGGAGCCGAAGGCAAACCTGAAACACTTACCTTGCTAGAAAATTCTTTCATTGCATTCTTTACGCCTTCTGGGTCGGTGTGAGTTGTTGTTTCTATAAAGACAGTCTCGGTATGTCCGTCAATTACTGGTACTCTAGTACAAGTGCAGCTGACTCTCATCTTGGCAGGATCTATCTTTCCGTCTACTAGCTTGCCAAGAATCTTTCCAGTTTCAAGTCTGACCTTGTCTTCCTCTTTTGGAATATATGGAATAATGTTATCTGTAATGTCCAGTGCAGATACACCAGGAGACCTTCCTGCTCCAGACATTGACTGCATTGATGTCATGATTATCTTTTGGACTCCGAACTTGTCCAAAAGGGGTTTCATTGTAATTGCAAGACCTGTAGTAGTGCAGTTTGGCAACGGCGCCACAAATCCTTTCCATCCTCTGTTTTTTCTCTGCTGATCTAAGAGTGCAACATGATCGTCATTTATTCCAGGAATTAGAATGGGTACATCGGCCTCGTATCTGTATGCAGCAGAGGTGCTTATCACAGGCACATCTTTTGCAAACTTTGACTCTATCTCTCTTGCAGCCTCACTTTCTACTGAACTGAATATTAAATCAAGATTTTCTGGCTTGATATCATCAACTGATTCTATTATCATATCTTTAACATAATCGGGAATTGGATCTCTAATGTGCCATCTAAGGATGCCGCTATTTGGATCTCTTATTGCCTCTACAAACTTTTTTGATGCAGATCTCTCCGATGCAGCTATCTGCTTTACCTCAAACAACGGATGGTTGTTCAGAGCTACTACAAACTCTTGCCCTACGGCTCCAGTAACGCCTATGATAGCTACCCGTTTCTTCATAATAAAAAATTCCCTTCATACAATTAATATTCCTTTAGCTGGGCCAAATCCAAAACACAAGTAAATACCCATGTGATATCAGGAAGGTGTTGAAACTAGGGGTAGCACCGTCAATAGAAAATCACAAGACTGTAGCTCACGGGGGAATTTACTCTGCAGGACGTGGGTTTGATCCAAAAATACTGGATTTTAGCTCAAACGTAAACCCGCTTGGATTTCCCTCCGAGATAAAAAATGAGCTGAAAAAAAATTTGGCGCTATTTTCCATATATCCAGATTCAGACTCGACTAGACTGAGAAACGGCTTGGAAAGATATACTGGAATCCCAAAAGATAGAATAATTGTAGGCAATGGTGCAACCGAGATAATTTACAACTTTTGCAAGGCATTCTTGGGCAAGCGTAATGCGCTAATTCCGATACCGACATTTGGGGAATACGAGTCTGCAGCAAGACTCGGCGGTGCAAAAGTATCCTACTTCAAAACTATGAATCTCAATGAAGACATTGATGATTTCATTGAAACAATTTCAAAAAATCAATGTATCTTTGTTTGCAATCCAAACAATCCGACTGGCACTCTTACAACTCAAAAAAACATGCTCAAGATACTTGCAGCTTCACGTGAGAATTCCTCGCTTGTCTTTGCAGATGAGTGCTTTATTGAGCTTGCATCAAATCCAAAGGAGAGCATTGTGTCAAAACTGCACAGCTTTGACAATCTCTTTGTATTGAGGTCAATGACAAAGTCTTTTGGGCTTGCTGGCCTACGAGTGGGATATGGCCTTGGAAGCAAAAAGATGATAGAAATCCTAAACAGAATAAAGATTCCGTGGAACGTAAGCGGAATTGCACAAGAGATTGCAATAAAGGCACTGTCAAGCAGGCCGCACCTTGAAAAAACAAGAAACCTGATCAAAAAAGAACGAAAATTTCTCAAAGACTCGATATCAAAGATTAACGGATTTCAATGCTATGATTCTGATTCAAACTTTATTTTGATAAAATCAAAAATAAGATCTAGCCAGTTGCAAAAAAAATTACTGAAAAAAAACATACTGGTAAGAGACTGTAATTCTTTTGAAGGACTTGATGACAAGTTTATCCGAATTGCTGTGAGAACTCACAGTGAAAATCAAAGGCTTGTCAAGGAATTGGCAAAGGCATGACAAAGACGTTAATGATTCAGGGAACATCCTCTGGTGCAGGCAAGACAACACTTGTCACTGCACTGTGTAGAATTTTTGCAGATGAGGGTTACAGCGTAGCCCCATTCAAATCACAAAACATGTCATCGTACTCTTACCATGGAGATGACTTTGAGATATCGAGAGCGCAAGCAATCCAGGCAATTGCTGCAAGGGCAGAGATCTCGCCACACATGAATCCAATCATGCTAAAACCGCTTGGAGATTACAAAAGCGAGGTCTTTGTCATGGGAAAGCGCTACAAAAAAATGCATGCCGATGAATATTACAAAAAATTTGCCCTGACAAAGGGGCTTGATGCTGCAAAAAAATCTCTTGATAGTCTAAGATCTAGGTACGACTTGGTTATTCTAGAGGGAGCGGGCTCTCCTGCTGAGATAAACATGCACAAGTATGACATTGCCAACATGAAGATGGCAAGATACTATTCATCGCCTGTCATCTTGGTATCCGACATTGACAAGGGAGGAACTTTTGCTAGCCTGATGGGAACAATGGGATTGCTTGATAGAGACAAGAGGCTTGTCAAGGGATATGTGATAAACAAATTCAAGGGAGACATCAAGATTTTGCGCCCGGGCTTTACATTTCTGAAAAACAAGACTGGTAGGCCTGTCTTTGGAACAATTCCGTTCCTTAAATTTGAGATACCAGACGAGGACTCGCTTCATGCAAATCCAAAACACGTTTCATTTACTACAAAATATCTCAAGTCACTTGAAAAAGAGATAGAGCATTTAAGTCGCGTTGTAAGATCAAGCCTTAATATGAAAGCAATAGGTGATCTTTTGAAATGATGCCGGTGCTTGTTCTCTCAGTTGCATTTGCCATTGCACTTGATCTTGCATTAGGAGATCCGAAAAACAAGTATCATCCAACTGCCTGGACTGGAATGCTTTTGGGCAAGCTTGCTCCATTGTTGAAGTCAGACAATCCAAGCTCAGAAAAACTTGGCGGAGTAATTCTTGTTGTTACAATTGCATCGCTTGTTGCTGCTTTAATGTATTACTTTGATAATGTCATTGGATATCTTGACACTCTTAATTTTATTGGAATCGCAAAGATTCTAGTCTTGATATCTTCGGCGTTTGCAATTGGGTTGTTGCTCAAGACCACCATAGCAATCAAGGGAATGCAAAGACATGCATCGCAAATCATGGACTCTCTTTCTAAAAATGATCTAGATGGTGCAAGGACAAAGCTATCCATGATAGTAAAAAGGAACACAAAGAACTTGGATAGGCAACACATCATCTCTGCTACGCTTGAGAGCATAAGTGAAAACATCGTAGATGGCATAACGGGGCCACTCTTTTACTTTGTATTTTTTGGGCTTGCCGGAGCCTTTGTCTACAGGGCAGTTAACACGGCAGACTCTATGGTAGGCTACAAGACTCTGCTCTTTAGGAACCTGGGATGGTTTGGTGCAAACTGTGACAAGGTGCTAAACTTTGTACCATCAAGGCTGACAAGCATGATTATGATACTTGCAAGCATGATAGTAGGATGCAACTGGCGAAGCTCGGCTGAAATTATGAAGCGAGACGGCCCAAAAACAGAGAGCCCAAATGCTGGATACCCAATGGCCACAATGGCAGGTGCACTTGATGTAAAATTTGAGAAACTAGATCATTATGTATTGGGTGACGGCAGTACGGAATTTACAGAAAAACATTTCAAAACTGCAGTATCAATGATGAAAGTTACAGCCATATTGTTTGCTGGACTGTTTACAGTTCCAATGATTGTTGTCTTGTCTTACTTGGGATGGTGGAACCTTGCTTAAGGGAATCTCATCAGTAATTTCATTTCTGACAATTATTCCGTCAAAAAGCTCTGAGCTTGATATTGTTGCAAAAAACATGTACCTCTTCCCTGTTGCCGGTGCAATAATCGGTCTGCTGATTGGAGGTGCAGGCTATGGACTTTCTTTGTATGTGCAGCCGCTAATAGTGGGTCTTGTCCTGACAGGCGCACTTGCCATCATGACAGGAGTACACCATACTGATGCACTGTGTGATTTTGCCGACGGCATGATGGCAAAGGGAACAAAGGAAAAGAAACTCAAGGCGATGCGGGATCCAGCGGTAGGCTCTGCAGGTGTTGTTACGGTAGTTCTCTATGTTGCCGGCATGATAATGTCTATTTCCATGATGAAGGGACTTATGCTCTTTGAGGCAATTCTAGTCAGCGAGCTTATGGCAAAATTTGCAATGGTACTTCAAGCAAACAGGGGCTTGTCTGCATGGCAAGGACTCAGCTCTCCATTTACTCAATACATGAAAAGTCCTGCCAAGTTGGCTGCAGCATCTGTTATTGCAATTGTACCTGCAGTGATACTTGGAGGCATGACAGGAATTATAGTAGTTGGAGCAACCGTAGGCATGTCATTTCTGCTCCTTGCTGTCTCAAACCGAAGCTTTGGCGGCATCTCAGGCGATGTCTTTGGGGCAAGCAACGAGCTTGTAAGACTGGCATCGCTCATAATTTTTGCATCAAGATGATAGGCCTTGTAATGTGCGGTGGCAAGGGAACAAGGATGGAATCTGTCCAGGAAAAACTACTTGTCAAGTACAAAAAACCCGTAATAGAGCATGTCATATCAGCACTAGAAGAGTCGAGATGTTTCTCAAAAATTGTTTGCGCTACAAGCCGCAATGCACCAAAGACTGCAGAGTTTGTGAAAAGTCTTGGCAAATCAACTGTTGAAACAAAGGGAAATGGATACGTCGAGGACCTAAGCGAGGTGCTCAAAAATTTTGACGAGCAAGTATTTGTGGTGTCTGGAGATCTTGCATTATTAGACTCTGACATTGTGCAAAAAATTGTAAAACAATCCGGAAGCAATCACCCTTGGACTAGTGTCCTTGCAAGCAAGAAATTTTTGGACTTGATTGGAGTCCATCCTGAATATCTTGTGAACTACAACGGGCAGGAACATGCATTTACAGGAATATCTATAGTAAATCCAAAAGATGTTGCAGGCATGAATCACGTAAAAGAATCCTATGTTGTAATTGACGACAAGCGTGTTGCAATAAATCTTAACACAAAAAGAGACTATGATCTACTCGGCGCTGCCTAGTATTTTGCCGTTAATCTCTGCAATAGAACCTGTTGGCTCTGCCAATGTATTACCGCATGCCTTGCATGTGATTGTAGTAGATACGTGAGAATAAACAACACTTTCCTCACCGCATTCTTTACACTGGACTCTTTGGAATTTGCTTCCAGGTTTTGGGATAAGGATATGGGCTTTTTTCATTGTGCTACCAACTCTAACTTTCTTAGTCTTATTCCAGCCACGTTAAATTTCTTTTTACATTCAGGACACAACAAGATGGGTGTCATCTTCTTTGTAGTCTTTGCTGGCTTGGCCAACTTGGGGAATTTCTGACCGCCATATCCCTTTTTGTCTTCGGCGTGTCTTCTTTCACCTATCGCTGAGCCTCTTCTCTTTCCTGCCTTGTACAAGGAGACTTTCTGTAGTGTATGCTTTTTACACTTGGGACAGTACCTTCTGATCTCCTTTGGCATGTTCATAAAAGATGACGGCCGCTCACCGTAATTTAAAGGTGCCATCAAACATACGAACTCATGAAGACAAAAATTTCCTTTCGGAGAAACTGTGATTGTCAACATCGCTTTAATAATGTACGAGCTTAGAAACTTCTTGTGAAGGCAAGCTCTCTTGCAACAATGATTGGTACTCTAAACCAAGTTGCCATGGGAGAGAAAAAAGCGGACATTGTATTGAAAAACTGCAAGCTTGTCAATGTCTACTCTAGAGAGATTATACCGCAAACACAGATTGCCATTTTAAAAGATAGAATTGCATACGTAGGAAAAGACGCATCACACACTGTAGGCGCCAAGACTGTGATAATAGACTTGGAAGAAAAATTTGTCACTCCGGGATTTGCAGATCCGCACATACACATAGACCAGTATATCTTGCCATCCGAGCTTGCAAAACGTGCACTTCTTTGTGGGACTACCTCATTATTTTCTGACCCGATAGATATCGTAAGCGTTTGCGGATACAAGGGATTTCGAGAATTTGTCAGGATGACAGATGAATTACCAATTCGGGTATTTCACATGATACCAGGAGGATTACCAGTTGACAGAAAGTTTAGTCATGCAAGGACAATATCAAGGGCAGAGCAGAAAAAAGCGTTTGAGCTTGAAAGTGTTCTTGGGATGGGAGAAGTATTTTCTTGGACCAAAGTCACAACACATGACCCAATCACAATTCAAAACATAATCCACATTCTTGAAAATGGCGGAATAGTAAACGGCCACACTGCTGGTGCAAGCGACAAGAAACTAAATGCATACATTGCATCTGGGATATTTTCGTGCCACGAGCCAATTGATTATGATCAAGTGATGGAAAGGGTAAGGCTTGGCATGTGGGTAATGATGAGGGAGGGCTCTATACGACGAGACCTTGATAAAATAGTGCCAAACGTGCTCTCGCAGAAGACCTACTTTGACAGGCTAATGTTCTGCACTGACGGGGTGACGCCAAAAGATCTATTGGAATTTGGCCTAATTGATCACTGTATCAGAAAATCTGTATCAATTGGAATGGAATTGATAGACGCAATAACTATCGCATCAAGAAATTGTTTTGAGTATTATGAGATGGGAAACGACCTGGGAGGAATTGCCCCAGGGAAACTTGCAGACATTCTAGTTTTTGATGACATGAACAAGCTCAAGCCAGACAAGGTTTTCGTAGGGGGAAAACTGCTTGTTGCGCACGGCAACCTTGTGTACAAGAGCCCAAAACCTGTGCTTGCCAAATGGATTGCAAAAACAGTAAAGGCGCGACAAAAATTCACGGAAAAAGATTTTACAGTACGTGGAAAAGGCAACTCTGCCCAAGCCACTGTAATCAGGCTAGATACAGAAATCATAACCAGAAAAGACCAGGACGAACTTTACATAAAGGATGGCAATGTCACTGCCTCGCAGGAAAAGGATGTCTGGAAGGTGGCTGCCATAGACAGAACATATGGAACTGGAAAAAAATGTGTTGGGTTTTTGAAGAATTTTGGTGCAAACATTGGGGCGTTTGGCTCCACACAAAGCTTCCATGAAAATGACATGATGGTGATAGGCTCAAATGAAAAAGACATGGCGCTTGTAGCAAACGAACTTGTAAAGACGCAAGGCGGCATGGTTTTTGCAAAAGATGGAAAAATAATGTCACAGTTTGAAATGCCCATTGCAGGGCTTGTCTCCAAGCTGCCTCTTGAAGAAGCGGCAGTGCGATACAGCAGTATAGATGAAAAGTTAGTCGAGTTGGGCTGCAAGTTCAAGCAACCCCACCTGATCCCACTCTTTCTTCCATTTCTTGCATTGCCAGAGGTTAGGATTTTGTACAGCGGAGTAGTCGATGTCAAAAACAGAACGTATCTGAAGATTTTGATCTGATAAACTATTAAAGGGGGAAATTAGACACAAATCCCAGAGGATAATTTTGGCTTCGATTCAACAAACACCACAAGGTCCCGTTCTAGTGCTCAAGGAGAGTGCCTTGCAGCAAAAAGGACGCGATGCTCAGAAAAATAATATTGCAGCAGCAAAGCTAGTTGCTGAACTTGTACGAACAAGCCTTGGCCCAAGAGGAATGGACAAGATGCTTGTTGATTCTTTAGGCGATGTTACAATTACAAACGACGGTGCTACCATTCTAAAAGAGATTGATGTCCAGCACCCAGCAGCAAAGATGATGGTAGAGATTTCAAAGACTGTAGATACCGAAGTAGGAGATGGCACAACATCATCAGTTGTTTTTGCAGGCTCACTTTTGGCAAAAGCAGAAGAACTGCTAGAAAAAGACGTTCATGCCACTGTAATAATTGAAGGGTACCAAGCAGCATCAGAAAAAGCTTTGGCCTTGCTTCAGGAGCTTGCAAAATCTGTAAGCCCAAATGAAAAAGATGTTCTCTTGAAGGTTGCAAAGACAAGCATGGAATCAAAGCTCATCTCAGAGGACAGTGACATGCTCTCAAAACTTGTAGTCGATGCAATACTGCAAGTCACTGAAAAAGAAGAGAAGGGCAACAAGGTTGATCTTGATAATGTTAAGGTAGAAAAGAAGGCAGGCGGTTCTATTCGAAATACTCAGCTAATCAAGGGTATAGTTCTTGACAAAGAAGTCGTTCACAGCGGAATGCCGACAAAGATAGAAAAGGCAAAGATTGCACTGCTAAACTCTGCACTTGAGATTGAAAAGACCGAGATGAGTGCAGAAATTAGAATTACCGACCCAACACAGATGCAGATGTTCCTTGAAGAGGAAAACAGGATGCTAAAATCCATGGTGGATAAAATCCATGAGATTGGCGCAAACGTACTGATCTGCCAGAAGGGAATTGACGACATTGCACAACATTACCTTGCAAAGCAAGGAATCCTATCAGTAAGACGTGTAAAAGAAAGTGACATGACAAAACTTGCAAAAGCTACTGGAGGAAGAATCAGCAGCAACATCGATGACATGACATCAAAAGACCTTGGAAGCGCTGAAACAGTAGAGCAGAAAAAAGTGGAGACAGAAAAATGGGTCTTTGTAGAAGGATGCAAGAACCCACGCGCAATTACAGTATTAATCCGAGGTGGCTCACAAAGAGTCGTAGACGAAGTAGACAGGTCACTTCATGACTCGCTGATGGTAGTAAAAGACGTAATTGAAAAGCCAGCTGTTGTAGCTGGAGGCGGAGCACCAGAAGAATTCCTTTCATCAAACCTCAAGGAATGGGCAGATAGATTTGAGGGAAGAGAGCAACTTGCAATCAAAAAATATGCAGAAGCATTAGAAATCATTCCTCTCACAATTGCAGAAAACGCAGGAATGGATCCAATCAATACCATGGTTACTCTGCGTGCCAAGCAAAGCCAGGGCAAGAAATGGACTGGAATTGATGCACGAAACACAAGAGTAGCGGACATGTACTCTCTTGATATCATAGAGCCAGTTGCAGTAAAAGAACAGATTATCAAATCTGCAACCGAGGCCGCATGCATGATACTAAGAATTGACGACGTGATTGCGTCATCTGGCAAGGGTGGAAGAGGCGGACCACCAATGCCGCCAATGGGCTAGAACCCCTTCATGCTAGAAAAATTATCAAGTGCCAAACTAGGTCCAGTTGTTGTTTTAAACGACTTTTTTCTTGACAGGATAATTTCCGTATCTGACATTGGAAATTTTTACAACCAGATCATGGAAAAAATAAATTTTGGCGGAAGCATCAGGGGCATCAATCAAAAAGACCTCAAGGGGGGAAACGCTACAAACGTTGCATATGCACTTGCAAGACTTGGCTGCCCTATCTCACTGGTTACGGTATCTGACAAGGCAGGCTCTGTACTTCTAAAGGAGACATTTTCAAAGTTCAAAAAGGCATCACTTTATGTAATTGACGGCAAGCCAGGCAGGACAACCGCACTAGAGTTTCAAAACGGGAACAGCATTGTAAACATCATGCTCTCTGATCTTGGAGGCAATGAGAACTTTGGACCTGAAAAGATTGGAAAAAAAGAGCAAGATGCACTGGCAAAGGCCTCTGCAGTAATTGTTGCAAACTGGGCAAGCAACAAGAAAGGAACAGACCTTGCAAAGTTTGTGTTTGAGAAATCAAAAAATGCAATCCATTTGCTAGACCCGGCAGACATACAAACGCGAGCAAAGGAATTCAAGGAAGCACTTGGCAAGATTGGCCCAAGCCTTGATTCTTTGTGCATCAATGAAAATGAATGCAACATGTTACTTGCACAACATGGCCTAGGAAAAATTTCTGGAACTGAGGAAACAAAGAAACTTGTCATGGATCTTGCAACAAAGTCCTCTATATCCATCGATCTTCATACTGCCAATGGGTCATATTGGACAGACGGCAAAAAGATAGAATTTGCAAAATCTTTTCCTGTAGACCCAGTCCTTGTAACAGGCGCAGGAGATGTCTGGGATGCAACAAATATTGTAGGATACCTTGCAAAACTTGATCCAAATGAAAGGCTGCTTTTTGCAAATTCTGCAGCAGCGCTGTACATTACAAATAAGGACGGAATTCCTCCCACAATGGATGAGGCCTTGTCTTTTGCTAGGAACTGACTGTTAGGCTTATGATTTGATGGATAGAACCTTGTTGCAGTCTCTGCACTTGATAAAGTTCTCTCCTCGCTGGATGTTTTCAGAACCGCACCTTACGCAGATGAGGATGTGTCTCCTTGATCTTTTTGCCCCAAAGAAATTCAAAAGCTGAAGGCTCTTGTTTGATACCATCTCTAGTCACAATAGGTTTGGCCTTGTATGATTTATCCAGTATGTCTGCAGTCGTGTGCACTGCAATCACAACAGGAACAAACCGAAGAGTTGAGAGGGCCAAGGTTTAGGTTAGGCGTGGTCTGGCACCATTTATTGGTAGAATTCAAAAAGTGCAAAAAATGCCAGGCAAACAGGGTTGGGGTTGAATGGATTCGAAAGAGCGTAAATGAGGTAATGTCATCTAGTCCTAGAACTGGCTCTGATAGCCAGAATGTATTGAACCGTCTGCTGGCGTACATAAAATCTGAATTCAATAAGGATGGAAAGCCTCCTTGTTCTCTCTGCCTTTATGACTATGGGCAGCTGATCAACGATGCTGTTTATTCATTTAAGAAGCAAAACTATCCCAGATAAACGAACGACGTCTTCATTGTGATCTTGCATCTAGTACTCTTTAACTAGGAACTGCACACATAGCCAAGTCATGGACAAGAAAGTGTCAGGATTTGGAAGGTTTCTTGCTCCTTCCTTGGACAAAATTGAGGAAGAGTTGAGCGCAATTCATGCAGAGGTTAGTACAGTAAGTGCAAGAATTGATGAGACTTGTAATAGGCTTGCAAAGTTGGAAGAAGACAATAAGCGTCTTGCAGCTAGGATAGACAAGAACGACAATGGAATGACAACGGAGGCCAAAGTCTTGTTTGACAGCGTAAACGAGATGGAAAGGCAGAACCGTGACGACGTTGATGTTTTAAAACGTACCATGGATGTCACACAAAGAAGATTATCTACTCTTGAAGCAAAAATGAAAGAGCTTGGCCAATAACTTTGATTTTGACAAAGTTGCTGTATAGATCTGGAAAAAAAGGGCGGAGAATCTAAAGTTTTATTTTTTTGATTCTTCAGCTTCTTTTACTGCATTTATGTCATCAGAAGCTTTTTTGTTACAAGAGCAAGACATTATCTTTGCAATGATTTCTTTTAACATGTCTACTCAGACTTTCATGCACATATAAGTGAAGGATTTTTGGAATTAATGGCATAGCAGATGTATCTTATCTTAGAGTTGACTCTCTGTGCAGTTTCTTTAGCTTTGGATTGTCCTCAAATATCCCGAGAATAGAGTCCTTCTTGTCATACATTATTTTGTTTGATTTTTCTAGATGATTTAGAATTGTGAGCAAGGTCGGATACTGTACCTGCTTAATGGTGTGTGCATTTAAAGGAAAGTTTGACCACATAAAATAACATATGAAATGGCTGCTTGTCATTGTCTTGCTTACTGTTTCTTTGGGGCAGGTGGCGCATGGCCAGTTCTCAGGCGGGGTCGAGAAAAACTCTGCTAGCGCCAACCCAAAAATTACCTCCTTTCCAAAGATAGCATACACTGCTGGCTATGACTATGAGGCGGATCTGTCGTGGGAACCGCACAAGATACTTACCGATCAAAAGATTATCTTCATTTTTCAGTTTTATAATGGTAAGACAGGTGGGCTTGTTCCAATGGTGGATTACCAGTTTGTGGTATCTCAGGGCGGCAAGGAACTTGCAAGAATCTCAGGAACCACTACCCAGGCAGGTGACTACAAGTATTTTGCATTTGACAAGCCGGGACCTGTTACCATAAGCCTCGAGAAAATCGGGGATAAGGATTTGTCCGTGTCATATAATACCACCGCATACCAAAATCCTAATCCGACAGGGCCAGTCATTGTAGTACAGCCGCCTGCTAACATTTCAAACAGGGAGAGATCTGTTTTTCCTATAATTGAAGACGTGACAGTGGGTGTGCTGATAGTGCTCATCATATGGTTTGCAAGGGATCCGATATTGAGGAGACTGAAGGTGATCAATTGATGATTCGTGCCAGGAACAAAACTGTTTTTGTAAGCGATTTGAGACGATGCGCTACACAATTTGTTTTTTTGAGAATGAGTAAATCTTACCAATAGATTCTATTCGTTTTCATTGATCATAATCTTTACGACAGATGACAGATTTTCACGAGTAGTTGAGGGGTGTTCTATTTTTTACTGAGGCTCGATAGTTGCAGGGGGCTTGCTTGAAACAACATAGCTTACCCATGCCACGTCTTCGACCTCGTTTGTTATTCTGTTGCTTATCTTCTCAAGTATTTCAGACGGTATTCTTGTCCAATCTGCGGTCATGGCATCAATTGAATCAACAATGCGCACAAGAACGACATGGCCATACTTTCGCTCATCGCCCACAACACCTACTGCCCTATCATCACCTACTGCCGCAAAGGCCTGCCATACCTTGTCATACCAACCTGCAGCCAAGAGCTCGTCTTCTACAATTTTTCCGGCTTGCTTGCATATCTGCAGTTTCTCCTGTGTTACCTCGCCCATTATCCTGACTGCAAGGCCGGGGCCTGGAAACGGGTGACGATAGAGAAGCTTGTCAGGAACACCTAGAATCTTTCCAACCTTTCTTACCTCATCCTTGTACAAAAACCGCAAAGGCTCTAGCACCTGCAGGTGAAGCCATGAAGGCAGCCCTCCAACATTGTGGTGCGTCTTGATTACGGCAGCAGGCCCCTTTGACACTCCGCTCTCAATCACATCTGGATACAACGTGCCTTGGGCAAGCCACTTGAACGGCCCACTCTTTTCTGCAAACTCGGTAAACACCTTGACAAACTCCTCGCCAACAATCTTTCGCTTTTTCTCAGGATCTGATACTCCCCTTAATCTTGAAAGAAATCTCTCCTTTGCGTTTATTGCAGTAAAGTTCATCCCAAAATTATTTTCAAACATTGCCTCTACTTCTTTTTCCTCATCTAGCCTCAAAAGGCCGTTATCAACAAAGACACAGTGCAGTCTCTTTCCTATTGACTTTTGAATCAAGACTGCAGCTACTGTCGAGTCAACTCCCCCGCTTATGCCGCACAGTACGTTTCCGTCAATCTTTGATATGTCTGATACTGTACTCTCGATGAAATTCTCAAGTGTCCAGTCCTGCTTTGCCTTGCATATGTCCAGTACAAAGTTTTTGAGAACCTGTACGCCATTTTCTGTATGCACTACTTCTGGGTGGAACTGTATCCCGTAGATTAGCTTCTGCCTGTTTGCAATTGCCGCAGCAAAGGAGCTCTCAGTATGCCCTATTACCTCAAATCCACTTGGAAGGCTCTCTGCAGCATCACCATGGCTCATCCATGCCCTAGTGGATGCTCCCATTCCTGACAAAAGGTCAGAGCTGTTGTCAATCTTTAATGTAGAAGAACCATATTCCTTGTTTGCACGCTTTACTTTACCTCCAAAATTATTTACAATTAATTGATGACCGTAACAGATTCCAAGAACTGGCAGGCCCATCTCAAATATTTTAGACGATGGCTGTGGCGAGTCCTTGCTGTATACGCTTGCAGGTCCGCCACTGAACACAATCCCCTTGGGGTTGAGCTTTTGCAATTCCTCAAGTGATATATCAAATGGCACAAGTTCTGCATATACTGAAAATTCCCTTATTCTTCGACATATCAGGTGACTGTACTGTGAGCCAAAGTCTAGAACGATTATCTTGTCCATCTTCTCACTTTTGCGAGTTCTCAATCATTCGCGAGAACGACCATGTTGCGGTATTGATTATTTCATTTACTCTATCTTTTTGCCTATAGTTCTTGATCAAAATCTCCCTTATCCTGTTTCCTTCCCTGTTTACCATGCAGTTTATTGCAGTACCCTGAGGAATCTTGCCGCTTTTGATATCAGTACTGTCCTGGCTTTCCATGGTACCGATTATCCTTCCCAGGAAAAATGACTTGAACGGCTGCGTTTCGATATCAAGTGAAACCTCTTCTGTTGGTATTATCACAAGCTCGTCTTGTGTAACATGAGCATTGGCTATTACTTGGTTATCCGGAGTCTTCATTGGAATCACACTTGCAGTCTCCTGCATGACTTGTTCTGTTTTTTTGGCTGAAGGTGATGATACCAGGTGTGATGCCTTGCTAAAGCTTGACTGTTTTACTAGAGAATCCAGAATCCGAAGATTTTGAGTTAGCTTTTCTATCTCTTTTTGGCGTTTTTCTATCTCCTCTGTTACCCACTCTCGCAATTCTAAAACGTCTCGAACCTCGTCTTCAGAGTGATAGTCCATGTTTGTTCTATTGGCAAATGGATAATAAATATTAAAACAAGCTTTACTCTCTGACCAACTCTTTAAGATCTCTAAATGCGATCTTTTCAAATCCTTTGATAGATTCCGTAGTTGTGTAAAACTCACACCCACCTTTTGACGCAAGCCATTCCAAAAGCTTCCTTGCCTTTCTCAGCTTTTGGAGCTTTACTGCCTTGTTATATCGTGTCTCCTTTGAGTAGGCGCCAACCTTGGTGCCAAAATCCATTCCAAACAAAATTATTCTCTTTGCTCCAAAATATCTTGCAAGAAAGACACACCTATCCCCGTCTGTAAAGCCGCCAAAGTTTCTTATTTTGCCAAACGGTCTTCCTTCTGTTGTACCGATACAATTTCTGAACAACAAGGCAAGAGGAAGCACCCCCACGTTGTCTCCGTGAGAGTGTACCACCATTGTAGCAGTCTTTGAAGCTTTTTTGAGATATTCCAAGTTTCCATCCAAGTCAGTCACAACAATGTCGGGCCTGATGCCATTTTCTATCAATGCCCTTGTTGCTCCGTCTGCTGCAATCTTTGTTACGCGATTAAACTTTCTAATCTGTCCAATGCATGAAGAGAGCGAGGGACCAGCTCCTATCACAAAGACCGTCTTGCCTTTTATCTTGCGCTCAAGCCCACTCAAAGAAACTTTATCACCAAGAAGCGAATTCAAAAACTTGGCTGCACGCAAATCGCTATTTCTGCTAAATCCAAACTCACGCAGTATTTCCCGATACTTTTGTTCCCATCCCTCTAATCTCATAAGTCTAAATGTACATAGTCCAATCATTAAATGATATGAATAGACTTGGACCAGTATCTGTAGGGGGTTCCAATCCTGCAAGAATAATGGGAATAATTAACACCAGCCCCGAATCATTTTACAAAAAATCTGTTTACAAAAAACAAGAGATCGCCAAGATTGTAAAACAGATGGAAGAAGATGGCGCAGATATAATTGATGTCGGAGGCATGTCTACTGCACCATATCTTAAGACACTTGTTCCTGAAAAAATCGAGATTGAAAGGGTTACACAGGCAATCCACATAATACAAAATGCAACAAATTTGCCCATCTCGATTGATACATGCAGGGCAAGCGTTGCAAAAGCAGCTTTTGACCTCGGAGTCGAGATCCTAAATGACGTGACAGGACTACACCATGATGATAACATGATATCAATACTTCAAGATAATTCTCCGTCTGTAATATTGTGTGCATTTAGCAAAAAGCCAGTTTCTGGAAATATGATACAGCAGACAAGAAACCTATTGCAAAATAGCATATCAATTGCAGTCAAGTCTGGCATATCAAAAAACAAGATTGTAGTTGACCCCGCAATTGGTTTTTTCAGAAAAAATGCAAGGGGGATATTTTTCACCAAGATAAATTCCGACTGGCTCAAACGTGATATTGCCACACTTCAAAACTTGAAATCAATAAAACTAGGACACCCAATTCTTGTTTCAGTCTCAAGAAAATCATTCATAGGATCTCTCCTTGATGAAAAAGATCCTGACAAGAGACTGTACGGTTCACTTGCAGCAGAAGTCATTGCAGTTCTAAACGGAGCTGATGTTATCAGAACGCACAATGTCAAGGCAACTTGTGATGCGATAAAAATTGCGCAGGATCTAAAAAAATCCAAGAAAGGCTTATAACAGATTTCAAATCTAATCAAGAAGGTTTCATTGGATATAAGGGAAGGATTAACTTTCGACGATGTACTCCTTGTCCCCAAACGCTCTAGCATAGTTACTAGATCGCAAACTAACTTGCAGACAAAACTCTCGCGCAATATTTCACTTAACATACCAATAATCAGTGCCAACATGGATACTGTCACAGAATCTGCAATGGCAGTAGCAATGGCAAGAGAAGGCGGCATTGGAATAATACACAGATTTCTTACAATATCAGAGCAAGTAACCGAGGTGCTCAAGGTAAAGCGATCAGGAAGCATCATAATTGAAAATCCGTATACCATAGGCCCAAACCAGACAGTCAGAGAGGCAATTGATTACATGCGAGAAAAGGGAGTCTCAGGGCTTCTTGTTACCGACCAGCAGGGAAAACTGGTGGGAATTCTGACAAGAAGGGATATCTCGATGTTAGAGCTAGCAGACGAGAAAAAGCAAGTAAGCGAGATAATGACAAGCGATGTGATCACTGCCAAAGCAGGTGTGACCATACAGGAGGCCCGTGATTTGATTCGAAAAAACTGCATCGAGAAACTTCCGCTCTTAGATGAGCGCGGAAACGTAAAGGGATTGATAACAAGTAAAGATATCATAAATGCAGGAAATTATCCACACGCATCAAAAGACAAGAAGGGAAGACCGCTTGTTGGTGCGGCAGTGGGAGTTAAGGGAGATTTCATGGAAAGAACAGAAGCCTTACTTGATGCAGGGGCAGATGTAATTGTAGTTGATATCGCACACGGCCACAGCGATAATGCACTCAATACTGTACGATTAATCAAAAAAGCATTTCCCAACTGTGAGCTTATTGCAGGAAATGTTGCAACAGCTCAGGGAGCTGAAGACCTGATAAAGGCAGGAGTTGATGCAGTTAAAGTAGGAGTGGGTTCTGGTTCCATCTGCATTACAAGAGTAATTACAGGCTCTGGCGTGCCACAGCTTACTGCCGTAGTTGACTGTGCAGAGGTTGGCAAAAAGTATGGTATCCCAATAATTTCTGACGGCGGTGTAAGAAATTCAGGAGATGCAACAAAGGCTCTAGCAGCAGGGGCATCTACTGTAATGGTAGGAAGCTTGCTTGGTGGAACAGACGAAAGTCCAGGTTCCTACGTAATGAAAAATGGCAAAAGGTACAAAATCTATCGAGGAATGGCCTCATTTTATGCAGCACTTGGTAGAAAGTCAAAGGAGACTGGCACAGCTGCAATGAGTGATGATCTTAACGATTACGTTGCAGAAGGTGTAGAAGCAATGGTTCCATACAAGGGAACTGTTGTAGATATAGTAAAGCAACTCACAGGTGGCATACGCTCCGGTCTGAGCTACTGCGGTGCAAACAATATATCGCAAATGCAGCAAAATGCCGAGTTTATAAAAATGTCAACTGCTGGATATGCAGAAAGCCAACCACATGATGTAGAACTGATGTAGTTTTAATATAGTGTAAAATCTAGTCTCATCTGGTGCTAACAAAAAAGACTGCCATAGGAATTGGCGTAGGATCAGTTGTAATAGGTCTTGGAGCCTTTTTCCTGGTGCAATCAATCATATCTAATGTAAATGTAGTCAATGATACTGTAGATATTGGCAAAAACGATATCTTTCAATTTGATGCACAGAAACATTTCCATGAAGTTCTCAATGTTACAGGAAGCTCCTTTCATGTAGTTCTGACAACACCATCTAATGGATTGCAGGTAAACCAAGACTTTGAGAAACAAGTAAGCTTTGACTGGGTAAGCCTTGCAGACGGAAAGCATTTCATCAATGTGACAAATACCGGAAGCTCAACGTTACATGTCACAGGAAAACTAGAAGCAGTGCAGGACCCGATAATATTTGCAACTCACATAATTGTTATCACGTCTGGAGTTTTACTTATTGGTTTTAGCGCAGCCTTTTCAGTGAGAAAGCCAAGGGGATTCTAGCCTATCTCTGCACGTGGATACGAACCGAGAATCTTCAAGAAAATTGTGTTTGGTTTTATCTTTTCAAGTGCATCCTGGACATTCCTGTCATTTTGGTTTCCCTCAAAGTCAACATAAAAGTTGTATTCCCATGGCGTGGTCTTTGTGGGACGAGATTCTATCTTTGTAAGGTTGATCCTGTTTGCATGAAACTTTTCAATGACACTATACAGCGCACCAGGAGTGTGCTTTATTGAGAAAATTATTGATGTCTTGTCCTTTGCTGTCCCATCTTGTTTTTGATTTGAAAGAACCAAAAATCTTGTATAGTTGTTGAAATTGTCCTCTATTCCTTCTTTTATGATTGGTACGTTGTATATCTCGGCTGCCCTTCTGCTTGCTATGCATGATATGTTGTCTTTTTTTAGCTCAAGAAGAATCTTGACGCTTCCCGCTGTGTCATAGGTAGGTATTGCTTTGAAGTGATGGTCCTCGATGAACTTTCTACACTGACCTAACGCCTGTGGGTGTGAATATACTGTATCAATTTTTTCAAGGCCGTCAAACCCAATGAGACAGTGTCTTATTCTGTGATAGATCTCCCCTGTGGCATGCAGCTTGGTATTGAGCAGCAAGTCATAACTTTCTCCAACACTGCCTTCAAGTGAGTTCTCAACAGGTAACACTGCATAGTCTGTCTTACCTACTTCCGTCGATTCTAAAACTTCATGAAACGTTGGAAATGGCATAGTTTCAATTGAATTTTTGAAAAAGACCATGGCAGCGGCTTCACTATAGGCCCCGCGCTCTCCCTGAAATGCCACTTTGAGCATGTTTTTAATTGGAATTGAATTTTATAAAATCGCTGTTTCCAAATTTACTTGACAGCTTTCTCTCTTCAATATATCCACAATCTACGCATTTTACATTACTGCCAATGGAAACTATGCTGCCTGCACATCTGTTGCATTTGGTAAACAGGACGCCAAGTTCTGGTTCGCTGATTATGGCATGTATGACACCGTTTAACAGACTGATCACCTTTGCTGTAGCAATATCTCCAACTCTTACCATGATTCTCTTTTTTGCCCCTCTTGCCTGACAGATGACTTCGAGGCCTGCATGGGTCGGTCTGCCATCTATGTACATTACATTTATGGCAAACATGTTGTTCATCAACGCAGAAACATTTCCTACTATAATATTGCCAGGCTTTGGTACTGCCGGCTTTTTCATCTCGTTTATCTTGGCCACCCGATTTGCTTTGTCAAATTCCGGCGTGCCTACAACTAGTGATCTAATAGACTGCCCGTCATCAAATGTATTCTGACCCGTCTCAAATTCCTCAATTATTGCAATTTTATCTCCAGGAAGAGCCTGCTTGCTTGACAATGGAATCAATTGAGGTTTTGATGATTATAATTGTTTATGCTGTATTCCAACAGATTTATTGCAAATTACAGCCAGTGGGGAACTTGAAGAATATTTTCCACATTTTCCTTTTTTAATATCTTGACAAGCGCATTTGCCTGAGGCGTGGACAGGACAGGCCTGTGAAAATGATTATCAGTTGAAATTCTAGGACACGCTACTTGTATAAACGCGTCAACTCCTCTGAGATTCTGTAACTTGTCATCTGTTATGTCAGTTAGTGCAAAGAGCTGGACTTTTTTCCCAAGGCTTTCAAGTTCTTTTCTGAACTTGAGCGCAGTCATCTTTGAAAACTGCCCTTCCTTTAGACCGACGATAATTCCAAACGACTCGGCCTCGGCTGCCTTGTATACTGCAAGTATAGCTTTTTTCTGCAGTCCCTGCGCAAATTCCGTCACCTCTCTTATCTCATTAAAATATGGATCAAGAACGAATGTCGGTCTGTTTGTAGAAAGTGCGATGCCAGCCGCGTGAAAATTACTCTGTCCTAAAAATATGTTAGCGTCAACAACCTCTCTTGTCTCCATCACTGGATAAAACTCACATCCAAAGACCTGTCCATCATTTAACTGCCCTTTTCCCTTGCCTATCTTTACTTGTACTCCACCCTGTTCAAGAATTGACTTTACCCTGTCAACTTCATGCAAGTGCTGGCTGTCTGTTACAAGCGATATTGTTTTGCCTCTGAATTCTTCAGCGCATTTTTTTGCAATGTTATCAAATGATATGTTGTCAAATGCATCAACAAGGACAACATTGTCTCCAAAACTAGTCGAGTTTACTGTATGGCCAATGTGAAATAAAATCTCAGCACCCAGCACCTTTGCTCCATTTGTGTTCATATCACATGTTCCAAAACAACTGTCTGCAAGAACATATGCCGGAATGCCAAACCTTTCCATTATTGCAGATGCAGTATCTTGTATCTTTGGCAAAATTCCGTCAGGTCCATTCAGAGCTACTGATACGGGCTTTCTTCTCTCTATCTCATCGAAGATTCTTTTTTCATCTATTACTATCAACGCTATTGGAGCTTATTTTTTTAATTTAAATCAAACGACCGCATAATATTTAATATCGCTGATCTTCAAAACCAACCATGCCTATAGCATTTGTACTGCTCAATGCAGAACTGGGAAAAGAAAATGAATTGCTCAAGGAGGTAAAAGCAATAGAGCATGTCAAGTATGTCTATGTACTTTACGGCGCCTATGACCTTGTGGTCAAGATAGAAGCTCCAGACAACGAGACGCTCAAAAAGACCATATCAAATAACATAAGGCAACTCAAAAATGTGCGTTCTACGCTTACAATGACAGTTATAGAATGAAACAAAGTGTCCTTCACATAGGCTTTGATGATACCGATTCTAGAAATGGAATGTGTACGACTTTTCTTGCCTACAAAATTGTTGAACATCTACGAAAGGAAAAAGTCAGGTTTCTAGACTATCCGTATCTTATAAGATTCAACCCAAACATTCCTTGGAAAACCCGAGGAAATGGGGCAGTGGCCCTCAAGATTCAGACCCAAAACCCACGCCTAGTCAAGAAGCGTGTAACTGATTTTGTAAAAAAATACTCTGCCATAGATGAGGGTGCAAATCCAGGACTTGTTTTCTATGAAAATAGTGCAATTCCAAAAGAATTTTCCGAGTTTGGCAAGACAGCGCTGTTTACTCTAGTAAACAGAAACAAGGCAAAGAGATTTGCAGCACAAAATAACATAGAGACATTTTACATGGGCAATGGCCAGGGGCTTGTGGGTGCAATAGGTGCCATAGGGTATAGTTTTGATGATCATACATTTGAGCTCATTGCATATAGACACAAATCAAATTTTGGGAAAAAACGGTTTATCTTCAAAGAGAGTGTAAAGAAGATGCAAGAAACTATTCCAAAAACGTTTAACAGCTATGATGCGACTAAAAACCGCGTACTTATTGCACCCCATGGACCAGATCCTGTCTTTTTTGGAGTGCGTGGCGAAGATGTCCAGTCTGTTGTCAAGGGTGCATCACTTGTCAAGTCTCAAGAAAAGTTTTCTGGATACATGGTCTTTCGATCAAACCAAGGCACAGGTGACCACCTGCAAAACGAGCTTGACATGGGAAACCTAAGGACGTTTTCCTCCGGCTATGTTGTAGGCCAGGTGGTTAAAACACCCAGAACAGAACGTGGCGGACATGTTATATTTACAATTTCCAAGTCTGACAAAAAGGCAGACTGTGCAGTCTACAAACCAACCGGCCTTACGGACATAGCATCAAACTTGATCAAAGGGGATCTAATAAAAATTGGTGGAGGTATAAGAAAGGCCTCAAAGACACACGGCAGAACAATAAACGTAGAGTTCATTGAGGCAATCAAACTTGCAAAAAACACGGTTCTTGCAAACCCAATGTGCACAAAGTGTGAAAAGCGCATGAAGTCAAAGGGAAAAGGGCAGGGATTCAAATGCGAAAAATGTGGTAACATCTCAGAAGACAAAGTTACAGAGAATATTCCACGCAAGATAAAAGAACAACTGTATCTTCCTGCCACGTCAGCACACAGACATCTAACACGCCCAATGAAGAGAATTTCAAAATTTAACACAAAAATTGCGTTTGATAATTCTAAAAAATGGTTCTACAATTTCTAATTCATTAAAGAGATAGCGGGGAGTAGATTTGAACTACTGACTTGCGGGTTTCTCATCTGGATTGATTATGAGCCCGCCGGGATGACCTAGCCCCGTAGTCTGGCTTCCCCACCCCGCTAAGTGAAAAGAGGTTTGGGGGTGATATATACGCTTTATCTAATTTCAGAAATAATTAATACCATTTCAAAGGCTCAAAACACGTGGACAAAAAAACAAGAATCATTGCAATTGCTGCTGCAGTTGCTGTTTCAATAATTATCATTACATCTCCATCAAACTCAATTATAATTCCACAACCCACTTCTAGTCCCACTGGTACTGACGCTGTACAAATTGTTGCAACTAACTTACAAAAGCCATGGGCAATGAGTTTTGCTGATGGAAAAATTTTCTTTACAGAAAAGGTCGGAAGGATACGGGTGATTGACAATGGTACGCTTGTAAACGATTCTGTAGCAGACCTTCATGTTGCAGACATTACAGATGCAGGTCTACTTGGAATAGCAACGCACCCAGATTTTGAAAAAAATCATTTCATTTACGTGTATTACACATACAAAGAAGGAGACAATCTATGGAACAAGGTATTGAGAATAACTGAATATAATGACAAGATCACAGACGCAAAAGTGATTTTGGACAAGATACCTGGAGCAGAATTTGACAACGGCGGTGTAGTAAAGTTTGGTCCTGACGGAAAACTCTATATCGGTACGGGGGATGCCACTGACCAAAATGCAACTCAGGATCTTAACTCACTTGCAGGCAAGATCTTGCGTCTAAACGACGATGGCTCTATACCGCAAGATAATCCATTTCCAAACTCTCCAGTTTATTCATACGGACACAGAAATCCACAGGGACTTGCATGGGATAGCATGGGAAATCTGTATGAAACCGAGGAAGGCCCAACAACAAACGACGAGATTAACTTGATCAAGCCAGGCAAAGACTATGGATGGCCGGCTGAGGAATGCACTGGCACTTCGCAGTATCAGGCCGCATTAGTATGCTATAATCCAAGCATTGGGCCTGCCGGAATTGTTTACTATTCTGCAGGCAAACTTGATATGAAAAACGGCCTTGTCTTGGCAGCATTGATTGGCCATGGCCTATACCAATTACCTGTAGGAAACGGAACTGCACTTGAACAAAAAATCATATTGGATGGGGTGGGAAGAATACGAGATGTCAATGAAGGACCGGATGGATATCTGTATGCTCTCACATCAAATACCGATGGCAGAGGTTTTCCTGATAAAACTGATGACAAACTTTTGAGGATTGTAAAATAAATGGCTGACTCGAAGAAATTTCACGAAAAAAACAGAGAAGAGAGGCTCAACACAGTCAAGTCTTTTGCAAGGCTTTCTGATGAAGACATTAAAATTCTAAGAAATGATGGCGGAATCTCGTTTGAGCAAGCAAACCATATGGTAGAAAATGTAATTGGCACCTTGTCATTTCCACTAGGCATTGCAACAAATTTCAAGATAAACGGAAAGGAGTACCTTATTCCAATGGTAATCGAAGAATCATCCGTGATTGCTGCTGCATCAAAGGCAGCAAAGATTGCAAGAAAGCATGGCGGTTTTATCATGAAGTCTGACGAGTCGTATAGTATAGGACAGATTCAGCTAGTTGATGTAAATGCCAAATCCGCAATTCCAAAAGTTCTCAAGGCATCAAAAAAAATTCTTGAGCTTGCCAACTCAAAAAGTAAAACTCTGTCCAAGATGAAAAAAGGTGCAAAGAAGGTAACGTGCAAGAAACTAGAAACAAAATCTGGAACCATGTTAATAGTCGAACTCTTAATTGACGTGGGGGATGCGATGGGAGCAAACGTGACAAATACTATGTGTGAGGCAGTAGCACCGCTGCTAGAGAAGATCACGGGAGGCCGAGCCATTCTAAAAATTCTATCAAACTATTCAACAAAAAGACTGGTCAGAGGAAGAGCCATTTTTGATAAAGATGAAGTGGGGGGCAAACAAGTTGTTGACAACATAATACATGCGTACCATTTTGCAGCAAATGATCCGTATCGAGCAGTAACCCACAACAAAGGAGTTATGAACGGAATCATTGCAGTTGCAAATTCTACAGGACAGGACACTAGAGCAATAGAGGCCGCATCACACGCTTTTGCATCAAAAGACGGTAACTATACATCGCTTACAAGATGGAAAAAAGACAAGCAAGGAAACTTGGTAGGGGAGATAGAGGTGCCCATGCCCGTGGGGATTGTTGGTGGAATAATAAACATCCACCCTATGATTAAGGTAGCTACAAAGATTCTTGGAGTAAAGTCTGCAAAGGAGCTTGCGTGTGTTATTGGCGCCGTTGGTCTTGCTCAAAACTTTAGCGCAATTAGAGCTCTTGCATCCGAGGGAATACAGAAAGGTCACATGAGACTTCATGCAAAAAACATTGCAGCAAGTGCAGGTGTGCCAAAAGGTAAGATAGACGAGGTGGTCTCAAGGATGGTAAAGGAAGGAAATGTCTCAGTTACTCGAGCCAGAGAAATACTTGGGCAACTCTAGCGACTAGATATATATCCAAAAGGCTTGGTAGGGAACTACGTTGGCTAGAGTAAAATTTGCAATACCAAAAGGCAGTATTGAAGAATCAACATTTAAGATATTAGAAAAATCCTGGACACGAATAGTCCGAAGAGAGCGAACCTACAGGGTCATGCTTGATGATCCCGAGATTTCAGTCAAGATGCTTCGCCCACAAGAGATCCCAAACTTGGTAAATGATGGCCTTTATGATGTTGGAATAACAGGCAGGGATTGGGTTGCTGAAACAAAATCAGACGTTGATATTCTTCTTGACTTGGAATATGGAAGAATAAAACTTGTAATTGCAATTCCAGATTCTTATAATTTCAAGTCTCTTGACGAAATGATACTTGCCTATGCAAAGAAGAAAAAAATTCTGAGAATGTCTTCAGAGTATCTTACAACTGCAGCCAAGTTTATCACCCAGTGCAAAAACTACAAGAAACTTTATGGATCAAAACAACCAATGATTGTAACCCCATGGCTAAGGCTTGGGACTAACAAGAATGTACAGATATTTCTCTCCTTTGGAGCAACAGAAGCAAAACCGCCAGAGGATGTTGATGCAATCATGGATGTTACTGAGACTGGTACTACTCTTACGCAAAACCAACTGAAAATAGTTGATACTGTAATGGAGTCAACCGCAGTTCTAATTGCAAACAAGGCATCGCTTAAAGACAAGCTCAAGCGAGAAAAGATCTACGATATTGTAACCATGCTGCACGGTGCAGTAGAAGGCAAAAAACACTTGCACATATTCCTCAACGTAAGACAGGAACACCTTAGCAGACTGCTCAAAGAATTACCATCCCTTAAGCGTCCAACTGTGAGTCCACTAAGCGAGAAAGGTTGGTATGGCATAAACACCGTGATTCCAAAATCGGAATTTCATAAATTAATTCCAAACCTAAGGAAGATAGCCCAAGGCCTAGTCGTCCACGAACCAAAGCAGATTCTCGCACTTGAGGAGATAAAGCGTGACGAGGAAAGTTGATGAGAATCATATCTGTCAAAGACACAGATTCTATCCTAGAGTCACTAAGGCCTCAGCCTAATGATAATCTCAGGAAGAAAGTAGTCTCTATCATTGCAGACGTACAAAAAAGAAAAGACAAGGCACTAAAAGAATACGAAAAAAAGTTCAGCAAGGCTACTCTCAAGTCATTTCAAGTTACGAAAGAAGAAACAAAAAATGCATATGCCCAGGTTTCAAGGGACCAGATTGAAGCAATAAAACTTGCAAAAAGAAGATTGGAAAGATCAGAGAGCCTGATAAAAAAACAACTCAAAGGCATTGCACTATCAACCGATGGAATAAAAATAAACAAGATATTCTCACCTATTGACAGTGTGGGGTGTTACATCCCAGGTGGCAAGGCACGATATCCAAGCACTGTTGTAATGTCTGTCGTGCCTGCTAAGGTGGCGGGAGTAAAAAAAATAGTTGCAGTATCTCCTGCAAACCAAAAAGGAATGATAGATCCTCTTACACTGGTAGCAGCAGACATCTGTGGCGTGGATGAGTTTTACAAAATTGGGGGAGCCCAGGCAATAGCTGCACTTGCATATGGTACACAATCAATTCCCAAAGTAGACAAGATAGTAGGCCCTGGAGGCATGTTTGTGACTCTTGCAAAATCTATTCTTAGTAATGTTGTTTCAATTGACATGATTGCAGGCCCGACAGAGCTTGCAATCATTGCAGACTCGTCAGCAGATCCGGCTCTTGTCGCAGTTGACTTGATATCGCAAGCAGAGCACAGCGTTGATACTACATGTTGCCTAATAACAAACTCAAAATCTCTAAAAGATCAGGTGATAGGCTTGATTAAAAAAAGAATTGATCTAATTGCAAGATCTGATACAGTCAGGCAAAGTTTCAAAAATAATGGATTTATTGCTGTCTGCAAGACAGAGACACAAATGGTAGATATTGCAAACAAGCTTGCCCCTGAACACTTGGAAATAATGACTAGAAACCCGCAAAAGTTGGCAAGAAAGATAACCTCTGCAGGCCTTGTACTGATGGGACAAAACACGCCTTCCTCTGCAAGCGACTATCTACTGGGTTCAAACCACGTATTGCCAACAAACGGATTTGGAAAGACAAGAGGTTCGCTTGGAGTGCTAGATTACATGAAATTACAAACTAGTATAGAGTCATCCAAGGCGTCTCTTGCGAAGATCTCAAAGTACATGAAGGCTCTAACTGATGCAGAAGGGCTTCCAAATCACTACGAGGCAGTAAGGAGTAGAATATGAAAAAAGATTGGTTTGAAAAAAAGATAGAAAATCTATCCAAACTTAGTGGATACAAAAAGCCTGACAAGTATTCAAATGCAATCAAGCTTGATTCTAATGAAAACTATGCAGTAGACGTATCATTAGAATCAAGCTTGATTGCATTTGAATACTTGTCAGG
>JAGWGB010000059.1 GCA_028867595.1 Nitrososphaerota archaeon | reverse complement strand
AAGCACCAACAAAGCACTCGCAGAGCTTGAAAAGATAGTACAACTCTTCTCAAGCCAGGAACTGCCTGAGATGTGCAAGCAGGTCTTTATCAGAAACGTGGGACCTTCAAGGCGCTGGTCGTTAGGCAACAGGCTTGTCATGTTGATACATGGCACCGCAGATGCCCGTGGCTACAGGCAGTGGCAGGAGGCAGGAAGGTACGTCAAGCGCGGCTCAAAAGCACTCTACATACTGGCTCCAATGATTCGACACAAGAAGGTAGAGAATAAAGAGACAGGCAAAGAAGAAGACGTGGAATTCCCCGTAGGATTTGTCGGGATTCCTGTCTTCCGATACGAAGACACAGAAGGAAAACCAATTGAAGAGTACCAGCCAAGACAGATCCCACCGCTGCTTGATGTAGCAGAAAAGTTTGGAGTCAAGGTGGAGTATAGTCCAACTGTACTTGGAGAAGGCGGGTCATACAACCTGCTGACGAATGTCATAAAACTGAGCCAGGAAAATCCCGACACCTTCTTCCATGAACTGGCACACAAGGCCCACTCGACATTTGAGGACCTCAAGCCTGTGCAGGACCCAGAGCAGGAGACGGTAGCCCAGCTCTCTGCATGTGTCCTTGCAAAACTCTACGGATGTGACGCGACAAGTTTCTCGTGGAACTATATCGCGTCATATGCCAAAGAAAAAACTCCAGAAGCTGTAGGCAAGATATGCATGAGGGTGCTCTCCAAGGTGGAAAGGGTGATCACACTCATCTTGGATGCACACGAAAAGCAGGAGGCTTCTACATGAAGGGACGAAGATTAATTACTGGCAGGAGGTATGGTAGTGTGATGTCAAAAACCAAGTTCGCATCACCGCCACTTTCTAAGGAAGAAATTTGGGATGTTGAGCAAGCACGAAAAGGCAAGGGCAAACTGTTTAACACCCCTGAAGAACTGATAGAGGACTTACACAAAAATGTGGCGGATAGTAAGAAAAAATAAGTTTGAAAAACAGTACTGGCTACTGGGCAGCGAACGTCAAAAAAGGACAGATGACGCAATTCTAGACCTGGCATATTCCACAAATCCTGCAACAAAAGGCCAATACAAAAGCAGCATACGCGTCTTTTCATATGAACTAGGCCGGGGTGATAGAATACTCTACGACATACAATACGAAGACAGCATCATTGTACTGTTACGAGTGTGTGACCATAAATCCGTCTATGGCAAAGACTGATTCAATCCCCCAGAAAAATTCCATAACTGGGGCAACTAATCTTTGATATCCAAGAAAAATAGTATAAGAAGAGAATCACAGATCCACAAGCTTGATTACAAATAAGCAAGAAAGAGAACTGTGCAGAAAGGCAAAAATCCTAGTCCAGACCTTACCCAAGAGGAACTAGAAGCCATAGAAAGACTCGAGTCTGGCAAGGGAAAATATCGAAACTTTGAGAATGCACAAGACGCAATAGACTGGCTACACGGCAAAGATACAAAAAGGAAGTGACCCGTTGCCAAAAGAAACCCGGAGACGAAAACAAAAAGATGACAAACTCTGGCCAGAAGAGGAAAAAGTTGCTAGACTCTACAAGGTTGGAAAACTCAAAGGCGAGTCCTTTGATAACCTTGAGGATCTAGAAAAAGATCTAAATTCCTGACCTTAAAAACAAACGAAATCTTTTCCGGCATGTATACATTTGACATGCAAAAGATAATGCAGTTCGAGCCACGGCCTGCATTAAAATTCTGGAATCCAGGCCTTGACTTTGTCGGCGTGATACAGTGTCTTGGAGAAATTCGGCACATCACAAAGACTGTCAACATGAAGTCAGACGTCGATGTAGTCGATGTCAGGATACTCCAGGGAAAAGAAACGA
>JAGWGB010000058.1 GCA_028867595.1 Nitrososphaerota archaeon | reverse complement strand
TTGGCGCAAACGCTAAGATACGTTGCCAACGACACGTTGGCGCAAACGCTAAGTGAACGCGACACGTTACGACGTGCAAACGTGGTGTTTGCGCCAAAACGCTGCGGCGCCGAGGATTTGCGCCGTGGCGCTGGCGCTAACTTGGCGTTTGCAACACGCTTTAACGTGGTGTTTGCGCTAAATCGGGGCGTTGGATTTGTTGCGCTCTGCGACATATCCATCCCCATCATCCACCACATCCCCTCCGATCCATAGAACGGACCGCACTTGTGCTTTGCGCCAAAACGCCGCAACAGCGTTGCAGCGTAAAACCACAACGCTTCCCCTAACTCGGCGGCATTTTGGCGAATAGGCTATTTGTCACCTGCGAAGGGAACGAAGCAGGTGGCGAATGGACGATTTGGCGTAAAATGCCGCATTCTCAAAGCCTCTTGAAAATGGAACCTTATCCTATTACAAGCTCCCCTATCTCCCCTCCTTTGAGTCGGGGAGCTAGGGGACTTGATAGGACAGGAGAGAGGCGCAAATGCCGTTTATCAGTAGCCGCAGACGGATTGATGGCCTGATCGCAGCCGCAGAGGCCAAGGGCTGGCAGGTGGATGACTGGTGGCGTGACGAGACTAAGCTCGCGTGGCCTGATGGCGCGCAGCCTGACGGGATGCTGGCCTTGGACGCGGGGGGGTGTGTGGCGTGGCTGGCGCGTCACGTGTACGAGAACGCACAAGGCTGGGTGTTGGCTGCGCTAGGGCCGCGTGACGGAGTTGTGTGTGGCGTGGTGGTGGACGGCAAGACGCTGGTGCAAGAGGATGGCCGGCTGCCGCCTGATTGGATTACCACGGCAGAGGTCCGCGCCAACAAGAGGCTTGCGCGGCAGCCTGTAGAGCTTGGCGATTTGGTGGCATGCGTGCCAGGTCGGGGGACGCCAGCGTATCTAGGGCGCGCCATCGAGGTGCGGGACGGCGCAGCCGTGCGGATAGAGCTCGAAAGCGGCGCCGTGGTGCCTGCTAGGCTGGTGGGGCGGCATTGGTTCGGGCTGCGCGGCCGAGAGGCCGCAGCCGCGTGGTTTTGGAACAAAGGCCGCGTTGAGTGGCCTAGCTATCTTGAGATGCGCACAGACCTGCGACACATGGAGCGCAAGCTCAACCCGGAAGGGTTGGCAGCACATGACGCGGAACGCAAAGCAGCGCGCAAGGCCGAGGCTTTGGCGCGCGAGATAGCGGACCTAATCTAACATGGACAATTTGTAATTTGCGTTTTACGCCAAGCCGGCCCATGTTCGGATTGTCTATAACAAGTTACATTCGACGGCTTGGCTTGCATCATCGCTGGCGCGATGCTCGCCGCACTCAGCAAGGCGTCCTGACATGGCCTATACCCGCTTGCCTCACAACGTCGATCCGGCTTTCAGCCCCATGCGGCCGATGTGCCGCCGCTACGCGGCCGATCGCGTGGAGGGTTTCCGAGGCTGGTTTGTTACCGGCGCGTACCTGGGGGATGGCGCAGAGCGGCTGATTTGCGCGCGCCCGGAGGGTTTCCGGGAACCGCTCGGGTGGCGAACCAAGGGAGAGGCGGCGCACATCGCGCGCGCCATGAATGAAGGGAGGATCTGACTATGCCGCGTTTCAATCCGTTCCGGCGGGTAAACAGCCGCTACGGTGCGCCGATGGGGCGCCCTAGCGATTACCCCGAAAACTACAGCGGCGCGGGGAAGCTCTACGCGCGACACGGCGGCGGGGACGGCTACTATGACCGGGGCGGCGCGTACTGGGGCCACGGCGATATCTATGCCGTGTGGACGCGGGGAGGTGCCTTCTGCGCGTACGTTGACGGGGTAAGCAGCCCGCAAGCCGCTATCGCCAAGGTGCAACGGCTATCGGGCGGAGCGTGACACTGTAGAAGC
>JAGWGB010000057.1 GCA_028867595.1 Nitrososphaerota archaeon | reverse complement strand
ATGATTACATTTGGTGTTACAAAGTTCTTATAAAATGTAAGCCGTTTAACAAATGGCATCTCTTGGAAATCAAATACGTTGAAAAGTCTTTTGTCATGGAATTAAATAAAAAAATAATCGACGAATGGAATGCCAGACATCCTCAACTGCCAGAGTTTGCAAATGTATCTGAGGTAAGACTGGATGAAGTGCTCCAAATTGTGGAAAAGGTAGGAAATCAACTTGTAACAAGAGATCAAATCATAACCAAGGCGGCTCATCTTTTAGGTGGACTTGCATGGGCACAGGCGTTTAGTGGTGGAAACAAAAGGACGGCAATACTGTCTACGACCGTATTTTTGCGAAGAAACGGTTTGAGCATAACATTTCCAAGAGAAGAGCAGCGGGAATTAAGGCAATTCTTGTTTGCCATACAGGAAGACAGGGAGCAACTGCAACAGGAAATAATTGATAAATTGATTTTATATATCAGAAGAAACGCAAAATAGTCATGACCCAAGATGAGGCTCAATTTGTAGAAAGATTCCTAAAAGAATATGATCAGCTGTTTGAGGATCTTGGCAATGAAAAAAAGGACTTTTAGAGTGCTAAACTAGACTTTCAAAGTTTCAATCCTTGTTTTGATGGATTAGTCTTTCAGACCTCACTGTTTCTGGCAATAACCAACCATGCTACAGGTTTCAATCCTTGTTTTGATGGATTAGTCTTTCAGACGAACTTGTCGTGTTATTATTTGTGTACCGTTGTAAGTTTCAATCCTTGTTTTGATGGATTAGTCTTTCAGACCTTTGCCGTTGCAAACCATTGCATGGCAAGTAACAGGTTTCAATCCTTGTTTTGATGGATTAGTCTTTCAGACTATGCTGTCACCAACGGTATTGCCAGCGCTGCTAGGTTTCAATCCTTGTTTTGATGGATTAGTCTTTCAGACGGGGTACATCAGGGTTGCCATATAGATGGAGCATGAAAAGTTTCAATCCTTGTTTTGATGGATTAGTCTTTCAGACTAGCAGATTCAATCAAGACAGGCAAATCCCTAGCTGTTTCAATCCTTGTTTTGATGGATTAGTCTTTCAGACGCTTTGATAATGATAGATCCTTTAGCGGAAACTCGTTTCAATCCTTGTTTTGATGGATTAGTCTTTCAGACTCGAAGACGCAGTCTCTTTTCAAGGAAAGGCAATCAGTTTCAATCCTTGTTTTGATGGATTAGTCTTTCAGACTTGACCTGTGTATTTGGGGGGTTGATGCATTTCATGGTTTCAATCCTTGTTTTGATGGATTAGTCTTTCAGACACCCTCACCTGCTTCGATACCCGAACCTGCTTTGAGTTTCAATCCTTGTTTTGATGGATTAGTCTTTCAGACTCAAGGCAGTCCAGAATACATTGACAGATTCTAGTTTCAATCCTTGTTTTGATGGATTAGTCTTTCAGACAATGTAACCTTTACTCCAAGTGGAGCAATTATTGATAGTTTCAATCCTTGTTTTGATGGATTAGTCTTTCAGACAATATTCAGTCCTATTCCAACAGCCAATGGTAGTGGTTTCAATCCTTGTTTTGATGGATTAGTCTTTCAGACTAATGTTTACCTGTTTCATCCACGTTATTCGTGTATTGTTTCAATCCTTGTTTTGATGGATTAGTCTTTCAGACTCAATGGACATCATATATAGATCTCATACCAAACTCTGGTTTCAATCCTTGTTTTGATGGATTAGTCTTTCAGACTGTTAATGTAGATCCCTTTACACCAGTCAGAGATTCGTTTCAATCCTTGTTTTGATGGATTAGTCTTTCAGACAGCGACTTTTGTCTAAATTTTGTTCGTAAATTTGAACTATATTCCATCCGTATTGACCATTTTTTAGGGTTTGCCATAATTATTCAGTCATATTTAATGAGCCAACGGGACAAACTTTTCTATAGCAACAGTTAACACATCTTCCATCATACTGCGATTTTGGACTAATC
>JAGWGB010000056.1 GCA_028867595.1 Nitrososphaerota archaeon | reverse complement strand
AGCCAATAGGTTTCACCATCAACTCTCACTGAACAGTCATCAGGTAATTCATGTAGAGGCATAAATTATTTACTCCTTCCAAAGTTAAACACCAAGACAATAACAACAACTCCAGCTAACACAAACAACAGGAATTCCATGTCATCGTGAGTCATTATTCCTCCACTAAAGTTTTGATACCGTTTTCAATCTTGAATACCTGTATCTGTTCCTGTTCCCGCTGATCCCGTTTCATCATACCGAATCGACGGGCTTTGGCAGACAATACCTGTGAACGGATATGGGTGTACTCAATCGTAACTCCGTTGTGTTTCACTTCGTAGAACGTCATGTTTATCTCCTTTATTGAATTGGCCTCCCCGGCAGGAGTCTAACCTACATCGATAGCTTAGAAGGCTACTGCTCTATACATTGAGCTACGGGGAGAATGTTACTACGTTGTAACTTTTTCCATTATGCCCTTCAATATGAAAGGTATAAAAGAAAAAGAGGATAGCATTTGTAGCTATCCTCTATAAACTGCACCGAATTGTTATCCTTCCGTTCCTGTTGCTTGGGCGTTAAAGAGCTTTGCACCCAATCCATCATATATTGCCAAAGCGTATTCTTCACCCATGGCACAGATGGCCTCGACTGTTGCCATCACTTTTTCCATGCGCTTTTCATGGGCTTCGGCTTCGCGTTCTGCCTGCATTTTGGCGTGTTCGGCTTCAACGGCTTCAGCAAATACACTGGCCGCATTAGCCTGACCCCAATCAAACCGGGTATTCACTTCCTTTGCAGCGGCTCGACGACTACGGGCCTCTTTCTCTGTAGCCTTTTGCTCGTCAGTCTTGGGCGTCATGCCTTCCCAAGTGATGTTAGAAGCCTTGAGAGCTTCCCTAGCGGCCTTTACTGACTCGTTCCAGCCGGAAGTGATAGACATGCCAGCGAAGCGAACGGCACCGTAAATCTGTCTTGCTTCACTGATACGGGTTTTATACTCCGGGTGATCGGTAGCTGCATCCTTGCAGGCTTTCTTGAAACTGCCGGTATCAGTTTCCAGCATTTCACGTGACAAGGCTTGCAGACGGGTGCAGTCTTGTGATACTTCCTGTTGCATGAAACCGACCAAGGTATCTTGAGTAATCATGGTAATTCTCCATTGAGTTAGCCATAAGTTACTAGCGTGTAACTATTGGCTTTGGGGTTAAAGAGCAGGTCCGAAAGGACAGCGCCCTTAAAAGGTATCGCATGGGAACCATTCTCCTCTAGTCCAAACCCATTGTCAAGAGGCTTAATTGTAACAGTTTGTAAATAACCACTGTATATTTATACAGTACTAATTGGGGATGGATAGGGTATTGATGGTACGAGTGCGTACTAAACCATATGGTTAATATGTCGCCAAAAAGCGACAGTTGCACTAAATTGCAACAAGTGTTGCGTGGATACAACACTGTATAAATGTCCAGTATGGGAGGGGAAAGAATGCTTTTGGGATAATTTGTATCTAGACCCTTCCTATTTTCTATAAACTTTTTAGAAATTTAGGTTCCTGGCTCTAAAACTGATTATAAGGCTCTTAGAGACGTTTAAGGACAGTTAAGCTACCCTGATATACCTGAGACAGAGATAATTGATTCTAGATAGCTTAAAATCGATTTAAAAGGAATTGTAACGGTCGTCCTCGGTGATTAGACCTCGGACTTCCTTTAGGACAAATAAAAAGGGGACCTCCACAGGTCCCCTTAATTTAAAATAATTTAAATTGTATTCTGTTTCTAAGTCATTGATTATTAGTTTACAACAGAAAAGAAAATAACAAATCCCCCCTTACCCCCCAAGGAAAAAGTTCTTAGGAAGTAAGCCAGCCTCGTAAGCTCCTCACGTCTTACGTCTGGATTAAAGAAAAAAGAAAAGAAAAAGAGTAAGACTCAAAACATCCTTTTTCCAGTCTTACCTATAGTATATCACACTTCCGAAAATAATGCAAGTAAAATATTTTTTTAAAAAGTACTTGACA
>JAGWGB010000055.1 GCA_028867595.1 Nitrososphaerota archaeon | reverse complement strand
CTGATAGGCCTCTGCCGCCTTGTCCTTGTCCATGCCCGTGACCTCTTTTAGCCATACAGGATCTCTCTTTGCAAGGTCTTCTGTAGTGGATACGCCTTCTGCCAAGAGTACCTTGATGGCCGTAGGACCGAAGCCCGGGAGGCCTTCTAGGGAATAGCAGTCTTCCACGATAGTCTCGACCACTTCAGATTTTTTCTTTTTGGAGGCTGTCATTTGTTTACATGACTCCTGCAACGCCAGCCTTTGAATTTGAATTTCTGCCTGCCTGATATCTCTATTGTATTTGGGCAGTCAGGGAAAGAGCAGCGGTGATTGATTTTCATTTTTTAAGACTCCTCTCGCGCATGATATCTAGATATTTCCTGTTCTCCTCTTCTATGGCAGTCTCGCATTTGTCGAGTGTTTGGTTTACTATGAGTTGAAGTCTTATCCTGTCTGATGTTTTTGGCAACATGGAGTAGAGAGTAGGGAGTCCACGTATAAGGGAGTCCACGTATGTCATGCAGTCTTGCAGGGTTTTGATTTCAAAGCCTTTCATTGTGGTACGTCTCCGCACATCAAATTATTGTAATCTAGCTTAGTGTTGGTCTCGGTTATCATCAGAAAAGTACAGAAGCGCTTCTTGCTACCCTGTATTTTGAGATTAAAAGATGCGGGGTGTCCTCGCTTGCATTGAGTCTTGCCGCCGTCTATAACGAGGACTTGTGGGGCTTGTGATTGCTTCATATCTATAACCCCGTTGGCTGGTTGAGTGTCCTGGTATCCATCTCGTCGACCTCAATGGAGTAGGTGTCCTTGTAAGGCGAGAGGTTGATTTTCAACTTCTTGTTTACCCAGGCCTGCGAGTTCTTCCCGAATAGCTTTGTCATGACTCCTATTGCCTTGTTGTTAGGCTGCCACTTTTTGGTTTTGACAGTGCCATCGACCTCTACGGCGACGCCGATTTCGAGCTTTCTTACAGGATTCTGGTTAAAGTCCTTAGCATCCACGTATCCGCCTTCTGAGACAATTTTCATATGGCGTATGCTTTTCTCATAACACCATTTGCCCTTGATGTAGTCGGACTCTGTGGTCTGGATTTCTACCATGGCCTTTTCACGCTAGTCATTAATCCAATGTAGAAACGCCCTAGTATATTAATATAGTGAGTTGTGGTTCTGTCAAGTTGTCGGTTGTTCCGAGATTTTTAATTTGATTTTCAAAAATTCTTCCAAACTAATGTTTTTTCCCAGTTTTGCACAGAATTTCAGTTTTTCTGCATTAATTTTGAAAAGTGTTTCTTTCGCGATTCGTAGTGTAGTGAAGCTCATTCTTCTACCTCCACGATTCCATATACATGAAGATATCCACCGTCTTCACCTTCATGATCTATGGGGATTGATATTATATCGTCCTTTGTTCCCATTTTTATTTTTTCACAGACAGTTAGTTGGAAAACTCCTTCTAGGTTCTCTTTTGGCTGACCTTCGTTTTTCCATTGTTTTCGTTCTATGAAAAATGCTTTCAGGATTTTCGATTTCATTTCAGAAGACAGTCTCTGTCTCTCCTGCGAAACGATTCGTACGCTGATATTTTTGCCCTCAGCTTTTGGGATTTGGTTTGCATTTGTGTTTTGCATATCATATATTACACATACATGTATATAAAGTTATAATAAGTATATATAATTATATAAAAGTATATTAACACCCGACAAGTTAACAGAATCTAGTTTCGGTATATTAATATACTATACCGTGATAGGGTCTACATGAAAACAATCCACGCCGACGGAGTCAAAATAGAGGCCGACGGCCAATACTACAGAGTCAGCATAACACTCGGGACTCACAAGTTCCACTCTGAAAAACTCAACCTTGACACCGCGGTCGATTTACACTATCAGCTACTAACAGGGAGCAAAATCTAACAATGACAAAGATAAAAATTGAAATAAAAACAATCGGCGGAAGAATACTCTTCGCTTTTGAAAAAGAGAGTAACTCCGTCAAGGATACAGTCGTTCAGGCTGTTAAGGAGGGCGCAGACTTGGAGGGCGCAGACTTGGAGGGCGCAGACTTGAGGGGCGCATACTTGGAGGGCGCAGACTTGGAGGGCGCATACTTGGAGGGCG
>JAGWGB010000054.1 GCA_028867595.1 Nitrososphaerota archaeon | reverse complement strand
CCAGCACTGCGCTGATTGCCTTTCTGTTCTTTGTTTTAAGGAACATCTTACCAGAATTTGCAACAACCGGGTTATCTGATCTAGTATGTATTTTTCACTTACATATCCGAGGACGCAGCCCTGTAGGCAGTGATGAACTTGGCCACAAGCTGCTTCAGGTCGGTTCCCCGTGCGCTGTTTCTGAATCTCTTGGATGTTGCTCTTGAAACGCCTATTGCCACCAGGGTTATTCCCGACATCTCGACTTTTTTTGCAATCTTTGAAAACTGCTCTTGGATTCTTTCATATCCGGAAGCATGCCCATCGGTAATCACAAAAAGGTATTTCTTCTCCCTCTGGTCTGCAGCAAGCATCTTGTATGATAATTCAATTGCATCAGGCAGCAGCGACAGCCCGCTGTTTTGCAGGCCGCCAAGCCTTGCCTGGACCCGCTGACCATACTTTTCCCTGAAATCCTTTAGTACATGAAAATTATTGTCAAAGCTGTACATGGACCACGCATCATTTCTTCCGGTTAGCTCGTTTGCCGCCTCTGCAACACATATCGCAAATTCCTTGATGTGATCAAACCGTAGGCGCATGCTTGCGCTCTTGTCTATCAAGATCACCCAAGCCTCTTCTGCCCTCCTGTCTTCATTGTGTTCAAAAACTTCAGTCAGTCTTCCTTTTGATGCGATTGCCTGTATTGCCATCTGCATGTCGACAATTCCAATCTCGTCTGTTTTTGGTGAGTCTGTCAAATTTACAATCATCCTGATTTGTTGCCGAATCCGTCGCAGCATTGGAAGTATGTTCTCCCTGATCCTGACAAATTCTGGAAGGTCTTCTGGCGATACCCCTATGGAATCAAAATGAAGTCCCTTCAGATGGCGCCCGTATTGTTTGAGAAGTCTGATCCTTGATTGTTCGCTTGCTTGCCACAACTCGTCCAGCTTGTATACCATTTCGCTGAATTTATCATCAAATTGAAACTCCATGATTGTTTTTTTAGAAAATGTTATCCCAGTGTTATTATCATCAGACTCGCAATATGGAAGCCTTGTTTTGGGCAGTAATTGACGGTTTTTGTAGAGCAAATCTGCGATTTCTAGACGTTTTTTCTCGTAACTGGTATCACCAATTTCCATCGGGTTTATTGCTATTCTTATTTTGTTTAACATGTTTTGGTCCTTGATGTCACATGGTTTTGGAATAGTTTTGTAGCAATTACTGGTTTTAGTAATACCGTTTCTCAATTCAACAAATTTGTCATTTATTTCCAGCGCGTTCTTCCAGATTTCAGGATATTTTGACAGAAGGTATTTTTCAACTGTCATATCCTCAATGAAATCTATTACCCTGATGCAGATTTCACGTGTTTTGTTTTTCATCCATTTTTCATATACTCCATATCGGGAGACTGCCGCATGGGCTGCAAGATGATAAACTGAGGCCAGAAAAAGCGACCAGAGACAGTATCTCTGCTCTTGAGTGTCCTCAAATGTAAAACCCTCGAAAAAAAACAGCCCATTTTGGAATCTTGGCAGTGGCATGACAAGTGACATTTCTGAAAAACGGTTTATCAGAGGATAGCCTATTTTTCTTGAGAATGTAAGACTGACCAGTTCGGGTTTTTTCTGTGCAAACTTGCCGAATACATCATACACGTACGAAAAAAAATCATCGTCCTTTTCCAGATTCAAGGCCCGGCTACTTTGTGGATTATTTTGCGGACCATGTCCTGAACATCGAGGTCATCGCTTGTGAGTGCAACGATGGTTTCTTCGGCAGCATCCTTTAACGCGGTACCATCGTGTATCAGCCTGGCCCAGTTTATCAAATCCCCGACAGAAGGGCCGTATGGAATCTCGCCTGACTTGTACTGGGTTCTAAGCTCCGCCCCAACCCTTACTATCTTTTCGGCGTCATCCCTTCCTATTTCCGCTTTCTTTTCCACAAGGTCGACTTCCTTTTCGTCAATCTTTTGTCCCACACTCATATAGTCAAAGTTCAGCCAGACGCTCATTCTTCGCCTCATTGCGGCGTTGATTGGTTTTGTTCCGGCAAACTCCGACGAGACGGGATTCATGCTTATTATCAAAAATGCATCATTGTGACGCGAGATTACCTCGTTGTCCTTTTCAGTCAGGACCATGTGGCCCCTCTGGTCAAGTATAGGGTTGAGCCTTGTTGCGATATCCTGCTTCATCATGTTGGCCTCGTCAAGATACAGTATTCCGCCATGCC
>JAGWGB010000053.1 GCA_028867595.1 Nitrososphaerota archaeon | reverse complement strand
CTTAAAGATGATCCTCCTAAAAGAGGTTGGAAAAAAGTGGACCCAGAAGTCCTTTTGAAAAGGGTTAATAATCATCCGGACTTAAAACAAGCTGATCATGCTACCCATTTTGGTGTTAGTGAAGCATCAATTTCCAAGGCTTTCCAACGTCTTGGTATTACACGAAAAAAAAGACCACCCTCTACAAAGAACGGAGTGAAGAAAAACGATCACTATTTCTGGAGCACCTAACTTCCTATCCTAAAGAGTCATTGGTCTATGTTGATGAAAGTGGGATTGATGCATATCTTCATCAATCTTTTGGTTGGGCTCCAAGAGGCATGAAAGTCTATGGAGAGATTCCAGGAAAACGCTTTGCTCGGGAAAGTTTTGTAGCAGCAAAATGTGGGGCAGACATCCTTGCCCCCTTTTGTTTTCGTGGGACTTGTAATACAGACCTTTTTAACTTTTGGCTTGAAAAGTTTCTCTGTCCAGTCCTTAAGCCTGGACAAGTTGTTATTTTGGACAATGCAACCTTTCACAAATCTGAAAAAACAAAGAAACTCATAGAAAATTCAGGGTGCACTTTACTTTTCTTACCCCCATATTCCCCAGATCTCAATCCCATTGAGGTTTTTTGGGCTAATTTAAAAGCTAAAATAAGATCCGTTATCCAGAAATTTGAAACACTTAAGATGGCTATCGATTATGCGTTCTCATTGTAAGATTTTAAAGTTAAGTTACTATAAATAGTCGATCCTGAAGAAAGTGTTTATGTGGAAAATAGGTTGGGTTTCAAATGATTTTTAATGGCAGGACTGTTGAAGAAACAGACCCACATAAAAACAAAAAGAGATCTGATCTTCCTCCAGATCATTCTCATATTATGGCCAATGGCACACAATAATGCGTTGAGGACATCACCTAACATTCCTTTGAGATAATTGCGCCTTAGTTTTCCTTCAGACTTCATGTGCCCAATATGAGGCTCAATGGCCGATCTTCGTTTAAGGTGTTTCTTTAATGTTCGCGTTATCCCTCTCTTTTGGCCAGAGATGTAGACTTGTTTATCCGTAATGCCGTGTCCTTTGTACCCCTTATCCACAAAAGCTTGCTCAATGGATGTTTGGGCAATGGCTTCTGCTCGTTTAAGACTGCTCTCCAAAACATGACCGTCGTATTGATTCTCAGCTAAAGCTTGCGAAGACAAGGCAAGTCCCTGCTTGTGAGTCAGAACCAGAGAGACTTTACACCCAAATTCGTAAGGCTTTCCTGCCTTGCCCTTTGAGATACAGTAGGTCTCAGGCGCATGAAGACTGTAGAGCTTATCTTTGCTTTTTTTATCTTGGGATAGAAGTCGCTTAGACATTGTGAGAAGGGCCTCAAAAATTTCTTGAAGATCTGGAGCCCCTTGAATTTGCCGTTCAACATCTCGCACCGTGCGACCCAGAAAATTCTTCAACGTCTTGACCTCTTTCTTCATTCGCTTAAATTGTTTGGCATGGGCATACCGTCCAGCGTTAAGGGCCGCAAATCTTCCTATGCGCGCATAAGTTTGACGAAGCTTCAAGCCACTTCCCAAAGCAAGAGCAACCAGTTTCTCCCTCGCTTTGTTAAGCAGTTTTGTATCCGTTGGAAAGGTAATGTTCTTTTCCATAACCGTTGTATCGCTGATCACACGTTTTAAGTCTTGGGGAACAACAGTTTCTGTCTTAAGAGCAGTCACGATTGTTTGACCCAAAATCTTTTCCACACCTTCTTCTCCAAGTCTGCCTCTCCAACGTGTTAGTGAGCTCGGATCACAAGGTAAATCCCATTGCAAATAGTCATAGCCACAAAAATACTGCCAATACGGATTTTGTACCCATTGATGCACAACTTGTTCATCTGACAATCCATTCATGTGCTGCAAAAGCAGGAGCCCAATCATCAACCGTACAGGCTTTGGCGGTTGGCCAGGACCATCTGAGTAATGAGTGCTAAACACTTCCTCAAAAAATGACCAATTGACCTCGTTTGCCATGATGAACAAAGGGTCTTTGGGATTTAGCTGCTTCGATAAACGGTTCATGAATAGGTTGGATTGGGCACTGTCGATTTTGGAAGGTTTCATGGCTTTATATTGCAACTTTCTGAGGGGGTGATGCTCATTTCTTGCAATTATTATACCCCATTTTCATAGAAAATCACTACAATATCAATACGTTCTGAATACTTCAGGGACGACTACCTAGTTTTGTTTATTTCAAAATTAGGATTAGAGTATATAAGTTCTTTGTTGCGCTTTTTGCATTCGCTTCCTAAATCAATGTTTTCTTTGCGTTCTTGATAAAATTGCTCAAAAAACAAATTTGGATTAATTTTAGAGCTATTAATATCTTTCGTTTTTTCAATAAATCCTTCTACACTTTTGAAAAAATTTTGGGATCT
>JAGWGB010000052.1 GCA_028867595.1 Nitrososphaerota archaeon | reverse complement strand
CATATTTATAATCCTTAGAAAATCAAATAAACTACCTCGCAGCAGAGCTGACGAGGTATTAAAACAGAGCTAATTGTTGTATATGAATCTTTTTCATTATTGTCCGACAAAAGTATAAAAAATTTTGGATAACTGGATAAAAACCAGTTCAATAATATAGGGGGCAAAAATTTGCCCCCTACTTATTGGTTATTTTTGAGTTTTCCACAACTTTCAAACAACCATGAGCAAAAATAATAATACTGAAACAAGTTCAGCACAAGTTTTAGTCGGACAGCCGATATTATCACAGATATTAAGCTGTATTCCATCCGCTACTATCCACAAAGCAGCCAGAAAGCACAACAGCAACTATTATTACAAAAAGATACCCTTGCGGGTGCATTTAACCGCCCTGCTCTATGGCGTATTCAGCTATTGCAATGGGTTAAGAGAGATTTGCGAAGGTATGTTGGGGTGCGAAGGTAAATTAACTCATCTTGGCTTAGATAAAGCCCCGCCACGCAGTACTCTTAGCGACGCCAATACCATGAGAAGTTACCTGGTATTTGAAACCATTTATTTTGAGTTGCTCAAACAATATCATAGTTTTATCTCGGACAGCCGATTAAGAGGATTGAGTATTCGTAATCTTAAAATCATAGACAGCACTACTATAGGACTATTCAGTGACATTCTGCGCGGTGTAGGGCGTAATCCACTGGACGGCTCACGAAAGAAAGGCGGTATCAAAGTACATGCTTTGATGGATGCTTTCAGCGGGGTAACAGAATTTGTACGCATGACGGCTGCCAAAGTCCATGACCGGAAGTTTCTGTATTATCTCAAGCCACCACCGGAAAGTTTTCTTGTTTTTGATAAAGGGTATAATCTGTACATTCAATATGCTAAATGGACTGCTGATAGAGTTTGGTTTGTTACCAGAATGAGAAGTAATGCAGTTTTCCATGTTACAAAGGTCATTACAGATAATACCCGTAAAAAGAATGTAAAAGGCATACTAAAAGAACAGTATATTACGCTGGCATACAAAACCAAAATCGGTGAATTAAAAAGATTAAAACTTAGACGAATTACCTTTAAAACAGAGGATGGAAAGATTTACGTATTTATTACCAATAATTTTAAACTGCCTGCGAAACAAATTGCTTTGATTTACAAATACCGTTGGATGATAGAGTTATTATTCAAGCAAATCAAACAAAATTTTCCCTTACGCTATTTTTGGGGTGAAAGCCCCAATGCTATAAAGATACAGGTGTATTGTGTACTTATTGCCCAACTAATAATGGTGATAATACGAAAGAAAGCCGCTACCAAAAAATCATTCGCCAATATGATAACCGTAATTCGCCTGCACCTGATGAGTTATGTTGCACTTTTTGAATTTATTAAAAACACCTATATTTCCTGGCGAAAGGAGCATCCCCCACCCTTGAAAATAAATACCCCCTATCTACCCCTAAAATAAAACTAAACAAAATTCACCTGAAAAACTTATCCCACTGGGGCTATGTCATTTTTTGTTCGTATTTTAGTCGGACAATAATAAATAAAAATATTATTTTTGAGCGCCTTCATCTCCAAAGGGTAGGGGAGGCGTTGAAAAACCATGAATACAAGCCTGTATCAGTTTAAAACCCGATTGAAAAAGTATATATTATTATGTGTGGTGTGTTCCCTCTGGAATACCGTATCCGCGCAGGAGAAGGATTTAACAGCGGCTGCGGAGAAATTGATGGCTGCAGCAAAATTGGATTCGACATTAAAAGCTAAAAAATGGGACGTGGGCGGTCCTTTCAGCCTCAATTTTACCCAGACCAATTTCAGCAACTGGGCGGCAGGCGGACAGAACTCCCTGGGCCTTACCGGCCTTTTATCTTTTCATGCCAATTACGGCAACAAACGGTTTTCGTGGCTCAATGATCTGGAACTCGGCTTCGGCTTCGCCGAGGTACAGGACATGCCCTTGCAAAAAACAACCGACCAGATTGAGGCAACATCCAGCGTAGGATACCAGCTCTTCGACCATGTGCTTGGCTCATTCCTCACCAACTTCCAGACCCAGTTCGCACCGGGTTACACCAACCCCGCCGATACGGTATTGCTGTCGAGGTTTATGTCGCCGGCCTATCTGGTGCTCTCACTTGGGTTAAACTATAAGCCGAACAAAACTTGGATGTTCTTCCTGTCTCCGGCCTGTATAAGGCTGGTGTTTGTGGAAGACCAGAACCTTGCCAACGCCGGCGATTACGGCGTTACTCCGGCGGTAAAAGGCAGCAACGGGCAGATTATCACCCCCGGAAAAAATGAACTGACAGAATTCGGAGCCTACCTGAAAACTTCCTTCAACCATACCTTCAGCAAAAAGGTAACCTTTAATACCAACCTTGAACTATTCTCAAACTATCTTAAAAATCCGCAGAATATAGTAGTTGACTGGTA
>JAGWGB010000051.1 GCA_028867595.1 Nitrososphaerota archaeon | reverse complement strand
GGAACTCCAACTACTGACCAGTACAATATGTACTTGCCAAGACTCAATGACATTATCAACTATTACCAGACACAGGGACTAAAGCTTTGGCTTATTGAAGACCTTTCAGTTTCCTTAACTGCAAACACTTATCAATATACTTTTGGTCCTTCTGGTACAGTAGTAATGACTAAACCCCTAAGAGTCATTGATGCTTACTACATGGATTCAAACAACAATAAACGTCCATTGAATCCTATTGCTTGGGAAGACTGGGTAGTATTGCCTAATCCTACACTAAGTCCTGGAGCTATTGTTTCTTACTTTATAGACAAGCAACAGTTGCAACTTAATGTCAACTTCTGGCCTGCTCCTGATTCCACAGCAGCTACTGGTACTGCTCATCTTATCATTGAGCAACAAGTAACTAATTATACAACTGCCAGTTCTACAACTAATTTCCCTATTGAGTGGTTTATGGCCTTGCGGTGGGCATTGGCAGAAGAACTCTCTATTGGTCAGCCACAAGACATTGTAGCCAAGTGTCAAGAACGATCTATGTTCTATAGAACTGCTCTGGAAAACTGGGATGTGGAAGATGCTCCTACAAGGTTTGCTCCCTCCCAACAATACCAATCAGCACATGCAGGTAGCTTCAGATAATGCAAAGTACTTCCTTTGAACCTAAAAGACTTCCTCTGATAGGACAGCAGATCAATAGAATGAATTCTATTACTACTGATTCTAGAGTATCTAATGGGTTCATTGAAAAGTTTGAGAATGGAGAAGTTTGGCTTTATAAAAGACCTGGAACTGCTTCCTATCTTGCTCCTGGTTCTACAGGGCAAGGACTTGGTTGCTATAACTGGAATGGAGTTATCTACTCTATTCGAGGAACTACACTCTATTCTGGTACTACTTCATTAGGAACAGTAGACGGTACTTCTGCTTATTCTTTTGTATCAGTGTTAGGTGGTACTCCAAGGTTATTCTTCCATAACAATGCTGCTGCTTACTACTATAGCAGTACGGATGGATTGGTTCAGTTACAGACCAATAATCTGATTACAGAAGCATGTAATATTACCAGTGGGTCTACAACTGTGGTAGTTCCTGCTAATACCATTACTACAGAAGAGATAGGAGCTACAGTTACAGGTACTGGGATTCCAGCAGCTACAACGGTGGCTAGTATTGTAGATACAACTCATATCACAATCAGTAATGCAGCTACTGCTACAACTACTGGAGTGTCCCTGACATTTGCATGGCCTTCTGGCTATCCGATATCTACAGCAGTTCCTGGTTGTGCTTATCTTGATGGTACTGTGTATGTTCTGGATAGTGGTGGTTATATCCATGGTTCTGACATTAACCAAGTTAATATCTGGAACCCACTTAATATCATCCTCTGTCAATTGGATTCTGATACTGGAGTTGCTCTTCATAGACAGTTGACCTATATCATTGCTTTCAAGCAATGGACTACGGAAGTGTTCTATGATGCAGGACAATCTCCTGGTTCTCCTTTAGGTAGTGTTAGAGGCGCTAAACTCAATGTAGGGTGTGCTTCTGCTTCTTCCATTCAGGACATTGATGGAACTCTGATTTGGGTTACTGGAAGTAGATCAGGTGCTCCTACAGTAATGACTATGAGTAATCTTCAGTCTCAAGTCATTAGTACTCCTCCAGTGGAGAGACTGCTCCAAGATGCTAATATGTCCAGTGTCTATTCTTGGAATATCAAGGTAGCTGGACATGTGTTCTATGGGCTTACACTGAAAGGAAGTAATGTAACCTTGGTATATGATTTCACTATCAAGGAATGGTATATCTGGACTGACAATAATGGTAACTACTTTCCTTATGTGTCTTCTACTTCTCTTGGAAATACCCAAGGAATTCTCCAGCATGAGACACAGCCATTGTTAGCTTCAATGGATTTGACTAATTATACTGATGCTGGTAGTGTTAATTTTCCTGTTGATCTTTACACCCCTAACTTTGATGGTGGAGTGAAGTTTAACAAGATGCTCAAGAGAATGGATGTGATTGGAGACCAATATGCCTCTTCCAATCCAGTCAATATCACCTATAGTGAAGATGACTATCAGACCTGGAGTACTACAAGAACTGTTGATCTGTCTCAGAAGAGACCTTTCCTGACTGATTGTGGTACCTTTAGACGTAGGGCTTACCATATCAATCATAATACGGCTTTACCTTTAAGACTCAAAGCCCTTGAAATGTATATAGCTACTGGATCAAAATGAGTAGTGCTTTCCTTCCAGCACCTATTTATGCACAACCATTCATTACTGATCCCAGTTCTGGACAGCAAGTATTTAATCCTGTCTGGTTGGATTGGTGGCATACAATAGACCAGTTACTTGCCAATGTTGGTGGTAACAGTGCTGTTAGTTCTACTAATCAATCTTCTGGCTTGACCTCTCTGATTACTCCTGAT
>JAGWGB010000050.1 GCA_028867595.1 Nitrososphaerota archaeon | reverse complement strand
AGCACTCAAAGTAGCTGAAGAGAAACTAAAAGCACTCTAATCTCTTGTATGCGTCATAAAGAAAGTATTTTTACAAAAATTATCTAATACAAGGATCGTTTTTCTTGACTGCAAGTAAGTGCAAGAGCTAAGTAATCCTTTTAAATCAATAGATTTGCTGAAAAGTTGGATGGTAAACAAAACTGTATTTGCAATCTCAATTATCGCATTATTACTAGTAGGTTCAACACTTGCTGTTCCAGGGGCGTTTGCAAGTAAGAGTCCGCGTGAGATAGACACACATCCACCAATTCATATCAAGAAATTTTCTGGATTATCTCCATCAGGTTATTTTCCACAAACAATCCTGACTGCTTATAATTTCAATAATCTAAGCTGTACTCACACAACAACCACAGACTGGACTGATCCCAATCTTTGTGGTCACGGACAGACAATTGCAATAATAGATGCATACGATGACCCGAACATTGCAAGCGACCTTCAAACATTTGACAGTCAATTCGGTTTACCATCATGTCCTGCAGGCTCATGTTTTGTAAAATTGGAGCCGCAAGGAACTCCAAACACAAATTCCGGTTGGGCGCTAGAAATCTCACTTGATGTAGAATGGGCCCACTCAATAGCTCCCGGTGCCAAGATAATGCTGGTAGAGGCCAAGAACTCTTATCTTAGCAGCCTGCTTAATGCAGTAGATACTGGTGTAGGACAAGGAGCACAGCAATTATCCATGAGCTGGGGCGGTTCCGAGTTTTCAACAGAATCAAGTTATGATTATCATTTCAATAGTGGCACAACTAGCTTCTTTGCATCATCAGGAGATAGCGGCAGTGGTGTTGAATACCCAGCAGCATCTCCCTATGTAGTTTCCGTGGGAGGAACTACACTGAATGTAGATTCTTCTGGTAATTACGCAGGCGAGACTGCATGGAGTGGTAGTGGGGGAGGCGTCAGTGCATATGAATCAAAGCCGAGTTATCAGAATAATTTCAACTCATACAGCACTAGAACAGTGCCAGACGTGGCCTATGATGCTGATCCAAATACAGGCGTAGCAGTTTACGATAGCGTTTCCTATAACGGACAAAGTGGTTGGTTCCAAGTTGGCGGAACTAGTGCTGGTGCTCCACAGTGGGCTGCCATTTCTGCAATAGCAAATAGCGGAAATGCAAAACTTGCCTCTGCCTCATTTGGAACAAGTAACACATTGTATAGTGCAGCATCTGGAGCGGAATCAACTCCTCAAACTGCTCCATACACATCCAATTATCATGATATCACAATAGGCAGCAACGGTAACTGTGGTGTAATATGTAATACAGGATCTGGTTATGACGAAGTAACTGGCCTTGGAAGCCTACAGTCAAACAATCTAATTCCATACCTTGAACCAGTAGTTGCTCCTGACTTTGCTATATCCTCAAATCCATCGTCATTGTCAATTAATGCAGGAAGTTCTGCAAGTTCCACTATTACAGTTTCATCAATCAACAGCTTTAGCGGATCAGTAAATCTTGCTGTCTCTGCTCCAGCAGCTCTGACTACCACATTGTCATCTTCCTCGGTTCCAGTTTCGTCAACAGCTGGCTCTGCAATACTGACAATATCAGCTGCAAGCAATGCAGGCGGCACTTACTCTGTTACAGTTACTGGTACAAACAACACGTTAACCCACTCGACTACTATTACTGTTTCAGTTCCAACAGTTCCAACTGCGCCACAAAACTTGGCAGCAACAGGCGGCAATAATCAAATATCACTACAATGGAGTGCACCTGCATCTGACGGAGGCTCTGCAATTACAGCATACAATGTTTATCGCGGAACCACTCCAGGTGGAGAGGGCACGACCCCAATTGCAACCGTAGTTACCACAAGCTATATTGATTCTACAGCAACAAATGGACAAACGTACTACTATCATGTAACAGCAGTTAATAATGTTGGAGAATCATCTCCATCAAATGAAGCAAGTGCAACGCCTCAACAAACACCTACACTATCTGCTTCCGTTTCGACAGACAAGTCATCATACACACAAAACTCTTACGCTCACATCACAGTGACAGTGACAAGTGGTTCACCAATAAGTGGCGCCTCTGTTACATTAACCATAAAGAATCCAAGTGGAGGAATCTCGCAAGCTACCGGCACAACTAATTCCAATGGCCAATTAACTTTCTCATATCACATCGCAAAACATGCAGCAACTGGAACATACACGGCAAGCGCTACTGCAACTAAATCTGGTTATATCTCTGGTAGCGGCTCAACAACGTTTCAAGTGACCTGATTCGATTCATCAGAAAAATATCAATAGCTGAATTCTTTGTATCATCATTAACTATTAGCTATGTACCGGTATAACTTGTGAAATGGAATTCAAGTTCTGTTATAGATGTACACATCTATGTTAAATCTCTAAACTTAATATAAGGAACAAAAAGGATCGATGACGTTGGCTTTCCAAAAAGGCACCTTGATTCTGGTAGACTATACTG
>JAGWGB010000004.1 GCA_028867595.1 Nitrososphaerota archaeon | reverse complement strand
CCACAACTGCGCCGTCGATTGCCCTAAGGCTTCTTGTTACACGTCCTGTAAAGTCAATGTGGCCTGGAGTATCAATCATGTTGATTACATATTCTTGATCATCTTTTTCATAGAGTAAAGTTACATTTGCCTGAACGATTGTCATCTGTCTGTCTTGTTCTAGTTTCATAGAGTCAAGTGCAAGAGCTTGTCCTGCCACAGATGGGCTGATAATACCGCTTGATGCCAAAAGGCTGTCACTCATTGTAGTCTTGCCGTGGTCTACGTGAGCTATCACACCAAAGTTTCTGATGTGTTTCTTATCGCCTATAATTTTGAGAATCTGCTCGGTTGCCTTGAATTTCATGTTTTAGCTAAGTCCTTTTCTAGCCGCTATTAAACGTTAAGAATTATACAAAAATTTAGTAGATCATGGAAGAACTGGCATGTCTTAATCTCTTTTCTTCAATAAAGAAACAATTTTTCTTTCTTTTCTTCTTTGCAGCATACAGCGCAATCAATTCAGAAACAAAGATGAAAAACAATATCTGATCTTGAAGATTTTTTGTTGGAGGTTCCATCCTTCTTGCGTCAAGCCCGTAGCCTTTGAGACTTTTCAAGAGATTGTCATTGTGCGGGTTCTTTGGCTCAAACAATAGTACAGTATCGCCACGCCTTGCAGAAAATAGACTCGCGTGGGAAAATTGCTCGATTCTCTCATAGTAAGCATTGGCACCAAGCACCTCGTGCAGCTTGGCTGCACAAAACACGGCAATAGGCATTGTATAGAGATTGCCAAGCACGTATACCTTTTTTCCAAGAGACACGGTTTTTGCAGCCTTGATTGCAGACTGGTATATTTTAGATACATTTCTTATCTGATATTTTGAGACAAGTGAGATGCATCCAAGTGCGCTTGCAAGAAAGCTTATGCTTCCTGATGTTTGGATTCCAGTCGAGTCAAACTTTAACAAGACAAGGTTCTTGCATGCCTTTGCGAGCCTGCTGTCAGGGTTTGCAGTTATTGCAACTGTTTTTTTGTGCATCTTGGCAAGTTTTACGTTAGATACAGTATTGCCAGATATTGATACCAGATACAGGTCACGTCCAGCTACAAGTTTCTTATTTTTTATCAAGTCAAGAGGATCGTAAACTCGAACTTTGAAATTTGAGAAAACCTCAGCCAACTGTGCTGATGCAAAAGAATCGCCAGTACCGCAAAAAACAGAGTTTTTCTGTCTTTTTATAGAAAGTTTCCTTTGCGGTACAAATTGTCGTACAAAGTCAAGCTGCATCGCTATCTCTTTTTCAAATGCTTCAACAGTGTCCATGCTTGTGATATTTATAATAGGGCTAAAAATCCTATTTATGGAAATAACAGTAGGTCATACTCCTGACTCTGACGACGCTTTCATGTTTTATGCAATGCTGACAGGCAAGGTTACATCGCCACACTTTAAGGTCAAACAGGTAGTCGAAGACATTGAGACACTTAACAAGCGAGCGCTCAATCACGAGCTTGATGTTACCGCAGTCTCTGCACATGCTTGCGCATACATCAAAAACTATACAGTACTTAGAAGCGGAGGAAGTTTTGGCAAGGGTTATGGCCCAATAGTTATTGCAAAGCAAGACTTGTCACTAGAACAACTACAGCGCTCAAAGATAGCAATACCTGGTAAAATGACATCGGCTTTCCTGCTGCTGCAGCTAATGATTGGCAAGTTTGACTATCTAGAGATGAAGTTTAGCGATATTCCAGATGCAGTCTCAAGAGGTGATGTAGGTGCAGGCCTTGTCATACATGAGACCCAGATAACATATGCAGAAAATAACCTTACAAAGATACTTGATGTGGGCGACTGGTGGCGCAACAGCACTGGAGGCCTTCCAGTTCCACTTGGAATAAACGTCATAGATGACAACCTCGGTCCTGACGTGATTAAAAAATTTGACGAGTATTTTCGCGAATCAATTGTTTATGGAATGGCACATGTCAGCGACGCACTTGATTACGCGATGCAGTACAGCAGGGGACAGCCAAGAGATCTCATAGAAAAGTTTGTGCGCATGTATGTCAACGATGTCACAATAGAGATGGGATTACTGGGCGAGCAGGCAATCAGAACGCTATTCAAATTTGGAGTAGAGAAAGGTCTTGTTTCCGAATTTGAGTTAAAGTTTGCATGAAAATAAAAACCAAAATTAACGGTTAATTAGTAGATTGCACAAAATCGTATCATGGACAAGCGTGTCTTTCTTCTTGGTGTTTCCATGTTAGCGATTGGAGGAGCTTCTTGGTTTTACTTTAACAGTATAACACCAACAGCTACATCTGGAATGACAGAAGATCAAACAACAGAGTTCGAACAGGCCGAAGTAATGAACACAGGTATGCAAAACATCTCAGGCATGGTTGCAGGAATAGGGTTCTTCATAGCACTCATCAGTGTTGGTCTTAGACGAAGAAAGAAAGGCGAGGCTGGAAAATCTATTACACAAAAGCCTGCACAGACCTAGAATCTTTTTAAAATATTGAAAAACGTGTCTCTTTGTGCTGCATCTCTTCCAATCTCCTTTATAGTATTTGCAAGCTCAAGTATGGAAGAGTTTGTCCCCTTGCCTGCTGCTTTGTATATCTCCTCTGAGAAGGCAGTTCCAACCATATCATTTCCGCCGTATGTCAACGCCACCTGAGCCAATTTCTTTCCCAATGCAACCCAGTAGACAGAAATATTGTTGAGTTGCTGTGCAAGCATCAGCCTTGATACTGCAGTTATCCTAAGGTCATATGTAGACGCACTTTCTGCCTTGACTTGCCCTGTCTTTTCAAGTTCAGTGTTTTCCAAGCTAAACTTGAGAGGAATTAATGTTATGAAGCCCTTTGTTCTTTTCTGGACCTCGCGTAGTTTTACCAAGTGATCAATGATATGCTCTGGCTTTTCAATGTGGCCAAAAAGCATTGTCGCATTGCTCTTTATTCCCAAGTTATGGGCCTGCTCGATAGTATCAAGCCATTCTTGTCCAGAACACTTGCCGCGAACTATCTTACTTCTTATCTCGGGGTGAAAAAGTTCTGCACCTCCGCCTGGCATGGTATCAAGTCCTGCTGCTTTGAGTCGCAAAAGAACTTCTTTTACAGAATTTTTTGTTAGCTTTGATAAAAAGAATATTTCAGCAGCAGTGAGTGCCTTGATGTTCATTTCTGGATGGCTCTTTTTTATTGTACGAAACATCTCTTCATAGTATTCAAGTGGCAGTTCTGGATGAAACCCACCTACGATGTGCACCTCGGTTGCGCCCATCTCCTTTGCTTTTCCCACTCTGGCTTCGATGTCTTGAGGAGTAAGCGTGTAGGCATCAGATTCATTTCCTTTTCTATAAAATGCGCACATCTGGCAGCTTGCTGCGCAAACATTGGTGTAATTCAGATAATACGATGCAGCAAACGTTACTGTATTTCCTGCAAGCTTTTGTCTTACAAGATCAGCCGCTGCGCCAAGCATGTACAGATTGTCATAAGACATTAGCTCAAGTCCGTCATCGTATGAGAGTTCCTCTCCTGATATGGCTCTCTCAAGCGCTCGTGATTCTTTGACTAGTTTTTCCAGCACGTCTTCTGTTGATTTTGATATCAATATAAAAGTAAACGGTACTTTTCTCTAGTGAAACAGCGCTTTTCGGGTTATCTTTTCAGAGCACTTGATGTTTCTACTGCAGTAATCTTGGCATTCTTGGGCAATGTGCGGCTCACCATATCCAAATCCACACTTGTCACAGAAATAGTACTTTTTCCCCTTTCGATATTGCTCCTCTACCATGTATGATGTACGCATTTCCAGAATTTAGCGCTTTGGCCGGTATCTTATTTTATCACCCCGGTCTTGGGAAAAACATGAAGCTGCATCATATCGGAGTTGTCGTGCCAAGCATCCAGAATTCACTTGGAGACCTCAAAAAATACATGACCTTTCAAAGCATCAGCCTGCCAACCCCAGTAGGAAGCAGAAAGGTAAATGTCTGTTTTTTAAAAATTGGCGAACCGTTCCTTGAACTGATAGAGCCCGCATCTCCAGATTCTTCCATTGCAGAGTTTGCATCAAGCGGAGGCGGAATCCATCATCTGTGTTTTGAGGTAGACGACATACATAAAGAAGTAGACTCTATGGCAAGCAAGGGTGCGACAGTGCTTGTAGAGCCCGTAAAGGGCTTTGATGAAAGAAGAATTGCATTTGTAGACCTTAACATGAAAAACACAAAGTGTGGCCTCATCGAGTTTATTGAGATTCATCAGTAAGAGGTTAAACTAAAAATAAAAAAAGGGAAGGAATTGCGTCCTACTTGCTTGGTGCAGTTCCTATGACAACTGGTCCATCTGCGGGATTCATGGCCTGATACGATATGTCGCCCATAGGTCCTCCGATACCACGGAACATCATTACTTTTCCTGGCATGCCGAAAAATCCATCAGGTGTCTCAGTGTTTGACAAAACTTGGCCATTTCCTGCATCCACTATGACAAGATGTGTCTTGCCTGAGCTGTCAAGGACTTGAAAGTTGTACACATAGTACCCTTGATATGGTCCTAGTTGTCCTCCTGTCACAGTTCCTCCAGTCACCGCAGTTTGTGCAGTATTTGCAGCATCAACAAACTTTGTCTTGACGTTCTGCATTAGAAGTTGGTTTATGTTGATGCTTCCTTGAATTGCAGGTATGTTAACCATGGTCTTGCCCAAGGTTCCGGTATTGTTAGATGGGGTTGTGTCAGCGTACACAGATACCGTTGTCCCAATGGTAGCAATGATTGCCATACCTAGAACAATTCCAAGCAATGTCTTTTTGTTTGAAATGATTTTGTTCATCATTTGCACCGGCAATAACTATAGTAAATCTATAAAATTTTGTTCAACCTTGTTAGTTCATAATATTAGGTAACATAGTTACCGAGAAGCATAATTAGTTGAAATTTGATTTCTCGCTATGCACTTTACACTAGGACTGTTCTCTATTTGTAATATTCCACAAAATAACGCAGATGTGGGTTTTTGATGGGGAAAATATTTGTCACATGAGTATAGAGATAGAGTCTACATAAGAAAAGACATCTTACTTGCATTAACAGAAGCAGGCGAGCTAAAACAGACGTCACTTCTCTCCAGATGTGGCCTGAATATTGTAGCTCACAAGGACATATTGGAAGATCTAGAAAGAAAAGAATTCATAAATAAAGTAGAAGAGCCATGGGGAAGTAAAAAAATTGTCAAGTATAGCATCACCGACAAGGGAATTCACGTACTAAAAGAAGTCTTGGATCCATACGAGGAATTGTTTCCAAGAAAAAGTAAGGAGTAACTCGGTAACTATGTTACAGAAGCGTTTTAAGACAAATAAAGGGAGTGCATTGTGCAGTGTCAGAACCTGAAAACAAACCTTCACCAAAAGAAAGCGAACGTGAAAGTGTATTCAAAGTATTAGATGAGCTAGTATCACACATGTACACATTTCGGAATGTCTCAATGTTGCTAATCATATCTGCATTTGTACTGGTTCCAATCTCTCTTGTTATTGCAGTACTTTTGCTTTCTGCTCCAACTCTTGTTCCAGGACCTGAAGTTAGCTTTGTAGAGTCTGGACTGATAAACAGTACTCCAGGCCAGATAAAGGAGATGAGATTTAACGCAAGTTACATGCCAGGCGGGATCTTTATCCAAAAAGGTATCAATATGACTGGAGGAGAGATAGTGACCATACACAAAGGTCCTCCTAACGTGGTATACATGCCTGCTGGTCCTCCAAAGTTTATGATCTCGGGCGGCCCGTTTCCACATCAGGTGTTAGACATTAGTACAATAATCATTGTCTTCATAGTGGTCTCCATTGTGTTATCATCAATATACCTGTTCATTGGAATAAAGGAATACAGCTTTTTTTCAAGATGGAACAAGAAATTTTCTAGATACATGTCCCTTAGGGATAAAGCGGAGAAGGAGTTAGGGGATGATAAAATCTAAATTCTTGCTTTTAGTCCAGATCTCTGAGATATTACTAGAATAGACATTACTGAAATTATTAGAACCAGAGATGCAACAGGACCAAATTCTGGAACAAATGTGGTGCTCTTTGAGAACATGATGCTGCTGCTGTTTTTGCCTACTTCAGCCCATGTCAAGTATACAGCATTTTGCGATGTTGTCATTTTGTTATACCATGAATCATTCGCATTGCTGTTTACAACCACCGGAGCTTCAAAGCTGTTTCCGTTGTCTGTACTTTTTGCAATGTAAATAGCATACGGTCCAGGAGTATTGTCTACCCAGCTTATGTAGACATTGCCGTCAACTGCCATCTGTGGCCAACCGGAAGCACCCACAGTGTTGCTCACATTCAATGGCTGGCCAAATGTTTTTCCACCATCAGCACTCTTTGCAAAGAAAATATCATAGTTTTTGTCTGATACAGCATTGGTCCATGTAACGTAAACATTGTTGCCTGCAGCAGCAAGTTGTGGATATCCCGAGTCTTGTCCATCCACGCTTAGGTTTACAGGTTTTGCAAATGTCTGTCCCCCATCTGTACTTTTTGAGAACATCACATCAAAGTTTCCTGGTGTAAAATCCATCCATGTGGCGTAGATGTTGTTCCCATCTATTATCATCTGCGGCGCGCCAGAATCACCAACGTTATTGCTTATGTCGACAGGCGCATCAAACGTATTTCCAGAATCACTGCTTGTGCTTAGATAGACATCAAAGTTTTTCGCACTATTGTCTTCCCACATCAAATAAACATTATTTGCAGTGGCGTAGATCTTTGGAACTCCAGAATTTCCACTGTGGGCAGTTATTGCAATAGGAGTTGAAAACGTAGCTCCTCCATCACTGCTTTTTGTAAAGAATACATTAGTTACATCGTTTGTTGTTCTACCAAGCCAGGTTACATAGACATTATTCCCGTATGCTGCTATCTGCGGGAATGCAGAATCTTTTGCCGGGTCACTAATCTGCTTCGGAGAGCTAAATGTGGTACCGTTGTCACTGCTTTTTGCAAATGCTATGCTAGACTTGTTTGCAGAATAAGACTGCCATACAGAATACACATTGCCTTGAAACTCTGCAATTCGGATGTTGTCTGGAGCACCAGAGTTTACATTTCCCAAGTCAACTTGTTTTTCAAAGGAAGATCCTCCGTCGTTGCTTTTTGCAAGTATCGCGCCAAACTTTCCTGCAGTGTGGTCTATCCATCCAAGATACACGTTGTTTCCCGAAACTATCAACTGAGGAATTGTAGAATTGTCAGTAGACGAACTAATTCTGGTTGGACTGGTAAAGCCAACAGAAGCAGAATCTGCAAAAGCGTTTGATAATGAGATGCCAAAAAACAAAACCAGTAATGCCAGAATAACTTTTTGCATACACATGGCTTTGTCTAGCATTATAAGATAGTTTTGCTTTAAAAAAATGTCATGCAGTTCTGTCAACTATCATGTTTAGTTCTACGCGTGTCTTTGTGTTTACAGTGTTTGAAACATGAGAGACTAGGGTAACATGTTTTGTCTCATTACCAACTAACAGTTTGGTTTTCACCTCAACAGGCTTGAATTCAGTATTTGGTCCAAGCATGATCTTTGGCAGGAGTGAAAGTATGGACATGTCATTTGTTGCGGCCTTTATCTTGTAAGCCATGGTATCAGTAAAGTACACGCCGCCCCTTGTGGTAGGTTTTCTTACAGGTATTTTCGATTTTTCTATTGAAACATTCTCAAGGTTGAATGTTTTGTCATCAACGTGTAAAGTATACTTTAGATCAGCAGATTGAACCAACTGCATCATGACATCTTCTTTGACTTCCACAAAACGTACGTTTTGTTAAACATGTAATAATCTTGTCTTTTGCCATAACCACACACAGAAAGTACGAGTGCGACTTGGAATATGCAGTATTTCCTTTGGCAATGTTTAAGATAGTTTTCAAGTCGTGATCTTGTAGATATGAAAAATTACGAGATAGAAGCTGCATGGGAATACCATAACGGGACAAAGCACCCAAATGGAATTTTGCTTGACAGACTTCACACATATCACCCTGCAAACCGACCACTTCCCTACAAAATTTACAAGAACAGACCTCAGATCAAACTTACAGCAGATAAACGCCCAAGCGGAGTTGCCACACTTGATGCAATATCAGATAACACATCCAATGAAAACGCAAGGCAGGTACCAGATCTTGCTATTCTCTCAAAAATTCTCTTCTTCTCAGGAGGCATTACAAAAACGCTCAGGTTTTCACCTCCATTAGGAGATGTAGATTTTAGAGCAGCGTCGTGCACTGGTGCACTTTATCACATTGAGATGTATGTTGTTTGCACAGATATCCCAGGGCTTGAATCAGGTGTGTATTATTTTGATCCAAAAAATCTTTCACTTGTAATGCTTCGAAAGGGAGACTATAGGAAGATTCTCTCAAATGCTACAGCAAGTGAGCCTTTTGTCTTGAGATCTCCTGTAACGCTTGTCTTCACGGATATATTTTCAAGAAACTCTATCAAGTATCAAGCAAGGGAGTACAGACATGCATTTTGGGACTGTGGCACCATTCTTTCCAACTCTCTTGCCGTAACAAGTGCCCACAGGCTTTGCTCCAAGTTGATACTAGGCTTTGTAGATTCTGAGGTAAACCTACTTCTCGGTCTTGATGGTAAAAACGAGGCCGCGTTAGCATTGCTCACACTTGGGCACGTAGAGCAAGACCTTCCCAGTCCCCCGCCGCTTGACAAAATTGCAGAGCCCCAAGAAGACGGACTCGAATTTTCAGCCATAAACAATATGCACGAGTCATCCTCGTTGACAGAAAGTCACCAAGTCTCCATATGGAGAAAAAAAATGGATAACAAACCATCCAAGACAGGCAAGGAGGCAATCAAACTTGCAGACTACATTATCACAGATGCCAGTCTAGAAGAGACAATCATTAGACGAGGCTCTACACGCAAGTTCTCTCATGATTCCATATCACTTGAGCATCTCTCAACCATACTGAAAAGATCCACAGGCAGTGTTGTCTCTGATTTTGAAGATGATACCATCAATGATATCTATGTCATAGCAAATGCAGTTGATGGAATAGAACAGGGCGCATATTTTTACAACAAGAAAAATAATTCACTTGAAATTTTAAAGAAAGGCGATTTTCGAAGTGTGTCAGGCCACCTTGGGCTTGACCAGAGCTTGCCATATGATGCGTCTGTTGCATTGTTTTTCATGGCAGACCTTCAAAAAGTTCTTGAGCATTTTGGAAATCGCGGGTACAGAGTTGCGCAGATTGATGCAAGCATCATGGGAGGACGAATGTATCTTGCGTCATACGCATTACACATTGGTGCTACAGGACTTACATTTTATGACGATGAGGTGACAGAATTTCTCTCACCTCATGCAAGCAACAAAAATACCATGTTCATGATTGCATTAGGCAAGAAAGCCAAATCGTAGAGAGATAAAACAAGTTTTGCGCCAATACCAGTTCTCAATCCTTATATCTTTACCATCAAATCCAACATGGGGTATGAGAATTAAGAAAATACATGTCATACTTGCATTGTTGATCTTAATTCCATCGTTTGTCAATCTCGGAGTTCCAATCTATAACAGAGAATCTCCAGAGATTCTAGGATTGCCGTTTTTTTACTGGTTTCAAACTTTGTGGTTGTTTGCAACGGCTGGATTTTACTTTGTATTTGCGCATCTAAAGGAGAAACATCATGATAAGCTCTGATGTCGTAATTGCGTTCGTCTCGCTTTTCATTGTGTTTATTGTTTTAGGGTTTTATGGCAAGTACTGGAGACGAGGAGACCTCAATCACGTTCACGAGTGGTCTCTTGCAGGGCGAAAGCTCGGCACCACACTAGTCTTCTTTCTCATAGGGGCAGACCTTTACACGGCGTATAGTTTTGTTGCAATTCCTTCCGGGGTTTTTGCCAAGGGCTCGCTCTATTTTTTTGCAATTCCATATGTCATGCTCACTTTTGGAGTTGCACTTGTCACCATGCCTCGATTGTGGACGTTGGCAAGAGAGAAAGGATACATTACAGCATCAGATTTTGTAAAGGACCGATTTGGTAGCTCTACTCTTGCAATAATGATAGCAATAACAGGCATTGTTGCAGAACTGCCCTACATTGCATTGCAGATAGTTGGCATGCAGTCTGTCCTTACAGTAATGTTTTCAGGTTTTGCCAATGCCCAGGTTGTAGAAGAGATCTCGCTATTGATTGCCTTTGTTATATTGGCAGCCTTTACCTATACAAGCGGCTTGCGAGGTGCAACCCTTACGGCAATATTCAAGGATATCATCATCTGGATAACGGTTCTTGTTGTAATAATAGCAGTTCCAATCAGTATTGGAGGGTTTTCTCATGCATTTAGTCAAGTAAAGTCAAGTTATGTCACACTCTCGTCTTCTCTGGTACCTGCATATGCCACGCTAATTCTTGGAAGCGCATTAGCACTCTACCTTTACCCACATGCAATAAGCGGCGTGCTAAGCTCTGAGAGTGCGCAGAAGCTTAGAAAGAGTACGGCGCTTCTCCCACTCTACGGAGTGGGACTTGCAGTACTGGCATTGATGGGAATACTTGTCTTTGCAGTTCCAAGCGCCATGAATTTCCTCTCTGGTTTCCCAGAAAGTTCACGCGGAATACTTGTGGTACCCTCATTGATACTCTATACTCTTCCAGGATGGTTTGCAGGTATTGCACTCCTTGGAATTTTTGTGGGCGGTCTTGTCCCCGCTGCAATCATGGCAATAGCACAAGCAAATCTACTTACAAGAAACATAATCAAAGAAATCAAACCAAACATTTCAGACAGTTCAGAAATTAAGATCACCAAGATTTCATCAACTGCTTTCAAATTCATAGCACTCGGGTTTGTCTTTCTGGTTCCTGCAACATACGCAATATCTTTACAATTGCTTGGAGGAATATTGATTGCGCAGATATTGCCTGCAGTTCTTTTTGGTTTGTATGTCAAATCTCTCAAAAAAACTCCACTCATTATTGGCCTGCTTGTGGGCATTGGCTCTGGAATATACATGGTCGAAGCTGCAAACAGCTTTGGTCCATTCACGTCGTCTCTTTTCAGTACTGTCTTTGGTCCAATTTACATTGCGGTGATATCTCTTGCAATCAATCTAGCAATTGCATTTGGCGGAAGCTATGCAATAAAAAAGACACAGGCATTAAAAACATAGATGAAATTTCAGATGGATTAAAACAATACTAGCGATATGCCGCTACTCGTATTCCATCAGTTTTTTCTCTTCAAGTAGAGTATGCAGGTTGTGAACTGCTCTATATACCTCAGTCTCTTTCTTTGTTCCAGTACAAACTAGCTTGCCTGAAGCAAATATCAGAACAACAGAGCGTGGGTCAAGCATTCTGTGTATCAGACCAGGAAATTGTTCTGGCTCGTACATACTTCTTGGGAGACTTCGTGCGGCTCTCTCAAGGTGTACTTTACCGCCCAAGCTTACGGAAGCGACAATGTTTTGGATTGTTATCTCAGGGTCATTTTTGATCTTTATCTTTCCTTTTCGGAGTTTTTGAACTACTGTTCTTACTGCATTAATAGCCGCATCTTCGGATTTAGAACCAGTACAGACCATCTTTCCTGAGCTGAAGATCAAGGTTGCAGTCTTGGGAGACTTTAACCTAAAGACCAGGCCAGGGAATTGTTCTGGGTGGTATTCTACATCTGGAAATGTCTTTGTTATCTCGACAAGGTCTATTTTTTGATCGACTGAGGCAGAAGCGACAACATTTACGATATCAACAATCGGTTTTGTTTGTGGCACGGGTATGGGTATAAATTAATACTATATATACCAATTACATCTTCTCGGCACGACTGAATTGTCATACTGTACAGTAGTGACCGGTTTTTTCCAGATCCGCCTTCCTAGTATGAAGCACACGAGATCGTTCCAGTGACGCTTTCCACGTCTACATCTTTTGATATATCGTGGAGTATGTCAAGGGTCATCAGTCCAACCACCCTCAGTTCGTCATGGCCCTCCATTGCCATCTCAAATCCGTACTTTTGGCCTAGTGCAAACCTCTTTTTGTCCAGGTCGACTCCTTTGTGGTACTTGACAACAATTTCTGCATGAGGGTCTACATCAGTGAACTTTCGTTCGTAGTACATCGCCTGCATTGCAAGGTTGGGTTCGATTTTTTTCAGCTTGTTCTGTATGTCTTTTAGGAACTCGTCGTATTCTGCCTCAATTAGTTGAGACATGATATCAATACGTCAAAATCTTATTTAAGTTTGGAGTACAATCAGCAAAATCAATCTAGAAAGATAAGAGTTGCTGAGAAATTGTTAGTGAAGGTTATCAATCATTGTAAGAAATATACTGTATGACAGTCCTTTACCTAGCAATAGAGAAGGAAGTTGGTTCCACCAACATAGATATTCCTCACGATATAATTTGCGACATTCTCAGCGAGGTAGACTCGAAAAGTGATAGGAATTCAGAAAAAAAGGTTAGCTGACTGGTGCAACCACAATACAGACTTGCTCATAATCTCGTGCGGAGTGTTGGTTCTGGCATACATAGAGATTCTCGACAGATACCTAAACCTAGTTCCAAACTCTGATTATGGATTCTGGATTCTCCTGTCAGGGGTTATCATATCATCAATAGGAATGTCTGCCCTTGTTTGTTATCGAGTATTGCTCAGATGGCATGGATTTTTTTAGCGCATGAGAGATAGCATTTATCTCATGTAGCGATGTTCTGTAAAGATAATTTTCAAGTGGAATCACCTGCTTGAATTATATTTTGCAAGAAAAATGGTTCAGGTGACAAATGAATTTTGGAAAAATATTTGACCGTAAAAAACCAGACAGCCAAAGCAAAAACATGGAAGAGATTTACAAAATAAAAGAAGAAATTGATAAAGAAGATGAGATCTTTGAAAAGGAATTGCCTGTAAAATACACTTTATTGCAAGAATTTAGCATGGCTGACTTGAAGAAATTATGCACTGTACTGCTTGGTAGAGAGCCTCCAGTTGACGAATATGACGATTACAAGAGTGGCAGCAAGAAAACTTTGCCGCAATACAAAGAAGATTACGTACATTTCATCACAGACGAACTGAGGCTGGATGAGATAAAGAAATACGCACTAGAGAACAAGATTGTTTCTGAAGAATTTTTCAAAAATACAAAATAAGATCATCCTTTTGGAACTGTTAGATTAAGAAATATTGTTTTTGTAACAATTCCATCAGATGCGCTGACTCCAAGAGTATAGTTGCCAGGCTGTGCAGAATAGTTTCGTAGCATCAATTGTGCCTGATGATTTGAGGATAGATCAAGCGTATCAGGTGATATCGACGCATCCACGTTTCCAAACCCCGCAGATGGGACCATAGAGCTTGATGCATTCAAAATTATCAGATTTTTATTGTATGGGCTAGTACCGTCAATTTTTAAATTTACAACAACTGCTTTTGATGCATCAGGATTTAGTGTGACTTGGTCCCTATCTGCAGATATTGAAAACGGTACTTGCACATGACCGTCAATTCTCCCTAGTTTGTCAGTATTCCATTCTGCAAACCATAGTATCATATTGTCAACTGGACTTGTGGCAATGTTAAGAGGATATGTCAGATAGCCGTCTTTTGGCCTAGAAGGAATATCATATTCAGTCATTGTCTTGTTTACCGTATCAAATAGCGCCAACTTGTTCCCTTCGTGTTCATTGAACCACAAGTCTTTTCCATCATTGATTGCTCGAATCCAAAACGGAAGTGTTGTTGCATGATACTCATTTTGAGATGTTGGATATCTTACAATCTCATTATTTTCCATATCATACTTGGTAAGAAAACTAGTGCCATGCTCGGTCAGCCATATTGTGTTGCCATCAACAAAAAGATCTGTTGGCGATGAGAGTTGAGTCGTATTGTCTGCTGGAATTTCTTTTATTTTTGTGATTCCAGTTACAAAGCCATTTTCGCGGTCAATTTTGAATTCGACAACCTTTTGAGTTGTTATCTCAGTTACCCACACCAAGTTATCTTGTAAATACAGTCCCGCAGGGGCAGTGTCATTTCCAAGATCAAAGTCAGATATTGTGTATCCTTCAGGTGCAGTAGAGTTTTTTTCTATAACGCAAAGCGTATTTCCGCTAAGCGTAGTAAACCAAATGTCGCCATTTTCTGCATCAGATTTCATCTGAAATGCAGAGCCTGATTTAGAAGGTATTACGTGGAAAACGTCATTTGCAGGATCAAACCTCCAGATGGATTTTGTCCCAAGCGGAGAAAACCAAATTATCCCGTCTTTGTCCTGAACCACTGTCCAGACCATGGTTGTGTTTTGATTAACGTTGGCAAATTGCAAGTTGTTATCTTTTATTTCGTAATTTTTCAGTTCTGATTTTGTGTCAAGGCTGTAAAGCAAGTTTGACTTGGATGATGTTACCCAAACTGTCCCATTTTTGTCAACAATCAATCCATTAGGTGCTGCATTGTCAGGCAATGAATACTCTTGAAGGTACGGGTTTTGGCTAGGTTCTGGACCAGATATAGACATGTTATGTTCAGGAGAGGGTTTTTGAAACGCAATCAACAAAATGGCAATCCCAACCAGTATTACTCCTACACCAATTCCCAGTTTTTTTGATATCAAAATGCTACCTGAAATTCATTTGTCGCAATCTTTCTTTATTAGTGTCTCGCAGATTCTTGCCTGATTGGTATATAATGCCAATCCGAAGACGTGTCATGCCCATAGTCTAGATTTGAAAAATTGGCTAAATGTAATATATCAAAACATCCTAACACCCACGTTGCAAAAAAAATATGCCCTTTTGATAGTGTATTTTACTTTCTTTGTAGGTCTTGTCACTTATGAAATACTCCATCCGCCATTTAGTAGTGATGACGCAAAAGTTGGCAACTATGAGGTACAGGTAACTACAACACCTTCGGTTCCAGATGTCGGAAAGGACACAAAGATTCACTTTCTAGTGTTAGACCAGAATGGCAACCAAGTGAGCAATGTCAGGATGGGCGTAAAAATCTACCATGATGATGATTTGACAAAAGAATTTCCGCCAGCAAATTACCCAGGGGAGTTTGATGCAGATTATGTATTTCAAGAGCCTGGAAACCACGTCTTCCAAGTTGATCTTTTCGATCTTGGTACAGGAAGTATGAGTACGTATACATTTAACATAACAACGCTTAGCTTGTACACGTCAATCTTCATAGTTTTGGTGATTGCAGGAGTTGCAGGTGCCGGCGGTATAATCATAGCCATACTGCTCTTTGCTAAACGAACTAGACCAAGTTTTAGATATTAATTAAAAGGCGTGATCTTTTGCGGCAGGACCCTTGGAGATCACCTCCATTGAACGACGCCTTTGCGCCCGGTTCGCTTTATGTTTCCTGCCAGACCACGCCAAGTCAAGCCATTTTTTGTGGCTCTACTCGCATGGTATACTAATGTATTTCTTAATATTTAAGAATTCATTTGAAAATTTCTAAATAAAATTTTAATATCTTGATTTATTTCCAAAATATAATTTATTTCATATAATAATTATTTTTCCGTCTTGTAGATTTATTCACTTATTCCAACAATGCCCAAAATCTAGAATATCGGAAGAGTCCAAACCAACCAGAGATAAAAAACGCAAGTGAGAGAGTGAATAGGAGATACAGATCCCTTTTACGATGAGCCGTATCCATGTTGAGAAAGATGAATGCACCTACACCAATCAACCCAAAAAACAGAACAAGTCTTCCAAGTCTCTTCCAATTCAAGATAGAAAAACACACAGTAATCTGTGATATAAAATGTATTTCTGCATATGATTGACTAAGGCGCGTTCCAATTTTCGTGTGCAGTAGGTAGAAACACTTTGTTACATCATGAAATAAAACAATATTCAATTACATGATTTGATAGCTTTTTGGTTTTAGTATTAACATTATTGGAAACAAATCATTGTTCTGATATCAAAATATAGAACTGAGAAATATTACTAGCTATAATACGATCCTTGACACATGTATGCATGTAGAATGTAAATGCGAATGCTTTTTTCTTTAGTATTGGCCGGTTTAGCACTATTTGGAACTATATCTCCTGCCTTGGCAACAACTGATTTTAACGCATATCTTCCAATAAATGGAGCTCTTGTAACTCCCAATTTCAAATTTACACGTGTTGTCTATCTAGACTATCCACAAGGAGGCAAACTAAAAAATGCACTTGACGGTGTGAACATGACCATTTCATTTTCTTCATACTCTAACAATCCGTCTGTCAGAGATTTGATGAATTCCATGGGACAGGCCATGAGCTCAGAAGGGAGTTCGGTTCAATTGACAAATATGAGTCTAAACTACCTTGCACAGATTAGTGGAGGCCCTACCGAAGCATCCATTACATATTTGATAAGCATTGCTCCGACAATTGGAAATTATGTTCTTTATCACGGCACTACCACTAATGTCGGCGGCATCATGGGTGGGGGCACTCCGTTTATCATGGATGCTGCATGGGCAGGTTTTAACCTCAACCAGCCTGTCAAAATATCTACGCAGCAATATGGGGATTTTGAGATCAATTATCCAATAAATCTTATTCAAAAAGAATTACCGACAGTATATGATATAATAAAAGGCACGCAAGCTGAAAAGATACTAGAACAAAATTTGATCAATCCTTCCGTCCTATATCAGCAACAGCCACTTGACAAGTGGGATCATCTATTTGATCCGTCATATGTTGTAAGTGACTCAAATTCACTAAATTACAAAGGAACAAAGGTAGCAGTCACCACCTTCTCTACTGGAGTTAGTAGCTTACAGTCAGGCGCTATGAATGTTAATCAACAAGATGCAGACTTTACAGTAGATGAATCATATCACATACGAACAATTGATCAGCCTGCTTCAGGAACTTTTGATGTAGAGGGACAAGCACAAGCCTACAATGTAAAAGGCGCACCTGCATTTACCACCACTGCTGCTGCAGCAGCTGGAGTATCAAATACAACTGCCGGGGGCATGTCTAACATGATAACCTACGGAATGGCAGGTGGCGCTGGAGGTATTGCAGTTTTCATATTTTTGTGGAGCAATAAGAAGATGAAAACTAAAGTTTACGAAGTTGATACTGGTCCTCTTCAATATGAAACAAGACAGCATTGGGCTGACCAAATTACGAGTAAAACCCCTATAGCGCAGGTTAGCTCTACACCCTCGCAAGAACAGCCCGATTGGTTGTGCTTCAAGTGTGGATTTTATACGTTGAACAGTCAAGATCACTGTTCCAATTGTGGAGCAGCAAGACCTCGCTAAGTAACTGCAAAGACGAAGATGGATCTATCCAATACCAAAAAATCCAACGAGCTGCAGATTCAGTCGGCCTGAGGTTAATTTTGTAGATTACAAGACATGAACAATCGCATACAATTCTACAGGCTTTGGAGACAGATTTCTATTGCCATGATGGCTGCAATAGTTGCCATAGTGCTAACAACCATCTTCATGTCAAGTACATCCTATGCAACAAACAATTCTTCCCCCATAAAGATATGCAGTTACAAAGAGATTCATTTCTGTTTAGTGTTGCCTGCTGATGGCTCCATTCCATTCACAAGTATGTACCACGGTGCAGAACCAGCAGAGGGCATAACCTGACAGGTATACGGAATGGTTTTGACTAGTTTAGAGATCTCAATGGACTGTATCAAGACAAATTCAAAGTTACACCATAGTGAGAAAATCTAAAGCTATACAATTCCACATTTTGTATAGTATTGCTGGTGATATTCTTCTGCCTTGTAAAATTCCGGCGCAGTGCGTATTTCAGTCACAATGTCTTTTTTGAATTGCCCAGATTTTTGCAGTGATTCTTTTGATTGTTTTGCCTCCTTTTCTTGTTCCTGGCTGTGACAGAATATGGCAGATCTATATTGCTTGCCCACATCAGGGCCCTGTCGATTCAGCGATGTCGGGTCGTGGCAATGCCAAAAAACATCAAGAATTTGAGCGTATGATATCACTGATGGATCGAACTCTACCTGGACTACCTCTGCGTGTCCAGTTTGGTCTGTGCATACATCCTCGTATGTGGGATTTTTCATGTTTCCTCCCATATACCCCACTGCAGTTGATGTTACTCCTTTTATTTTTCTAAATTCATGTTCAACACACCAAAAACAGCCTGCTCCAAAAGTTGCCTTCATGAGTTAATTTCGGCACATGCAAGATTAAATCTTATCGGATAAGTTGGTAAAATAATTGCATTACTTCATCGTCACTAATTGTTCCAGTCGACCATGAGCATATGCCAGACTTGTCAACAGGTAAATTTTGGCCCTGCAATGTCGGAACTGAGATCACGTTAGTTGAATTGAGAAATGCTATTGCATTCTGAAAATCATTGTCTTGTATGTTGCCAGCACACCAAAAGCCTGTCAGATTTTTTATCCATGATGGGATAGGCTTGCCTTGATGGATTACAGTTACAGAAAATGACTTTAGTGAAGATGTGCCTTGTGGATTTGTTGCAGAGCATGTAACAGTGGAGGTTCCAATATAAAAGAAGGAACCAGATGACGGATAACAAACAGGTCCTGAATATCCTTGCAACACATCATAGTTGTCATAGTTCACATTTGTGCCCACAGTACTTGTAGTATAAACAGTAATTCCATGCGATACAGGAGCGCTCGGGGCTGATGCAGACGGGTTATAGTGCGTGCCAATTGTAACGTATATGCTTGATTCAGATGGGATTTGCTGCGAGTTATCTCCAAATGTAAATTCTAGAGTGGAGCCAATCTCAACAGGAAAGCCGTCAATTGATTTTGGTATCTTAAACGTAGCTGCGAAAGTATCAGTATTTGCACCAGTCTCCCGTAATGAGCCAGTTCCAATGTCAAAGGCAGAGTCTGCAAGAGTAGTGCTTACCCCTCCCATGTGGACCTGCACTGTACTTAACGGAATGTCATCTGGTACTTGCGAGTCCAGGTTATAATTTGGTGCGTAGAGTTGTAGCGTAAAGTACTGACCAATGTTGACGCTTTGCTCCGATGGTTCCACTGGTGTTGAAGGTATTGAGCTTAGTACAACTGATTGTGTTAGTGTTTGCGGATTTCCAGAATAATCTGCACGTTGGTGATATGTCATAAGAACAATGTCTCCATTTTGCAGAGGTCTTCCATTTACAGAGGACGGTAAAGTAAGCTGTAATTGAAATACTCCCGTATCAATTCCTGTCTCCACCATGCTATCAGGTCCTGCTATTGGAGTCCCATCAATTGTAAAATCAACCAATCCAGCAGTTGAAAGCGTCATGACTCCCCGGTGGTCTGTAACCAAATTTTCGTCTGTTATGTAAAATGTCAAGACAGAGCCTGGAGATGGGGATTGGGCATTTGCATAACAAATTGAAAGGGGTAACAAAAACAAAATTACTGCAAAATATTTCATGATATCACGTTGTAATAACATAGGTATAACTTTGTCTGATAATTTAGGATGTAATTTGGATGTCATGGTTTTCTAGATTTGGTTTGATTTACTCCAACAGATTTGTTTAGAATTTCGTCTGCGTTATCTATAATTTTCTTTAGATGAGGTCTCATAGATTCTTGGTCCTTGTGCGATATTCCTTTGTATAGATTTTTTCGCAGTTGTGTTATTATTTTAATGATAGAATCTACAGTCGATTCGGATTTTTTTGTGAGAAACAATCTATTATGCCTTCTGTCTTTTGGATCAGGTCGTCGCTCAACTAGTCCTTTTTTTTCCATCACGTCTATAACTGGAACAAGAGTACTGCCATCCACATAGATTTTATCAGCAAGTTCCTTCTGGCTCAGTCCATCAAACATATTCAATGCAAGTATTATCTTCCATTGGCTTGATGTCAATCCCAGTTTGTTTTTTATTTCATATTCTGCTACCCGTTCTAATGATTTTGATGTAAGAGCAATTAACGTCCCAATGCTGTCTTTTATGTCTAATTTACGCATGTTTTACCTTAGATTAACTTGTATACAAATCATTTGTATACAAAGAGATTATATACTTTCACGCTGAACATCTTTCATGAACGCATGTGGTGGTCCTGATGGAAGAAAATACAAGGCGATCGCAGTCCATCTTTAGATCAAAAAAGTTCATCTCAAGTCTAATAGTCCTCATTGTACTTGTTCCAAGCATACCAGCATCATATGCTGATCGCGTGATAGATGTTCAAACAGTAGCAAATGTCAATGAACAATCGCTAATTGCCGCAATAACTAATCTGCAAGGATATCCACAAATATTTCCAGATAATGTCAAGTATGTCAAGATACTTGATAACAAAACAAACTTGGTGGACATGAATGCAGGTGTAAATGGAGTTTATTTTGATACACAGGCAATTTATCATCAGACTCCAGACGGCAAATACATAGTGCAAGTCGTGTCAGGAGATCTCAAAGGAACTACCATGACCACAGAGTTGAACAAGACTTGGGGATTTGATGGTCAGCCAGGAATGGGAACCAAGGCCAACATCGTCTTAGATTTGCAAACTTCAGGATTTCTCTCATGGATGTTAAATTTTGTGCCAGATAATTCACTTAACGATGCACTTCAGAATGGATTTTCCAGATTTGTAGATTATGCTCAAAATAACTAGCAGAGTTAGTTTGTGCGATGCAATTTTGGCTTGAGTTTAGAGTTTTTCTTTAATAGTTCCAAGACAAGTGCCTTGCTGCTAAGTGCAATGTCATATTTTTTATCAATTTTGAGTGCAGAATTGAAGCATCCTATGGCGTCTTTTAACAATCCAAGTTCTCCAAGAGACAGCCCTTTGTATGCCATGGCCATAGCGTATTTTGGTTGAATCTTGAGCGCCTTGTCATAGCAGTCAATTGCATCATGGAATTTACCCAAAGTATGCAAGGCCGAGCCTTTGTTTACCAAGGCATCTACATTTTTTTTATCTAATGCGATTACAGCGTCATAGCATTTTATCGATTGCCTGATCTTGCCTAGATTTTGAAGGGTTACACCTTTGTTTATCAAGGCGGCCACATTTGCAGGGTCTTGATACAAGACCAGATCATAGTATTCCAGAGCAAGCGTATACTCCCCTTCTTCACACAGATCGTATGCCTCATCTAGGAGAGAAGATTTCCTCATCTTTTCATACTATAAAATCTCAAGATAATTATGCTTTTAGTAGAATCGATATTTGTTCAAAAGTCAATACATGATCCATCATATCAATGGAGAAATATGCCATAGTTTGATCTTTAACGTATGAACGAGTACATCTCACTTGCAATCTTTATTTTCGTTTACATATTGATAGTTGGACGAATAAAATTCAGAATTCCCATCTGGGCCTCCATGTTGATTGGGGCAGCATTGATGATAGGTTTTCAAATAATCAGCCCCGCATCTGCATTCAAGTCTGTCCAGATAGATGTCATAATGTTTCTTTTTGGCATGTTCAGCATAGTTTCTGCTCTTGACAAAGCAGGAGTTCTCAGATATATCGCAATAAAGATGCTATCAAGGGCCAAGACCCCTGACAGGATACTATTGATCTTTGTAGTTGGCATCGGCTCGCTGTCGGCGTTTCTAGTAAATGATACAATTGCACTCATGGGAGTGCCTCTTGTTGCATACGTATCAAAGCACATTGGAGTAAGACCAGCAGTATTTTTGATAGCACTTGCATTTAGCATTACGGTGGGCAGTGCCATGACTCCAATTGGCAACCCACAAAATCTTTTGATTGCACTTCAAAGCGGAATTGATCTTCCTTTTACAAACTTTATCAAGTTTCTAGCAGTTCCAACCATCATCAATCTCTTTCTTACTTATTACATACTCAAAATATATTTCAAAAAAGATATGGCCCAAGTCAATTTACAAAACATCGCATTAGAGAATGCAGTAATAGTAAACAAGAATCTTGCAAAGATATCAATAGGTGTTTTAATTGCAACTATTGCAGGATTTTTCATCTCAGAGGTTCTAAAGTTCCTAAAGATTGCAGATCTCAATCTAAGTTTGATTGCACTCTCAGGAGCTGCAGTACTTTACGTATTGAGCCGCGATAGAAAAGAGATAATTCAAAACGTAGATTATTCTGTTCTAGTCTTTTTTGCTGCAATGTTTATTGTTACCGCGGCAGTTTGGTCGTCGGGTGCAATACCTATGCTCATAAAGACAATCCCAGTGCCAACTCCAGACAATCCATTGCAGAGCAATGCAATAATTTCTATTGCAAGCATTTCTCTAGGACAGGTACTAAGCAATGTACCATTTGTGTCCTTATACCATTATGTCATGATACAAAATGGATTTACTGGAGATAACGTATCTTCCTGGATGATGCTGGCAGCTGCCAGTACCGTTGCAGGCAACCTCACAATATTGGCCGCTGCAAGCAATATCATAATAATTCAAGCTTCGGAATCAAGAGGTATCAAAGCATTCACCTTTTTTGAATTTTTTAAAATAGGTGCGCTGGTAACGGTTGTAAATCTACTTGTATACTACCTCTTCATACTTTTGATATAGATGATGTTTAATCACGTCTAGTCCAATTTCTCAGGCCTCTGAACTGAATCTTTGCAATCCATAACAGTCTTTAAGGGACCCAACAGCTGACTTTTAATGCCTACAATCGTTTTTGACTTTGACGGTACGATAGCAGACACCATGTCTGTAGTGGTGAAGATAGCCAACAAGTTTGCAGATCACTACGGATACCGAAAGATACCTCTAGATGACATACCAAAACTTCGAGAGAAGAAACCAAGCGACGTGCTAAAGCATCTAGGAATTTCCATCTTCAAGCTACCTATTGTTGCAAGAAAGATACGATTTGAGATGAATAAAGAGATAGTTCGACTGCATGCAACAGCAGAGATCAGGGACACTTTGGTAAATCTGAAAAAGAAGGGATGTGTTCTTGGTATCTTGACTACAAATTCTAGAGAAAACGTCATGGAATTTTTAAAAAATAACGATCTGCAGTTGTTTGATTTTGTGTATACCGGAAGGGCTGTTTATGGTAAAAGTAGGCTGCTTAAAAAACTCATGAAAGAAAAGACAATTCCTCATGATGATCCAATTTACGTTGGAGATGAGATAAGGGATGTCGAGGCAGCAAAAAAGGCAGGCATTAGAGTCATAGGTGTTTCGTGGGGGTACAATACAAAAAATGCACTCCAAAAGGCCAATCCTGACCACATTGTAGAAAAACCAAAAGATCTTGAGCAGGTCATTTTGGATAACAGTGATCTAGCACGCTAGATTTTTAGGGACAAAAAAGAGGTCATATGTTCAACTTGAGTGAAGACGTGACCAGCGACGAAAAGAAAGCCCTTACCCCAGAGTCCGGGTTTAACCTATGTGGAATTAATTATTTTGAACCGCTTGGCAGTAGGTTGTATCTGATAGAACATTATGACAAGTATCAAGATGCGTTAAAGGCAAAGAAGGAGAGAGAAAACCCCAACGAATACCTGATTCTCTACAACGGTTCACCGTGATTTTTCAAATAACAATAATTCATTTCGGTACACTGAATGCTACATGTCTTTTTCAGGTTTAGATTTTTCATACATTTTTTTGTATATCCTTATTGCTTCAAGGTGTGAGCAGTTTGCCTTTAGTCCCTTGCCGTGGTGGAGTTTGTAAAAGTTCTTGAATCCTTCGCATTCACAACTATCAGACGTCACAAAATAAGACTTGGTAGGGTCACTTGAAGATTTTACTTGGTACAAATCGTCTTCCACTTTGACTACACCATCTTTTGCCAGTGCTTTTGCTTTCTTGATTGTGTTTGCGCTCATTGTGTTTAACGATTACATGCACTTACTAAAATGCTTAACGTGATGCAGATTACATTCTTGTAATTTACACAATCAAGAAACATTAAATCAAAAGAAAGCGCATGTAATTTGTGATTGGAGAAAAAATGATTGATGCCATAAACCAAGGCGTTGTGACAATAAGCATGAATGGCAAGCCAATCTTGTCACTTGACAGAGACACCAAATCACTTGAACTTGAAATGGTAGGACTTGAAGAGGCCAACCTAAAGCTGTCAGATTTGTTTGAGACCAAGGCTACCAAAGGAAGAATCCTTCTCAAATCTTCAAGTTTTGTAAGAAGGCTTGCAAAAAACGGTTGGAAGTTTTCCCTATATGACAAAGGCGAAGAGATTCTGACCGCTAGTGGCCTCTCCAAATTTGGCCCACGCCTTCACTTTAACCCATTAAAACTGAGGCAGATACTGAAAGTCATTAGGTTTTAGTCATCAATACGATGTTTTTCTTGGATGATGCCTTTTTTTCCTCGTCAGTGAGTTCTCGTACGTGTACAGAGAGCGTTACAAGTCCGTCTATTTCCAGAGTTTTTTCAATTCCAGGCAATTTGATGTTGGTCTTTTGAAAGTTGATGTCTAGCTGTGAGTGTTTGTCAGCAAGCGATTCAATGAGACCTTCAAGGAAGCTTGCCTCAGGTTCAGAATTTTCCTTGCTCATGTGAAATAATGCGTTCCAAAGTATTTACGCATTTAGTGTCATTAGCACTGCGCTAAAAGTATCAACGTTGATCGTACGCCGTTTATGCGCCTTATCTTTTCAGATACAGTGTTGTTGATTTCATCTGTCGTCATCTTTTCCATTTCTGCTACAATGTCATAATGACCCTCTGTGCCATGAGCTTCCTTTACCTTGCCTATTGTTTTTAGCTCGTCTAATACCTGCTCTTCTTGTCCATAGTCACATGCAATCATAACATACGCTGTTGGCATAGTATCTGTACGGCTTCATAATATTTCAAGAGCTACTTTTCTAGGCGCCGTAAACTAGATTCAAAATGTTTAACCCTAAGACAACAATGACAACTAACATGAGCGACAAAGTCGATGAAGAATCAGAAATCCTAAAGGGAATGTTTGAAGAAGTAATGAAGATGGTACATCAGAAACAGATCAAAATCGAGACCATCATACAAAAGGCCATAGAACAAGGCACTATTTCTCAGGACTCTTTTAACAGGATGTACAAAATGCTTGACGAGTATGGCAAGAAGAAACAGTGGGTCTAAATCAAACTTATGATTCTGGCCAATTAGCCCCGCAGGAATAACATATGCTTCTCACACCATTATATCTCTCATCATAGTATACACCACAGTTCAATGACTCACAACCCAGACAGCTTACCAAGTTATCAGAATCAAAAACTATGGTTTGTGATGGAACTTTATGGTTTAAGAGCACCATTATTGGATGCGCCTTGCTCTTGTATACAGAGTATTTCCTTCCCTCAACTATGACAGATGTAGATATTTGCACCAGGTCAGATTTTTTTAAATTTTTGAGCTTCTTGTATGCTAGTGCCAGAGATATCTTGCATTCTTTGCTTATATCAAGAGCAGATTTTGGAGAATCAGTTAATGATTCTAATATTTTTCTTGAATACTTGTCGCCTAGAATCTTGAAGATGGCATCGACTGTAGGCTCGTCTTCGATTGTTCTTCCTCTGAGTATTAATTTCATGTCCATATCAAATCACACTACGAACTAGTCACTAGTTGATTGATGTTTTGACATTCCAAGATAAAAAGAAATCTGTCGCGGCAAGATTTCAAAGAAAGTGCCAGTTTATTCATCATCCAGAGTTTCCCATACGAATCAATCTACTCCAAGAATGCAATCCTTCGCTTGTATTTCTCCCTGTATAGCGATTTGCATGATGTACAACAAAAGAATCGTTCTACATTTGCAAATTTCAATATGCTCGGCTTTCCATGAACAGGTCCTTTACAATAGTCGCATGTTATCTTGACAAGCGTTCCCTTGTCAAGTTTTACTGGATGTCTACGAATTGTCCTCTCTCGTATGTTATCTAGCATAGTGCCTGTTTTTGTTTCAAGCTTTCCAAGATCTAGATCAGGTAAAACTGCCTTTATCAAACCGACACTGACCAGCCTTTCGTAATGGGTTTTGACAGTTGGTGTGCTCACATTAATCTCTCTTGATATCTGTCTAAACGATTTTCGTCCATCTTTCATAAGAGACTCCAAGAGTGCAATGTCAATCTCATCCAACTTGAGCGGCATGTTCACTCATACCTTTTCTCATATCTATATTGTTCACTTTACAATTGTAAAGTACCATAATTAAGTAGGTGTCACATCATATTTGTATATAGTTAGAATGAAAAAATGCCAATACAAGAGATTATGACAAAACGGACAGCTGTAAAAATAGGCGGAATGCATTGTGCAGGATGTGTCAATTCCATTCAAAAACACGTAACAGAATTGAATGGAATAAAAAGCTGTGAGGTCAATCTTGCAACAGAAAAAGCAGTTCTAGAGTTCGATCCCAATGTAGTAAACATTTCAGCAATAGAAAAGGCAGTTGAAGAGGCAGGCTACAAAGTAATTTATGAAAAACTATCAGTAAAAATCGGAAACATAACAGATTCTGGCGATGCAGTAAAGCTAGAAAACAAACTGAGGCGTCTTGAAGGAGTAAAAAATGCCTCTGTGAATTTTGGAAACAGTCAAGTTTTCATAGAATACAATCAAGCTCTGCTATCACTTTCTGACATACGTCAAACAATTACTCAGAGTGGATATCAAATACTAAGCGAGGATCTTTCTGCGTCGGCAGAGGAGATTGAAGCAAAAAAACTCAGGAAATTATTTCTGCTAGGTCTTGCGTTTACTGTTCCAATCATGATTCTTGGCTATCCCGAATATCTGCCATTTATTCCTCTAACTGGTACAACTGGTAGCTCTTACATACTCTTTGCTTGTGCAAGTGTTGTCCAGTTTGTCGTAGGCAATAGGTTCTATGTTGGTGCGTATAGAATTGCAAAAATGAAGTCTGCAAACATGGACACACTAGTTGTTACAGGCACAACTGCCGCTTACCTATTTAGCGCATTTAACACATTTCCAACTCCTGCTTGGCACAACATCTACTACGACGCGTCTTCTGTTGTGATCACTTTCATAATTTTAGGAAAATACATTGAAAACAAAACCAAGGGCAAGGCTTCTTCAATAGTAAGAAAGATGCTAGAGTTGCAGCCAAAAGTAACAAGAATAAAAAAAGAAGACCAAGAGATAGAGATTCCAATAGAATTACTCAGGCCTGGAGACACAATTATTGTAAGGCCAGGAGAGAGAATCCCAGTAGACAGCAGTGTTCTCGATGGACATTCTGCTGTGGACGAGTCCATGATTACAGGCGAATCCATTCCTGTAGAAAAAAAACCTGGTGATAAAGTAATAGGTGGAACCATAAACAGAGAAGGTATTCTGGTGATAAAGGCAGTCAATGTAGGCAGTGACACAATGCTTTCTCAGGTTGTGAAACTTGTAGAGGAGGCAATGGGCCGAAAACCACCCATACAGAGATTGGTTGACAAGATTGCAGGATATTTTGCTTTCATAGTAATGGGAATTGCACTTGCAACATTTCTTGGCTGGTACATTATATCACCTGCAGGCGTACATGTTTTTGCAACAGCGCTTGTGCCATCGGTTGCCATATTGGTAGTGGCATGTCCTTGTGCGTTAGGTCTTGCAACGCCAACAGCTGTTATGGTCGGCATGAGCAAGAGTACGCAAAACGGAGTCATATTCAAAGATGGAGAAGCGTTAGAAATTCTTGGAAAAATTCAAGCCATAGTGTTTGACAAAACAGGTACACTGACTCAAGGAATTCCCCAAGTAACCGATCTGATAACTCTAAAACAAATACCACTCAAATCAAATCGCGATGATGAGATTAACAATGAGAACAAAATGCTCGAGATTGCAGCAATCGCCGAGAAAAATTCAGAACATCCTCTTGCAAAGGCAATAGTACGAAAAGCAGATGAGATAGGATTAAAGATTGATGAAGCCAAAGAATTTTTTTCAGTGCCAGGAAAAGGTGTGACGGCACATCATAATGGAAATAACATACTTGTAGGAAATACAAGATTTATGCAAGAAAACGGCATCGATGTAAAACCAATTGAGGAATCGATGTCAAAGTTACAGCAAGAAGGAAAAACAGTGATGGTAGTTGCATTGGACAGAGAACTTGTTGGACTAGTTGCATTGCTTGACATTCCAAAGAAAAGCGCTAAAGCTACCGTACAGGCGTTGAAAAAGATGGGAATAGAAGTCATGATGCTAACTGGCGATAACGAAAAGACTGCAAATACAATTGCAAAAGAGATTGCACTAGACAGAGTGATTGCAAATGTTATGCCAATACAAAAGACTGAGGTCATAAAACAATTGCAACAGAATGGAAAGAGAGTTGCAATGGTTGGAGATGGTGTAAACGATGCTGCGGCTCTTACTCAGGCAGATGTAGGCATAGCCATAGGAAGCGGTACAGACATTGCAATAGAAGCCGGAAAAGTCGTACTTGTGCGTGACGATCTAAATGACGTGGTCTCAGCAATCGAGATTAGCAAAAAGACAGTATCAAAGATAAAGCAGAATCTCTTCTACGCGTTTGCATATAACATAGTGCTTATACCAATAGCAGGTTTTGGATTCCTATATCCAGCACTTGCAGGCCTTGCAATGGCAGCAAGCTCAGTTTCAGTCACTAGCAGTTCATTATTGCTTAAAAGATGGAATCCACCAAGCAAGAAAAACTAAGAAGATTCATTTGCGATAAAAAAAGGAAAGGGATTTCTTTGGTAGGAATCCCCTCCCAATACGAAAGCTCTTGCCTTTTCAAGTGAGTGACTAGAGACAATTCCAATACAAAAAAATCACTTGGTTTTGCTTTCAATATCATATCCAAAACATAACATATAGAATTCTCTCACAATCTGAGCTTAATTTTCATAACTCTAGCTTAGTTGCCAGAGATCTATAATTTTACGTTAAGATGTTTTATTTTCTCAATTATTGCATCGTGGTTTGAATTTGGCTCAGTTGACAATATAAGCAAGCCATCATCCAAGAACAACGTTATCAATTTGACCTTTTCTTTTGATGTTATCATCCAGTTTGTCTTACCAAGTGACTCGTTGAACATGTCTTCCCATGATGCCTTTATAGATGCCTGATAGTGAGCCATGCTGCTTAGTTCTTCATCCAACAAAGGATTGGCTTCTGGGCTTCTAGCAAATGATATTAGCTTTCTGTCTTTTATTCTACCTACAAAGCGAACAGAGTTGTCTAACCCTAGCACTTGCATACATGAATCAATCTGCTTGAAACTTTGGGTCAATTCTTAGCATGGCAATTTTGAAAAGGAGATTTAATTCTATGGAATATTCACAGCCATGGAATTGATCGCATATAACATAAAAATACGCCTAAAACTCATGTCCACGATTCTGGATCTTTTTTCCATATGCGCACACCGTCAACGAAGACCTGTTTTTCCTCTTCAAATACAGTATGCCACCTACCGTCATGCGGGAACATTGCATTCATTTCTCGCACTTTGTCATTGGTTGGAGGCCTGTTTGTTAGAGCGCCCCACCTCATGTTTGGGATTTTTGGCATTATCTCATTTATGTCGCGCACAGGTATCCATTGGTAACTTTCTTTTAATTTCTTTCGTGTTTTATTGAAATTTACTCCAAGCTAAACATGGTTTTAGCATCCCATTCTTTGACAGACAAATCCAATATGCAGTATTCTCAGGCATACAACAAAACCCGAGACAAACAAATCCAATACAAAGCAGAGGTTTTCTATTTTTGCGTTTTCTATTGTCACACAATGAGCTTTATTACTTTGCTTGACCAATAATATACATGAGAAAAGAATTTTGCCATATTTGCAAAGAGGGTGGCAAGCAATGCGTAGATGTCGACACCAAGGGAGAGGTCTATCTCAAGATGTTTCAGGTAAGATGCTCCAAATGTGGGGCCCCTTTGGTAGCCTGATCTTCTCATTTTTGTGACCGGTTTTACAGTATTGTTAGTCAATTAATCCCCTGCTGTCGTAATGACATCATGACAACAATAGTAGGAATCAAGACAAGAGATGGAGTGGTCTTGGGCTCAGATAAAAGAGCAAGCAAAGGATTCTTCATCGGATCAAAAATAGTCCAAAAAATTGCAAAGATAGACGAGACGTTAGCAGTTGCAATTGCAGGACAGCTCTCCGATGCAGAATACATAATCAAGGTAGCAAAGGCCGAGAGAAGGCTCATGGAACTCAGAAGGGGATTCCCTCTAACTGTAAAAGAGTCTACTAGATTGATTGCAAATCTAGCATATTCCGGTTTGAGAAACTACCAGCCATATTATGTGGAGTTACTTGTGGCAGGAGTAGACCAGCATGGCTCTCATGTCTATGCAGCTGACATGAGTGGAGCGATTACAGAAGAAGACTTTGCGTCGTCAGGTTCTGGCTCACCCATTGCATACGGCGTACTTGAAAGCCTATACAAAAAAGACATCAAAAACGAGCAAGCAAAAGAGATTGCCTCTCGCGCAGTATCTGCTGCCATGGAGCGAGATCCAGGGTCTGGCAACGGCATTGATGTGTTAGCAATCCCATCCATATCAAAGGAGGTCGTGGCATAAATGTCAGAATCGACAAGCTCTGGAAGGTTCCCGTTTTACGGACCTCAAGGAAGACTCGTCCTTGTTGACAGTGCATTAGAAGCAGTAAGTCGCGGGTCAACAACAATAGGAATCAAGACTCCAAAATTTGCCATGCTCTCAAGTCAGATCAAGCCAACGCATCCGTTGATAGAGCCATCTGAGAAAATATTCTCAATAGACTATCATGTTGGTGCCACAGGTGCTGGATACATTGGAGACATCTTGCAGTTGATTGACACTCTAAGACTTGAAGCACAGAAACATAAATTGACATACGAAACTCCAATAGACACAGATTCTCTTGCAAAACATCTCAGCACATACCTACACAACTATACCACATATGCTGTCAGACCACAAGCTGCATCAATAATAATTGCAGGTGCAGACGAGACCGGAATACAGTTGTACCAAGTAGACCCAAGCGGCACTTTCTTCAGAGGTTCCGGATTTGCCATAGGTCAGGCATCAGAGACAGCACTTGATGTGATAACAAAGGAGTATAGTGCAGACATGACACAGCAGCAAGCAATAGATCTGGCAAAAAAGGCAATGGAAAAAGCATTAGGAGAAAAACCAATTGCCGAGACAGGCATCTTGACTGCAGGCGAGAACCGATTCAACAAGCTTCCACTAGAGAAGCAAAACTAACTTTTTTTTTATTTTTAAAGTCGATGCTAACCGTAGTTTTTCCATCATATTTTTCAATCATGTCTTTTACGGGCAGGCATGTGTTGGATAAACTATCCAACGATTTAAATAATTTAATTCCAGAATGACGACATGAAAAATGTTGTCAATTGTCAAGACAGCCAAGAGATGAGTACATAACATGGTAGACATCTCTTGGGCAGTTTTGATAACTGGCCTGACTCTAATTGCAATGGGAATTCGTCATGCGTTGGATGTAGATCATATAACAGCAATAGACAATCTCATCCGATTCAATAATGCAGCCAAATGCTCCAGATGGGTAGGGGCGGGATTTAGTGCAGGACATATGGTATCAGTTCTTGGCGAGATGATCCTCATTGTGTTTGTTGCTGCAAGTGTTGTCGATAAAGGCGGAACATTTTCACTTTTTACAGGAATAATGGGAGCATCTGTACTCGGAGCTATTGGCATACTGAATATCTATGCAATGAAAAAACATGGCAAGAGTGCAGCAGGCATACTTGCAAGCAAAGTTCTACCACGAACCAAATTCATGGGTACTATGGGCTCATCTTTTGTTGTCGGAATAATTTTTGGACTAAGTTTTGATACAGCAACACAGCTTTCCGCCATAGCAATATCTGCAGCTGCTACAGTAATAGGAGGAATAGAGTCTGCACTTGAAATGATAGCAGTGTTTGGAATAGGAATGGTAGCGATGGATACGCTTGACAGCGTGCTGTTCAGGGCAGCTTTTGTCAAGACATTAGGTACTACTGGCTTTAGATATTTGTCATACGCATTGAGTGCAACTGCGCTAATACTAGCAGTTTCGTCATTTTATGAGAGTATGAGTAGTTCTGATATCATACCCGAATACACCGGGCCTGTCTTGGCAGTAGGAGTTCTTGTTTGTACTTTTACCTATGCACGCGTGAGAAAAAACAAACAGTCAGAAAGCGTGATGAATTAACATTAAATAAAAACCGCCTATCATGGAACCACAGATGCATAATGTAATCAAGCTGCTGGATAAAGTAGCTGAAAGATATTATCCAAGCAGAGTTTTGACCTTTGAGACTGCGCACATATTCAAAACACTTCAGGTAATGCATCATAATGAAAAAGCAAGCAGATCACTTTTGATAGACGAGATAGGGTTAGGAGAGGGCTCGGTCAAAACATTGGTAAAGCACTTGAAGATGAAAAATCTTGTCGAGACATCCAAAGCAGGAATGTGGCTAACAGGCAAAGGAGAGACCTTATTTTCAAACATAAGTACCGCAATCCCAGCAGAGATAGACATCAGAGAATGCTCAATCACAGTAGGCAGATTCAATCACGCCATACTTGTCAAGGGATTGGCAAAAGAGGTTGGAAGTGGCATCGAACAAAGAGATGCCGCAATAAAGATAGGAGCTCTCGGAGCTACTACACTTGTATTTAGAGACAACAAGATCTTCACGTCTGATAAGAGCTATGACATTCCAGTCAAGGATCAAAAACTAACTTCCTTGATTATTGAAAAATTAAAGCCAGAAAACAACGATGTCATAATAATAGCAAGTGCAGATAACAAGAAAATAGCTGATTTGGCTGCAAAACGGGCTGCATTAGAGACAATATCAAACCATGAAAAGCATTCTTGACACGCTAGTTTGATTGAGATTTTATCTAGTTGTATTGGTTAAAAGAATCCAAGGCATTTCTTGTGCCAGTCTTGACCTTTTGAAATACCTTGGCTATCTGTTCAAAAATTCTGTATGCACTTATCACGGATTCTGCCTTGTCGAGGTCACCTACTGCATTGCTCTCTACGATAGCATATCGAGATACAATCTTGAGGTTTACCTGAAACTTGTCACCGTTAGCCCATTGCAAGATATAGCCTCCGTCTCCTTCGATCAAACCTATCCAGCGCAAATCTCCAAACCACTTGCCAACTAGCTTGCTTACAATTTCTTCAACCTCTATGATAGCAGGAATGTATAGTTGTAGTACCTGAACAAATTTCATGTTCTGCTTTGATATTTTTTTGGAAATGTGTTCAAGATCGAGTCTGGATTTTTTTATCATAACAGACCTGAGGTTCTTGCTTAATCTGTACCCTGTCTGGCTTTTTTCTACCAAGCCAGAAGATTCTAGTCTATGCAAAGATCTTGAAAGGCTTTGTTGATGCATCCCTAGTTTTCGCGCCAATCCATTGAATGTGTATTGGTTGTCTGCCAAGTCATTGTCTTGGTTCAAGATAGATAGAACTTTTTTGTCATTTTCTTGAAAATCATCAAGCGAGATTCCAGAGGACTCATCAATAACTAACTGCACTGTCTTTTCATCTACCGATATCTCTTTTTCCTTCTTGTCCTCGATCTCAGTATCTATCTTTTCCATTTTGTCTAACACCATAATGTGCCTTTTACTTATTTAAGGGTAGACAGATTCTTCCATCTCCCTGCTCTCATGTAACCACATGTTTTCCATTTGATAAAGTGACTACCTTACTACAAACCTAGTCACACATAATCAGATACACCGCAAGCGAAATTACTTACCTATTTTTTGAAAACATTCTAGACATGATAACAATGCCCCCAAATGACACTATGACAAGCAATATTGGCATTGGAAATTCAGGTACAGCTTCAATGTTGAATGCAGCGATTAGATTTGGATGACATTGTACATGCACAATTGTCATTACGTCCATCCCAGACCCTTGAGCATCTATTTTTTGTTTGAGTGCACCAAGGGCAGTTCCTGCTTTGACAAGATAAGGCGAGGCATCAGATGGCGCAATGGTCTGCAAATTGCCAAGCATGGTTTGTGATACATCTGTAAGGGCTTGTGCGCTTTGATATGCAGCCATATTAACAATTGGTGTTTTTGACATGGACATTCCTGACATGCTTTGCATGCTTCCAGTAGATGATGCATTCATGTTATCCATGTTTGTAAGATCAACATTTGATCCTATTGCATCACCATAATCTTTTAGGACCTCCGTTATTACTCCAACTAGTGCCAAGGCCTGTACCGTGGCATTACCTTGAGATGACGTGCTAATCTCTTCAGATTCTGCCTGGTCCAATAGTTGATTTATTGCATCTGCTTTTTGATTGGCAATAGTAGAGTTGGCATTTTGCGCTTGTGCAAGCGAATAAAGATCTCCTATTGATGCAGATATCTGATTTGCAAGGCTTGAATCTTTTTGTGAAAGAGCCGCAGATTCATTGCCACCCCAGTACTCTTGGCTTTTTGATATATGCCATTGAGCCAGTGTGTTGTTTGAAATATTATTTGCTATCATCTTGGATTCTATCTTAAATTCCTGAATTTTTGCAATCAAGTCAGCATCGGAATTTTGAACAAAGTTGTGGGCAAATGCAGGATGGACCACTAACATACCACTAAACAGGATGAGCATTATTGATACAGATGCTATTTTTTTCATGCCAGCATGATTGGTGTATGATATCATTTTAAAATATTTTGGTACATTGCCTATCCAGGTAAGATCAGACTCGATTTTTTCGAGTTATTGCCACTACTGCGATTACAATGCCAGCTATGCCTACCCCAATACTTGTAACACTGACCATGAACAACATGTCAGTAGTATTCTTTACTTCTTCAAATGATTTAGCAACGTTAGCATACCCTTGTGCGGCAATATTAGCATCATTTGCTGCCTTTCCAATCTCATCAGATAGCTGGTTTATGATTTGTGGATTGACACTAGTTTGTGTTGTTGGTGATGAAGATGTAGTTCCAGTTGAAGATGGAATTACTCCAGGAGGAAAATAATATTTGCTCTTGTCTTCTACTTCATCCAATGGGAATGCGGCGTTGATTGTCTGACCATTTATGGTTCCATTCATAACTACCTGATACGAACCGACTTTTGCAGGAATTATTGTGGTATCATATTCATCTGGTGTGTCATCACTTGGGGTAAATTGCAATGTTTTTTGTAGTCCGCCATATGTTACTATGACGTTTACGTTGTCAAGCCCAGTCTGGCTTATCGGTGTCGTGGCATTTCCAGATACAGTATCCAACCAAATTTGAATTTCGTTTGTATCTCCAACAAGTGGCGGTTCACTTATCATCCCTACTTTGACTGATATATCGCCAAAGGTTTTTTCTACGTGCGCACTTGCATAGTGAGATACCATAGGAATTACAAGAAGAGACACCAACAGTATTGCAACAAAAAGATTCTTTCTCATTTGCAGATCACTTTTTTTCTTCGTATAAAATGTCTTTTGGTACAACGGCAGAACGCATCATGGTATGCCACCAGAGCTGAGCTTTTGTACGTTTTTTATGCTGCTGTCAAGATCAGACTTGGTTTTAGTGTAGAAAAATGATGAGATAACTACAAACCCTGCAATAAACGGAGTCACAATTCCAGCATAGCTTATGCCATAATTAAAAACAGCTGCATTAGTAGAGATATTAGAAGATGCTTCGTTTGACACACTCTCTGTTATCAAACCAAGTGAGTGCGCTCTCTGTTCTGCAGCTACCACTCCCTTATCAGTAAGAACTAGCCATTGTGTAAACGAGTTTTTTGACGGGATATCGATTTGTACATATTGTCCGCTGCTTGGGTCCATCACAGCTATTTTGTCATAGGTATGCTGTGCTATCCAGAGATGTCCATTGTTATCAATGGACATTCCAAATGGAAGATTTGATGGATCAGGATCTAATGGATATTGCTTGAAAAGGTTGATGAGCGAATTGAACACAAGAAGACCGTGACCTTCATGTTCTGTCACATATACTATCCCATTACTTGGGTTCTCAATGATAGAGGTTAGATCTGCTTGCGTCGCATTTATTTTCGGATCATGTTGTATTATGGTATTGCTTGTAGGGTCAACTTCTGCAATCTTGCCAGAACCACTTTCTGCAATCCACACCAATCCGGAATCTTGTGCTACTGTTATTCCAAGTGGCTCTGCACCCTGAGGTAAACTAAGTGTAGTAAATGACCCCGACTGGGAGTCAAATTTTAGTATCTCATCCTGATTTGCCACAATTAACCAAAGGTTGTTCATTTTATCCAGTGTCAAGCCCGATACTATTCCTCCTGCAGGTATTGGAATTGGGTATTGTTTGTCGGTGTTGTCACTTGGATTATAATTGCCTAGAATTTTGCTGAGTGGATCAACATACCATATGTCATTTTTAGCGTCCAGAGTCATCCATGTCACTATGTTTGTACCATTGATCTTGTGTTCGGTAAATTGTTTAGATTTCAGATCAAACCCAAATATTCTTCCAGATGATATTTTAGAATCGCTGACCCATACAGTATCTCTACTCTTATCATACACAGGATATAACGGGAGAGAGGTATTTCCGGGAAGAGGATATTCAGTCATGTTAAAGGAGAGTTGATTCAGATTTGGTTTTAGATAAAAATCAAACATGGTTGCAAGTTCCGTAGAGTTGGCATGATTTTGAAACCCGTTTACTGCAGCTTCCCAATTTCCACCAATGCCAAAAGGTACATTTGCAGAAAATGTCCCCATTCCTGTTTTTCGCATATCAATTTTTGGTAGAGATATGCCATTATCGACCTGTGTGAACACTAATTCAGCAGATTTCATATCTAGTTGCTGCATCGATGAATCAACAAATGTTACTGTAAAGTTGTTATTTCCAAGTCCAAATGGCGTAATAGTCATTGTCACGTTATTTCCATCTACAGTCTTGGAATCCGCAAAGATGTTGCCTTGCATGTCACCAAGTGGTGTTATCGCAAATACATTTGGCATCACATTTTGTTGATTTGGGAACTCGTTACCAGGAGTTCCCGAATTGGTAAGAACTGCAACAGAAGCAAGTAATGCCATACCCAATATTGCTTCAATTTTTATAATTTTATATGATTTTGACTCAAGTGATGACGCTTCAGAATGTGAGATGCCGTTTGATTCTACAGCCACGCCAAGTAGTTTCGATATTTTTTTGTGGGTTACAAGTTGAGTGTATGCACCAATAGATATCATAACAGCTGCAAGCAAGAGTTTCACTATCAGTATTTTTCCGTATGTGGATGCAAGTGTAAGTGACAGGTCATTTTCAAGTAAATACAATAAGAACGGGCCAGTCACTGCAACCACACCAAGTAAAAATATAGTCAAAGTAGAAAATCTAGGAATTAAAAGCGATGTCACCGAAAGAAATGTTCGGCTGTTTTTCAATTGTTTGAGTACAGGAAATACTAGAAATGCGAGATAAAATATACCGCCAATCCACAAGGAAGCAACTACATTATGTACAAAGTCGAGCAATGTAGCACCCCATCCTCCAACAGCAGCTCCGTGACCGACAAGGCTTGTTGTGAATAGTGCCGCAATGCCAATTATGAAAAGCGACCAAACAAAAAAATGAGGAATTTTATTCCCATTTCGTGCCCTAAGGTAGACTAGAACAGATAATCCAAGAAGTATAGCAGATATTATCAATCGTAAAATCACTGTACTGCCAAACTTAGTTGCAAGCGCGTTATCTAATCCGCTTCCTATAGCATTTGCTTCAGCAAGTATCATCCCAAAGTCTGAAACAATGAGAAGTATAGATCCTATCAATGCCCAGCTTGCCATTTTTTTATCAATTAGCTTCCTGCTTTCCGAGATAGCCTCACGTAGCCATTGCACATTTGTTGCTGGTCCCCAGAGCCACAACGCTGCTGCAGCCACTCCCACTACAATTACTTGTCCTACTAGTGTAGGAAATCTAGCAATAGCATCAGGTATTGATACTTCATCTGCAATGTTTGACGATGGTTGTAAATTCTGCGATACTTTGGCATTTACGCCGAATACAAATCCAGGTGTGGTTACATGCCCATCTGTTTGATCTAAAACTTTGGTAGATACTGTATAGACCCCATTTGGGATTCCAGACTTTAACGATATACCCAAACCGGTGTGGTCTGAATTTGTATAGTGCAAATCATTATTCTGGACCTGATTTCCATTTGGATCAATGATCTGAATATGGCTATACGTTATATCGACAGGATCACTGAAAACAACATCTACCTCAGATGGAGAAGATGAAAGTGATTCAAGTGCGTTTGGTGTGCTGCTTGAGATATAGGCGTGCTCATAAGAATTCGGTATGGACGAAATGACTAGAATCGATGTGGCTGCAAATATAATTAAAATTATTTTTAAGCTATTTGGAAAAGTCATCAAGTATTACTAAACAATCTGCTTTGTATTCATTTTAATGTTTTCTGGTACAAAAACATGAGTTATTTGATATCGTACCCGAAGATAATTCACGACAAAAATTGATCTGCAAATGAGAAAGAATCTTTTTGTTGCATTCGGAGAATGTACCATTTGATTTAAATCTCTTTTTGACAAATTTTCACTGTGTTTAGACCACAGACATTGTTTGAGACTAAGTCTGCACTACTGAGTATCATAATATTCTCACTCATTGCGGCATTATCAATACCGGTCATTTTGCCTCATTTGTTTCAGAACTTTGAGCTCTTTCACATTCTTCTACATATCAGCGGAATAGGTTTTGCCTCTTTTCTCACAGTAGTTGCCGCAATGGCATACCATAAGATTAAGACCCGTAGACTTTTTTTCACTACTATTGCTTTTGGTACTTTTATCTTGTCTGAGATCTTTTCTTTGGTTGACGCCGCCTGGCAATCAAAATATTATTTCTGGGCTTTTTCATCAGATGAGGTAGGCCATCTCATCATGTTTTGCACATTGCTAATTTTTGCACTAAGTGTCTTTAGGAGAGATTAAGATGGACAGAGCCATGCAGATAATTCAAGTCATTGAGAAAAATCCAGGAATAAAGTTCCGCGAGATAATGCGCAAGACAGGAATGAAAAACGGTGTATTAGGACATTATGCTTCTAAACTTGAAAGAGAAGGGACTATCAAGGTAGAACGCAGTCCAGGCCAGACTCGATTTTACCCTCTTAGCGTATCAGATGAAGACACATTATTCTTGAAAAACCTCAGACAGGAAACACCCAAACAGATACTTACGTTTTTACTTCAATACGGAACGCTCTCATTTAGTGAGTTGGTCCAGTATACAAAAAAATCCCCTGCCACCGTATCATTCTATCTTTCTCAGATAACAAAAGATGACATCATTGAAGGCGCTCTTGTCAATTTTAAGAAAAAATACCACATAAAGAATATAGAAAAGATACGATCCATAATTGACAAATATCATCCAAGTCTTATTGAGAGTTCAGCTGATCATCTTGCAGACACTTTTTCTTCGCTTTAAGATACTATACAAAATTCAAGGCGAGAACAGAGTTTAGAGTTTATTTATAGTTGTACAAATGCACAAAATGAGAAACGTATTATGAAGACAATCTATTTTTTGGCCATTGCAGTACTTGCGCCCTCGCTTTTCTTTGCTCTCAAAGCTTATGGAGATGGTCTTGCCAGTGAGACTCTGCCACCATCTCTTATAGGAAAGACAAATGTCACGTTATCAATTGGTTCTGTTCCATTTTTAATTGATAACAATCATGCAGGGACCCAGCTGAATCTAGTACTAATGGATGCAAATACACAACAGCCAATTCCCGATGCAACACTTGCAATATCAGCATTCAAAGGGCAAAATGCAGTGTTTGGCCACATCTTCAAAAGTGACAGCGGAAATTTCATTTTGAATTTTTATCCACAACAATCAGGCAACACAACATTTGACGAAAAAGGAGGAATTCTCTCAGGAATGTTTGGTCAAGACAGCGGAAATTATGACGTAAAGGGTCCTGTCTTCAATTCCGGAGGGTTGTATCGCTTCAAGATAGAGGTTATCACAATGGGTGCATATGACAACCAAGTCAGCAAATCATACAGTGCAGGAATATCCATCCCAGAATATGACAATCTTACAATTAACGACCCAGGATATGGAACACATCAAATTCAGATAATAGCATACTATGACCAACTCCACGATGTCAAGTATGACGAGGCCAAAAAATTTGTCAACTTTACGATGCCGTTTGACTGGTCAAACCAGACCATAGGTCAACTTACTGTAGTACACCAAGAAATAAGAATTCCAAGGGCGCTTGGAGATTTTGTTACAACAAAGTATGACGCATATGTGAATAACATCAAGATACCTAACAAGCTTATCTCAATAGATGACTATTCCATGGATGCGTATAGAATAGTCCATCTCATTTTATACAAATCAAATGTGCAAGACCTCCAGTCAGAACAAAACAACCCACCACAAGTGATGAACTTTGCATTAAGGCCAAGCGCTGACAATGCGTTTCCCATAATACAGTTCACAAGAAATGCACAGTACAAGATAGCTTTGAGCTGGGATCCTCCAAAGATCACACCAGGTACCACAATGCAGTTTAACTTTAAGGTCATGGATCCGTATACTGCAAATAAAACTATCAGCTCAATACCTTACGACTTTTCTGTAATCGAGGGAGAGAACGGCGCCATATATCACCAGGTGGGGAGGACTAGCGGTTCTGATATGGGAGACAACATCAGTGTGCCATTCCCATCCAATTACACAGGATCAGTTACAATAGCATTTGAGAACCTAAATGATAGCAGTTTTGCATCAACAGAGTTTCCTGCAACAGTTAGCTTACAGACTGCTGCGACATTATCATCTACCAACCAGTCTACAGTGCCAGAGTTTCCGCTTGCAGCATTTGTAGTGCTTGCAAGCATGTTTGTGCTAATGATATATGTTACAAAGACAAGCGTGCTCAGGCTAAGATAGGATTTATCCCTTCATGCCATAGCCAACCAGAACGGAATAACATCCAAGACCACAGTCCTCACAAATTGGTTTCATGGATTTGCTTTCTGCACTGCCAATACAGCAAGGCATCTTTTCTCTTCCCATGTGATCTACTGATATTATTGCCCATGTAGGACAGTCAACTGGTGTTGTGCCCCTGCCGCCCCAGTTCTTTTTCATCAATTCAAGCTGGCTAGTTGGGTTTATGATGTAATCCGGATATTTCTTTCTCATTGCAATTATCTCATCTACCACCCGAGTTCGTTCTTCACCAAACGGAAACCAGAGAGGATCATTTTTCATAAAGGGGGTATGAAATTGAAACCCAATCTTGTTTGAATAGTCAGACCAATCTTCTATGACATTTTTTACAGTCTTGTAGTTTAGTGCGTTTATTGTCATGGTAATCCAAATGTCCTTGTATGCAAGTTTGCCATTTTTTTCCACATAGTCAATGACATTTTTTCTTGTCTTGTCCCATGCACCGTTGCCTCTAATCTTGTCATGAATCTCCTTTGTCCCGTCTATTGATATCCAGTAAAAGTAGAGGTCTTGATAGCGCTTCAATGGTAGCGTCCCATTTGATACTATACAGATTCTTTTTGGAAATTCTTTTATGAAAAGTTCTATGACATCAGGCCTCATAGTTGGCTCGCCCCCAACCAGTGTAATTATGAATACATGATTTTTTTTGAATTTTTCGTCGATTACTTTTTTCCACTGCTCTACGGTAAGCTCCTCATTTTCTTTCCTGTTTAACCACCAGTAACAGTGAGTACAGTGTAAGTTGCATACGTTGATTATATCTGCAGAGCCATATATCGGACTGCGTTTATGAAACAGCCTGTATCCAGCAAACTTGGTAAGTATGTGCACATAGGATGGAGTCTCACGAATTATTTGGCCAACCCCTCTACCCATTATTTCCATGATATTCCTGTGTAGAGTGCGTGCCTTAAAAAAGATGCCGAGACTACATCTACCGATAGGGATTATTCCCAAGTTTCCACACAGTCTCAGTTAGCACACATTAGTGTAGTAGTACATCGAATCTTATCTATACTGCGAATGTTTGCAACGATGGTTCTTCTAATCTCATCAATTTTTGAGGATTGAATCTTTACTAGCACGTCGTAGTTCCCAAACACTCCTAGGACTTCCTTTACGCCTTCGATTGGCTTTATTTTTTCTATGATTGAACTTTCCGACCCCATCTCACAGTTTATCATTACATAAGCTGTTTCCAACCATAATAATACGTGAACATAGTATATGAAAATTTTTACGAAAATGGAGTCATGTACCGTAAAAAATAAAAAAAAGTAAGGAGCTATTGTGCCCCAATCAGGAAAATGACATCGACGCTTGTTGTTATGTCCTGGTTTGATGCAAATATTGGTGTCTGTACTGCTGCTGCGGGAGCCGCCATGCTCATTTTGTTATACGTATAGATTGGTTGTGGCATAAATCCAGAGAGATCCACTGATTTCACACCTATTATTTTCTGACCAAGAGGAGTCAATGCTTGTTGCGCCCTTGACTTGGCATCTTGGATAGAATTGGCAAGCAAGCTATTTTGAATACTTTGCTGCTTTGCAGGTGAGAGTGAGAAAGACACGCTGTCTACCCTATTTGCTCCTGCTCCGACTGCAGTGTCAAGTATGTTCCCTGCTAGTCCAAGTTTTGTGGTCTTGATGAGCAGTGTGTTAGATACTTTGTATCCAACAAATTCACTCTTGTACTCATTGTATGGAGGATATGGTCCAGTGTTATTGTAGACTGGCTCAATTGTGAAATTAGTGGTGCTAATTTCAGCATTTGTTATTCCAAGGCTTTGGATTGCAGATGCAGTTGCGTTCATTGCTTGAGCATTTTGGCTCAATGCATCCTGCGCGGTCTTTGCTTGCGTATCAACACCTAGATGTATGGTTACAAGATCAGGTGAGACTGTTGCCGTAGCAGTACCAGTCACAGATATTGTATTTTGCGGAGGCTGATAATAGTATGGAACTTGTTGTGCATACGCATTATCGCTTGAACTCTGCATTCCACCAAAGACTGTCATTGATACAATTGCAATTGCAGCAATTGCCAGAACTGTCGTGAGTTTATTTGTCATTATACAGTATTAAATTTTAGAGCTTATAGGCTTTGATTAAATTTCATTTTAACATAAATTTATGCAAAAAAATTATGTTAAAGCGTCATGTAGTTGAAAATTTTTATTTTTATGCGTGTTATGCAAAAATCTAACCTATGGCCCGTTTTGATTTTCTGCTTTTTACCATTTTTGCAAGTTTTGTCCCAAAAAATACAGCACAAAAGAATGCCCCTCCTGCTAACAGCGCAATTAGAATCATCACCAAGTCTCCAGAAAATGCGGACGGCTCAGGTGTAGGAGTTTGAGATGCCAAAGGGGCTGCGGTCTTCATTGCAGCATGCATGCCTGCTTGTGGAGCTGCAGTGTTTTCCGGAACATATGATGTCTCTTGTTGCAATTGACTTTTTTCTGCAATGTATATCCCAGATGCACCAACAACAAATGATACGATACCTGCCATATAGTGACGCAACTTCATCAATACTGTTTCCTTTTTCGATCCCTTGGCAGACAGATTTTCCGGTGGTATTATTACAAGTGCGGTCTTGACAGGCGCATAGTATTTCATCTGCTTGTTTTTTTGGCTCATCTCCACTTTTTCAACCTTGATGAGGCCCACGCCCAAAAGTCTGTTTACGTGCCAATTGACAAGAGGTAGCGATATCTCAAGTGTCTTTGCAAGCTCGTTTGAGCTTGCAATGCCTTGTGATATCTTTCCAAAAATAGCGCGGCCCGTGTCATTTGCCAGCTCTTCTCCTATTATCTTGATTCGTTCATCCTCAGTACTTATTACCTCAATGTATTCCTCGGGTTTTACCGATAGGTCTTGGTCTTTGTCATTTTCAGCCAACTTTTCTTATCTACTACCATTCCCTTTAAAATGCCTTGGTGATATGCCGTGCTGATAAATGATGATAGTTTTTATAATTTTCAGCAGATCGCACCAGATCTCTGTAACACCCGCCAGTAGAAGACAGAATGCCAATTTGGAATCTCATATGATGTCCATCTTCCACCCTTCTTTAGTATACAAAAAAGAAAAATAAAGTATGAGCATGAGTTATGAACGGCTTGAAAAGACATTGGTAGGTCTAGTTATAGAGCAGACCCTGCTGCACATAGGCAAACCAACTTTTGATAAAGTCGAAACCTTGCTTCAAGAGAGATACCAATGCACCCTAGCGGATTCATGTGACAACCCACAATACCTCCGCAAAATCCTCGAAGAAGTGTTTGGCAAATCATACACCGAGATCATAAATTCCATAGAAAAACGCCTAATTGAGTTCAGGCAAGAACCAACTATAGAAGAATTCATAGCAAAGATGAGCAAATAGACCCAAAAAATCTATTTTTCTGCCATACTCCACTTGTCTTCCTTGTCCATCTTCAGTATCCTCTCAACTGGAATGTCTTTGTGGTCATTTCCAAGATGTGTCGTGTATTCTAGAAGACTGGTGAATTTTTTATCGCATATTGGACAGTTCTTCTCAAAACCCGCCATAGATAACAGAAATGAGTAAAAATTCTATTTTAAGGTATTTCACATTATCACAGATGTTATGTTTCTCACTTTTTGGCATTCATGATTTTTATCTGTTTTGGGCAAAATTTTAAAATTATAAAATTGTTACAAACCTAATGAAAATTTCAAGGGGTAAAAAGAATTCAATGTTAGATAAAATGCATGATCATTTTTTACACATTGCCCCAAGATACAAGGAATTGAGGACTACAGATCTTGGCCCCTTGTTACATATTACAAACAAGATAAAAAATCTTCAAAATATACAAGCTGCTGACATTGGATGCGGGACAGGCAGATATAGCCTCAAATTTGTAGAACAGCTTGGAGAAAAATGCCATTTATTCTGCGTTGATAACAACGAGGAGATGCTTCACCATCTAAAAGAAGACTTTGCAAAACACAACATAACAAATTTCACTCCCATCCACAGCGACTCACATAGAATACCACTACAGACAGATTCACTTGACTGCGTCATGTCTTTTAATGCAATACATCATTTTCCCCTCCCAGACTTTCTAAGAGAATCTTCAAGAATATTGAAAAATAATGGCAAGTTATTTGTTTATACTAGGTTGCGTGACCAGAACGCAAAAACTATTTGGGGAATGCATTTTCCTTCGTTTACCAAAAAGGAAAGTAGGTTGTATGAGTTGGAAGAATTAAAGTCGGCCTTTGAAAAAGACCCTAATCTCAACATCAATTCAGTAAAGCTGTTTGAACACAACAGAGTGTATCCTCTTGAAAGACTTGTGGAACAAGCAAAAAATCACCATTATTCTACTTTTAGGCTATACAAAAGGCATGAGTTCAAAGATGCATTGCACAAGTTTGTGCAAAACATACTGAATCATTACAATGATCTGGACAAAATAACGTGGAAAGACCAGAATACTTTGCTAGTAGTTGAAAACAGACAGTAAGTATTTTTGCACGAAAAATACGGATTTGTTATTTTTTCAGCCTTGATAGTGCCTTTGCAATGTTTTTCTGTATTCTTTTGTCATACATGTCAGGTATTATGTTCTCATAGTGCAGCTTTTTGTCTGGAACCGTATCAGATATCGCTCTTGCAGTGGCAAGCAATAGCTCCATTGTTATCTTTTTTATTTTCTTGTCAAGTATTGCCCGCATTATATGCGGAAAGACAAGGGCATTATTGACCTTGTTTGGATACAGGTAACTTCCAGTTGCCACAATCCTTGCACCTGCTTTTTTAGCAAGCTCAGGCTTTATCTCAGGGTCTGGATTTGTCAATGCAAAAATTATCGACTTGTCGTTCATCTCTTTTACCATTGCCGGAGTCACCAAGTTATTTTTTCCAGAGACACCTATGAAAACGTCGGCGCCCTGCATTGCATCGCGCAGCAATCCCTTTTCCTTTTTTGGGTTGGTAATGCTTGCAAGTTCATTTTTGTACTTGTTCATATCCCCAGGTCGCCCCTTGTAGATTATCCCATTAGAGTCTGTGACAAGGATGTTTTTGCATCCTGCGGCTACAAGTAGTTTGCAGATTCCATATCCTGCAGAGCCAGCCCCCGCAACAACGATTCTAATTGTAGCAAGTTGTTTTTTGACAAGTTTTAGCGAGTTTATCAGTGCAGACAAGACCACAACTGACGTGCCATGCCTGTCGTCATGAAATACTGGTATGGAAAGCAGTCTATCAAGTTCGTCAGATATTTCAAGCACCTTTGGCGATTCAATGTCTTCTAGGTTTATTGCCCCAAATGCAGGCTCTATTGCCTTTATTGTGGCAACAATCTCATCTTTTTTTGTAGTGTTAAGACAAATTGGAAAGGCACTCACTTGACCAAACTCCTGGTATAGCACTGCCTTGCCTTCCATTACTGGAAGTGATGCATACGGCCCGATGTTTCCAAGCCCAAGTATTCTAGTTCCATCGGTTACAATTGCCACGTTGTTTCCCTTTGATGTAAGGTCGTATTTTTTTTCCGGGTGCCGATATATCTCCTCGCAGACTGCTGCAACTCCAGGAGTATAGATTAGCTTTATCTCACCAGACTTTAGGTTCCTTATTTTTCCGGTAACGACGATTTTTCCACGTAATTTTTCATGCAGTTTGATTGCTTTTTTTGAGTTTTTGTCGTATGTCATACTAACACATTTGGATTCCTTCAATCATCGTGTTGTACATATTTTTTGTCAAGCTTGTAGACGATTGTGTTTTCTGTTAGATCAAACTTTACTGCACACCCAAGTTCCTTGAATGCAGATTCGTAAAATGATTTGAAGTGTTTAGACCACTTGATGCCCATGTCATGCCTCATGATGAACTTGACATCGTTTTTGTCATCGATTTGCGTAAAGCTAAACCCTGCGGCTTTTGCCCGTCCACGTAGTATAGATATCCATTCCCATATACCGTATTTTCCTTTCATAGTATACAGCATGTCTCTTGAGACAAGTTTTCCCTTTTCTTCTGCAATGCTTTGAATCTCCTTTTCATCAAGTTTGTCAAACCACGACATGAGCAGTGCTTTTGGCACAGGAATCCATCCAGACTTGGTTGCAACAAGATCCCAGTCCACCGCATGTGCCAGCAGCTGGTTTACTAGTGCATTGAGGGTTATCCTCTCAAATGTTGCGTGAGATTTTATCTTGTCAAGGACATTCTTGTCGATTCTAAATGTGACTGTTCTATTCTTCTCAATTGTAGATTCATTGTCCATCATGCAGTTTGGCTTGATTCGTACTGATTAAGATTGCGTAACTGGGTTCTTGCGTATTTTTATAGCGTCTCTAGTGATATCGAGGAGTTTTCAGGCAATCAGATTCTCATTCCAACTGCAACCATGTTGTATTTGTCTAGGTGATTTTTCAACACATCAAAGAATTGCTTTGAGTATACTTTGCGAACCAACTTACTGTGGTCTGTTCCCTTTTGAGCAATGGCAAACAAGACATCTCTTGATACTGGCATTGATACAAACTTGAGATTTCGCCTCTCAGTTACAACATAGCTTACTGCCCCAAGGTCATCATCAAAGTCTGATTGCATCGAGTGTTGCAACCTTATCCCCATGCAAAGCATCTCAAGTTTTTCAGGACTTATGATAAGATCTTTTGACGCATGTTCAATCATTCGCCCTTGAGAGTTTATCACTCCGACATACTTCAAATCATATTTTAGCAATGAACTAATGTGGTGTTCCAGATCTTTTTCTTCCATGAACTAATATGGTCATTATTGTACTAAAAGATGCATGCAATTTGGTGCACTAGCTTGCAATGATAAATCTAAGAGGTTTGCGAAAAGATCATTCTACATGGTGTTGTACCGTCAAGTTGTCATAGAATCGAACAGACTTGATGTTGACAAACTCCAGCATCCCGTATCTTGATAGTTCTCGCCCAAAGCCGCTCTGTTTTACTCCGCCAAACGGTATTCTAGGATCAGATATGACTACGTTGTTTACAGTTATGATTCCAGACTCGACCATTCTTGATAGTTTGTCTGCATTGGCAAGATCCTGTGTCCATATGCTTGCACCAAGCCCATACTGCGACTCGTTTGCAAACTTTATCGCGTGCATCTCGTCCTCCACAACTGTAACTGGCGCAACAGGCCCAAACGCTTCTTCTTGTGCTATGCGCATCTTTGGTGTGACGTTTCCAAGTATGGTGGGGCTGAAAAAATATCCCTTTGTACCAAGCCTCTTCCCGCCAGTGAGTATCTCAGCTCCCTTGTCTACGGCGTCCTTGACAAGTGCTTCAATCTTTTCTAGTCCTGCAGAATTTACCATTGGTCCCATGTCAGTATCTTCAGACATTGGATCCCCGACACGAAGTTTTTCTGTTTTTTGCACAAACTTTTCGATAAATTCTTTGGCAAGATTTTTTGTTACAAAAAACCTCTTTGATGCAATACAGCTTTGCCCACAGTTGATAAATCTCCCTTTTACTGCTCCAGCAGATGCCTTTTCCACGTCAGCGTCATGACATACAATGAAGGGATCGCTGCCCCCAAGCTCCAAGACACATTTTTTCACCTGTGATGTTGCCCGTTGTCCAACTTTGGCGCCTGCCACATTACTTCCCGTAAATGTTACTGCATTGACAGAGTCTATGAGTTGTTCTGCCATGACAGAATCTGCAATTGCTGTCTGAAAAACGCCTTGTGGCAATCCCGCTTTCTGAAACATGTTCTCAATTTCGATACCGCATTGCATTGTTGCACTTGCAGGTTTTAGCACCACAGTATTTCCTGCCATCAGAGATGGTGCAGCAAATCTCAAGGCCTGCCAGTATGGAAAGTTCCACGGCATTATACTTCCTATTACACCTACTGGCTCAAATGCGATAAAGCTCTTTCGAGCATCCGTGTTTATCGATTCGTCATGAAGAAACGTCGCACCGTTGTCTGCATAAAACTCCATCACCCATGCACACTTTTCAACTTCAGAGAGAGATTCTTTGATTGCTTTTCCCATCTCTTTTGTTGCAGTAAGTGCAAGGTGTTGCTTGTTCTTTCGAAGAGTGTCTGCAAATATGTTAAGAAAATCTGATCTTTTTTTGATATCTGCTTTCCAGCTAGAAAACGTCTTTTTTGCGTTTTCTATTTTTTTGTCAAGTTCTTCTTTTTTTATCACATCATAATGTGCAAGTACTTGTTCTGTTGCAGGGTTGATTGTTGTGATTGCCATACAGAGATAAGACAAAGTCAGGTATATAATCTTCCAAGTGCACCGTGCAAATGAATAATTTGCAATCTTTCAAAGCTTTTAATATTTTGATAAAGAATTGAATGCCAGATGCAGTCTCTTTCTTCCAAAGAAAAACAGTCGTTACATTTTGAGACAGTTCTTATTTTGCAAGGAGGCGGGTCTCTTGGTGCCTACGAATGTGGAGTTTACAAGGCATTGGATAGACATGGAATCAAGTTTGATATTGTTGCCGGAACCTCAATTGGTGCAATCAATGCATCAATCATCACTGGAAGTAAGAGTGACGAACCCGCAAGAGCGCTAGAAGAGTTTTGGCTTGACTTGTCAGAGGGTGTCACGCCTCCCGGACTGCCTGATGAGATTAGACCATACTTTGCATCAGCCTATTCCGCTATTTTTGGAAACCCCAAGGCGTTTTTTCCAAGATGGTTCTTGCCAAGCCCAGACTATTTTACACCATATTTTTGGCAGTACTTGTATGATATAACGCCACTCAAAAACACACTAAACCAATATGTCGATTTTCAAAAAATTCAGGATCCAAAAAAGCCAAGATTGATAGTTTCATCAACTGACATTCAGAATGCAAAGCCTTCTGTCTTTGACAGCAAGTATGACAAAATCGAGGCAGAGCATGTACTTGCAAGTGCAGGATATCCATTCTATGGCATAGCATGGACACAGAAGAGCGGAAAGTACCTTTGGGATGGGACGCTTTTGAGCAACACTCCTCTGCGTGAAGTAATCAACGCGTCTCCAAAGTATGATAAAAAAGTATACGTCGTAGACCTATTTCCAAGAGACCAGCACGAGATTCCAAACAACATGTTCGAGGTGTGGCACAGAGCAAGGGACATTATGTACGCTGACAAGACAGAGCATAACGTACACATGTCAAAGATAGTGACGCGCTACCTCAAGATAATACGCGAGATGCATGACATACTTACCACATCATCACTTGACGAAAAGGCAAAGTCAAGGCTTGGACAACTTGAGAAAGAATACCAAAAACTTGCCTCTGACCGTGGCGGAATAATAGATCAAATAATTAGGATACAGCGCCGTGAACATATCCATTTTCTCTTCGAAGATGCCGACTTTTCGCTTGCCACAATCAAAGAATTGATAGATAGGGGCGAAAGGGACGCAAAAGAGGCACTTGCTAGAAGCGGATAGACCAAAGACAATTTACACTGTGTCAAAGGATTATAACGAAAAAGACTTATCATCGATGTTTTATCCGTAGATATAGTTGCAAACCAAGTTTGCAGAGGTCTGGGGGCACAAGATAAGATATCTTGAGGAGGGCAGGTCAGATAAATCGATCATCTTGATCCACGGATTGGGCGGATCTGCAGAAAGATGGCTCAAAGTCATCCCTCGTCTTAGTTCCAAATACAGAGTTATTGCACCAGACATGATAGGTTTTGGCTACAGCGACAAGCCATCAGAGGATTACACAATAGATTTTTTCGCCAAGTTTCTTTCTGGCTTTATCAACAGTACTGGCCTCAAGTCAACAATTCTTGTGGGCACATCGCTTGGAGGACAGATTGCCGCTCACTGCGCAAGCATAAACGATTCCGTAGAAAAGATAGTGTTGGTAGCGCCTTCTGGAGCCATGAAGTCTCCCACTCCCGCAATTGACGCATACATGATGGCTGCCCTATATCCCAATCACACAAGCGCTAGAGAGGCATTTGAGATGATGTCAAGATCAGGAACGGTAGACGACTTTACTGTCTCAGATTTTGTAAAAAGAATGTCCATGCCAAATGCCAAACTTGCATTCATCTCGTCTGTGCTTGGAATCAAAAATTCCAACATAGAAGAAAGTCTCAAGAAAATAATGGTTCCAACCCTTGTCATGTGGGGAAAACATGACAAAGTAATACCAATCCAACATGCAGACCAATTTGTATCATCTATCAAGGACTGCACGTTTTTGGAGCTGGACGAGTGTGGCCACTTGCCGCATGTAGAGGTTCCAGACGTATTCTCAGATTCAGTATTAGAGTTTCTAGGCTCAAGGCTAGTCATGGTCAAATAGCAGCAGATTTAAATACCATTTATTGGTTATATTTACCAATGACTGGTAATGACAACCAATATGATCCTGCTGAAATGTTCCGCGAGTGGATACAGAGAAGCGGAAAGGCACAGATGGATTTCATGAAGACGTTTGGCGATATGATGGCCAAAAGCCACCAACAAAATCCTCTTAACATGTTAAAAGAGATGTCTGACAAAACTGTCAAGGCCCAATCTGAGTTTGTACAAAACATGTCAAACATGCAAGGTGGGGCATACAACTTGTTCAATCCATCACAATTTCTACCATCGCTGTTATCGTGGGGCACTTTCAAGACAACAGTTGGAAGCAATGGTCGTATCTCAATACCAGAGGCCGAACGTGAGGCTCTTGGTGTAAACGAGGAAGACCTAGTCCAGGTGATAGTGATTCCGGTCGAAAGAAAGAAACGAAAAGAGGGGGTGAAAGAGTGAGTAAGACAACAGAGACAAAAGAGATCTTTTCAGTATGCAAGCAGAACGTCAATAGATACTTTGACGAAGCAGAGAAAAATGTAGCACAGTACTTGCAAGCAGTAACCAACCTGCAGCAGGAATATGCAACAGCATGCAAGAACACAATCGAGAATGCAATTTCAATGCACCAAGAATACGCATCAAGAACTGGTCTATCTACGAACGTACCATCAGCATACCTCAAAGCGGTAAATGATGCAACAGAGGAGATAGTAAAGACAAGTTCAGTTCAAAGCAAAGCAGTACTTGCAACAATAGATGCAGTAAGACAGAATGTAAAAACATTCAATGACAACACACGAGCATTTTCAGATATGAACGCAAACATACTGCAATCATGGTTCTCAGCATGGACACCAACAAGAAACTAGTTGGTATCTGAATTCCTTTTTTATTTTTCCGACCTTTCTTTTATCCAGAGACCAAGTTCTGGCAATACCTTTTTCTGAGAAAACGAACTTGCTATCATTCCAACGTGACCGGTAGCGTAGATTCTCAATGTCTTGTCATCTGTGGATACAGCATAATGGATAGGCATGCTGCATTCTGGTGAGACAAGGTGGTCTCCTACTGCAACCTGCGTAAATACAGGCATGGATATGTTTTTGAGGTCAACTTGCCTTCCTGCCACATTCATCTGGTTTCTTATCAAGAGGTTGTCTTGGTAGACATTTTTTACCCATTCTCTGTATAGTTCACCTGGGATTGGAGGCGTGTCACTGAGCCATTTTTCCACACGAATAAAGTTTTCAACGTATTCCTTATTGTGTATGTTCTTGAAAAACTGGTTATATTTTTCAAGACCTTGCTCAAATGGCTTGAGGATAGAAAAAACATAATACATGAATTCAGGCGGAACGTTTCCAACAACATTTGCCATCATATCAACATCGATGTGCTTTGCAAGATTTGCCACAACAGTGCTGTCCTTGCTCCCATCTATTACTGGAGCAGTAAGAACAAGGTTTCGTATCTTTTTAGGATGAAGCGCGGTGTAAACTGTAGCAAGTGTACCACCTGTACAATATCCTTGCAGCGAGACATTTTCAATTGATGATTCGTTCAAAATAAAATCGATGCAGTTGTCCATGTAATAGTTCACATAATCATCAAATCCAAGATACCTATCCATCTTGGTCGGCGTGCCCCAATCTATCAAGTATACATCAAGACCTTGCTCCAACATGTTTCTAACCCAGCTTTTCTGTGGATGTATGTCCAGTATGTGATATCGGTTGATCAACGCATATGCTATCAACAGCGGCGTCTTGACTTGTTTTTTCACATCAGAGTTAAAGTGAAGCAGTCTCATCTTTCCCTCAGTATATACTACATCATATGGAGTCATCTCCATGCTTATCTCGTCAGGTGCAGCAACAAGCTTTGGCGCTTCCAGGATGTTTTTGTTCATCTGAAGAAATTCTTCCAACAACTTTGGATCTATCTTAAGCTCACTTGTCATTTCTGCTTCCTCCATGATTAGCTATTTTTTCAAGTTTGGCAACTCTTTTTCGCAACAAGTGTAATTCTTTGTACAGTTCATCAACCTCGTTCTTTGTAGGCATGCTGGCAGACTCTAGCATGAGCGATGTTATGTTATTCCAGCGCTTTGCAAGCTCAAGTTCGCTTGATACCATTTTCCCAAAATTTTCTGCAAATTCAGAAGAATCAAAAAGGCGTGTAAAATAGTTTTCAAAGATATCTATCCAAATGCGTTTTGTGGAATCGAGATGTTCGGTATCCGTTGGAATTTCTGGCACTTTTTTGGAAAACTGCTTTTGTGCCTCGTTCCATGTATCGATTAGTTGCTTGTAATATTCTGCAAGCCTAGCGTTAAACTCTGTCAATTCTTGGTTTATCTCTATCATTTCCGTATTCACTTTTTTGGCATTAACGCCAAGTTTTCGAAAAGGCCCTGTAGACATGAGTGACTGTGGCCTGCTTGACATGAGAGAAAGCAAATCAGTCCAAAATAGAGATACGTGCTTGTAGTATTCTTGTGATTTTTTGAAATTTTCCGTAGAACTCATTTTAGTATGTTATGATAGTACCTACAGCTTATAGAGATTGCGACATGGTTTTGTCGCAAGCTAAAAACGTCTCATCAATAAATGAACAATGAGACACTCATGTTAACATTTCAAGTTTTATCTTAAACTCACAAATCATTAAAAGAAACCTTGCACCTATGATATCATACGATGGCACAAAAGAAAACTCTAGAGAAGACAGACAATGTACAGGACATATCAGTATGCGACATCATGCACGCAAATGCCAACAGTGTAATTGACAAGATGGAATCTCTCTTGCCTGCAAACATGGAGATATACTCGGACTTTTATACCGAATGCCTTCACTCACTTCAGGACCTTTTCGGAGCTTGCAATATTGCAGAAAATGAGATCTTGTCCAAGATGGGAATAGACCAAAAAGTACTGCAGGCATTTGAGACATATTCCAAGATGGCCACCAAGTCGACAATAACCCAAATAGAAATGGCAAACAACATACAGCAGACATACATGCAGATTCAAGTGTCGGCAGTCAAGACGCTTGACATGTACATACATCTGATGCTTGGCTATTATTCGAAAATGCTTTCAGGCTCACTTGATTTTATCAAAAAATCTGGATCTTAGATTCATTTTCATTTGTCAAGACTTGATTGAATAATTGCCAAATGTAATAACAACAAAAGCTTATCTCACAATGCATCACACCCAACTCAGGCATGCAAGAAAATTATGCCACAATAAATGGAAACAAGATAAGATATCTTGAAGAAGGACATTCGGATGGTACTGTTGTTTTGCTCCACGGTCTTGGCGGAATGGCAGAAAGATGGCTTCCTTTAATTCCATTATTGAGTAAAAAATATCGCGTAATCGCACCAGACTTGATAGGATATGGCCAAAGCGACAAGCCGCAGATAGATTACACAGCAGATCTTTTCAGGGAAACCATGCTTGAGTTTCTAAAAGTGTTGTCACTGCAAAATGTATTCATGATAGGCACTTCGCTTGGAGGCGAGGTTGTGGCAGAGTGTGCAGCCGCACAAAACCCCCGGATTAAAAAAATTGTCTTGTCTTCTCCTGCAGGAATCATGAAAAAATCCACCCCAGTTCTTGATGCATATATCATGGCTGCGCTGCATCCCACTCCTGAATCTGTCAAGTTGGCTTATCAAATGATGTCAGGAAAAAACACAGAGATAAACTCCAAATCTGTTGAGAACTTTATCTCAAGCATGGAAAGACACAATGCAAAGATGGTTTTTCTCTCCACGCTTTTAGGGATGAAAAATTCACCTGCCATATCAGAAAAACTTGGCCATATCAAGATCCCAACACTGCTCATATGGGGAAGCAATGACAAGATGATCCCAGTAGAATATTCAAAAGATTTTGCCTCATCAATTCCAAACTGTGAACTGGTTATAATGGATGGATGCGGTCACATACCGTATGAAGAAAGGCCTTTTGAATTTTCTAAACTTGTGCTTGACTTTTTATCCAAGTAAGAACAATTACAATTAACCCTTGATCAAGATAAAGCGAGCCTACGAGTCTTTTTCTGACCAAGATGGCTTTAGAATACTGATTGATAGGTTGTGGCCGCGTGGATTGTCAAAGGAATCAGCCAGGATAGACATGTGGCTAAAAGAGATAGCTCCAAGCGATGCTCTAAGAAAGTGGTTTTCCCATGATCCAAAAAAATGGCAGGATTTCAAGAGTAGGTATCAAAAAGAATTGAACGGGAAAAAAGATGCCATATCAAAGTTACGAGCCATAGAAAAAGAAAAGAAAAAGATAACACTTCTTTATGCCGCAAAGGATACAGAACATAACAATGCCGTATTTTTGCAAGAATATATGAAAAAATAACTTGTTGCAAGCCAGGAATACAGCAAGGTATTCATTTGTCCATGTTTTTAGTAATTCCATACATTGACTGACAAACAGGTAAGAACAAAGGAAGGAGAGTTTCTGGATGAAACAACAGAAGACGAAGAGGAACAAGTAGAGTACTTGGATGAGGAATATGATGAAGACAATCCAAAAGATAAGGACTGATGTACAACTAATGCAGAGTGTCCAAGTTATATTTGCAAAATATTTTTACAATCACTTAAAAGCCAGTTTGAATGTCATAAAATATTGAGTGAAGAATACAATTCTCAAATTGAAAAAATTGCTACATTGATTGCAGAAGACAGGATATCACTTGACGAGCAAGATAGTGCAAAATTGCAAAAATACTATAATTTTGCAAAAACGCATTTTAACCTAACAGGCGAGCCTGCAGCACAGCTAATCAATGAAGCATTTTTGTATCTAAAACTAAAAAACGCTGATTCGATAGATCCACTTCAACACGGTGACGAGTTTGGAGCAGGGTTTAGCTAGATGTTACAGTTCAACTAGAAACCAAACTTGAATCTAGATCTGGCAGAGATTACAACAATCGATACAACAGACATGGCTAAAATGGCAACAGATACTGAACCAAATTCTGGAAGTACCTGCGTGCCTATTATCTCAATTCTTTCTGTTCCGCCATTAAATGCAATGGAAAGTGTTCTGTCAGTACCAGTCTTTGTCTCATGAAAGCTAGTATAGGTATCATCCACAAGCACTATGAAATTATCGTCGTTTGCGCCTGCCTTGGCATCAATTAGGCTTCGTGGCATATCAACGACCAAATTTCCATCACTTGTGGAATTTATCAGTATTACAAGCGAGGTGTCATGGGTATTGACTTGGACATCACTAATTGTTGCACCTGTTAGCGTATAATTGATTGTATAAGATTGTCCTCCTTGAGGATTTTTCACAGTATAACTATTGGTTAGTTGGGCAAATGACGGCACGCTTGCAAGGGAAAGAACTAGTACAGCCAAGATTGCATACGGTCGCAAGTGCACAACAGGTGTGACATTGACTTGTATTTTTCCTTTGCTGGTAACCGACTAGAGAAAAAGAATGCCCCGGTTCCAGATTCAGTAAATTTCGGAGCAGGTATTCTCAAGTTTTAAAAAATTATCTAGTCGAGGTTATTATATCGCTCTTCCAAATTCATACTGAAAGGCTTGGCAGAGACCATGGCAGTAAAGCAATTAAAGGAAAAGATAGACAAAGATGAGGCGCGCCTTCAAAAACTAATAGACGAAGTACAAACAATTTGGGAAGAAACAGGCCTAGATCCAAAAGATCCATCTTATCTGGTAGAAAAAACCATGCGTTTTGAGCTTGCTCAAAAAACTGTCAATACAGCATTATCCTCTTTCAGAGTTTTATTAGATGATTACAAAAAACTTTGTCAAGAACTTGAAAAGGCAGAAGAATAATGCAAATAGCAGAATCTGCAGAGTTATTTGCTAAAGAAAAATATGCAAGTACAAAAAGAAAAGACGGTATTTTGCACTTGGACCATTTGAGAGGAGTTGTGACAAGGCTCAAAAGTCTTGGAATTGCAGACAGTGAGGTTCTTGCAGCAGCTTGGCTGTATGCAATGATTGACGATTCCATTTCGACCTTTAACGAGATTGACAAGAGGTTTGGCAGCAGAATATCAGTTATTGTCCTTGCGTTATCAAGAGATACCAGCATTGCAAAAGATCAGATAGACAGGCAATACGTCAAACAGTTAAAGGAGTCCCCACTAGAGGCCAAACTCATCAAACTCTGTGACATGTCTACATCTCTCAAAGATTTGAAGAACGCCATGCTGTCAAAGACCAAGAGAACAAAGCAAGTAAAAAAAGAGATGTATTACCTTAGCATAATGAAGCAAGATATATCCAAGGCCAAACTACAATACCCCGGAATTCAAAATATCATAGACAGCATAAATGAGACAAGTTCGTCATATGGCCAAAGGCCAATAATTTTGTAGTTTCAAATCACGTATGATTGGTTTAGTAAGAAATATCAATACAAGATTCCAATTATTGCCAATGTCAGAAGAAAAAAAGAAGATGAAATCAAACACAGAAGATGAGTACAACAAGGCTTTGGCCTCAGACGATCCTACCAAGATATCAAAGGATGCCCAAGAGGAAATGGCAAGAGAGGCAATCAAAAAGTTCAGGTCTTTGCAATAACATCTCATCGCTTTTATCTGGGTTAAGATGGCAATCAACTATTGTCAGAGAACGTGATAAGTTCCATTCAACAGATTATTTTGTCAGGCAAAGGAGACAGGGGAAGGCTAGAATACATACTTGGGATGCTAACAAGCGGCAAAGCCCTACCTCTTTCAGACCAAAAATATCTTGAGAGCATTATTCCACTATATCTTGGTCCTCAGGACACAGAATCAATACAAAGGCATGCAGAGCAAGCAATCAACTCTTTACAAGGTGAGATAAAGACATTAGACGAACGGCTTGGAAGACTAGAAAAGAGAGGATTTGAAAAATACATAGGAAAAAAGGCAGTATTTTTCTTTGTAACTGCATTTTTTGGGTGGCATGCATTTCAAAATTCTCTCATGTTGATACTTGGACCGCATCTTCCTCAGGATACAAGCCAATACTTGTTTCCACTCAATACAATTGCAAACATTTTTGGTGTGAGTATGGTCGTAGGATGGATCTTTGTTTTCATGGTACTAGCTTGGCCATTTATTGGCATTGCACATCTTGCCAAGTTCATAAGATCACGCAAGGCTTAGTTCCATTCAAAATAAGTTTTTAGTTAACAAGAAATGAAACTGCAGGATGGCCTGAAGGGATGGGGTTGTTATGTCTCCAGGCTTGACCCTACAGCTTCTACGTGCAGATGATAGTCGTTTGTTATTAAAACGACAGCATTAAATTGCAATTAATTGCAATCACATTCTGCTACAGTCTTAATAAAGTCAGTTTTGATCTAGTCAACATAACCAAGATTGTAACAGACACCGCAAGCATTGCCAACGCAAGAGGACCAAACTCTGGAACTGTGCTAGCGGAAGAAAACTCTAGTACACGATTATTGTCAGTATCGGCAACCCAGAGGTTTCCCTTGTCATCTATTTTTACGTCGTAAGGTTCTGCCAACATGTTTGAGGATGTTCCCTCGTGCATACCTTCAAAGTCTGTCTGACCTAGAACAGTAGACGCACTCATCCCGTTACTAAATGGCATATCATATTCCAAGACACGAGCGTTGTTTCCGTCAGTTATCCAGAGATTCCCAGATTTATCAAATATTATCCCATATGGAGTATTCAAAGAATCGTTCGCAATTCCAGCATTGTTTGATGTAAAGTCTTTTTGTCCTATTACCATCGATGCTTGCTCATCAGTAGAAAGCGGTTGGGCAAACTCTAGTGCTCTATTGTTCAAGCTATCAGTCACCCACAAGTTTCCACTGCCGTCAAATGCAATAGAGCTTGGCAGATTTGTCCTATCTTTTGTGGAACCATCAGAATTACTTGTAAAATCAGGCTGACCTATTACAAGCGATGCATTCATTTCGTTTTTGAACGGTGGCATGTATTCCAATATCCTGTTATCATAATAATCCACAGCCCAGAGGTTTCCTGCCTTGTCAAAGGCAAGGCCATATGGAGCTGCAAGCGAACTTGCAGTTGTTGGATACATTCCTTTATCAAAACTTGGAGAGCCTATAACAATTGATGCCGCTTCGCCTGTCACAAAAGGTTCCTTGTATTCTACTATGCGGTTGTTATTAGTATCGGCAACCCACATGTTTCCGTCGTTATCAAATGCCATACCATATGGCTGGTCAAGCCCAGTTGGAGACAGAGCAGCACCAGTTGATGTAAAGTTGTCTTGTCCAATTACAAGTTCCGCATTTTTGTCATTTGTGAATGGAGAAGAAAACATCAATATACGATTAAAGCCAGTATCTACAACCCATAGATTTCCTGCCTTGTCAAAAGCAATTCCTTCAGGAAGATAGAGAGTGCTTGCAGATGGCGTATCATGTATTGTTCCTCCCGTATCAAAATCGCTGTGTCCTATAACCAGCGTAGCGTTCTGCCCAGTTGTAAATGCAAGAGCTTGCATTGGAATAAAAAGCAAAAACAACAATGCGTACTTTATCACAAGGCATATTCAGACAAGATAGAATAAAAATATGTTCAAATCTTTTAATGAAAGGTAATTGGGACAGAGTAATACAGGAAGATCATTATTTTGTTTCAACTGGGCAAGCCAATGCATGATTCTTATATCAGATTTTGAGAGGAATTTTAATTGAAATTAGTTTTTTATTCTGTTCTGCTTGGTTTGACTCTTACTTTCTTAACTGGGTATGCATGGGCCGATGATAACATGACAATACAAACTAGTGGCTCTCAGGTACCAATGTTCAATCCTGCAAACACAAAGACAAACACGTACAGCAATCAAGCATACAACTTTTCCATTACGCCTCCGCAAGGATGGATTCCCACAAGTCAGGGCAACAGTTCTGATAGTTCACTAGTCGAGTTTGCAAATGAGAATCCAGACAGACCTGCAACCTTTGCAATTTATTATTATCAAGGCAAACCCATATCAGACATGGTATTTTTGATGCCAGACTCTCAAATTCTAGATCTGTCTATTTCAAAGTTGTTTGACAGTTCAAAATTTACCATATACCAAAAAAATATCCAGAGGTTTTCAGATGGATTTGTGATTCAGGCCTTGGTTTCAAGAAATGACACTTCACAGACCAGCCCGGTCATAGAAGAATTTTCTTTTTGGCTAAATGATGGTAGGCAGTATTTTCTTGTCATGGTTTCATCCCGTAATGGTCTTGAACAAAATGCCGTAGAGTTTGAAGGATCAGCCTATACATTTTACGTGGGTGCCATGCCTACCGATGTGCACATACCTCCATGGGTGAAAAATAACGCCAAATGGTGGTCAGAAGGTACAATCGATGACCAGAATTTTGTAAATGGTATCAAGTATCTAATAGAAAAGGGAATCATTGTGGTTCCACACACCAGCGGCACTGGCCAATCACAGCAAATTCCGGCATGGATAAAAAATTCGGCCGGATGGTGGGCAAATGGTGTAATATCAGACGATGACTTTGTGAAAGGGATACAGTATCTCATCAGCAATGGCATCATCAAGGTGTGACATTTTTACTTTTGAAGATCATGTAGGCTGTTGTTTTTTCTTCTTTCTCAAATCATTTACGGCAACTGCGGAGCCTATTATCAAAGCAAGCATGCCTGCTATAACGATACCAATAGTAGCAGGAATTGCATAGCAAGCAGTTTGGTTGTCAGTGTTGCACTTTCCACTAAGATACGGGTCTTCCCCTAAAACTACGTTGACGTGAACTGGTTCAGTTCCTAAATTAAACACATCAAAATAATAATTTCCTTGGTTTTGTGTACTTTTACCTATTATGTGATATACAAAACCATTGTTGCTTTCTTTTTCAAATGTGCCGCTGTTTGGCTCAGTTACTTGCAATTTTACCTGATTGTATATTGGAGTAACATTGACTATCAGAATACTATGAGTATCAAGTTGGTCCCAAGTAATTGATGAATTTACGGTTTGTCCTTGTGGTATCAGTTTGTCTTCAAAGAGGTATTGTTTTTTGTCCATCACAGATTCAACCACATCATATGCACTGTCAAATATGCTTGCACCGACGATGAGCAAAGCCACGCCAACAGAGGCAGTTATAAGACCTCGAAGAGTACGCAATCGCACCAAGTTGCATTTACAAAAATTACCACCTAATAAGAAACTATTCTGAAAAATCAGGCAGTAAAAATCTGGTCTTTCAGTTATTCTTTTGATTGTAGAAATGACGTTAGATCTACAGTAGAACATGCACACTTGCAGTATACACTGTTCTTACTCTTGAAGGTAAAATGTTTTTTCCCGCCATCATCTATAGAACCTGATACTATAAGCAACTTTTTGTCATTTAGTCTCTTAACCTGTCTGTATACTGTTGTCAGCGATACGTTACATTCTTTGCTTAGTTCAGAAGCGTTTTTTGGTAGGGTAGCAGATTGCAAAATACGTATGACGTTTTTTTCAGATAATATTTTCAATAATGGTTCAGGTACTATGCCATCACTTTGCTTATTTTGATTTGTAATCGTGTCATATCAAATTAGTACAATCCTAAAGATAAACTTGATTTCGGTGATTGCAACTGATTGCACTAAGATCATGGAGAATTAAAGTACTTGAGTGCGTCCTGAATGGTGGCAACCTCAATTACTTGCATACCGTATTTGCTCTGTGTTATAGGGGAGAGTGGTTTTTGTTCCATAGTGCATGTTTGGTAGGTTATAGGTCCTTCATTTCTTTCAGTGCAATTCTGTACAGACACAACTGCCTGTCCTTTTGGTACAAGAAATATTTTTGCGCCATATAGGCCTGCTGCATCAGCCTTGTCAGAAGCTGCCCCTATGGGTCCTATAGTGCCATCGGCCTGGATAGTACCTGTCATCAATATGTGACTGTTAATGGGTTTGCCAAGCATATCTGAAATCAGTAGAACTGTCATGGCACCTCCTGCACTAGGGCCATCAACAGCTTGCAAGTCTTGATCGCTTATAGAATTAATTGAAAATATCACATCTTTTTTTGACAGGTTCATCCCAGTTACGTTTTGCGCTACTGCTACAGCAGTGCGTGCAGATGATTGGAAATCAACCCCGGCAGGAAGTGCAGTGTTGATCAAGACAAGACCAGACCCATCTCGAATTTCCACATTGATTTTGAGTATCGATCCTTGATATGTTGTTGTTTCAAAAAATCCATCACTTTCTATAACAGGCTTTACTGCTACGGCAAATATAGAATCATTATTTTCGTTTGTAGACAAAGATGGAGGAGATATACTCTTGACCTGTTCTAATAGCAAATTGTATTTTGACTGCAGAGTATTATATCTACTCTGTAGATCATTTACCTTTTGCATTAGTTGAGCATTTTGGTTTGATGTGTCAGACATGTTCTGATTTGTCAGTTTGACAGATGTGCCATGCAGTATGTTATTATCAATCAGGTATTGAATCGCTGCCAAGAATTCCGAATCGCTTGTTTGATTCTGCGACCACCATTGTGCAGTTTTTTTTATCCAGTTCGGTATCGAAGTTTCTTGTGCTGATACTTTGACCGAATACGCTAGAGAGAACACTGCCGTAAACAGGATTATAGATATTGCAATGATCATGAATTTTTTCATATGCAGACCGCAGTTTAGCTAGGATCACTTTTTCTCAATTATAAATTTTATTCAGATTCTCAATAATTTTGTGTTATGGCGTATTTTTGTCTAGCTTTTGTTGCTCTTCCTTATGCTTGTAACAAACGCAAATAATGATGCTCCGTATATGAGGCCGTTTATTCCGTAGAACTTTATCCAGTGAAAGTGCAATTGCTCGCTACAATTCTGTGCCGCACCTTCAGAAGAATCAGCCTTTACAGAATTTGATGATATTGGTTGTGTCAGATCACAGTTGATATTTGTTAGTGTATGATACCATGCAAGAGAAAATGCAATAAGAGATGCATATATTGCAATGAAAACCACCATTTTTAGATTAACAAAATTTTTGTTTTGTCTTATCATGCCATCCACTATTTACGACATATTTGATACAAGATGTTTTTCATGCTATTGAAAAATCCAATATACATCACGGTATCAATCACAATTTACATCCTGTTATTTAACTTGAACTATCTAAATGCAACATGCCTGTAACAATAATGTAATTTTCAACATTAATGATAATCGTGAAAAGGCATTTTATTTTTGCGGCTGGGAATAACCATAATAGATAAAATCAAAGCATGATACTTAGAAAATGATGAATTCCATAAATGTGGCAGTGATTGTCAAGCTAGAGCCTGATTTTTCAGAGGGAAATGTGAGCTACAATCCCGACGGTACGCTTAATCGGGCAGAAACTAAAAACATACTTGGTCCACATAGCGAGATAGCTGTCAATGCTGCATTTTATGCAAAAGTCAAGTATGGTGCAAACATCTCAATTGGCACAATGGGACCACCTACAGCAGAATCTATGCTGCAACATGCTCAGTTGATATCAGACGCAGATGATCTTTATCTTTACAGCGATAGAATTTTTGCAGGAGCAGATACACTGGCTACAGCTGAAGTACTCAAGTCTGGAGTACTTAAAATGCAAGGAAAGATGGATATCGTGTTTTCAGGTCACAGAGCATCAGATGGAGAAACAGGTCAGACAGGCCCCCAGACAGCATGGAAGCTTGGAATGACATTTCTTGGAAACGCGATAGATTATGAAATAAACATGGAGACAAGAACAGTTAGAGCAAAAAGACTTGTCAGATTACAAGGAATTTACGATGTAGTGGAAGAGATAGAGGCACCCCTTCCAGTCTTTATCGCAATAGACCCGTCATATGTCCCCAAATTCAATACAGTATCACAAAGACTTGCTTATGAAAAATATCAAAGAGAAGCAACACAGCGTGCTCAGAACTTTAAACAGTATCTAAAGACATTCAATGCAGCACAGATAGAGGCTGACCCAAAGCTTATTGGGATTTCAGGTTCACCAACCATTGTCTACAAAGTAGAACGCATTCCAAAAGGAAAAGCAACAAGACAAGCTGAGATAATAGATGGCACTGACCAGGAACAGATTCGTAAAGTGGTTGCAAAGATGCGACAGTCATTATCAACAATGGTGATAAAATGACAGAAGGCGACTATAGGCATGTCTATGTCATAATAGAGCATGAAGATGGAAAGATACTGCAAGTAAGCTTGGAGATGCTTGGAGAAGCAAGAAGAATGCTTGATGACTTTAATAAAAAATATTTGTCAAAGGAAAAAGTAGTCGCCGTTTTACTTGGATATAATGTCAAAGAGATTCCAAAAGTTTTGATTCAACATGGTGCAGATGCAGTAATTTATGCTGACAATCCAGAATTAAGATATGTAAGAAATACGATTTATACCAAAACAATTTCTCATATAGCACTAGACAGAGAAATTGCGGCAAAAGTAGAGCCAGAATATTCTGCACAATTCAAAAGACCGAGATATATGTTCTTTGCAGCAGACAGCATAGGGAGACATCTTTCTGCCACAGTTTTGGCTCAATTAGAATCAGGTCTTGCATCAGACATAAACAAGCTTGTTGTAGGAGACTTGCAGATAACACACCAAAACAAGACGGGTGGTAAACCGCTTACGTATGAAAAGACACTTGAGATGTACAGGCCAGACTTTTCTGGATTTTTGTGGACCACAATACTATGCCTTGATAACAAAAATCCTGCAATGCAAAAAGACTATCATCCCCAGGCATGCAGCATAATACCTGGAGTTTTTGAGCCTTTACAACCAAACGTCAGCAGAGAAGGAACGATAATAGAGTATGCACCAAAATTTGACGAGCAAGATCTAAAAGTCAAGATTATAGACCGTAAAATAATTAAAAATGAGATCGATTTTGACAGTCACAAGGCCATAGTAAGCTTTGGCCGTGGAGTCAAGGACGCACCTGAGAAAAACATCAAGATGATAGAAGAGCTTGCATCAGAGCTTGACGCTCAAATTGGCATTACGTTACCCTTGTCAAAAAAACCATTTTCTGTAAGTCAGGTGGTAGACTCGACATACCTCATACCTGACAGGGTTATTGGCATCAGCGGAAGAAAGGTCAGTCCCAAGGTGTACATTGCAGTAGGAATCAGCGGTGCCATGCAACACATTTCTGGCATGAAGGACTCGGAGTTTATCATTGCAATAAATCCAGATGAGAACGCATCGATAAAGGACGAATGCGACGTATTCATAAAAGGCAGAATGGAAGATGTGATTCCCATTCTTATTGAGGAAATAAGAAAACAAAAACAGGTAGTGCAGGCATAAGGGAGATTGCAATTTGGAAAAATATGATGTAGCAATAATTGGAGGAGGCTCTGCAGGGCTTGCAGCACTCAAGCAGCTCTCAAATTTAGGAAAACAGGCAATTCTTTTCGAAGCTGGAAGTAAAGTTGGTTCTAAAAATATTTCAGGAGGCATATTATATTCCAAAAAACCAAAAAAAGGAAAAACATACAATGTTGAAGACATATATGAAAACTTTCTAACTGATGCGCCCTTTGAGAGAAAGATAACAAAATACATCCTGCATGCAACATCAAAAGACAAGGTCTTCTCGATTGACCTAACAGAGGCTCACAACTATGAAGCAAATTTCGGTTGCTCAGTACTTATGAATAAGCTAAACCAGTGGTTTTTGCAACAGGTAACAGAGACCGCACAAAAACATGGCGGAGGAATAGTACCAGGAGTGCACGTCAGAGACATCAGATGGGAAGGCGAGCGCACTATCGTACAGACCGACGAGTTGGAAGAGGTCGAGGTTAAAGCAATAATTGCAGCAGATGGGGTAAATTCAGAAGTTGCTTACATGACTGGAGCTAGGCAAAAATTTTCTCCAAGTCAGCTCTACCAAGGAGTCAAAGTGGTAATAAAACTTCCAGAAGAAATTATGAATGAGCGGTTTTCAATAGGCCAGGACGATGGCGCCGCACATCTTTTTGCAGGCGATGTAACACTAAACCACATAGGCGGAGGATTTCTTTACACCAATCGCGATACCTTATCTGTTGGAGCAGTGTATCACCTTGACTCACTTTTGGATGCTCCGGTTGAACCTTACGATCTCGTAAATACATTATTGAAAAATCCTATGATAAGCGAGTTTATCAAAGATGAAGTTCCTGTCAGGGGTGAAATTGACAAGAATATGGCAAAGGAAGAACAGATGAGAATTCGTTTTGCAGTAACAAAGATGATCAAAACGTGGACAGAACTTAGAGATGCATATTACTCAAAAAGCCAAAAAGAAAGACTTGTCAAAGAAGGAAAGTACGGTTCAGAAGATGAGATTGGGTCACAATTGTCATCAATCAGAGAACAAATGTCAAGCAAATATGGCATCAAGTTTGAGACAGACTATGTAGAAGCAGAGTACAGCGCAAAACTTGTGCCAGATGGAAAGCGTTGCAGGATGGAAAAGCCTTACTTTAAGAACATACTGTTTGTGGGAGACGCTGCCGGAAGGGGCGTATTTGTAGGCCCAAGAATTGAGGGGCTAAACGTGGGAATCGATGATGCGGCAAGAGCTGCCAACGCAGTTGCAAGATCACTTGATAAAAACAACTTTAGTGATGACTATCTTGGTCAATATTACTCACAATCAGTAGAAGAAAGTCCCTATACACATGATCTGAAATCAATTGACAAGGACTACCTGAAGATATTTCTTGATGCTGCAAAAGATGTTCCAAAAGACATCATCAGTGCGAAATATGGCATGGTTGTGAAAATGATGTCAAGCAAAACACTGCGAAATTTTGCTGTGGGGGTTGCAAATATTTTAGGATATGAGAAACTATTGCCAGTGATTGAAACTACTGAAACGTATGTCAAGGTGCCAACAGAGATTGCAGAAAGACTTGGCAAGAGCATACAATCATCATACACTCCAAGCATTCCACCAATTGCACAAAGAGTTGCCAAGCTAAAATACAATGATGATAACATATCGCACATCAAAGTACTCAAGCCCACAAGCGAATTCATGAAAAAAATGATAACATTATGCCCCACTGGGTGCTACTTTATGGAAAAAGACGGGGTCATGATACAACATGAAGGATGTGTTGAATGCGGCACATGTTCAGAAGAAACAGACTGGAAACATCCTAGAGGAGAGAAAGGAATCAATTACCAATACGGATAGTTTAGATCAGATAGTTATCTTTGGGTTTTCTTGTGCAAGTTTTCGTAGATCTTCGTACGCTTCTCTTATTTCTAAATAAAAATCATCCATCCTAGGTTCAATTACGGTATACGCAATGTAAAAGTCTTCAGCTTCTCTCACATACCGTGCTATTTTTTCGTGACCGGCAATTTTTGATATGAATCTCATATTGTTGATTCGGTCTGCAAGCTTTATCGTCTTGATGTCATAGTCCGACTTTGTTAGAACATTGCAATATTCACGAAATCTTTCTAATTCTTTTTCTTTGTCTGTAAGACCAGAGTAGAACTCTAGTGATTTTGTTTTTAGAATAGATGAAACCTTGTAAACATAGTCACCAAACTTGTGGCTAAAGTATGCATCAAATCCATATGATTTAGAAGCATGCAGATCCAAAATTCGGTCATTGTCTTCCATAACATCATGCAATATTGCAGACACTATCTGAATAGTAGTCATAGGTTTATTGGCCCATCTATAATGCCGAATTACATTCATGGCAACAGGGAAGATATGAGTCTCAAGAAATGATGAGGTGCCATCTTCTCTTTTAACGCCATAATGAACCTCTTCTGCCAGATGAATGGCGCTTTCAATGTAACTGTCAACGTGAATTTTTGCTTCCGTTTCTACAAAAGCCAAGAAATCCTTCTTCTTTACAGACTCGATCATCACCCCAATATACTGCATAGTCATTGAAAAATGTGATCTTCTAGAGTTCCGTGACCGAACAAGATTGTGAAAAAACGACTACAAAAGATTGCATTATTAATCGGATTTGTACCAGTAGTATAGAATTGAAATTTCCTTCGCTAAGCAAAGTCAAGACGTCTGAGGAAGAGAGCGTAGACAAAAAAGAAGAGCCAGTATCTATTCCACAAGAAGAACAACCACAGGTGGACAAACCAGCAGACATCATTTTGACTAATCAAGACGACAGTATCAGATTTGAAGACAATAGAAAATACATCGTAAAGACTTTGACTATGGCAGGCTTACCGCTAGTTCTCAGGGCTGAACAGAACATTTCCTTGCAAGAAGAGACAAAACGAGAAGTATTAACACTTTTAGAAGAAAATAGCAAATTAAAAGAAGCACTTGTAAAAAACGAAGGAGTCGCAGATGAAGATGAAGAATATCTATTGAGGAGTGCTAATTTTTATCATGCAATAGGGGATTCTCAAAAGGCAATAGAAATGTATGATTACATACTCAAGAAAAACCCTACTAAGATGGCAGTCCTAAATAACAAAGGAGTGGTATTGGATTCAGAGGGTCAGTATGATGCTGCCTTACAGCATTATGATTACGCATTAAACAAAGTACCAGAGAACATACATGTTCTGTCAAACAAAGGAATTACTTTATACAAAAGTGAAAAATATGAACAAGCGCTTGAGTGTTTTGACTCCGCATTAAAACTTGATGCAGGTTACATCAGTGCGCTCACATTCAAAGGACATGCCCTGTACAGATTAGGACAAAAAAAAGACGCGCTTGAATGGTACAACAAGGTAATAAGATTAGATAACAACAATGCAGAAGCGTTGTACAACAAAGCATGTCTTTGCGCTATGAAAGGCGATGAATATGGGGCAATTACATCTCTTGAAAAAGCAATTAGGCTTGACTCTTCGTGGAAAGAGGCTGCAAAACAGGACAGAGATCTTGACGGCCTTAGATCAAATCCGCGGTTCAGAGAAGTTGTCAAGTAAACATTTCATTTTTTAAAATTGTGTGAATTATTGACCTGTCTTTTGGTTTTTTATTGAAGAATAGATATGCAGCAGTGTCTCAGCTGAGGGATGCAGTTTCTCAAGCATTTCCCGCTTTATGCCACAACCTTCTAGTTTTTTCCACATCTCGTCTACAGTTAAGTTTGAACTTGACATATAGGTGAATTTCACAAATTAATAATATAACAAGGTGTGAGAGTTTTCATAGCACCTGCTCAGCTTGTATGATCAAAGTTCATGAGACGACTAGAACTCACTCTATTCTTTTATAGATTGATTTGAAGTCTTCAGCTATCCTATACGCTATTGTTTGAAGTTTCGTTACCTCTGTCATGTTTGTTTTTCCACGTGCCAACTGCCTCATCATTGTCATGCATTTGTGTACTTTATTGTGGTCAGATGGAGTGGCTTCGTCTGACCAGGCTTTGAAACAATCATCAAAATCAAGGCAGAAATTCAGGATAATTTTTTCCCAGTCTTTGTTACCCACAGGATAACCTGTTGCCTGCGCAAGTTCGTGGAACTCATTACTCTTATCAGCATACAGCATTTTGAGAGCCTTGTCTGCTTTTTTATGGTCATATGCATCTAGGGCACTTGAACCTTTCACGCGTCACCTCATCTTTTTCCTATTTTAATACGTTAGGTTGGTTTGGATGCCTACGAGACACAAGAAAATTACCGATACGTTTGATTCTGGGTTAAGCACAATATCAACTAGGAAATGAAATTATCAATAATTCTCTTATTAGTGGCAATTGGAATATTGTCTGTTTTTCCGGTATTTGCGGACAGCTCTAATGTAGCAATAAGCATCACAGGGGGCAGTGAGGCAGGTCAGGGTTGCGTTACTGCCAAAAACTGTTATGAACCAGACACTGTAACCATATCACCCAAAACGATGATCACGTGGACAAACATTGATGGTACGGCACACACAGTGACCAGTGGAAAACCTACAGAAAATTACACAGGTCAAGTCTTTGACAGCAGTACAATAAATCCCAGTGCCACGTATTCTTTCATGTTCATAAGCCCAGGTACGTACAACTATTTTTGTTCAATTCATCCTTGGATGACAGGTGAGATAATTGTAGAAAACGCTACAAATTCAAATAGTGTTACGACTCCAGAGTTTGGCCCCGCAGTTGCGTTTATCTTCATACTGTCGATTTTTACAGCGATATTTCTTGCCAAAAACAAGCTTACTTTCAGATCATGAAAGCATGATATCCTGTGAGAGAACTCATTGCGGTGACCCACAATGCATGCAAAACTTTGCCTCAGCCTGAAGCGGCAGATGACATTTGTTGCACGTTCTATCACCAGATGATACCGAGGAAGGAGTACTTATTGTGGCGTTAAGAGATCTTATTTGTTGGTTTAACCATTCCCAAAAATTCTTTTCAAATTTGTATGCCCTGTAGGCTTCTGCTCCTGCTATTGCGGCTCCCGCTCCAAAGGAAATTGCACTTGCAAGAAGGGCTGGAATTGCAATATCTCGCCCCCAAGCTCCAGTTCTAAGAGTCAGATCATAATTGTTGTTTGAGCCAGTCATCAATATTTCAACATCTCTTATACTTCCTGTGATAGCAGACAGATTTCCTCCTTTGTGGGCTTTGATGCTCCAATACCCATCATGGTTATCTTCATGTATAATCTGCAGCCCAAGTTCTACAAAATGTTTCTTAATATCAGAAATTAGTTTCCCAACATCGACGTTAGATAGTTTTACGACTTCTTCTTTCATACGTTCTGTTGTACTGAGATAGTATTTGATATTTGCTATAAACGTCTCAACATTCTCAACAATTCATTTAATCTGATAGAGGTACATCTTTATCCATTTACTATGTAAAAACATCAGTGCACAAATCAAAACATATGAAAGATAGCAAAATACTTCATGAAAGTGGCCTTGATCTACAGCAGCAAGGAAAACACGAAAAGGCAATAACGTATTTTGACATGGCAATAGAATTAGAACCAGACAATGCTGAATTTTTGTATGATAAGGCAATATCTCTGCAGATTGTTCTTCAGTTCAATGATGCAATAGGTTTTTACGATAAAGTATTATCAATAGAACCGAATAACTTTGCAGCCCTTGTCAACAAAGGACTTTGCCTTTCAAACCCAGACATAAACAGACAAGAAGAAGCTCTCCTATGTTTTGAAGAGGCTCGTAGAATAGATCCAAACGATCCAGGTGTGTTATCTCTGAATGGTTATACCCTTGACAGGTTAGGAAGATACAGAGAGGCCATAGCGTGTTTTGATATTGTTTTGGAAAAACATCCAAGTGATCTCAATATAACTATGAACAAGGGTTTATCATTACTGCATCTAGGCAAGTATGATGAAGCCGTTGCATATTTTGATAGAGTACTTGAAGACGAACCAAATAACTTTTTTGCGTTAGAATGGAAAAAAGACGCAATTAAGATGAGAGATAGAGATCTTTTTGTTTAGACGGGTTTTTCAAAAATTCTTTTAGAACTAGTTTGGAGCAGTATAGCTCTTCCATGTTTCTTCAATAAAGCCTTCTGCAGTATCATTTCCTAGATAGTATGCTTCATTGTAGACATTGTCTGGAAATAGTCTGTACGTATTGTTATACTGTATTACTGAAACCATCGGTATTACTTGCTGGTCTATCTTGAAATCCTGAGGATCTAAATTATACAAATCACATGTTTTCAAAAATCTCACGTACTTGTCAGAAAAATCTACAAAACAGGTGGTTTCAAGATTCCACTGGGCAACCTTGCCCAAGTATACAGTATAGTTCCCTGCAAACACCGGCAGCCCGGAGATCAGATTTGTTATAGGAGTAGTTACATTCGCCACAGTTGTTTTTGTGGTTGGATAGGGATTAACAGTATATGCCGAGCTTGCAAGTTGTTTCACATACCCGGGTTTTGTGATGGTAACATCTATTTCATAAGTTCCAGGTGTTGCAGGAATGGCTGATTGATATTTAAACTGGCCCTGATTGTCAGTGGTTGTTGTTACTGCCTCAGATCCAAAAATAATGAAGACATTAGCATTTGTAACAGGTTTGTATGCTTCATCGGTCACATTTCCAACTATTACAGGATAATCACCTTGCATTATAGGATCTTTTTGAGGTTTGACTGAGACAAGCATCTTGTAAGTAAGTACAGAGTGGGACACCTGAACGCTTGAAAAAGCGATTACAAACAGTATTGCCACTATCGGAATTAATGCCAAATGGTTTATTTTCACGCTGGATACTTTTTGTATTCATTGTTAATTAGCGAAATCTAACTTTTTTCTCCATTGGCTCAGAAATGTTTGAATTGATTTTGTCACTCAATAGTTAAATATCAAACATTTAGAATTGTGATAGTGAACAAAGTAGAGGCACAGGAAATTGCAGAAAGAATAAGTGAGATTAGTCGTTATGTTAGATTTGCTGGTATCATTAATAGTAATGGTGGACTGATAGCCTACGTAAGAAGGTCAGATTTAAAGCCCCTGCTCAATCCAAAAAATACAAAAAACAAGTTCTCACACCTTGCAACACAAAGCGGCATGGCAGTACAGTTTAACAGGCAACTTGGAAGCGTAAAATTTCTTTGGGAAGAACGGGAAAAAGTTCAGACAATCTCGTTTGCATTAGGCAAAAATACAGTCTGGATTTCAATTGATAAAAATGTGATCCGTTCCGAAGTACTTCGAATAATAGATAGTTGTCTTCCAATAGTAAAACACTATTAGTATAACTATAGCATTCCCAATATCTTTTCAGGTATTTTGTTATAGTCTAGTCCAGTATTTGCAGAAACATACAGTATCTCGTCATCATTAATTGGAAAGCTCATGATTATGACCTTGTCACGAACTGACATTGCAAATCTAACTTTCCCTAACTGAGAATCAAATTCCTTTCTCATCCTTGCCCGTAGCGCAACTTCAGTGAATAGCATTTCATCATCTTTTGGATCCTCGAGTGATTTGAGTCCCTCACGCAGTCCTCCTGCAAGAAGTTTGCCCCTTCCATTGATTACGCCTACAAACCTTATTGCAGAATCAAGTTTCAATATATTGTCACACACAGAATCATAGTCTTCAGTGCTATGGGTTTTCAAATCTACAATCATACCCATCATAACTGATAGATAACGGCTTCGGTGGGAATGGAGTATTGTATAATAAAATGATCAAATTTACCTTGTTTAGAAAACTGGAAGTAAAGAGACTAGTAGTGAAATACGGTGTCTCCAATTGTCTTTTTCCAGTCTGCTCGGATTCCGGGTCTTCCCTTTAGTCGCTCCACATAATTGAATGCTGAAAGACCAGCATTTGCACCGCCTGCACAAGCTGCTACAATTTGTTTGTACGGAATGTTAGTTGCATCACCTGCAGCAAATATTGCTGGATGCGCTGTCTTTCCACCTTCGGTTATCTCAATTTCGCCTTTTGAATTAATTTTCACAAGATGTTTTACAAAATCCAAGTTTATCTTAGAACCCATCTCAATGAAAAGACCGTCCACTTGTAGTGTTGTCTCCTTACCGGAATTATCTACAACTGTAATTGACTGCAGATTGTTTGTACCAGATATAGATTTGATTGACGATTGCGGTACTAGTTGCACGTTTTCCTTCTTTTCAATAGAGGCAATCATGTCCTTATCTCCGCCAAGTGTACCTCCTTTATAGATAAGATACACTTTTGATGCCATACGGGAAAGCAAAATTCCAGATTCTAACAAATAGCCCCCAACTCCTACAGTGGCTGTAACTCTACCTTGATAGAATGGCGCATCACATTTTGTGCAGTAATGCACACCCTTGTTCGACAACACAGATTCATTTTCCACCCCAAGATTGTTGGGCACTTTGCCGGGGGCAAGAACGATGGATTTTCCAATATATTCAGAACGACTTGTTTTTACCTTCATTCCAGACTCGGTCTCTTCTATTGATACTACTGTATCATATACCATCTCTCCACTAAATGAGAGGAACTGGCTTTCCAATGTTTTTGCAAGTAGCGGCCCGCTTGACATCATTGTGCCAGGATAATTCTCAAGCTTTGGAATTAGATTCATTTGTCCTCCCAAGTCCTTTGATATTAGAAGGCAAGATGTTTTTTGCCTTGCAACAAAAATTCCCGCACTCAGTCCAGCAGGTCCTCCCCCTATTACAATTACTTCGTATTCCTGAACCAAGTTATATGATTGAGATAAGCGATGTGAGGTTGTTTATGCCATCGATTCCATGCAAGCCTACATCTATGGTTTGTTTGATCTCTTGCATGTTGTTTGATTCAAGTACAATTAAAATATCATAAATTCCATATGTAGTTTTAACTGATTTTACGGTGGGTAGTTTTTTTGCCTGTTCAACGACATTTTTCTGTTTTTTATAATCTACATTTAGTAGTACATATGCTTCATTCACATCATAAGAATTGAATCAGATGTATTAAAGTATGAGGTTGAGTTCACATGATATAATGTGTCTCTGATTCTAAAATGCTTTAGATCTTCAATTCAGGTTATTTGCAATTTTAATAGCCTGAATAATTTTTTCTGGACGTTTTGATTCTAGCAATATTATATGCCCGTCTTTGAATTCTAGCTGTATACCTCGCTTACCCCCAAGTGAATATGCCTTTTTTGAAATTGCATGACTTAGGCTCAGTTTGTTTTTTTCTTTTCCCTGTGGCATGTATGACTCACAATTTTTCAGTTCGGCCAACGAGATTTTCTTAAATGAAAAATGAAATGGAGTGATCTGTATGTATAGGCCATCATTTCGTACTTGGATCCTAAGTTTGATTACAAGCAATAGAATTGGCAAGATAAATCCAATTGCCAAGAAAACAGAGGAGGCAATCACCACTCCGGCAGTAGGCGCATTATCACTTTCAATAGCAAATAGTTGTGGCAAAGCAAAGTAAACACTGCAAAAGGTGATACAGATAACAACAAGCCATATGGCAGAATGTGAAAAAAGATTTGCTTCACGATACAAAATGTTTGTATTTTCCATTTCTTACTAGATTTTCTTTAGGGCCTGATTTATATCCTAAACTAGAAGTTCATGCAGTTACACGCATGAGGTTATCTTCGCTTCATTTTTTGGAGTTTTCTTGTGATATTGACTATTTTCATCATCATATCGTCGTTGCTGCCTTTTCCTTCTAGGAATTTGCAAAGCCAGTCAATCTCTTCAGTAGTTAATAGGTTTTCCACACAATCTAGAACAGCATACATGCTAAATACCATTTGGTAAATTAGGTATTTCAGACAGTATACAGTCTACTTAAAATTGTGTTGGGAATCTGAGCCCTGTCTTTTTGGATATTGCAACTATAGATACAATTGCAATTGTGAGCACTAGAGCTGCAATTGGACCAAACTCTGGTATTACAAATGTACCAACGATCTCAATTTGCTGTGTGCCATTCTTGAATGGAATCGCCAAAGTTCTATCGGTAACTGTTGTCATAGTTTCATTGGCTTGACCATTTTGCTGACCGTCGTTTAATACGATAAATTGGTCATCTGTGCCGTCAGACTTTTTGGCGTCAATTACTGTTCTTGGCATCGTAATTGTTAGCAAGCCATCACCCGTAGTCTGAATTGTTACAATCAATGATTTGGACTGGGTGTTTGCCTTGATGTCAAGCACTTTACCATTAGTTATAGTATAAGTAATTGAAGAGTTAGTGCCATCTACTGGAATTGTACTAGGTCCTGACGATACTGAAGAGCCTGAGAATTGGAATGTTGTTTTTGCAGATCTGTCTGGGCTACCATATTGGACAGATATTGAATAAGTGCCGGCTTGCATCCACAATGCGCCAGTAGCAATTACCGAAGTAGAGAAAGTTTTGTCAGTTCCCACTGTAATTTGATCTACTTTGATCACATTTCCCACGGGGTTTCTCAGAATTAATGTAAGAGGAGTGTCTCCCATATAATCTCGTGTTGTGCCAGATACCAGTACCTTATCACCATCGTTGTAGGATGACTTGTCAGTGACAACTGTTACTGCAAGAATTCCAGAAGAAGGAGCTCCAATAGGCAAACTCTGATTAGAATTAAGCAGATGAGCAGGAGGATATATGCCACCCATCGTTGAATTCGTCGAATTCGTCGCACTTGAATTATTAGAATCAGCAAATACAGGAATAACGGCTATAGAACCCAACATGATTACAAGTAGTGATAATCCTTTAAACTTTTTATCCAACGATGCAAGTCAATCTAACCGCTATATAAGTAATTGTAAAAAAAGTTTTAATTTCTCGATCAGTTGTATTTGTCAAAAATTTTGGCTAATGAAATTATGGTGCCATGAACTTCAATTGGAGTCTCTTTCATGTAACTTTGTGATCAGCGTAGAAACTGTCGAAATAACAAATTTTAAAAATCATAACAACTGAGACAAGGAAGAAAACCCAAAAGTGCCAAAGGGAATTCTTTGGCACTTGTGTGTGTCTGGAATTTCGGGTTTTCTTCAATGTCTTAATCTCGTTTCATCTATTTAAGAAAAAGTTACGGATTTTCATTTTCGATAATTAGTATCACTAAAATAAAATCAAATGATACGAACAGTGCTTTGGGATATTGCTCATGCATCAGACATTTACTTGTTACAGCCTCTACGACTTGTCGTTTTTGTCCAAGAGCGAATCAAGTTTTCGGTTCAATTCACTTATCGCATTAATGGACGCTTCATGAACATCATCAAAATTAGCAAGTTTTTTCAATATTACATCATGGCTTTCCTCTAACTCTTCTATCCTATGCAAAATGTAGTCTTGCGAGTTGGAGGTCTTCTTCTGTCTATTGTATACCCACCAGCTTACTATACCACCAATTATTGCACCTGCAACGATTCCAAGATATGCAGAGGAAGCGTTACTCATGTCAACACATGCTTTTGAAAATTCTGGCATGCACCCCCAGATATCTAACAGGATAAGATCCAACAGGTCATAGAGACCAAATCAGTATTTTCATGTTTTCTATGAGTATCAGTTAACGAGCTTGTAAAATTGATCAGATGTCACAGGCATGGTTCATTTTTTACAGTGTGTTTTTCAGATCATGATTTACAGTTGTTTTCCGATTGCCCTTTAATTTGGCTTCATTAGTATTTTCCCTACAAAGTCACCCTTTAGCATCTTGGTGTGGGCCTCAACCGCAGTTTCAAAAGTGTAAATGGAGTCAACTATTGATTTGAGTTTTCCTTGCGACAACCAATATAGTCCATCAATAAGTTCTGAACGAGTGCCCTGAGTAGAGCCCAAGACGTTTATGCCTTTGAAAAATATGTGTCTCAAGTCTGTCTGTACCTCATACCCTGTGGTGGCTCCAGTTGTTACAATGGTCGCACCATACTTTAGGAGAGCTAGCTCTTTATTCCAATGAGAGCCACCAATGTGTTCATAAACTATGTCTATTCCAGGTTTGGTGTTCTTCTTTTTTGCTATATCTTTTGTAATTGCAAAAACTTGTTTGTCCCAATCTTCCTTTCGGTGATCTACTACAAAATCCGCCCCAAGTTTTAGGCAGCTTTCAAGCTTATTTGGACTTGCGGTAGCAATTACATCGCACCCATACAACTTTGCAATTTGAATTCCAAATATTCCCATTCCAGAAGCTCCGCCCATTATGAGTACTGTCTGTCCTGGTTTGATCTTGGCTCTTCCAACTAGCATATGCCACGAAGTTACCATCACCATAGAAGCTGCGGCGGCTTCTTCATAACTTACATTTTCTGGAATTTTCACTACGTTGACTTCGGGCAGATGAGCATATTCACAATATCCTCCCCAGAGCGGACCCGTTTGAAACCCCCAAATCTTCCTAGATCTGCAATCATATTCACGGCCATCTGTGCATGCCATGCAGATACGACATGATAGATTACCATGAGAAACCACTCTATCGCCAACCTTAACCGTAGAGACATCATCCCCTACTGCAATAACTTCTCCTGCGGCGTCAGTTCCTGATACATGTGGCATTGGAATCTGAATTGGTTTTCCTCGCATGCCCCATATGTCATCGTGATTTAAACCCGCAAACTTTACTTTGAAAACCACTTCGTTTGGTTTTGGTTTAGGATCAGGTATTTCTTTAATTTTTAAAATTCTTGCATAATCATCATTTGGCGCATATTCTTCATACACTAAAGCTTTCATAGTTCATCTAACTTTCTCTTTGGCAATATTAATAGAACGATCTTCACATACTAGAATTTTTTCAATATGGCCCCACGAATACAAAGATAGTAATTTTTGTAGGGCTTTTAGAAGAATAAAAAACGAGTCTAGTGGTGGTGATGTCCACAACCACAAGAATCATGGCTTTCAGTGGTCTCGGGTTTTCCCTTTCCTTCACATCGTGAACATTTGTCAGAGCCTGTGGCAGAAAAGAAACCTATTCCACATACAACGCATTTCGTACTTGTCATATAGAATCTAGATTACGGCAGTATTTATTGTACATTGCTAATCGGGCTCTTACAGTGTTTGCAATATTTTGCACTTTTATTTTGATAAAAAGACGATTTTTGACTTGACATGGTGGTAAACCATGGCCACGGATCTTGGAATATTCATAGAATTTATTAACTGATTAGGGCGGTAATGGACGTATGATGTCGAAACCTATAAGCGCATTATTTGGCGTTTTGACTCTAGTTGCGATTCTCGCAATTGCTCCATCAGCATTTGCAGACGAATCACAAACAACAGTAAACATCTCGGCGGGAGCCGGTTCGGGCCCAAACTGTTCACAATCGAACAATTGTTTTAGTCCCGACACTGTAACTGTGGCCCCAGGAACGACTGTAGAATGGCAAAATAACGACAAAGTCAGCCACACCGTAACAAGTGGCAGTCCATCAGACAATCAGACTGGTACTATCTTCGATAGCAGCTTGATTGCAGCTGGAAAAGACTTTACATTCACTTTCAACAATCCTGGAACATACAATTACTTTTGTCAAGTTCATCCATGGATGACAGGTCAGGTAATTGTAAGCGCATCTGCAGCTACAATTCCAAGTACACCGTCTACTCCAAGTACGACTAGTAGCATGCCTTCAAGCATGAATACGACAAATAACACTAGTACAACTTCAAGTACACCGTCTACTCCAAGTATGCCATCCACTCCAAGTACGACTAGTAGCATGCCTTCAAGCATGAATACGACAAATAACACTAGTACAACTTCTACATCTGCTCCTGCAGTGCCTGTAAACAGCGCACCAGCAACACCAGCAACATATGCACCAACTACAACAACTACAACTTCTCCAAGTGCTTCAGTTGGCTATTCAGATGCAGATAATCCTACTGGTCCTCTTCAAATGACCGGATGGGGAGCTGGAATGGCAGTAGTAGCAATAATGACCGGTATTGGAGTATGGTCATCAGTACGACGAAGATAGTCAGAGCCAAACATCATCATTTTCTTTTTTAATTTTTTTCATTTAGAAAATCATAATGTGATTTTATGCTAACAACATATTGAAAAGTTAAAGATTGAAGGTGGATTTAAAATTCTTTGATCTTTTTTTTCAGGAATTGTTTACAAGTGTTCAAAGTAAGAAAGAGATTATCCCGGTTACAGGGTGTGGAAAAAGAAGAAAGGAGATTCGAATTTAATGGGTTTGTTATTTTTTCACAATATTTCAAGAACATTTGTTCACATTTACAAATTTCTTTGTATGCACGGTCTGCATATTTTGCATATTGAAACCATTCAATGAGAGCTTTATCATCAACCACAATCTTACGCCAATGCGATATTTTTGAATTAGGTCTACTCGTGCCATAACTTGAATAAACCGATTTTTTTAGGCCATCATCATAATTGGTACGAAGCATCTGATAAGCCTCTGTTATAATCTTGAACTTTTCGCCATCTTGTTTTGAAACGTTTTTGTCAGGGTGATATCGTAATGCCAGTTTTCTATATGCTTCCTTTATTTCTTGCATAGTTGCACCTTCATGCAAACCAAGCATTTGATAACATCTGTAATTATTCAATGATTATAACATACTGAACTATTTTAAAAAACTTTAATATCATTTTTTTGTCTTAATTGGAAAACAAATTCGATCACAAAGACAGAATGAGTCTTACGAAAACCAGATACAGCACATTGAAATATTTAGCAGTAAATTCACTAGTAGTTGAAAAAGCCATTACTTTCAATAACAATAGGCGGTGGCCTTGCCGCAATAGGAATCTTTCTCGTATTCACTTTTCTTTTATCTGCGCCCACTCAAAAATATGATATTTCTGTCAACCCCATTATTGTAAAAGATGAGATGGGAATAGAGACACATGTGATGATCAAAAATACAGGAATTAATCCGCTCACGAATGTGAAAATAGATTACGGCGGAACTGCAAAACCAGATATGATTCCACTACTCAACCCAGGTGACAAAATTTCACTTTCCCCACCACAAGGTAGTGATCTTAGCATGGTCAGAGTTACAGCTGATCAGGGAGTCAATGTAACACAGCCATATAGAGAGCCTGCAAGTGCACCTTTCATTGGAAACTCCGGGTATGGTGGTTGATAGTGAATAGATTAATTTCCGACGCAGTATGTAATTACTAGTAAATCATGGCCAAGATAAAGATCAACCTATCCGGAGGCGAGATTACTATAGAATTTTCAGATATGAAGGATTTTGAAGAACAGTTAGAAAAAATAGATTTTGGTAGAATAGATACTCTGCTCAATGGCAAAAAAGTTGATGCGGTATCAGAAATAGAAAAATTAGAGAAGAAAAATGATACTCAAGATGCTTCAAAACGCTTAATCGATCTTGGCAATATCAATCTCTTGAAAATATCAGAGAAAGGACAAGATGCAATCAAACTAGCCGTATTTTTAGCTGCAAGCGGATTAAGCCGAGAAGAGATCAAAAAAATTACAGGAATTACAATTCTTAGTTCATGATACAATAACTAGTCAGGTTAGCCCCAGATTTTTTTCTTTACGTTAAGTTAGAGAATTATTCTCGTCTCAGTGCTACCATAGGAGATAATTTTGATGCTTTCCATGCAGGAAAAATTCCTGCACCAACTGCCAACGACACTGATAAAAGCCAGACTTTGATTAGATCTTCTGGAAGAAAGATTGGCGGAAAAGAACTGATACTACCACCACCGGGACCAAACCCACCTGGACCTCCAGCAGTATGTGAGGGAAAGCTTGTCATTGCGTAACCTCCAACAACTCCAATAGCTAGACCTAGAGTAGCACCCATTACTCCAATTAAAGCGGCTTCAACCAAGAAGAGTGCCAATATTGATGAATTTTGGGCACCAATTGCCTTCATGGTGCCAATCTCACGAATTCTCTCTGTCACTGAATTGTAAAGTGTAGTTACGATTCCTACGGCTCCAACAACCAAAGCAATGAACCCAATCATTTCTACAAACATTGCATTTCCTTGGGCTGTTTGTTGCCTTACCTGTAAAAATGCCTGAGGAATGGTTATGCCGATATTTTTTCCATAGATACCAGTGATCTCTTGCTGAACTGTATTCACATAAGTGTCATCAGTAGTTTGTATAACCAAGGAATCATATCTTCCAGATTTACGTAAGAGTTGATTTGCGGCATCGGAGTTTATCACAAGGGCGTTATCAATTCTTGTGTTTCCAGAAGGTTTCATTATTGCAGTTACAAGAAAATTCCTAACCTCCTGTTGCTGTTTACCTGTAGAATCAGAGTAACTATAAGTTATTTTAAGAGTCTGACCCACTATCACAAATGGTGTAGTTGACCCAGGAGGGTTGGCTATTGTATCTCCTACGACAGCTGCTGACCTATCATTTGGTGCAAGTGTAGAACCATCAACAAATACTAGATTCGGTAACATGACTGTCAACTTGGTAGGATCCATCCCAACTACAGAAACATGCTGAACATTGCCATACGAATCAATTGTTACTGAACCAGAATATTGCGGAACAACATCTGTAACGTATGGTAGTGTCCTGATTTTATTTGCTATCACATCATTGACGATCAAAGACGCCTGTGATGATTCGCCGCCGTAATACGAACGCTGTCCAGATGAGGCATAGATAACATTAGAGGCAAGAGAGCTTAGCTGTTTTTGCAAGAATGCAGACTGTCCAGCACTTAGACCATTTATCACTACTACAAGGCTTGCCCCTAGTACTACCATCAATACGGTAAGTATTGTTCTAACTTTTCTATCTACAAGTGCATCATATGCAAGAGAAAAGATATCACTTGGATTCATTTTGTTTCTTATCAGTGTCCTTTAGGACAGTCACAATATCAGTATCGTTTCCAGTAAGCATTTTTAGTTTCTTACGAGATTTTCGCTTTCGAATTATTATAACTGCAGCTATAGCACCTGCGATAGAAACACCAATAGCAAGTTGAAGTGTAGTATTACCTAGAATTTCATCAATAATTGAGGTTTGCGTTTTCACATGTGTAGATGTACTTCTGGCAACCATCACATTTTGAGTCAGAGTAACTGTATGAATGTTCTTGAGATCATCAGCATACACAACTTTGAATGATACGGGATAGCTCCCAGGTGGAAGTAGATTCAAACCGTAAATTGGTATACTAAATGGTATAGGAGAGTCTGCGGTAAGGTCACCCAAGAACTGTTGAGTCGATGCCATTCCACGCCCACCAGCTCCGCCACCGGATCCACGTCCACCTTGTCCTCCACCAAATCCACCACCTTGTCCTCCTTGACCAAATGATGATTGAGCGTCAGCTTGTGGCAATGACGAAGTATAATTGGAACCATTGCCGTTAGCCATTCTAGCTTGCCTTATAGCATCAAGCAGTGGAGATGGAGCTAGCTGTATTGTGCCATAAAGCCCAGTCGTGCTTCCCTGGTTTAGCAGACTGCCTGCAATTTGCGGTGAATTACCCACGGTGCTTATTGCCAAACCATATATCTGCAATTTGATATCGCCAACTACAAACGCACCTAACGTTAAGGAGTTAGTCTCAGTCTGTCCATTTGCCACGTAATTTGCCGTAAGGGTAAAGGAAGTCGGAGTATCAATCAAAGAGTTTGCTGCAAACACTTGGGTAGACAGATACTGCTGTTGTCCAGGTTCCAGTTTTGGTATTGTCCATGTGGACTGACCCACAACTGATACAGATGTTGATTGTGGAACTAGAGATATTACTACATTTGATGCTTCAGCAGTACTGTTATTTGACACTGCAAAATTGAGGTTAGCTAGATTTCCAGAGGTAATTACTGGCGAAGTGGTATTTCCTATATAATTGAGGCTTAATGATTCCGGCGGAATAGGGCTAACTACCAGTCCGGTATTCAGAGCGGTGCTTTCTGATGCTCCCCATGCATTTTCATATGAAAGCCCTATTGAGACATCTTGCGTTTGACCTGCTGCAGAACTAGAAGGAAAAACTGTAGTGGTAATATTTGCAGAACCGCCAGCTGGTATAGTACCCAAGTTAAATTGATTTGCTCCTAGATTTACAATGTTAGTAGTTGTTGATGATAGTGTTAATGTACCACTGCTTCCTGAGCCAGAATTTCCTTTTTGACCAAGATTTGTTATAGTAGCTATGACTCCGGTTGCAGGAGCTGAACCCTTGTTCTGAATTGTTATTGTAATTGGATCACTTTGTGATGGCGTGATATTACTGTCAGGGGATGTCACATCTAGGACAACCTTACCTGGAAGAACCAACGGAATTTGAAGTATAGCCGAGGTGCAATCTTCAATATAGGTACCGGCCTGGTTACTTTGCAGTATGTAATAGTTAGCTACGAGTTGTGTATTGTATGTTTGTACCTGTGCTGTATCCAGCACATTGACATTAAAGTACAAGGTGAATGTACCTCCAGGCTGCACAGTACCGTAAAAAGTGGAAAGCGCATAGTGGCTTGCTACCTTTGAGGCAGGATTGTATTGTTGAAGAAGTTGTGGCAGCTTGCTTTCTCCAGTTGGGGCAAATCCAGCGGGGAGATTCAAAAAGCCTGTAATTGAATTGATTGGAAAGTTTCCTCTGTTAACTAATACAACAGCAAATTCCTCTATACCTTCACCTGGTCCAACTTCTTTTTTTACTGGGTTATTTGAAGTTGAGTTGTTAGCTGACGATGTTCCTTGGTTAACCCAATACGCGTCTACTGCTATTGGTCCATTATAGAATTCCTCTATAGTGGTTGTCAGTGGAGCCGCGCAATTATTTTGCACTTGTGCATTTGAAGGTGCGTTAAACATTGGTACAAATAATAATGCAACTAAGGCTACGACTACAATCTTCAGAGTCAGATTTTTTCTAAAACTAGTTGATGACATCTTTGTCGATTCTCCCATCTCTTATCAATATAGATCTATCAGTGGATTCTGCAAGTTCTGGATTATGTGTAACCATTATTATTGTACGTTTAAACTTGTGCGATAGTGTCTTGAGCATATCAAAAACATCCTCTCCAGTTTTAGTGTCGAGATTTCCCGTAGGCTCGTCTGCTAACACTATTGCAGGATTATTTACCAGCGATCTTGCTATCGCAACTCTTTGCTGCTGACCTCCGCTCAGATTAACCGGTTTTTGTGTTGCCTTGTCAGCAATACCCAGAGCCTCCAAAATTCTCATTGCACGCTCATTGGCCTCGGATGCAGACATTCCAGATATGGTTCCCGGTAGTTTTACATTTTTTAATACGGTTGTCCTGTTGATTAGATTAAAGGATTGGAAAATAAATCCAATCAGATTATTTCTCATTGTGGCAATATCAGAATCATTTAGAGAAAAAATATCCACATCATTTATGTAGACGTTCCCAGATGTTGGTCTGTCCAGCGCCCCTATCATGTTAAGGAGGGTAGACTTGCCACTTCCTGACGGGCCCACTATGGAAACAAACTCTCCTTTCTTTACAGCGAAATTGATATTGTCTAATGCAACTACTTTGCCTGCTGCCGAGTCGTAAATTTTTGATAGGTTTTTCACTGTTAATGCTGTTGAATTTGAATTTACTTCATCTGGTTTTGGTTCATTTACCATTGCGGTTGAGCTGGATTTAGTACCTGATTTATCTCTAATCAATTCGCTCTACATTCCGGTTTATTTTTCCAGTATAATTGGATGAGTTTACAAAAATATTACCAAGATTGTAAAAATAGTCTTTCATAGAAAATTGGAAGAAACCATACTGTGTTACAAACCTATGATGTTTTGTAATATGAAGACGATTTTTGTGGGCATATCCACCAGAAGAGCATGCGCTAAGATCTATGGGGTTGCGAAAAACTCTAGTTTTCTCCACGGTAGAACTCAAAATCATGCCCACGTATCTTTCATTTAATTAGTGGAATTAAATAATTGTCAAACCTTGTTCAGGAACATTGTTAATGCATATCTGTAATCAAGAACAACCTCTCAAGTAGAGTAAAAGCTTAATACAGAATTTTACATCCAACAAATGCGATATCCTTGTCACACGAATATCGTGATCGAGTCTATATAAGAAAGGATATCATCCTAAAGTTAACAGAGTTTGGGGAACTCAATCAGACAAATTTGTTGAGTTATTGTGGTTTGAATTTGATGAAGCATAAAGATATACTAGAGAGTCTAGAACGTAAAGGCTTCATAAAAAGAACAGAAATACCATGGGGAAACAAAAAAGTGATAAAATATTCAGTAACAGAGAAAGGGCGACAGTTTTGCAAGATGGTTTTAGAGCCTTACGAAGAAATTTTTCCAAGGAGTGAAAAAAGTGACAAGGAACAAAGTTAGCGAAATGTTTTATTTGTACATAAGGGAGTTGTTCATCTAAATGTCACAGCCTCCTCAAAATAACGATAAAGAACCTAACAAAGATGCCAATAAAGAGGCTCCAGAAAATCTGTTTAAGATGATAGATGATCTTCTTAGTCACACAAATAGCTCAAGGCGTATATTTCTAATCTTTATTGCTTCTGCCCTAATTTTTGCTCCTGTTGCTCTAGTGATGGGAGGCATATTGCTTGGTCATCCTAGATATAGCATTACTCATCTTGAAAGAAATAACGAAGAATTTGGCAATATGACGGCAGGCAACATGATGCCTAATGGAGCACAATTTTACATAGTTGAAAAGAATGGAAGTAATGTCATCAATGAGATTCCTTTCCACCCTCCCAGATTCATGCATCAAGACGCACCCATATTCATAGGAATACAAATATTCATTTTCATCTGCATAATATTTTCTGCGGTGCTGCTTTTTGTAGCACTCAAGGAATACAGTTTCTTTGCAAAATGGAATACACGATATAAAAAATACAAATCTACACAAGACAAGATAGATGACGAGCTAGGTAAAGATTAGAACTTTTTGTTTTTTATTTACAATAAAAATCCAAATTAATATAAAGTAAAAATCACGTGCATCAAAATTAATATTAAAAATTATTTTTACAATTAGAATTTCACGTATTATTTTATTACAAATCAGAAATGCACGAGAGCACATCCATGCATAAGAATGATGAAATGTGAGATTGTTATATAATCACTAACCTTGTTCCTTAACATGGTGTCGCAATCCATTATAAACTGAATAGATATACCATGTCAGAATGAACCTACAAAATCTAAAGGCGCATCAAAAAATGCTTGCCGTGATTCTCAGTGTAGCAATCATTGCTACAGTTGGAAGCTCACTGGCATATGCACAGACCACATCACCATCTGGTTCCGGTCAGGGACCAACACCAATACAAGGTTCAATCAATCTTCCACAGAATATTTTGTCTAGTGTGAAGACCAGCTTTACTACTGCTGCAAACACAGCTGCAGGACAAGTAACTGGTGGACAAGTGTTGTCCGGAGGTCTTGTCGTACAACAAGGCTATGTCGTTTATGCCTTCAAGGTAACTGACGGCAAGAGCGTCTACTCTGTAATAGTAGATGCAGGAAATGGCCAAGTACTCAAGACATCACAAGGACATCCATTGAGCTTAGGCTCTTTGATTGGCGGTATGAGAGGTGGTTACGGAATTATGATGCACAAACATATGGGCATGTCAGGAAGTTGGTCAAAACCACAAACACCTAGTGGTACAGCTCCTAGCACAACAACTCCAAGTGGATTCCAAGAATAAACTTCAGGACCACTTTTTCTATTTTTATTTCAAATTGTTCCGATACTATACCATCACACATTTTTGAATTGCAAGGTATTTTTTACTTGTGATGCTATTCAAGCAATTGTTTTATTGTTTTAGAAGCCAACACTACAAAAATAGTCGTGGAAATAAGCAATGCCAGTATATCTACAGGTAAATTTGCATAAGTTCCAGAAAGTAACATAGATCGAATTGCATCAACTACATAGCTGAGCGGATTTGCTATCGATATGTATTGGAGCCAAACTGGCATTATAGAAATTGGGTATATGGCATTGCTTGCAAAGAAAAGTGGCATGGTAAGTGCCTGACCTATTCCCATCATCCTGTCCCTCGTCTTCATAAAAGAGGCAAGCAGCATTGAAAGGCTAGAAAAGCACATGGCAAACAGTATAACTACTGCAAAAATTCCTAAAATGTCAGGCAAGTCAAGCCTTATCTTGACTCCTAACAACAATGCAAGACCAAATATCATTATGGCCTGAAAAACTCCCCTAAGGCTTGCCGCAAGTGATTTTCCTAACACTATGGATGAGCGAGGAGAGGGCGTCGATAGTAGTTTCGTGATTATCCCAACATCTCTTTCCCATACTACAGTTATCCCATAGAAGATAGATATGAACAAGACAGATTGTGCTAAAATTCCAGGAGTAATGAACTGCAAGTACGAAAAGTTGCCTGATGGCATTGCCCTTATGGCGTTAAAGGTCTCTCCAAAGATCAAGAGCCACAGCGCTGGTTGTATTATTCTAGTCCAAAGCTCAGTTGAATCATGGCGGATCTTCCTTGCTTCCATTTCAGCTACTGTGACAGAGCTTTTGACAAATCTTACAATATTCATCTCGAGTGCCTCGTAAAATCCCTACGCGTACTGCGTACAGTCTTGTATACGTCATTGCTCAGTCTACGTTTAGCGTACTTCATGAAGACGTCATCCAAGTTTGCTTTGTTAATTGAGATGGAATCCATTTTAATTTCATGACTTTTAAAAAAATCGGCAATGAGTGGAATTGCTTCCTCACCATTTGTGGTCAAAATTTGAATGGATTTTTCATTATCAAGGATAATTGTACCTATCTCTTTTGGAAATGATATGGATGGACATGCAGATCCAAGATTAACCGTGATAATGTCTCCACCTACGCCTTTTTTCAGATCTGCAGGAGTACCCATGATTGCTATCTTACCTTCAGACATTATGGCAATTCTGTCACAGAGTTCATCTGCCTCATTCATATCATGCGTAGTGATTAAAATTGTAGTACCGAATTCTTGATTTAGTTGCTTGATGCTTTTCCACACTTGTTTTTTTGAAGAAGGGTCAAGACCAATACTTGGCTCATCCAAGAGTAATAATCTTGGACGATTTACAAGAGCCTGCGCTATTTCTAATCTGCGCATCATTCCCCCGCTATAACGTTTGACAAGATCATTTGCCCTCTCTGAAAGATCCATGTATTCCAGTGCATTTTGGATTCTTTCATTACGCTCCTTTTTGTCAACGTATGAAAGTTTAGCAAATATGAGTAAATTCTCATAGGCGGTAAGATCACCGTCAACAGAAATGCTTTGTGGAACATATCCCAGCATTTCTCTTACTTCTTCTGGAGATTTTGAAACATCGATTCCAAATACATGTAATTGTCCAGATGTTGCTTTCGTGAGAGTTATCATCATCTTAATTGTGGTAGTTTTTCCTGCTCCATTTGGACCGAGTAGCCCAAATATTTCACCTTGTCTAACTGAGAAGCTTATTCCATCTACTGCCCTAATATTATCACGATATATTTTTTGCAGATTGTCTGCTTTAATAGCAGTTATGTCAGATGTTTTCGCATTATCGAGATCAAGAACCATGGTCCAACTGATATCATGACTAGATCATACGTGTAATATAACAGAAGACACTTGTGTTTGTGTCTAATTTTGACATTAATAGCCGTAGTATGTTGTTGAAAATTTTATGGTGAGGTTTACACCTTAGGTGTAAATCTCAATCCAGTCTTGGCAGATATTGCGATTATGGATATTACCGCAATTGCAAGTATCATTGCTGCTATTGTACCAAACTCTGGAACTACAAATGTTCCGATTATTTCTATCTGGGATGTTCCGTCAGAGAATGGAATTTGGAGAGTCCTGTCAGTGTTTGTTGTGGTCGTCTCTTGGAATTGGTCATTTTCCTGACCATCATTTAGTACAAAGTATTGATCATCTGAGCCATCGGTCTTCTTTGCATCAATCAATGTTCTAGGCATAGAAATGGTCAAAGCACCATCACCGGTTGTTTGAATTGATACAATAAGCGACTTTGAGTTGGTATCTGCTTTGATATCTAGCACTTTACCATTTGTTATAGTATAAGTCACTGAAGAATTGGTACCGTCCACTTGAATTGTATTTCCAGCCCCAACATGTGAGCCGGAGAATTGGAACGTTGTTGTAGCAGACCTTTCTTGCCCTCCAAACTGCACATAAACAGAATATGTACCGGCAGCCTGCCACAAGGCACCACCAGCAGTGAGGCTTGATGAAAAGGTTTTGTCTGCTCCTACTGGAATCTGGTTTATTGAAACTACATTTCCAACAGGATTTCTTATAATTAGTGTAAGTGGTGTGTCTCCCAGATAATCTCGAGTTTTACCTGTAATCATTATCTTGTCTCCATCATTGTATGACGCCTTGTCTGTTGCAACAGAGATTCCAGGGGTAGCAGTATTCATGCTTACGACAGTACCGGAATTGCCAGAAGCATTTGTCACCAAGTAAGCTGGAGGAGGTAAATTAGCAGGAGTTGTATTATTAGTCATACCCATAGAAGAGTTGGCATCCATTGAATTTGGCTGAGCCATAAAACCGCCAGAGGCAGCAAATGCTGGAGATATGCCGGCAGCGCTAATCAAAACACCGAATAACAATAATCCTTTAAGGCTGATTCTCACTAAAGACGAGTCTGTTTGCTTGTATATAAGCAATTACTAAAAATTAATTAATTTTTGAATGAATTGCAATTGGCAAAAATTTCTCGATTTTTAATTGTTTTACATTGAGATACATTCCGAAACCCGTTTCTTTTCATTGTTGTCTAATATTAATTCCAAATCAGATCATTTACAAGAAATGCAGCTCATGATTATTCGCTAGATCAAGATATATGAAAGAATGTTTGATTTTAACAAACATTTCATCAACACACTGATAGGTTACAATTAGGAAGCAATACCTAACGAGGATAACAGCATTGGCATCAGTGATTTTGCTGATACTTGAGCAATTGCTGAAAAAATATCCCCATAGAAAGGCATAGCCAACATCAGGATTGATGCAACTACAACATTGTTTGTTATCCTCATAATTTCCAATACACAGATAATTTATAAAAAATTGTGACACTTTGTTAAGGAACATTGTTAATGAAATAGTATTACAATTACAGGCGTTTTTATTCAAGTGGATAAGTTTCTCTTTGAGTTATTGAGGCAGCAAGATATGGATTTCAGTGCCTTTTCCCTCACCTTCTGATTCGGCCCATATTTTACCATCGTGTGCTTCTACGATTCCACGGCACACTGCCAACCCTATACCTGAACCTCCATGTTCCCTAGTGGTAGATGTATCAACTTGATAGAATTTAACAAAAATTTTATCAAGTTTACTTTTTGATATTCCAATTCCGTTGTCTTTTATTATGATCTTGTAGTTTGTTCCATCAGCATGTAATTTTATAAATATCTGGCCGTTTATCTTAGGACAAAAATCTAATGCATTATTAATCAAATTATTTATGACTTGGGCCATTCTTAACTTATCACATATACAAAAAAGACCAGGTTGGAGATTTGCCGAAATTTTGATGTTGTGTTTTTCTACATCTGGTTTAACATTCTCTATTACTTCACGCATTATATCAGCAAGGTTATTGTTTTCTTTATTTAGCTTTAATTGACGAAGTTCAATTTTTTGCACATCTAACAGGTCAGACATTAGTTTCATGAGATATCTTACGTTGGATTTTATTATCTCAAGCCTATGTTTTTGTTCATTGGTTAACGTGCCAAACTTTTCTGCAAGCAATATGTCAACATAGCCTTGTATTGGCACAAGAGGAGTTTTCAGCTCGTGTGTTATCATGGTGAGAAATTCTTCTTTTGATTTTTCGACGTCTCGTAGCTCTTCGTATTGCTCTCGTAGACGCATCTCATTTTCCTCTATCTTCTTTTTTGCATCATATAGATCAGTAATGTCTTTAATTACCGTATTACTTCCCATCTTGCTGCCTTGATAAAATATGGTTGCACTCAACAAGGCAGGAAAAGTTGTACCATCTTTTCTTTTCATCCAAATTTCTTTATTGACTACACTAGTACCACTTTTCCACAAGTTAAAAATCTCTTTCATATTATCAAGGCTTTTTTCTGCAGTGTGATCATAGATTTGCATTCCTACAATTTCGTCTTTTGAATAGCCAAGGTTTTTTGCATATGCATAGTTGCAATCAGTGATTGTACCATCAGAATCAATTGTACGTAGTAGATCAGGAGAAGTGTTGTACAGACTTCGGTATTTTTGTTCAGTCATCCCAAGCAAGAGATTTGTCTTTTTTAGTTCTTCATACTGCTCGTTTATTTTTGATTGATCTTGTTCTATTATCATTTTTGCCTGGTAGATGTCAGTAATGTTCCTAAGTGAGACCGTTCTACCAACAACTTGTCCGTTTTCGTCATAAATGCTAACTCCAGAGAGCAGGGTGGGAAACTCAGATCCATCTTTTCTTTTCATCCAAATTTCTTTATTTGATATAGTTCCGCTAGACTTCCATTCATCAATTCCTTTCATCATTTCATCATAGCTTTTTTTAGACGTATGTTCAATAAGCGATTTGCCAATAATTTCCTCTTTTGAATATCCAAGGTTTTTTGCATAGGATTCGTTGCAGTCCACTATTATGCCATAGAGATCAATTGTACGCAATAGATCAGGAGCATTCTCATAGAGATTTTGGTATTTTTTTTCTAGTACCAGCAGGGATTCATGAGTCTTTTTTAGTTCGTCGTATCTTGCTTTTGCCTGCTCTTCTGCATGTTTTGCTTTTTCTAGTGCTTCACGAATAGGTGAAATGTCTTGTATTGTTATGAGATATCCGTTCTGTTTCTCGTCATCGGATACTCTTGCACCTCTACACAATCCAAAAAATGTGGTACCGCCATTTTTGATCAATGACAGTTCTATCATAGGTCCAATTCCTTTCTCCTTCATCTCCCTGAATCCATCTAATGCGGTTTTTTTGTATCCATCTGCAATAAAGTCAAAACATGATCTACCGAGCACATAGTCTTTAGAGTAGCCAAAATGATCAAGCATTCTTTGGTTTACATCCAATACTATTCCATCATCATCCAATGTGCAAACTAGATCAGGCGATATCTCATAAAATGTCCTATACATGCGTTCAACTATGCCAGGCGGAATCATTTGTCTCTAGATCATAATCATTAACTTTTAGATAATAAAAAAGATGCTGTTTGAAACCGCATAACAAAATACGAGTTGAATCAATTCACATACTTGTGATTTTAGAGTAATTATTTTTGGTTACATATTATTATTTTTATAATTCACTGGAGAAGTACCGTACATATCCGTACTATGAATATATTAACTTTCTATAAATCACACTAAGTTCAATTTGTCAAATGTCAGAAATTAAATTAAATTCGTTTTATTGAGCATCCTAGTTGCAAATAGAATTATTCTCGCATCTCAAGTCTGCACCGGTTAGAATTGCACCTCCGAGGTCTGTACTATGCAAGTTTGCACCAGACAGATTTGCGTTTGTCAGATTTGCACCATCAAGTCTTGCGTCAGAAAGATCAGCGTTACTCAGATCAGCACCAGAAAGATCTGTTTGTATCAATTCAGCATGATCAAGATTAGCATGCTTCAAGACAGCACCTTCGAGAAGACACCAAGAAAAGGAACTGTCATGAAAATTTCCATTTGTAAGATTCGCATCATTTAAGATTGCAAAGTGAAAGTCTACAAACGAAGCATCAGTGCTTACAAGACTAGCACCAGCCATATCTGCATATGGCAAATCAATGTTTGTCATTTCAGCATAGTCAAGATTGGCGCCACGTAGATTTGCTTGGACCAAATCAGCTTTTTCAAGATTTGCACGTGAGAGGTTAGTTCCTTGTAGATTTGCATTGTTAAGGTCAGCATGGCTCAGATATGCGTTTGAATAATCACAGCCAGACCAATCCACCTTTGGAAAGTTCTGATTGTTACAGTTCTTCGTATGCTGCAATGTACTGAAGTATGTTGTGGTTGTTTTTGTGTTGTTTTGAGATAATGACATATCAGTAACAAGTTTATGAATTGACTGCATGAATTGCTGATCATCCATATCTCCCGAAAGCCAGATGCTTACATTAGTTCTGAACCATTGAGGTATATGCTGATTTGTATCAGCACTAACATAATTTACTGAGTTTGATGAGAACAACATGGTCAGTACAACAAGCAGTAAAATTGTGAATCGTTTCATTAGGCCAGACTAATTTTAATATATATTTAATTTGTTGATTAAAGATAATTTTTTAAAACAAATCTTAATTCTAATAATGTAGAATAATATTAGAAAATTAAAATTTCATACAAAATGATTCTCCTGAATGTTTACACTATACAGAAGTAAATTGTTTTTTCTCTTCTAATCAAATTTTGAAAAAGAGTTAGAGTAACACAGTTACACAATACATTAAATCTAGATTACGTAGTATAGTATGACCCAATACGAAAGACGAACATAAAGAATTCAAGTGTAAGGAATGCGGAATGAAATTTGACGATCCCATAAGGTTAGAGCGACATTTCAAGGCAGCTCATCCTGCAAAACACGAGGGTTTCAGACAAAAATGGTATTGGGAAAATTAATTTCATATTAGATCATGGACTAACCCTGATAATTCCCGACGTGAGAAGATATTGAATTTCACTTACAAAGTCAGCATCAGATACAGTTCCTTGAACCCACCATGTTGCAGTGTTTTTTACCCATGTAGGGATATGAAAGTTGGAATCTGTTACAAAATAGAGTTTCGGAGATTGAACAATACCCTGCTTTATCATATATTGTATCCCTGTAGAAAATGATTTGTCTGATAATTGACCAGTTGACCATTGGCTTGCACTATCTTTGATCCAACTTGGCATTGCCAAGCTCCCAGATTCGTACTGTATGTTAGTAGTGGCAATTGTTCCTCTTGCCCCATATTGAGCATTAACTACATACTCTTTTCCTGGAATCCACAAGTTAGTTGGCATTATTGTTGTAGAGAACTGATCCGATGTTTCAGTTGATACGTGATTTGATGCAACACCATTTCCAGAAACGTCAGTTACCCATACTGTGACTATCTCATTTGGAACAAACCTAGACGCTTGTCCTGATACTGTGATATTATCTCCTACATGATAATCAGTTTTATCAGTATAGATTGAAAGTGTGACCGGCGTCTGTGGTGGCGAGTCTGTTTCGACATTAACTGTTCCAGTCATCCAAGGATGAATAAGACAATAGTAACCATATACTCCAGCATTATCAAACGTATAAGAGAAAGTTTTGCCCGAGTTAATTATACCACTATCTATTCTTCCATCTGTCCCAAGATTTGGAGTCCCAGTTGATACAGTATGTGCTACAGTGTCATCGTTTTTCCAAGTTATGGTACTTCCTACTTTAATGTCTATGAGAGATGGAGAATAAAAAACTCCAGTGCTCTGGTGTGACGCCCCTAGCGGTATCGTAATTTGGTCATCCGCATATGCATACTGAAATGTTATGACACATATTGCTACGAAAATTACAGGAATGATAACAAGTCCATTACCTTTCATAGTACGTATTTGTTGTTTTTAATACATAAGAGATGCGTAGGACTTGTCAGTATGATTTTTCCCATATGATTAATTTGATTCCAATCTTTTAATTATTTTTCCAAGTGTTATGGTATCAAGAGAGGACCTAATTTTTCCTTCCTTTATTTTTGTGTACCAGGCTTTTATCTTATCTAACTTGTTATTTTCGCTTATTATTTTTCCGGCCAAGATTGGATTTGACGAATACCAAGAGATCGCAGTTTGTACTACATATTGCAAATCTGTGTCATTCAATATTGGCCAACGCTGAGCAAGCAACGCGTCAAGAGAGACATCTAAAAGTCCTAGTTTCTTTCGTATCATTGACAAAACTTCAGAAAGTCTGGGAGAATCTTCTAATGCAGAAATTGAAATTTGCATCATGTTTCCATCTTGCATACTCTTATCATCATCCACAAAGATAATTTTAACAGATCCGCGTTTTCCTGAAATTATGAGATGATCTTCTTGCGATGAAATCATTCCTCCCATTTCTTTTACAATATCAAGCATGACCTGCAATCTTTCGCTTGCAATATTGTTGATTGTTATAGATGTGCCAGATTTGGCAAATGACTCAATATTTACAGTTTCAGATGATTTTTCCAAATTTATTTTGATACAACTCAATGTGTCTCTTACCAAATCCAGATCTTCACTTTCAAACACAAGTGAATTAGCAACTCTTTTGTCTTTTTTACCTAGTCTTTGCAAAAAGCTGAAAATTTCATCAGGTATATTGTCTAGTTCTGTCACATCAATGAAAGCAAATTTTTCCATCTTATCAGGTCTCCAATGTACAATGGTTGGCTCTGCGATAGCACACATGATATTACGTGCAGCGCGTTTTTCCATAGGAATAAGAGTAATAGAATCATCATTTTTGTTAGTACGATAGTAACTTGTTCCTTCCATGCCGGAGCATTTTAAGATATTACCTAGTCTGACTTTTGCAGTAAATTTTTTGTTTTTATTGATTACATTGACTTGACTCCAAGCCCTGGTTTTTGGATCAAACTCTTCCCACGAATCTTGATTTGGAAGATCTACAATCTCAGGCTCTGCCAGTCTTCTTATTTCGGGTTTGTATAACCTGGTCAAGACTTTGAGATGGTCATCTAGGGTGTGAACAGACACTCCAATTCCCCATAACGAATCAAGAAATTCCTTCCGTGTGGTATCCATTGTGCAAGTCCACCGTCTATTTACCATTCTTGGTATCACTTGAAGAGTATTGAGCAACCTATCCAATTTGGCTTGTTGGGAAAAATGTATTGGGCTTATTTTTGTGAAGGTGTTTTTGTAGGTTTCACAGAGATTTGGCATGCCCCTTTGAAAGCATAGATCACAGAATTCAAGAGGGTTAAAAGCATCGTCTATTGAACTTTTCACAGTATGATTGTGTAGATAATGCCAATTTCAATTTTTATTTTATGTGTTTGTCGTAAGAATTATTGTAAAAATCTCGGAATCTTTTTTACAATATGGGACACAGATATTCTACCAGGTCCAAGAACCAGTATAGTGAGCAATATGATTAGCGCCAAAAGTTCAAGTTCTACGCCTTGATTTCCTGAAAATGCCTTTAGTTTTTTTACATAGATTATAGCGCCAAGCATGTCAATTGCGATTATACTGCTTGCTATCCTTGATAACACTCCAACTATGAGAAGGGCTCCTCCAACAAGCTCTAACAATCCGACTAAAACAGCCATCTCTGGAGGCAATCCAAGACTGGAAAGAAATTGTCCAAATCCGCTACCAAACTTTAGTTGGCTGTGAACAATAAAGAAAACTCCTACGACTAGCCTTAGCCCAAAATGGCTAAGATCGTGTAGCATGTGAGTCCTAAATGTTGCATCTGCCATGACATAGATTTACAACGTAGTAGATTATAAGGTAACTCAGATTTTCATATGTTTTAAAAAATCTGAATGATTAAAATTAATTTGAACGTACTAACCAAATCCAGTTTTTGTGTTGAAGTATATTTGCTCAATCTGTTTCGGTGTCAAAGATACATCATACAGATTTACATCAGAAATTTCACCTGAAAAGTGATCCCTTGTGTACATCCGGGCTTTTTCATAATATGCACCAATTGTAACGTTTGCATCAGATGTGATATTTTGTATTAGGCTAGTTGTGAGCTTGCCATTTACAAGAATTGGAACTTTGGTAACTGTGGACATACCCTCTAAGGTTCCATTTACATAGAGTCTCATCTCAGTTCCATTAAATGTAGCAGTCAGAAATGTCCATTGTTCCGGTATCGGATGAGTTGATTGAGTTGTTGTCCACTTGATGCCATCAAATATAGAAAAAACGGCCATTTTTGGTGGTGGGACGTTATTATTGATATCAAGCATAAACGCATTTTCATCACTTATCACAGTAAAAACAGAAGAGCCTTGACTATAATCGGGTTTTATCCATGCAGATACAGTTAGGGCATCCAGGTTTGTAGTAGACGAATTTTCATTAAGATATTTATCTCCTTGAAGATTCAATACGTCATCATTATTTTTTTTGCTGTTTCCTGTAGAGTCTATTTTGTTAGTAAAATGAAATGATTTGACAGGTGCTGGTACAAGTGTCTGGTTGGTACTATTTTCAGCTATTGCATCTACGAGTCCTAGATGTTCCAATGCAACAGATGAATTGGTTTTTTCCAAATATGTAGAATTTGAGAATTGATTGAATAATAAAGTGGAATTTGAGAATTGATTGAATAATAAAGTGGAATTTGAGAATTGATTGAATAATAAAGTAGAGTTATCACGTGTATCTATATTGCATTTTTCAGACGACTGACAAGCAGCGAATGCGTTGTTTTCTGGAATACAAAAAACCATTATCAAGATCAGGACACCGTATATCGTAGGTAAACTCTTACCTAGATGGGTTTCTTGCCCTGTATTTGACAATACTTACACTGCATTGACCATTGTTTCGTATTGTCTATCTTCATATGCACAAATTGTTCTATAATACATTACAAGTAGAAAAGCTCAGATTCATGATATGTTATGTTTTTGTTTTCATAGTCCAACAATTTTTACACAAGCTACCTTTCATATTCCATTCTTTTTTTGGACTATAGCTGACAAAGCCAATCTTTGCTCCACATAAACAACAAAAATTTTTCAGATCGTTATCTTGTTTTTCTTTCTGATCAAAACATGGCTTGCAGAGCCATCCCGTTACTTCCCATTCCTTTTTTGGTTTCCACAGGTTGAATGATCCTGGAGTATCGCCACAAAGTGTACATTTGTCATCATTATCATTTTCAAAGTATTTTTCCATGAGATCCACATAGCAATTGCCACACAGTAAGCCATTGACATTCCAGCTGTTTTTGGGTTTATGAGTATGAGAGACTTCCTTTTTACAGATGGCACATGGTGTTTTCTTTTTGCTAAACAGTCCTGTCATAGATGAATAAAGTGTTGTTAGATAGATATATTGGTGTAGGCAATCAAACTCAAAATTTTAATAGGCATGCGGCTCGAAAAAGGGCAGAAGCCATGTCTCTAACAAAAACTGAGATCTCTACTCGTACACGATCTCTTTCAGTAATAATTCCAACATTTAATGAATCTCAAAACATTACAAAGATACTAGATATTGTTTCATCTTGCCTGCCTCTGGCAGCAAACGCAGAGATAATTGTAGTTGATGACAACTCTCCAGACGGTACAGGAAAAATAGCAGAAGAATATGCAAGAAGAGCAAGAACCACAGGAACTTGTGAGATTAGGATAATAAATCGCAAAGACGAGAAAGGTCTAAGCTCAGCCATACTAACTGGCATTAGAGCATCAACTGGAGAATCAGTTGTGGTTATGGATAGCGACTTTTCTCATCCTCCAGAGACCATTGCAAAAATGATAGAAGAGATGAAGAGATCAGATTGTGATATTGTTGTAGCATCAAGATATGTTGAAGGTGGTTCTATAACAGGATGGCCTTTCAAACGCAAGTTGATTAGCAGAGGAGCAACAAAAATAGCCCAGCGAAGCCTTGGAATTAAGATCAAAGATCCCATGTCGGGCTTTTTTGCATTTAGGCGACACATAATACGAAATATCAGTTTTGATGCAATAGGATACAAGATACTATTAGAGATACTTGTCAAGGCAAGAGGTGCAAAGGTTAGAGAAATACCTTATAATTTTACTGACAGAAAATCTGGCAAAAGCAAACTTGACAGGACAGTAATCTCAGATTATGTCAAATCAGTATGGAAGCTATACAGATATGGAAAACCTGAAAAAGAGAGAAGAACTTCAGTACGCTTTTTGTCAAAAGCTGGACGATTCTATACGGTTGGGGCGTCTGGACTGCTTGTGAATTATCTTGTCTCATTCCTCTTTGGCGCAGTATTTTCTAATCTATGGTACATTTATGCCACAATGATTGGAATCGTATTTTCAATGACATCCAACTTTGTCCTAAACAAGTTGTGGACGTTTGAAGATAGGAATACCACTGCCAAAAGGACGCTTGTTCAATATATCACGTTTTTAGCATTTAGCAGCATTGGAGCAATATTTCAACTTGGCATGGTCTACCTACTGGTAGGTACAGAGCACATGAGTTATGCACTTTCTCTGTTTGTATCAGTGGCAATAGCATCCATAGGCAATTTCATACTCAACAAAAAATGGACATTCAAAGAAAAAGTCTGGAGTTAGTTTCTTCCAGATTTTTGACTATCCCTTTTCCCTAATTTCTATGTGGCTTCCCTCGTAGTTTTGTTTAATACTTGTATAAGGATAATATCGTATATCATATTTCAATGCGTCACCATCAAATGTAGCAATGGATTTTGAATCATTATACAATCGCACAAATTGTTCTCCATTATTCAGATCATAATGAGGATCGAAAATCAAGATGATTTTTGGAGTAGTAACTGGTTGCCATTGAATAAAGGAATAATCAGCAAACACATTTTGTTTGTGAAATACATAACTTAACATCCACGAATATGTGGGACTTGCAAGGATTGTAGTTTTGTTGTCATTATCCTTTACATGTTGCAAGACAAACGATGCTGCCTGAAACTCGCTTGACGTCATGTTTGTGGTGATTATCAACATAGTACTTGTAAGACCAAACACTCCTATTCCCAAAACTAATACATATGGCAAGACCTTGTTTTTGTCTTTTTTCTTGATTAATTCCAAGACTTTTACGATTATAATAGATGACGATATGCAGAAAACTGGCAGGACTGGAATCCAATAAAAATACTGGTTAAACCCTATAGCAAGAAGAAAGATTACAAATGGAATGAACCACATCAGAATAAAATAATCTTTTTTGTGAATACAAAATGCAATTCCCGTTATTCCTAAAATGAATAAAACAGGATCAAGTTGTAAGAACACTTCAGATATGTACGGTAGACCATAGCTGTGCCTTTGCACTTGACCAAGAACGTCGCCAATCCAAAGATTAAGTTGTCCAACATCTAGACTTTGGAGCGGCCAGAGGAGAGGGATTACGATCACTGGAATTAACCATAGCATTACAAGTTTGGTATTTCTTTGATTAAAGTAAATCAATCCTGCAACAAGCGGTATCATTGTAAAAACTGGGATCTTGGTGAATATTGCAAGACCCATACATATGCCTGAAAATAGAACTAGCAAGTTTTTGTGATGGGAATTTTTTAAATTCAAAGCAAGCAGGATAGAAATAAGAAGAAATGGCAATAGAATTGAATCGAGAAGGATTCTACGCACAAGCCAAGTTATGGGCATGACAGCAAAAAGCATAGAAGCGATTAACGCTACCTTTGTACCATATCTGTTTTCTGTAATCTTGTAAATCAAAAAAGTATCAAAGACAGCAAGAATACCCATGATTATTCGTGGCACAACATATAGTGTAGAAATAGAATCTGGACTGGATGATGGGTGAAGCGAGTTGGGAAAACCGGTCAAGGCAAGTGTAGCGGCAAGAAAGATCTGCCCAAAGAACGGATGATCATGAAAGTAAGATTCTTGCGGACCAAGCCCTGCCATTACATGCATTGCACGTCTCATGTATACGCCTTCATCAAAAAAAATGTCAGGAAATCCTACTGCATTCCATATATGTGTAAATCCTGACAGTATCAACAAGAAGAGAAGAAGATAACTTGGTCTGACTGAAGTAATTTGCCAAGTCATTCCTTTGAATCAAGTCGCATCATTAAAATTACTTTTCATTTAGGCCAGGAGCTTATCGATTTAATTGTAGATATGCGCTATGTAGTTTTGTTTTGCGTTGTAAATTTTTTCTTTGATCTCTTAAAATAGAAAATAGCCAAGGCGCCACCAACAAACGGTATAATGTATATCAAATATTGGAAATTACCAATAGTTTGCAGAGGATCAACATATTTGGTAGGCACTAGTCTGTAGATAACACCATCAGAAAGAGATACGATATAGACCAGTCCGTCTGGACCTACTTTTATGTCTGTGACGCACCCAAATCCATTGCCAAACATTATTTCGTCCATAGAATCACCTGTACGAACAATATTACCTTGTAGTTGTGGAGAATTGAACACAAATCCATCTCTGTTTTGATTTAATTCAAATTTATACAAATTTCCATTGTTACAATCTCCTACAAGTACACTATCTTTGTAGCTTGGAAACTTTTCTGAAGCAACGAAGGATATCGCCGTTGGTGCAACAGGCTTTTGCCATGTAAATTGTGGGTCATGATAAACATAATTTTGGTAACGCGGAATCTCTGCCAACTGAGTGGCGTTTGCCTGACCCGCTACAATTCCCCAACCACTGTTAAAGTTGGGATTTACCAAGTTTACCTCATCACCGTAATCTGGGCCATTCTCTGTTTCCCATAGCTTACCCGTAACTGGATCCACAGTAAGACCAAAACTATTTCGTATTCCAATTGCATAATACGGCCCAGGAGGGACAAGACGTACTATAACGCCAGTATCATCTGGCACACCTGTTACATTGTTTGCAAGAACACCTCCCTTGTTGTCTTCAAATCTCCCGTTATCTCCTACTACCAAGTAAGTGGAACCGTTAAGGTCTGTGGTCATTATACCTCCTATGTGAAAATATTCAAAGTGAGGCATTGCTTTTACCAATGTCTTATTCACCAGATTTTGACCGTCCCAGTCATAACTGTAAACGCAGTTACAGATTACCGGCCCCTCAGGATGAGATGACTCTGTAAAATATAGATAAACTTTCTTGCCTACCACATCAATTCCAAGCATTCCTTGATCGTCATAGCTTGTAACATTCTCTTTTAACACTGGCGTACCTTGAAAGACACCATCTCGGATTATGTGTACTTCTCCTGATGATTTTTCAAGAACTAGAATATCATTTCCTACAAATGCCATTGTAGTGGGACTACAACATATATCTGAAACATATTTTTGTACAACTAGATCAGAATCTTTGACTGATGGCATTGCAAAAGCAGATGAGGATAAAAACAATGGCAATAGAAAAAGTACAAGATAGAATTTCAATGGTATGCAGCAAATTCTACAGAAGTACAACTATCTAAGTTTAACCGAATGTTTGGAATGTGATCTTACGACATCCGTTTCAGTGATCATAATTTGTAACAATCCAAACCCACACTAGAAAAACTGTGACAGTTTTATACAAGATGTAAAATGCAAAGCCTCACATTTGCAGACTATGAACCAAATTGGTTAAAGTGGGTTGAAATAGTTCTAAGATTCATGAGTATTACATCATAGCACAGAATTCAAAACCCAATCATAGCATGAGTGCAGATAAAATGAGTAGATAGGGTTGCTCGAGATTTAGCGAATTTGATTTTGCACCTTGATTGTTTTTCATTTCCATAAATAGGAGAATTTTTTAATATGTTTCCAAAAAACGTCTACAAATGGTTTATCAACGTACCGGACAAATATACTTGTGCCTCGAAAAGAGTACAAAAGCATTACTGTAAAAAATGAATGTTATGAATATTTCAAAAAAGTAGTCAAAGAAGCAAAGAAGAGAGACAAGTCTCTTGACAATAGTTCGTTCCTGAATTTGCTTGTGACTCAACACCAGAGGGGTAAAAGATAATGATACAGGAAGAGGCAAGACCACCATTTGAAGAGATGTGGAAGTTCATAGAAGAGATACTTTTGCCACTTGGAAAGATGCCAGACAAGGCAAGTATGGATTACAATCAAGTGCGTGAGATGTACACTAGCCTTGTTACAGCAGACATGATGTTCAGAGAACTCGTTCAGATTGCCATTCTTAAAAAAGAAACAAGTGAGATAAAAAATACATAGATGTCGACACCCCCACAGAAAATAGTTTTAAGATATGAGAGTTTTTCAGTTTAGATTTTCACATG